>CAVPXA010000029.1:0-9658 GCA_963709635.1 uncultured Thermoleophilia bacterium
CTGGAGGGCCCTCGTGCCTGGGTCAGGCGGCTTCTGCGCGCCGGCGTGAGACTCGACGATCTCCGCGAGCTGGCGATCGGTGGCGGCGGGTTGTTCGGCGAGCGCTACGACGTCGACGCGGTCACCACCCTGTCCGCCGAGCCGGACTTCAGTCGCGGTCTCGAGGCTCTCGAGACCGCTCTGGGCGACCTGCGCGAGTTCTGCGTGACCGCGTGCAGCGATCAGGGCGACGGCGGGTTCCGCGCCGCCATGGGTCTGGTCGAGGCGTGCGAGCGGTTCTTCGCGGAGCCGCCCGCCGATCCGGACCAGGCGATGGCGGCGTTCTGCCGTCTCAAGGTCAAGGCGACTCCGGGCGGCCTCGGCGGACGTCAGGGCAATTGGGACCAGGGGCGTGGCGGCAAGGACGAACTCTGGCGCCGCTACCAGGCCGTTGCGGCGGCGATCATCAGCCTTCGCGACTCCTACGCCGAGTACCTCACCGGCCTCGCCGTCGCCGTCGCGGACACGTTCTCGCGCTGGGCCGGCGGGGCCCAGCTCTCTCTGGGGCGCCTCGACTTCACTGACCTCCTCGGCTGCCTGCGCGACCTGCTCCTCACCGATCCCGACGCGAGGCGACTGCTGCAGCGGCGCTTCCGCTATCTCCTGGTCGACGAGTTCCAGGACACCGATCCGCTCCAGGCGGAGATCGTCTTCTTCCTCTGCGAGCGCCAGCCGGAGGCCGACACGCTGGCGGCGGGTCGTGCTCGAGCCGGGCAAGCTCTTCGTGGTGGGTGACCCCAAGCAGTCGATCTACCGCTTCCGCCGAGCGGACATCGCCATGTACGACGAGGTCAAGGACCTCGTGCGGTCACAGCCGGGCGGGAGCGGCCGCGTCGAGGCCATCAGCCAGAATTTCCGCACGACGCCGGCGGTCCTGGGCTGGGTGAACAACGTGTTCGCCGGCCTCTTCGACGACGAGCAGGAGCCAGGTCGCCAGCCGGGATACCAGTGGGTGGAGCCATACCGGCTGCAGGCCGACGGCTCGCGGGTGACCGTGCTGCTCGGCGCGCCCTACGACGGGACCGCCGGGATCGGCGGAGGCGGCGCGGCGCGACGAAGCACGTGCGGTCGCGGCACTTCTCGCGCGCCTGACGGGCGACGACGCCGCGCGCTGGCCGGTCCACGAGCGCGGCGAGGGATCGGGAGCGGAGCGCCCCCGGCCGCCGCGCTGGGGCGATGTGGCCATCCTGTACCGCACGACCACCGGCCTCGAGACGCTTGAGGACGCGCTTCGCGAGGCCGGCGTCCCGTATCGCGTCGACGGCGGCAAGGCGTACTTCCAGCGCCGCGAGGTCGACGACGCCCTGCTCTGCCTGCGGGCCGTGGACGATCCCAGCGACGGCCCGGCCGTCTACGGCGCCCTGCACTCGACCTTCTTCGGCTTCAGCGACGACGACCTCTTCCTGTTCTGGGCGGCCGGCGGCCGTTTCGACCTGTTCGCGGAGGACCAGCCCGAGGGGCACGGGCTGGTCGCGGAGTCGCTCTCGACGCTGCGCGAACTCCACGAGCTGCGTGCCGCGAGCGAGCCGCACGAGCTCGTCGCGGAGCTGGTGCGACGCTGCGCTGCGATCGAACTCCTCGCGGCGACGGGCTCCGGAGCGTCACAGGCCATCGCCAATCTTGAGAAGCTGGTCGAGAGGGCGCGGGCGTTCTCCGGCGCCGGGGGAGGTGGCCTCGGACCGTTCCTGGCCTGGGCCGCCGAGGCCGGCGACGCCGCCGGCGAGCAGGAGTCGCAGGTCGACGACGAGGGCGACGTCGTTCACCTCCTGACGATCCACAAGGCCAAGGGCCTCGAGTTCCCGATCGTGGTGGTCGTCGGCGGCAGCCGCGGCGGGCGTGCCGGTGGGGGAGAGCCGATCGTCGACCGCGACGGTCGCCGGGTGGCGATCCGTCTGCGCGCTGCGCTTCCCGGGTCCGCCGCACAGACGCTCGAGCCCGCCTCCTACACGGTCCTCGCAGAGCGCGAGAAGCGGATGAGCGAGAGCGAGCTCCGGCGACTGCTCTACGTGGCGACCACGCGAGCGCGCGATCATCTGGTGGTCAGCTGTTTCGGCAAGCCGACCACCAAGGACGGCACGCCGGCGAGCGGCGCGCTGCTGGGGCCGATCGCCGCAAGCCTGCCGGCGCCGGCGGCGGTCGAGGATGAGTACGATGACGGCGGCGTCCTCGTCCTGCCGCCGCCGCAGTCGCCCTCTCCAGCGACGGAGGAAGGGGACTCCGACCCGCAGGCGCTGCTGGCCGAGCGCGTCGCGTGGGTCGAGCAGCGCCGGGAACTCCTCGAGCGTGCCGCACGTCCCGCTCCGGCCACCAGCCCGAGTGGACTCGAGCACGTAGACGAGGAGGTCCGGACGGGGGGTCCGGGCGCTCCGGCCGGCCGAGCCAGGGCGCTGGCGCTGGGCTCGGCCGTCCACCGCGTCATGGAGCTCTGCGACCTCGGCGACGAGGCGTCGGTCGCGGTCGTCGCCAAGGCCGCCGCCCTCGAGCTTGGCCGCCCCGATCTGGCCGTCGAGACGCTCGATCTCGCGCTCGCCTGTTGGCGGTCCGCGCCGGTCAGGGCGGCGGCGCGCGCCGTCGCCGCCGATCCCGGCGCCGGCCACCGCGAGCTCGCCGTCGGCGCGCTGGTAGAGGGCGTCGTCCTCAGCGGCGCGATCGACCTGCTGTATCGCGACGACGACGAGAGGTGGGTCGTCGTCGACTACAAGACCGATCAGCGCCGCCGAGCCGGAGGTGCTCCTCGAGCGCTACCGTCCGCAAGGAGCCGCCTACGCCGTCGCGGTCGAGGCGGTCCTCGGCGCGGGCGCCGTCAAGGACGTGTGTTTCGTCCCGGCCCGCGCCGGCGGCGAGGCCGTCCACGTCCCGGTCGACGACCAGTTGAGGGCGCTGGCCTCGTGCCGAGATCGTCGCGGCGGCCGGCGCCGGCCGCGCCTTGGCCCCGGACGAGCTCGCCGGCGAGCCTTGAGCCAGCGCCATCCTCGCGGGGCGGCCCCACGCTTATATCGGCAGACGCCGTGGAACACTCCCGGGCATCGACATATCCCCGCGCCACGCCGGTTGAGGCCAGCTGACTGCTGCTCGGCGAGCGCCGGCCGCAAGGAGGCCGCCATGTCCACGACCATCCAGAAGATCACGCCCATGCTCTGGTTCGACACCCAGGCCGAGGAGGCGGCCGACCTGTACGTGTCGGTCTTCGACGATGCATCCATCGGGCACGTGAGCCGATACGGACCGGGCGGTCCCGGGCCCGAGGGCACGGCGATGGTCGTCGAGTACACGCTCGCCGGGCAGCGCTTCACGGCGCTGAACGGCGGCCCCGAGTACACGTTTACTCCCGCCGTCTCGTTCGTCGTGGGTTGCACGACCCAGGAGGAGGTCGACCACTACTGGTACGGGCTCTCCGACGGCGGCGACCCTGAGGCGCAGCAGTGCGGGTGGCTCAAGGACAGGTTCGGCCTCTCGTGGCAGATTGTGCCCGCGCAGCTCGGCGAGTACATGAGCGATCGCGACCCCGTGAAGGCGGGCCGCACGATGCAGGCGATGCTGAAGATGAAGAAGCTGGACATCGCCGAGCTGAAGGCGGCGCACGACGGCGCTTGACGCGCCGCCTCGGCGGCGGCGGCATCGTCTGTCCCGTGAGCGAACGCCGCGCGAAAGCGGAGCACTGCCCGCCGTGCCCTTTCTCTCCTGGCTGCGCAGCGTGCAGGCGGCGCTGGCGGAGGAGCAGCCGGCCGACGTCCCTTGCGGCGAGTGCAACGCCTGTTGCAGGACGTCGCATGTCATCCACGTGCGGCCGGAAGAGAGGTGAGCACGCGCTCGCATCCCTCGCCGATTCCTGCTCCCGGCGCCCGGGCTGCCGCCCGGCAACCTCGTGCTCGGCTACGACGGGCACGGATGCTGCCCGATGCTCGTCGGCGGACGCTGCACCATCTACGACGACAGACCGCTGGCCTGCCGCACCTACGACTGCAGGATCTACGCGGCGGCGGACCTCGTGCGGACAGAGCCGGCCATCAGGGAGCAGGTCGAGCGCTGGCGCTTCAGTCATCCCACCCGGGAGGACCTCGACCGCCATGCGGCGGTGAGGACTGCGGCGCGCTTCATCGGCGAGCGCCGGGAGTGCCTGCCGAGCGAGGCCGCGCGCCGCGAACCCCTCCGCGTGGCCACCCTCGCGATCGCGGTCCACGAGAGCTTCCTGGAGAAGGCGCCGCACGAGATCTCGCCCGGAAGCATCCGACGGGAGCGGGCCCGCGCCGTCGCCGCCGCGAACGAGAAGCTGTTCGGGGACGGCTGACGCTCGTGAGCAGCGCCGACGACGGGCGGGCCCTTGCCCGCCGGCGAGTTCTCCGCCTGGCTCAGAGGGATGCGGGCGGCGCTCTCGCGCGGCGCGGACAGCGACGTGCCCTGCGGCGACTGCTGCGCCTGCTGTTCGACGTCGCACTTCGTCCACGTCGAACCGGACGAGCGAGACACGCTCTCGGTCGTGCCTCGGGAGCTCACCTTCCCGGCGCCGGGCGCCCCCGCCGGCCACCTGGTCCTCCCGTACGACGCCAGCGGGCGCTGCCCGCTGCTGGACGAGCGCGGCCGGTGCACGATCTACGACCGCCGGCCGCGCACCTGCCGCGTCTACGACTGCCGCGTCTTCTCCGCGGCCGGCATCCCGGCGGACCGGGAGCCCATCATCCGCCAGGCCGCGCGCTGGGAGTTCACGTACGCGGACGAACACGCTCGCGCGGAGCATGCTGCGGTGCGCGCCGCCGCGCGGTTCGTGCGCGACAACGCCGGGCTGTTCCCCGGCGGCGCGATGCCCGAGGACCCGCGCAGCTGGCGGTCCTCGCGGTGAAAGCCGCCGGCGTCTTCGTCCGCCGGCGGGGGAGAGGTCGGAGATCCCAGGAGACCGGCCTCCGGTTCCGAGTTCGCCTGCGCCGTCGTCCAGGCGGTCGCGGGATTCGAGGGAGACGGGGAGGCCGACGTCGTCTGGCTCCGGCGCCGACGGCGCCGACGGTTGACGCCTCGAGTCCGCCCCGCATACGCTGTGGTCGGCAGCCGGCGCCCGCCGGTCGGCACACAACGACCGAGGAGGCGATGATGGGCAAAGAGCTCTCCATCCTCGCGCACGACACGGTCGACCAGCCTCCCCCAGCCACCTGCATCTGAGCGCCGGCTGAGCGTCCTTTCGGACGCGGCTCCGGCGCATCTCCGCCCGTCGTCTGGGCGGACCGACCATGCACCGGCGCGTCGTCGCGCGCCGCACGTTAGTCCGGAGCGCCGTCCGATCCCGTGACCACTCGTTGATCGCATGGTAGAGTCCCGCCCAGAGCTGCATATTCTGTATGCACCAGGTGAAAATCCGCGCCACTGGCGCCAATCACGTGAAGAGGAGCGAGACATGATCAAGGTCGCTGAGTGGGGCACCGGAATGATGGGTCAGGGCCTCCTGGGGTTCATCCTCGACCGCCCGAAGGACATCGACCTCGTCGGCTGTATCGTCACCAACCCCGCCAAGGAGGGGAAGACCGTCGGCGAGCTGCTGGACCGCCCGTGCGACGTTAAGATGACCACCGACTTCGAGGCCGTGCTCGCCAAGAAGCCGGACGTCGTCTGCATCAACACGCAGTCCAACCTCGACGAGGTCGAGCCGCAGATCCTCCCGGCCCTCAGGGCCGGCTGCAACGTGATCTGCATCGCCGAGAAGATCTAGTATCCGTGGGCCAGCGATCCCGAGCGCGCCGACCTGTTCGACCGCGTCGCCAAGGAGAACGGGGTCAGCATCCTCGGCACCGGCATCAACCCCGGCTTCGTGCTCGACGCCCTCATCGTCATGTGGAGCTCGATCTGCCTGCGCGTCGACAGCATCGAGGCGTCGCGGGTCAACGACCTCTCGCCGTTCGGCCCCACCGTCATGGTCGGCCAGGGCGTCGGCACCACGGTGGAGCAGTTCGAGAAGGGCGTCGCCGACGGCAGCATCGTCGGCCATATCGGCTTCCCCGAGTCGATCGAGCTGATCGCCAGGGCGCTCAACTGGAAGATCGACGAGATCGTCGAGACGCGCGAGCCCATCGTGACCGAGGTCGAGCGCTCCACGCCGCACGTGCACGTCCCGGCCGGCTGGGTCGCGGGCTGCAAGCAGGTGGGCAAGGGCTATGTCAAAGGCGAGCTCAAGATCCACCTCATCCACCCGCAGCAGATCCACCCCGAGATGGCCGACCAGGGCACCGGCGACTACATCAAGATCGTCGGCGATCCCAACGTGAACATGGTGAACTCGCCGGAGATCCCGGGGGGCAAGGGCACCTACGCCAGCACCGGGAACTACATCCCGCTGATGAAGGACGCGAAGCCCGGCATGCTCACCGTCGTCGACATGCCGCTGCCGCGCTTCTGGACGCCGACGGCTCTGAGGGGAGTGATCCGCGTGACGGACCAGATCCGCGCCCGAGAGGGCGACTGGGTCGAGGTCGAGTGCAAGCTGCTCGACCCGGCCGACCGCAGCAAGAACCTCCCGCCGGAGACGGCGGAGAAGCCGCTCATGATGTGGGTCAAGGGGTTCGCCCTGGGCGCAGCCGCCGAGCGCGAGGAGCTCACCATCGAGACCATCACCGGCCGCAAGGTGACCGGCGCTGCTCTCTGCCGTGAACCCCGGCTACTACATCACCTACGGCGACCCGATCCCGGAGCTGACGCACGTGGGCCGCGACCTGCGAGCCCAGCTCGCGGCCTACCGGCGTCAGGAAGCCGGCCTGGCCCGGCGCGCCGCCCGAAGGCGGTGAGCGCTGATGGCCACCAAGTTCGACGCCATCATGGCGCGCCGCGGCGAGATCATGCGCAAGGCGCTGGGCATGGACTACAGCGAGTTCGAGCTGAGCCCCATCGCCTTCGACTACGAGCGCATGATGACGGCGCACGGCTACAGCCTCGACGACATCGTCGCCATCCAGACGACTGGCCGGCGTCGGCAGCACGCCGCTGCTCGAGCTCAGGAACCTCACCGACCTCGTGCGCAGCGTGAGCGAGCCCGGCATGGGCGCGCGCATCTTCGTCAAGGACGAGGCCGCCAACCTGGCCGGCGCCTTCAAGGACCGCCGCGCCAGCGTCAGCATCCACGTGGCCAAGGAGAAGGGCTACGAGGGCGTCATCGCCGCGACGTCGGGCAACTACGGCGCCGCCGTCGCCAGCCAGGCGGCGCGCAACGGCCTCAAGTGCATCATCGTCCAGGAGACCTACGACAGCCGCAAGGTCGGCCAGCCGGAGATCGTCGAGAAGGGCCGCATCTGCGAGTCGTACGGAGCCGAAGTCCTGCAGCTGACCGTCGGTCCCGAGCTGTTCTTCCACATGGTCGAGCTGCTCGACGTGACCGGCTACTTCGCCGCCTCGCTCTACAGCAGCTTCGGCGTGAGCGGCATCGAGACCCTCGGCCTCGAGATCGCCCGCGAGATGGAGCGCCTCACGGGGGCGCCGCCGACGCACGTCGTCTGTCACCCACGCCGGCGGCGGCAACACCACCGGGACTGCCCGCGGCCTGGAGCGCGCCGGGGCGACCGAGACGCAGATCATTGCGGCCTCGGTCGACCTCAGCGGCCTGCACATGGCCAGCGACGAACGACTTCAATCGCAAGAGCTTCACCACCGGCCACACGGGCTTCGGCGTGCCGTTCGCCACATGGCCGGACCGCGCCGACGTGCCGCGCAACGCGGCCCGACCGCTGCGCTACATCGACCGCTACCTGACAGTGACGCAGGGCGAGGTGTTCTACATCACCGAGGCGATGGCCAAGCTCGAGGGCCTCGAGCGCGGCCCGGCGGGCAACACTGCCATGACCGCCGCCGTGAGCCTTGCCCGCGACCTGCCGCGCGACGCCACGGTCGTCGTGCAGGAGACGGAGTACACCGGCGCCGGCAAGCACCACTGGAGCCAGCTCAACTTCGCCAAGGAGATGGGCGTCGGCGTGTGCTCGGGCGACCCCAAGAACAACGTCCCCGGCAAGGTCATCGTGATCCCGGAGGCGATCGAGCAGATCCGCGCCAAGGACTTCGACGTGGCGCGCATGCGCAAGAGCTACCTCCGCAACGCGCTCAAGAACGCGCCGGATGGCTACGTGCCGACCGCGGACGACGTCGAGTTCCTGGCGGCGGACACGAAGTCCGATCCGCAGACGGTCGAGGCGACGCTTGCCGAGCTGGGGAGGCCTGAGATGGCCCGCGAGGACACGTACCTCCAGATCCGCGGGCACCTCGCCGAGCTCACGGACGAGCAGCTCGAGGCGCGCTTCTGGGAGCTCGCGCAGCGGGTCGTCGACCCGATGGTCGAGCTCGCCCGCACGCACACCTCTCCGAGCATCGAGCGCTCGGTGCTGATGCGCATGGGCGTCGACTCGCCGACCTGCATGGCCGTGGTCGGCGAGTGCGAGAAGCGCGGCCTGCTGGGGCACGGCGCCGGTCACGTGGTGCTGCACTGCGCCACCACGTGGGGCTGCGCCATGCCGGAGGCCGCGCGTCGGCTCGCCGCCGGCGAGGGCTGGGACGTCGTGGAGCAGAAGTGGGGAGGGGCGCGATGAATAGCCGTCGTAGTGAAGCTATCGAGCGGGGCGCCGAAGGTGCACCGCTCAGCGCCCCTCGACCCCAACGAGAAGCTCGACGTCGAGGCCCTCCTCGAGGACCTCGAGCACTACCGCCCGCGCCGCAAGGGCTGGCACTGGCGCGAGCAGGTGCCGGAGCAGAAGCTGCACAAGTTCGTGTACAAGGAGACCTCGAAGGGCCTCGAACGCAGCATCCCGCTGCCGGCGGCCCACTACTTCGGTGACATCGATCCGCAGCCCGACTGCGTGGTGACCAGCGAGATCGCCTCAGGGCGCTTCGAGGACGACATCCGCCGCATGCGCATGGCGGCCTGGCACGGCGCCGACCACATGATGGTCATCCGCACCGCCGGGCAGAGCCACATGGACGGGCCTCCTCGAGGGCACGCCCGAGGGCGTCGGCGGTATCGCCGTCACGCGCAAACAGGTGCGCGCCACGCGCAAGGCGCTCGACCTCATCGAGGACGAGGTGGGCCGGCCGATCAACTTCCACTCCTACGTGAGTGGTGTCGCCGGCCCCGAGATGGCCGTCATGTTCGCCGAGGAGGGCGTCAACGGGGCACACCAGGACCCGCAGTACAACGTCCTCTACCGCAACATCAACATGTACCGCAGCTTCGTCGACGCGGCGGTGGCCAAGTACGTCATGGCCAGCGTGCGCATGGCGCAGATCGACGGCGCCCACAACGCCAACGCCACTGCGGTCGAGGCCTGGAACGTGATGCCCGAGCTGCTCGTGCAGCACGCCATCAACTCCGCCTACTCGGTCTAGCGTGGGGATGCCCAAAGAGGACATCTGCCTGAGCACCGTGCCGCCGGACGCGGCTCCGGCGCCCTGCATGCGCATGGACCTGCCGTACGCGGTCGCGCTGCGCGATCTCTTCGGCGAGTACAAGATGCGCGCCCAGGAGAACACGCGGTACATGGAGGCGGACGGCCGCGACGCCACCGTGAGCCACGTCATGAACCTCATGATCAGCCGGCTGACGAGCGCCGACATCCAGAGCACGATCACGCCCGACGAGGGCCGCAACGTGCCCTGGCACTAC
>CAVPXA010000030.1:0-70309 GCA_963709635.1 uncultured Thermoleophilia bacterium
GCAGCGCGTGCTCCGCGGTGACGCGCTGCAGGACGGCGAGTCCGGCGGCCAGCGTGGTCCCGTCCTCGTCCCGCGACGGCGTGAACGACGTCAGGGTCACCGCGATGAGGCCGAAGCGCTCGCGCACGAGGTCGATGGCCTCGAGCAGCTGGGCGGCGGAGAGGCCGTGCGGCGAGGGGAACGCGACGCCGGGTGCGGCCGCCGGGTCGAGCACGTCGAGATCGACGTGCAGGTGCGCCGGCGGCGGCTCGTCCGCGTCGAGCCCCCAGGCCTCGCGGCGCTCGCGCGCCAGCGCGTCGAGCGACGGCGCGAGGGCCGCGGCGGGACCTTGCGCGCGCAGCGCGCTTCCTTCGACCACGCGGAGGTCCGAGGCCAGCAGCGAGGCGCGCTCCTCGCGGTCGAAGTCGCGGCCGCCGGCGTGCAGGACGGACGACTCCGGCAGCGCGTCGGCGTCGAGCTCGCGCGCCACGGCATCCCGGTAGGCGCGTCCGCAGAGCATGGCCAGGGGCATGCCGTCCAGGTAGCCGGTCTCGGTGGTGGCCGGCGTGTTGAAGTCTCCGTGCGCGTCCAGCCAGACGAGGGCGGCGTCTGCCGCGCCGCCGCGCTGCAGGCCGGCCTGCACGCCGAGCGCGACGTTGCAGTTGCCGCCCACGACGAGCGGCAGCGCGTCGTCGAACAGCGCGCGCTCGACGGCGTCGGCGAGGGCGGAGTCCACGGCCAGCACCGCCTGCAGCTCGTCTTCGAACGGGGCCTCGCGGCGCACCGTGACGACCTCGACCTCGTGACCGCGAGCGCGCAGCGCCTCGGCGGCTCCAGCCTTGAGGTACGCGCCGGGGCCGCGCCCGCTGCCCACGTCGGCGCGGCCGAGGTCGTAGGGGACGGCGATGAGCGAGACCCTCATGTGCTTCAGTCCTGGTCCGGCAGGCGCTTCTCGAGCGCCAGCAGGTCGCCCTCGTCCGCGCGGCCGGTGAAGCCGTGGCCTCGGTACAGGTGGAGCGACGGCCCGTCGGACTCGGGCACGAACGCTACGAGCCGCGCGAGCCTGCGCCTCGATCGCCAGCCCCTCGACCCAGTCGAGCAGCTGGTTGGCCACGCCGCGCGCCTCGAACGCCGGGTTCACGCAGATGCAGCGCACGTCGCACTCATCCTCGGTCATCTCGACGGCGACGAAACCGCCGGGCTCGCCGCCGCACTGCGCGACGAACACCTCGGCGCGGTCGAGCAGGTTCACGACGTCGCCGGTGTGGTACTTCTCGGGGTGACCGGCGCCCGCGGCCAGCGGGTGCAGTGTCTCCTCGGCGAGCAGCACGAGCATGCTGCGGTCGTCGTGGCCTGCCTCGCGGATCTCACACTTGATGCGGTCCATCTGCACCTCCGGAAGACGCCTGCTCCAAACGGGTCGCGGCGGCCTCGAGCTCGACGCTGATCATCGAGCGGATGACGGCGAGCTGCACCAGCATCCAGACGAGGCCGAAGATCGCCCAGATCTGGTACTGGTAGAAGCTGAAGAACTCGCCGACGAGGATGGCGATGAGGGCGCCTCGCTCGAACCAGCGGTACGCGTGCAGCTTGGACCTCCGCCAGTGCACGATGCCGAGGATCGTGCACACGCCGGTGGCCGTGCCGGACAGCATGCCGCCGAGGTCCATGAGGGTGAGCGATGACCCATCGGCCGCGTACCAGATCGGGTTGAGCAGCCAGACCAGCGTGGTGAGGATGAACCACCAGAGCACGAAGCGCCGGAACCCGCGGCGTGCGACGAGGCGCGTCCACCAGTCGTGCGCTCTGCCCCAGGCGCGCTGCGCGGCGTTGGGCCCGCCGCCCGGCGGGTCCACCTGGCGCAGCACCTCGCTGAGCGCCTGCACCATGGGGTCCGACTGGTCGGCGCGGCCGAGCACGTAGAGCGCCTCGTCGCGCTCCCCGGGGCTCATGGCGCGCATCACCGCCTCTTTGGCGAAGTCGAACGAGTTCACCAGCGCCGTCTCGGGTCCCATCTTGTCGACGCGGCCCAGGGCGCGGAACACGAAGAAGAGCACCACGAACAGGACGTAGATGATGGCCACCACGGGCTGGAAGAAGTAGTCGTTGTCCGAGGTGATGAACTTGCCGAGCTCGTCGAGGAAGAGGCCGAAGCCGATGCCGGCGGAGAGGGTCGCCAGGAAGTCCCAGAGGCGACCCTGCATGGCCATGAAGAGGATGAAGGCGAGCAGCATGCCGATGCCGCCCCAGAGCAGGTGGGCGAAGTGGATCTTGCCGCCGCCCAGCTGCGGCCAGCCGGTGGCGGCGAGGATCATGCGCACCAGCAGGATGGTGGCGACGGACGAGACGAAGAAGACCTCGAAGTCCTGCATGGCCGTGACGCGCCGCACGAAGTAGAGCGCCTTGGGCGGCGCCTCGGCTGCGGCCGCCGCCTCCAGCGTGGCCCCTTCGGCCGCCGCCGGCACGCTTCGGTGTCGGCCGCGTCGCTCATGCCGGGTACGACCCCAGGACCTTGAGCCAGGGCAGCTTGCAGGCGAGGCACTTGATGGCGAGCGCCACGCCCTGGCTCTCCACGCTGCCCTCGACGTCGATGATGAAGATGTAGTGCCCGAGCGCCCGCTTGGACGGCCGGGACTCCACCTTGGTGAGGTTGACGTGCCGGTAGGCGAACTCGCTCAGGATGAGCAGCAGGCTGCCGGGCTCGTCCTGGTCGATGCCGCACACCAGGCTGGTCTTGTAGCGGCCGCCGAGGTCCTGCGGCGCCGGCTCGCGCGCCACGAAGACGAAGCGGGTGGCGTTGTCCTCCGCGTCTTCGATGTCCTCGGCGGCGATGTGGCACTCGTACATCTCGGCGGCGAGCCGCGTGCCGACGGCCGCCCACGGCCGGTCGACGCGGCTCACGCGGCGTACGGCCTCGGCGGTGGAGTCGGTGGCCTCGTGCTCGACGTTGCCGAGGTGCTCGCGGATGAACTCGCGGCACTGCCCGTACGCGTGCGGGATGCTGATGACCTTGGTCACGCGGTCCAGCGGCATCTCGGTCTTGGTGATGAGCATCTGGTGCACCGGCTGGGTGACCTCGCGCACGATGTGCAGGTCGTCGAAGCTCCAGACGAGGCTGTCCATGGTGACGGGCACGGAGCCCTCGAGCGCGTTCTCGATGGCGACGATGCCGAGCGGCACCTCGCCGGACTGCACCGCGCGGAGCACGTCGGGGATGGAGGGATAGGGGAAGGGGTGCAGCCCGCCGTCGGGCATGTGGGCGAGAAGCGCCTCCTCCGTGAACGTCCCCTCGGGCCCCAGGAACGCGACCCTGTCGCTGCCGTTCGCCAAGATCTCCACTCCTCCCGGTCTCCGTTCCGCTCCTACCCGCTAGGCTATCAGACCACGCCGGCGGGCTCCCCCGGGCGGGGTGCGAGGTGCGGGGATGGCGGGTGGTGGCGCGGCGCGGCGCCGGGCCTGCGCCGCGGCGGTCGGCCGCGGGTCAGCGGCGCGCGGGCGAGCCGCCCCGCGGGTGCTGCGGCGGCTCCCAGGTGAAGTCGTCGGCGGCGGGCCGGTCGGCGCCGCCGTCCGGCTCGGGCGCGACGGCGTCGCCGAGGGCCTCGAAGGCCGCGGCGGCGGACGCCGCCGTGGCCCGGCGGCGGCTCGCCCTCCGGGCCGGCGGGCTGCTCGCCGGGTGCGGCCTGCGGCTCGAGCGGGAGCAGGCCGGCCGGCGGCTTGGCCTCCGGCAGGGGCGCCCGCTTCGCGGCCGGTCCTTCGCCGCCCGGCGGCAGCGGCCTGGGCACCGCCAGCTGCATGGCCTGGGCCTCCTCGGGCGAGAGGTCGCGGTCGGCGACGCCCTCGCTGAGGTGCTTGACGTAGATGCGCGCGAAGTCGCGCGCGGCGATGGCGCTGAAGACGACGCCGGACCGGTACTGGTCGAGCAGCGCGAACGAGGCGCTCTGCTCGCCGCCGGCGTCGCGGAACGCGTCGTAGCGCACGATCGCGCGGTTGGTGAGCGCGTGGTCCAGGTGGCGCTTCTGGTCGTCGAGCTGGTCGGTGAGGATCTCGACGGCCTCGCGCAGGTTGCGTACCTGCGCGTCCAGGTCCTCCGTGTGCTCCACGATGTCGCGCTGCTCGTGGCGCCCGAGCACCACCGTCTGGGCGCGCCGCAGGCGCGCCACGCGGGTCATGAGCACCACGACGAGGATGAGGAGGACGACGGAGAGAGCCGCCGCCCCGAGGGCCACGTAGGGGGCGATGTCGCTCAGGGTCTGCATCAGGACGCTACTGCAGCTGCAGCAGCAGCTTGAAGCTGGCCGAGTTGTTGGTCTCCACGCGCTCGCCCGTGACGGGGCCCGCGGTGACCTTGAGCGTGACGATCTTGCTCAGCGCCTGCTCCGGGATGGCGAAGCCGCTGATGGTGACGTCCTGCGTCTTGCCCGCCTCGATGACGGCGATGGTGCCCTCCTGCTTGAGGGGTTCGCCGCCGGGGATGGTGAGGAGCGCCGTGACCTTGACGTCGCGCTCGGTCACCGTGCCCTGGTTCTGCACCTCGCAGACGAACGCGAGATCGGCGGACGCGGGCACGTCGTTCTCCTTGCCCTTGACCAGCTTGATGTCGCCGCCGGTGCTCTGTGCGGTGACGCCGAGGAGTGCGACTCCGTGGGTGCCGGTGAGCTTGGACGACTTGCCCACGCTGTCGAGCGCCTCCTGCACGCGTACCGGGTCGAGGGCCTTCCACGTGAGGAAGTAGGTGGAGGTGGGCACGGCCACGCCGGTCACGCCGTCGTCGGCCATGGCCTCGCGGGACGGCTCGTACACCAGTTCCTGGTAGAAGGCGTCCGGGCCGCTGAAGTAGCCGTCGAGCGCGGCGATGGTGGCGGCGCTGACCTTCTTGTTCTGCAGCGCGCCCATCATGGCCGTGCGCAGGAGCCTGAACCCGGCGGCGCGGACCTTCATGCCGGTGGCGAACTCGGCCTGCTCGGCCTCCAGTGTGGCCGGCGGCTCGAGGCGCGCGGCGCGCACGGCGATCTCCTCCTGCTGACCCGCGAGCTGCTCGAGCCTCTGGATGAGCTCCTTGCGCGAGAGCTTGGTGGGGTCGTTCATCGTGGTGGAGACCTTCTTGCCGAGGGCGGTGGAGTCCTGGATGGCCGTGGTCACACCCTGGAAGTACTCCTCGTAGCTGCCGACCTTGCGGTCGTGCTGGCAGCTGCGCGCCCACCAGGCGATGCCGAAGACGACGACGAAGAGGACGACGGCGAGGATCGCGAGCCGCTGGATGCGGGTGCGGCGGCGGTCGGAGGGTCGGCGACGGGACGGGGAGGCGGGCGGGCCGGCGGCGTCTGCCGGCGCGCGGCTGGTCTCGTCGTCGAAGAAATCCACGCCGCGGACCCCCGTTCACAGGTGGTGTGGTGGGCGAGGGGGGACTTGAACCCCCACGAGCGTAAGCTCACTAGACCCTGAACCTAGCGCGTCTGCCAATTCCGCCACTCGCCCACAGGCTCTGACAGGGAAGGCATTGTACCACACCGAATATCGAGGGAACCCGAGGTCAAAGCGAGCCCCCGAATGCCCGTCGCCGCGCAGAGCCCGGCCCCGTATTACGCAGATTGGCGCGACCGCTACCAGCTGGTCGGCCGGATCGGCAGCGGCGCGTTCGCGGAGGTGTTCGAGGCCTACGACCTCGTGGAGGACGAGCCCGTCGCGCTCAAGATCGTCCCCGACGGGCGGGCGCTGAGCGCACGCATCGTGCGCGAGGTCGAGGCGGCCGCGGCGCTCGACCACCCCAACATCGTCGCCCTCTACGACTGGTTCTCGGACGACGAGGGCAGCGTGCTCGTGTGGGAGCTGGTCCGCGGGGAGTCGCTCGACCGGGCCGGCGACCGGCTCGGCGACGGGGACGTGGCCGCCGTCGGCGTCGAGCTGCTGGACGCCCTGGCGTACGCGCACCACCAGGGCATCATCCACCGCGACGTCAAGCCTCAGAACGTCATGCTGGACGAGGACGGCCACGTCAAGGTCATGGACTTCGGCATCGCCCACCTCATGGACTCGGACACGCTCACCGGCGACGGCGACGTGATCGGGACGATCGCCTACATGTCGCCGGAGCAGGCGCAGGGCAAGCGCGTGCAGCCGGCGAGCGACGTGTACTCCGCCGGCATGGTGCTCTACGAGCTGCTGGCCGGGGCTCACCCGCTGCGCGGGGACACCCCGGCCGAGACGCTCTCCAACGTCGCCGGCGCGCGCCTGCCCTCGCTGGCCGCACTGCGCCCGGACCTGCCCGACGACCTGGTCACGCTCATCGACGCCGCCTGCGCGCCGCGTCCGGCCGAGCGGCCGACGCCGGCCTACCTGAGCGACGCGCTCGACGACCTGCTGCGCAGCGGCCGGCTGAGGAGCCGCGGGCTGCGCACGGCTCAGCGCCTCGTGCGCCCGCTCGGGCGTGCGGCCGAGATCGGCGAGCGGGCCGGCGGCGCCGCGCTCTCCGCCGTCACCAGCGCCGTCGTCCTCGGCGCGCTCCCCGCCTACCCGCAGAGCTGGACGCTGCCGCTCGTGGCCCTCAGCGCGGCGGTGTGGGCGGTCGTGCCGGAGGCGGGCCTCGCCTTCCTGCTCGGGTCGCTCGCGTTCCCGCTCTTCGACGTCTCGCTGAGCGTCGGCGCCGCGTACCTGGCGTTCGCGGTGGCGCTCTTCCTCATCTGCCGCTCGCGGCCCATCACGGCGCTGTGGCCGGCGTTCGCGCTGGTCCTCACGCCGGCCTACCTCACGCTGCTGGCGCCGGCGGCCGCGGCGCTGCTGGGCCGCGTGCGCGGCCCGCTCACCGCCGCCTGGGCCGGCGCCGGCACCGTCGTGTTCCTGCTGCTCACGCGCGCTCCGCGCGGGCCGTTCTCCCTGTACCAGCCGCGCTGGCACGTGGCCGGCGAGGCGGCGGCGGCCGGCGACCCGTTCTCCGCCGCCGGCCGCGTGCTCGTCCACGTCCTGGCGGCGCCGACGCTGCTGCAGGCCGCCGTCTGGGCGGCGCTCGCCGCGGCGCTGGCCTACGCGCTCACCCGCCGCCACCTCGAAGCACGCCTCTGGATCTGGTCGCTCTCGTTCGCCGCGGTCTTCGTCGTGTATCGCGTCGTCCCCATCGTGGTCTGGGACTACCCGGCGGACCTGTGGCCCCTGATCTGGAGTGTGGCGCTCCCCGCGGCCGTGATACTCTTGCCGCTGGTCCTGACCACCGGAGAAGCACCGGAGGAAAGCGAACGATGGGGATCTTCAAGAAGGCGAATAACAAGCTCGAGGGCGCCGTCGAGGGCGCGTTCGGGCGGGCGTTCAAGTCGAGCGTCCAGCCCGTGGAACTCGCGCACAAGCTGGCCAAGGAGATGGGCGACCACAAGACGGTCGGCGTCTCCAACGTCTACGTGCCCAACGAGTTCGACGTCTACCTGGGCAAGGAGGACTTCGAGCACCTCATCTCGTTCGAGGACTCGCTCAAGCAGGAGCTCTCCAACTACGTCACCGCGTTCGCGCGGCGCGAGGGGTGGACCCTCGTCGCGCCGCCGCGCATCGAACTGCACAAGGACGACGACCTGCGCGTGGGCGAGTTCGGCATCGCCACGCGCACCATGGGCGCGCCGGTAGAGATGCCCGGCGCCGGCGCGTTCGACGCTCCCGCAGCCGTCGTACCGCCGGCCGCCGCCGCGGCGCCCGGCCCGGTCATCGACCAGACCGTGCTGTACCAGGAGCCGGCGCCGGCCGCCGCGCCCGCGCCGCGCGCCTCCAGTGCGCGCGCCACGCTCCGCGGCCGCCAGGGCGACTACCAGCTCGCCGGCCCGGTCACCGTCCTCGGCCGCAGCCGGCGCTGCGACATCGTGCTCACCGACCCCAACGTCTCGCGGCAGCACGCCGAGGTCCGCCGCCAGGACGACGGCTTCATGCTCGTCGACCTGGGCTCCACCAACGGCACCCGCGTCAACCGGCGCGACGTCAAGCAGGTCGTGCTCCAGCACGGCGACCGCATCGAGCTCGGCACCACCGAGTTCCTGTTCGAGAGGCAGCCCTGAGCGGGAGGCCCCGGTGACCACGGCGACGGCGGGCCGTGACGGCGCGCCGCGCGGGGGAATCGCATGATCGACATCGTTCTGCTCGTCCTCAAGATCGGCATCCTCGTCCTGCTCTACCTGTTCATCTGGCAGGTCGTGAAGACGGCGGTGCAGAGCGTGCGCGGCGGCGGGGCCGCCGCCGCCACCCCCGCCGCGCGCGGCGCCGGACGTCGTCCTGCCGGCCGGCGACCGGCTCTCGCCGACCTTCACGCCGGCCGAGCGCGACCAGCGCCGCGAGGACCGCCTGGTCGAGCGCACCATGGACGGCCAGAAGATGGACTTCTCGGCGCACATCAACCCGCGCCTCGTCGTCGAGGAGAGCCCCATCATCCCGCCGGGCGTGGTCTTCCCGCTGGAGGGGTGGGTCAACGTCGGCCGCGCCGCCACCAGCGACATCGTGCTGGACGAGCAGTTCGTCTCCAGCACGCACGCGCGCCTGGTCCTGCGCGGCCAGTTCTACTTCGTCGAGGATCTCGGCAGCACCAACGGCACCTTCGTCAACGAGAAGCAGGTGACGGATGCGCAGCTCAGGCTGGACAGCCGGCTGCGCATCGGCGAGACGACCTTCCGCTACGAGGAGTGAGCGTGTCGTGACGCTCGTCGCGCGACACGGCGCCCTCAGCGACATCGGGCTGCACCGCAAGACCAACGAGGACACCTTCGTCGTCCGGCCGCCGCTGTACGCCGTCTGCGACGGCATGGGCGGCGCCAACGCCGGCGAGGTGGCCAGCGGGCTCGCGGCGGAGACGCTGGCCGCTGAGGTCGCCAAGGGTACGCCGGTGCACGCCGCGGCCGAGGCCGCCAACGCGGCGGTGTTCCGGCGCGCCCACGACAACCTCGAGCAGACCGGCATGGGCACCACGCTCACGGCGTTCGTGCTCGACGGCGGCACGGCGCGCTTCGCCCACATCGGCGACAGCCGCGCCTACCTGCTCCGCGACGGCGCGCTGCGTCAGGTGAGCGACGACCACTCGCTGGTCGGCGAGATGGTGAGGGACGGCCGCCTGACCGCAGAAGAGGCGGCCGTGCACCCGCACCGCAGCATCCTCAGCCGGGCGCTGGGGACGGAGCCGCAGGCGCGCATCGACGAGTTCACCGAGGAGATCCTGCCCGGCGACGTGCTCCTGCTCTGCAGCGACGGCCTCAGCGGGCCCGTCCCGGCGGACGCGATCAAGCTGGCGCTCACGCGCAGCGACCCGCAGGCCGCCGCCGAGCGGCTGATCCTCGAGGCCCGCAAGCAGGGAGGGCCGGACAACATCACCGCCGTCGTGGTCCGCATCGACGAGGGTCCGCACCGCGCTCAGGACGGCTCCGAGGAGACCACCCTCGTGCAGCCGGCCGACCCGGAGTCGGACGTCGTCACCGGCGAGCTGCCCTTCGTCGTCGCCGGCCGCGAGCCGGAGGAGCCGGGGGGCGACGCCGCCGACGCGCTCGCCGCCCAGGCGGCGGCGCTGCGCGCCGAGGACGAGGGGCGGCCGGCGCCGGAGCCCGCCGCCGACGCCGCCGCGCCGCCGCCGGCGCTCGGTGCGCCGGCTCGGCGTCGTCGCGGCGCTGCTCGGCCTGCTCGTCGCGGCGCTGGCCGCCGGCGTGTTCTTCCTCAGCACCCTCTACTTCGTCGGCGTCGACGACGGTACCGTCACCATCTTCAGCGGCGTGCCGGCCAAGGTCGGCCCCGTGCCGCTGCACGCCGTCTACCGGCGCAGCTACGTGAGCTACGACTCGCTCTCGCCGTCGGCCAGGACCCTCGTGGACGAGCAGCAGGTGCGCGACCGCCAGGACGCGCTCGACCTCGGCGCCATGCTCGGGATGTTCCGGTGAGCCGGAGGAACCTCGAGCTGGTGTTCCTCGTGCTGGCCGGGGCGGTCAGCACCATGGCCTACGTGTCGGTGTACGCGGGCCGCTTCCGCGAGATCAACCGCATCTCCATCATCTACGGCCTCATCTTCGTGGGCATCTTCGTGCTCCTCCACCTGCTGGAGCGCGTCTTCCTGCCGCAGGCCGACCCGTTCCTGCTGCCCATCACCGCGCTGCTCGCGGCGATCGGGCTCACCGAGATCTTCCGCATCAAGCCGTCGCTGGCGCTCACGCAGGGGCAGTGGCTGCTGGTCGGCGCCGGGCTGTTCGTCCTCACCGTCCTCATCGTGCGCGACCACATGAAGCTCGACCACTACCGGTACCTCATCGGCGCCGTCGGGCTCGCGCTCGCTCGTGGTGACCATCGTGCTCGGCACCACGATCAACGGCGCCAAGCTCTGGATCCACGCGTTCGGGTTCAGCATCCAGCCGTCGGAGTTCGCCAAGCTGGCGATCGTGATCTTCCTCGCCGGCTACCTGGACGACAAGAAGGTCATGCTGTCCGTGCCGCAGCGGCACGTGCTCGGCGTGCCCGTGCCGGCGTTCAAGTACTTCGGGCCGCTGCTGGTGATGTGGGTCTTGAGCCTGGCCATGCTCGTCTTCATGAAGGACTTCGGCATGGCGCTGCTGTTCATGTCCATCTTCGTCGGGCTGATGTACATGGCGACGGCGCGGGTCGTGTACGTCGTCGCCGGCGCAGGGCTCTTCGCCGCCGCCGGCGCCATCGCCGTGTACATCGTGCCGCACGTGCAGGACCGCTTCGCCATCTGGCTGGACCCCTGGCAGGACTCTCTCGGCAGCGGCTACCAGCTGCTGCAGTCGCTGTTCACCATCGCCGACGGCGGCATCGTCGGCGCCGGGTTCGGGCGCGGGTACCTGCTGTACCCGGACCGCACGCCGGTCGTGCCCGACCTGCAGACCGACTTCATCTTCGCGGCGATCGCCAACGAGATGGGGCTGCTCGGCGCCGCCGGCGTCATCCTCGTCTACCTGCTGTTCGTGTGGCGCGGGTTCCGCATCGCCGTCTACGCGCCGGACGGCTTCTCCAAGCTGCTCGCCGCCGGCCTCGCCACGGCGTTCGCGCTGCAGACGTTCATCATCATCGGCGGCGTCACGCGGCTCATCCCGCTCACCGGCATCACGCTGCCGTTCGTGAGCTACGGCGGCAGCTCCATCACCGCCAACCTCATGCTCGTGGCGCTGCTCCTCATGGTGAGCAACCGCACCAACATCATCCGCGGCGGCACCGACCTCGAGCGCCGCAAGCTGGCGGAGAGGGGGTAGCGCCGTGAACAGGGCCATGTCCAAGGTCTTCATCATCACCGTGGTGCTCTTCGTGGCGCTGGTCGTGAACCTCACCTGGATCATGGGCGTGCGCGCGCAGTGGTTCCAGGACCGCCCCGAGAACAAGCGCAGCATCGCCAAGGAGATGAAGATCAAGCGCGGCGACATCCTCGGCTACGACGGCACGGTCATCGCCGGCACCGAGCGCAGGTCGGGCTACTACTACCGCGACTACCCCAGCGGACGTCATCGCACCGCAGCTGATCGGCTACGACTCGGTGCAGTACGGCAGGTCGGGAGCCGAGGCCCAGTACAACGACGAGCTCACAGGTCAGGCCTCCGACCTCGGGGTGCAGAACTGGGTGGACAAGCTGCTCGGGCGGCGGCCCAAGGGCGCCGACCTCAAGCTCACGCTGGTGCCTGGCGTGCAGAAGGTCGCGCAGCAGCAGTTGCAGGGGCAGAAGGGCGCCATCGTGGTGATCGACCCCAAGACGGGCGCCCTGATCGCCTCGGCCTCGGCGCCGACCTTCGACCCGGCCAACCTGGAGGACCAGTGGGCCCGGCTCAGCAAGGACGCGGGGGCGCCGCTGCTCAACCGGCCGACCCAGGGCCTTTACGTGCCGGGGTCGTCGTTCAAGGTCGTCACCGGCTCGGGGGCGCTCGACCACGGCAAGGTCACACCGGAGACGGAGTTCGTCGACACCGGCACCTACGTCGTCTTCGGCGGCAAGGTCACCAACTACGGCGGCGAGGTGTTCGGCCCCAACGACTTCACCACGGCCATGACGCTGTCCATCAACACCACGTTCGCCAAGGTGGGCAACCTGCTCGGCAAGAAGCGCCTCATCGGGGCCGCCCAGCAGTACGGGTTCTACCAGACGCCCCCCCTGCCGCTGCCGGCCGGCGAGGTCGTGCCCAGCGGGCGCTACAACCGCAAGGGCAAGCTGCTGGCGCCCACGGCGTTCATGGACCCGCTCGACGTGGCCTGGGCGGCGTGCGGGCAGGAGCAGTTGCTGGCCACGCCGCTGCAGATGGTGCTGGTCGCCGGGGGCGTGGCCAACGGCGGCCGCGTCATGAAGCCGTACTACGTGCAGGAGGTCGTCTCGGCCGACGGCACGGTCGTGCGCAAGACCCAGCCCGAGCAGTGGCGCGTCGCCACCAGGGCCGCCACCGCGAGCGCGCTCAACACGATGATGCAGAACGTCGTCAACGCGGGGACGGCGACCGACGCGGCGCTGGAGGGCATCCAGGTAGCCGGCAAGACCGGCACCGCGGAGAAGGGCGACGGCAGCAACCTCGCGTGGTTCATCGGCTTCGCGCCGGCGGACGACCCGCAGGTGGCCATCGTCGTGGTCATCGAGGACACCCAGTCGACCGGCGGCGAGGCCGCGGCCCCGCTCGCCGCCGCCGTCATGAAGACGGCGCTGGCGCAGCCCTCCCTGCCGTAGATGCAGGGACCGCGCGCCGCCGGTCGTACCAGACAGGCGAAGAAAAGAGAGGTAGACCGACGTGAGTGACGTGTTCCAGCCAGAACAGGTGGTCGGCGGCCGGTACCGTGTGGTCCGCAAGCTGGGCGGCGGCGGCATGGCCGACGTGTATCTGTGCGAGGACCTCACGCTGGGCCGGCACGTCGCCGTCAAGGTGCTGCTCCAGCGATACCTCAACGACCCGACCTTCGTCGAGCGCTTCCGCCGCGAGGCCAAGGCCGCCGCCGGACTCAACCAGCAGAACCTCGTGGCCATCTACGATTGGGGCGAGCTCGACGGCACGTACTACATCGTCATGGAGTACGTGGAGGGCGAGACCCTCAAGGACCTCATCCGCCGCCGCGGCCGCCTCAGCGGCAACGAGTCGGTCAACGTCACCATGCAACTGCTGGCCGCGGTGGATTTCGCCCACCGCAGCGGGATCATCCACCGCGACATCAAGCCGCAGAACGTGATGCTCGACCGCGGCGGGACCGTCAAGGTCATGGACTTCGGGATCGCGCGCGCCGGCGACTCCGGGATGACGGAGGCCGGCTCGATCCTCGGCACCGCGCAGTACCTCGCGCCCGAGCAGGCCAAGGGCTACCCCGTGGACGAGCGCTCAGACCTCTACTCCGTCGGCGTCGTCCTCTACGAGATGCTCACCGGCACCGTGCCGTTCAAGGGCGACAGCGCCGTCACCGTCGCGCTCAAGCACGTCAACGAGGTGCCGCGAGAGCCGGCGGAACTGGTGCCCGGGCTGCCGTACTCGATGAACCAGATCGTGCTCAAGGCGATGGCCAAGGACCCGGCGGACAGGTACCAGTCGGCGGCCGAGTTCGCGCGCGACCTGCGCGCGGCACGCGAGGGCGGGCCGCTGGCCGCCGCCGCGTTCGACGCCGGCGGCGAGCGCACGCGCGTCATGGCCGCCGGCATGGCGCCGGGGGAGACGGCGGCGATGACCTCCGTGCTCGACCAGCCGCTGACCCAGCGGCGCAAGAAGTCCAGGTGGCCGCTGATCCTCATCATCCTGCTGGTGGCCATCATCGTCGCCGTGGCCGTCGCGCTGTGGTGGACGATGAGCGGCGCGAAGGAGTCCGTGCCGAGCGTGGTCGGCCTCAGCAGGTCGGCGGCGGTCGCCGCGGTCGAGAAGGCCGGGTTCAAGGCGGGCATCGAGGAGGAGTACTCCGACCGCGTGGCCGCCGGCTTCGTCAGCCGGCAGGCTCCCACCGGTGGCACCAGGATGCGCGAGGGCGCCACCGTCGACATCTGGGTGAGCAAGGGCAGCGAGACCGTCACCCTCGAGGACATGCGGGGGTGGACCGAGGCCGAGGTCGACGACTACCTCACCAAGAACGACCTGGTGGGCGACCGCCGTACGGGCAAGAACAGCTCAGTGGCGGAGGGTCAGGTGTTCAGGCAGGACCCGCCGCTTGGCACCAAGGTCAAGCGCGGCGACACCGTCTCGTACTGGGTGAGCACCGGCAAGCCGCAGGCCACGGTGCCCGACCTGACCAATCAAACGCAGGCCGACGCGGCCAACCTCCTCACGTCGGCCGGCCTCAAGCTGGGCACCGTGACGACGGAGACGAGCACCACGGTGCCGGCCGGCTCCGTCATCAGCCAGGACCCGCCGGCCGGCGAGAAGGTCGACAAGGGCTCGACGGTGAGCATCGTGGTCTCCTCGGGTACGCCGACGCCGACAGCGACGCCGACGCCGACCACGAGCCCGACCAGCCGGAGTGTCGGTCCCGAACGTGTACGGCATGCAGTCGTCGGTGGCCGAGCAGGAGCTGACGGCGCTCGGCCTCCAGGCCGCCTACCGGACGAAGCCCAACACCGGTCAGCCGTCCGGCACGGTGGTCAACATCCGGCCGGACGCGGGTACCGTGGTCCCGGCGGGATCCACGGTGCTGCTGGTCATCGCCTCGTAGCGGAGACCCACCTGACGCGATGATGACGGCGGCCGGGTCCTCGCGGACCCGGCCGCCGTTTCAGTTCCGCGCCGTGCGCTGCCCGGCGGCCGTCATCAAGGTCGTCCCGGCGGTCGGCACACCGGCGCCGGAGGGCTCGATCGTCCACATCTACGTCGAGGAGGGCGAGGGCCCGTACCAGTGAGGCGCCCGAGCCGCTCGCGGCAAGCGAGCCGCAGCCGGCGGTGAGATGAAGAGGAGGGGGCGGGCCGCCCGGCGGGCGGCCCGCCCCTTCTCAGGTGGACGGTCTGAGGACGCCTCGCGGCGCGGGGCTCAGACCCAGCCCTGTGCCTGGAACCAGGGGAAGATGAAGTAGATCACGAAAGCGATGGAGGCGATCCAGAGCATCCAGCTCACCTCGCGCGCCTTGCCCTGCACCACACGGATGATGGTGTAGGCGATGAAGCCGGCGCCGATGCCGTTCGTGATGCTGTAGGTGAGCGGCATGATCGTGATGATGAGCACCGCCGGCAGGCCGAAGGCCAGGTTGCCGAAGTTGATGCCGGCCCTGGGCTCGGTGTCGTCGTGCTCCGCCTCGCTCTCGGCCTTGGTGAGCGTCGCCATCATGAGGTAGCCGACGATGACGAGCGCGGCTGCGGTGGCCTGCCCCGGCACGACGCCGAAGATCGGCGAGAAGAACATGGCGATCGAGGAACAGGACGCCGACGACGATCGCCACCCAGCCGGTCCGGCCGCCCTGCGCCGACGCCGGCCCCCGACTCGATGTAGGTGGTGGCCGACGAGGCGCTCACGGCGCCGCCGGCCGCGGCGGCGACGGAGTCGACGAGCAGCGCGCGGTTGACCTGCGGGAGGTCGCCCTTCTTGTCGAGGTAGCCCGCCTGGCCGCCCACGCCCACGAGCGTGCCCATGGTGTCGAAGAAGTCGCTCAGCATGAGGCTGAAGATCCAGAGGACGGCGGCCGTGACGCCGAGCTTGCCGAACGCGCCGAAGTCGAACGCGCCGACGAGGCTGAAGTCCGGCATGGCGAGGACGTCGCTCGGGATGACGGCCTGGCCCGGCAGGAAGCCGGCGTTCTGGCCCCAGGCGTAGTTCATGATGATCGCGAAGACCGTCGCGAAGATGATGCCGAGCAGGATGGCCGCGCGCCACCGCAGGGCGAGCATGATGATGGTGATCACGAGGCCGAACACGTGACACGGCGAGCGGCACCATGGCGGTGGCGCTGAGGTCGACGAGCCCGACGGGCGTGCCGCCGTTGACGTTGATGAGGCCGCCGTCGACGAGCCCGATGAAGAGGATGAAGAAGCCGATGCCGATGACGATCGCCTTCTTCAGTTCGAGGGGGATGGCTTTGAAGATCGCTTCACGGAAGCCCGTGAGGACGAGGATGAGGATCGCGATGCCCTCGAGCACGACGAGGCCCATCGCGTTGGCCATCGTGAGCCCCTGGCCGAGCACCAGGCTGAACGCCACCACGGCGTTGAGCCCCATGCCGGGGGCGATGGCGTAGGCGCGGTTGGTCACGAGGCCCATGAGGATGGTCATGACGCCGGCCACGAGACACGTCGACGTGAGCGCCGCGGCGAACGGGAGACCCTCGGGGGCGCCGCCCAGCCCCAGGATGTTCGGGTTCACGAAGATGATGTAGGCCATGACCATGAAGGTCGCGAGCCCGGCGAGCGTGTCGCGCTTGATCGACGTGTCCCACTGTTTGAACTTGAAGAATCGCTCGAGCGCTCCGCCCGAGCCGGCTTCTGCCGCTTGCATAGAGACCTCGTCCTCCTTCGGGGTCGATGGATGGGAGAATGACCGCGAGAGCATATCTCACAAGGGGCCTATGAGCGCCATCGTTGACGCGGCGGGCCCAGGGCGCGTGATTGACGGTCCCTCCGCCCGCTGAGTATCCTCGGCCGGCACCCGCATCCGCGAAAGGACGTGCGCCCCCTCATGGACGAGATCCCCGGATCCCTTGCCCTCTCCGAGCTCGACGGGATGAAGGTCCTCGACGTCTCCGGCGAGGTGATCGGCGAGCTCGCCGACGTGGTCGCGAGCACCGCGACGGACACGCCGGTCGTCACTGCCTTCTTCATCGACCGCGACGAGGGCGGCCAGCTCGCGGCCTCCTGGGCGCAGGTGGGCGAGATCGACGTGGACGGTGAGCGACTGCTTCTCGGCGTCCCGCTCGAGGCGGTCAAGCCGGCTTCGCTGCGCTCGGACGAGCTCTCGCTCGTCGACGCGCTGCTCGACAACCAGGTGCTCGACATCCGCCGCCGCGCGTTCGTCCGCGTGCAGGACGTCGTGCTGGCGCCGGACGGGGACCGCCTGGTGGTCGCCGGCGTCGACGCGAGCTCCGCGGCGCTGGCGCGGCGCTTCGGCCTCGGGTTCATCTCGCGCCGCCTGCCGAAGAAGAGCGGCGACTTCGTGCCCTGGGACGACGTCAACCTCATCGCCCTGCGTCTCTCGCGGCTCAACTTCGTGGAGGCGTTCGCCGAGCTCGCCGAGCTGCACCCGGCCGACATCGCCGACGTCATCGGCCAGGTCGGCCCGCGCGAGCGCGCGGCGGTGCTCGCCGCGCTCAACGCCAGCCTGGCCGCCGACACGCTGCAGGAGATGGAGGAGGACCTGCGCAGCGCCGCGCTGCAGGAGATGCCCGTCGACCGCGCCGCCAAGGTGCTGGAGAAGATCGAGGCCGACGAGGCCGCCGACATGCTCACGCGGCTCCCCGACGCCCTCGCGCAGGAGCTGCTCACGCGCCTGCCGGACAAGCGTGAGCGAGACCTGCGCGCCCTCGCCAGCCACCCGGAGCACACGGCAGGCTCGCTCATGACCACCGACTTCGTGATGCTGCCGCGCAGTGCCACTGCCGGCAAGGCACTGGCCTGGATCCGCCGCGAGCGCCCCGAGCAGCACATGATGACCTATCTCTACGTGGTCGCCCCGGAGGAGCGCCTGGTGGGCGTGGTCAGCCTCCGCGACCTCGTGCTCGCCGAGCCGGACGACCCGGTGCAGTCGTTCATGGAGGACGACCTCGTGGAGGTCACCGCCGACGTGGACGAGGAGGAGGTCGGCCGCATCATGACCAAGTACGACCTCCTGGCGATCCCCGTGGTCGACGAGGATCGCCGGCTGCTCGGCATCGTCACTCTGGACGACGCGCTCGAGGCGGTCTTCCCGGCCGACTGGAAGCAGCGGCTGCCGCGGCTGTACCGCTAGGGCCGCCGGCCGCTCAGATCCGCAGCGCCCCGGCCGGCGCTTTGACGCGCTTCCAGGCCACGCTGTGCCGGGGCGACTCGATCAGCGCCGCGAGGTCGAGGCGGAAGCGCGCGACCTCGCCCTTCTCCTGCACGCGGCGGAACCCGCCGCCCTCGAGCACGTCCGGGTTGAAGAGGTTGAGCTCGCGCAGGTAGCCGCGGAACGCGTCGTCGCCGCGGCTGTGGCGCAGGCCGAACGCCTCGAGCGCCTCGATCTTGCGGTGCTTGAGCGCCGCCTCGATCTCCTGCAGGAGGAAGCGGAACCCGTGCAGGTACTCCTCGTCGTAGAAGTAGGCGCAGGTGAGCACGTAGGCGTCGGGCAGCGGCGGGCCTGCCGGCAGGCAGCGCGCCCGCGGGGTGAGCCCGGAGGACGCCACGTGCATCCAGCCGATCACCGCGTCCCCGTCCAGCAGCGCCTTGCCGAAGAACCCGGCCTCGCCCTCGGCCTCGTGCTCCCAGTCCGCCCTCAGGGTGCGGGCGGATGGGGCGCCCGGGCGGGCCAGCCACCAGGTGCAGGTGGCGCAGCAGGGGGCGAGCAGGTCCCTGCTCGCCGTGGTGAGGTCGATCGCCCTCACACAGAGGGGTCGGCGATGTCGTCGATGTGCACCTCGACGCGGGTGATGGGGGTGCCGGTGGTCCGCGTGAGGTAGGTGGCGCCGGCGCGGGCGACGGCCTCGCCGACGGCGGCCAGGTCGGCGCCGGCCTCGGCCACGAGGTGGATCTCCAGCACGGGGCCTTCATCGTCGGTGTCCAGCCGCACGGGGCCGTGCCGCTCCAGGTGGACCCGCTCGCCCAGGCTCTGCATCGGCGTGCGGTAGAGGTCCGCCACCCCCGGAAGTTCTTTGACGGCGTCCCAGACGGCGCTCATGACGACGTCCGGGGAGATGCTCGGTCCTTGTCCCTGCTGCACGCTGCGGCCCTCCCGTCGCTGGTCTCGCGAGTATATCGTCGCGCGCACGGCCGATGTTTGCCACTGTGCGCGAGGCTCCCCTATACTCCCACGAGTCAGGGGGCCTCTTCGGCTCCCTCGCTGTGGGCAGCCATGTGACCGTCACCGACCGCGACATCACGATCTACCGCGCCGACTGGGTCCTCCCGGTGGCCGCGCCCGTCCTGCCGGACGGCGGCGTCGCCGTGGCCGGAGACAGCATCGTCGCGGTGGGGCCGGCGCCGCGGCTCATCGCCGAGCACCCCGGCGCCGCCCAGGTCGACATGGGGCGGTCCATCATCATGCCCGGGTTCGTCAACTGCCACAGCCACGTGGAGTACACGTCGTTCCGCGGCATCCTGGACGACGCGGAGTTCGGCGACTGGATCATCAGCCTGGTCGACGTCAAGGCGTCGCTCACGCCCGAGGAGTACGGCGTCAGCGCGCGCCTCGGCGCCATGGAGGCGGTCTCCTCCGGCATCACCACCATCGCCGACACGAGCTACGGGGCGGCGACCCTCGAGGCCGCCGCCGCCATCGGCCTGCGCGGCCGCCTCTACCTCGAGGTCTTCGGCATCGACGACGCGCGCCTCGACGACACCATGGAGGACGTCGAGCGGCGGCTGGCCGAGGCGCAGGCCAAGGCGCCCGGCGCGTTCGACGTCGGCCTCGCCCCGCACGCGCCGTACACCGTCTCGAGCCATCTCTACCAGCGCGTCTCCAGGCTCGCGCAGGAGCGCGGCCTCAAGGTCATGAGCCACGTCGCGGAGAGCAAGGACGAGCTCACCTACATCCGCTCCGGCTCCGGCAAGTTCGCCCACGACTACCGCGAGAAGATGGGCTGGGAGCGCATGCTGGTGCAGCCCTACGGGGTCACTCCCGTCAAGTACCTGCAGCAGTGGAACGTGCTGCACCACGACTTCCTCGCCGTGCACTGCGTCAACGTCACGCGCGAGGACATCCGCATCCTGCGCAGCAAGGACGTGGCCGTGGCGCACTGCCCCAAGAGCAACGCCAAGCTCGGCTGCGGCATCGCTCCGCTCTCGGACCTCCTGCGAGAAGGCGTGCGCGTCGGGCTCGGCACCGACAGCCCCGCGTCGAGCAACATCATGGACATGTTCGACGAGATGCGCACCATGCTGTTCCTGCATCGCGCGGTGGAGCGCGACGTCGCCGTGCTCGACGCGCAGAAGTGCGTGCGCATCGCCACCCTCGGCGGCGCCGAGGCGCTCGGCCTCGAGGGCGAGGTCGGCAGCCTCGAGGCCGGCAAGCGCGCCGACCTCATCGCCGTCGACGTCTCGCGCTCGCACTTCGCGCCGATCGCCGACCCGTACTCGGCGCTCGTCTACGGCGCCAACCAGGACGACGTCAGGCTCACCGTGGTCGGCGGGCGCGAGCTCTACCGCGACCGCGTCCACGCGGGTATCGACGCGGACGCCATCCGCGCCGCCGCCGTGAGCGTGCGGGAGAAGCTGCAGGACCGTGTCCGCACCGGCGCCGTGCAGGTCGGCGACGCCGATTCAGGCTGGTGGCACACGCCGGCCGTCCACCGAGAGGAGTCCGTCTAAGTGCTGCTCGATCGACGCAAGGTCAAGTTCTGGCAGAAGATCGTCTTCGGCTTCATGGCGTTCCTGATGGCCGCCTTCCTGGTCGTCGGCTACTCGGGCGTGTTGAACGGGTGCACGCTCTTCGGTGAGGAGCAGTCCGCCACGGAGCAGCTGCAGGCGACGATCACCCAGCTTCAGAACGCCGTCGCCGCCAACCCGCAGGACACTGCCTCCTGGATCAAGCTGGGCGACAACTACGTGTTCATGGCCAACCAGCAGCTGGACACGGCCGCGCAGCAGGCCTACTACGAGAAGGCCGTCGCCGCGTACAAGGAGGCCGACGCGATCCTCGCCGAGCAGAAGGGCGCGGAAGCCAAGCAGAAGCGCCTCGCGCTGCTGGACGACCTGATCTCCACGTACCTGTACCTCAGCGACTACGAGGCGGCCACCGCCGCCTACGGCGAGGTCACGTGCGCTCAAGCCCGAAGGACGCCGCAGTCGTACTTCGACATGGCCACGGTGGCCATCAGCGCCGGCGACACCACCACGGCGCTCCTCGCCTTCGGCAGGTTCCTGGAGCTGGACCCGACGTCGCCGGAGGCCGCCCAGGTCGAGCAATGGATCGAGGACAACGCGCCGAAGTCCACCCCAACGCCATCTCCATCCCCGACGAAGTAAGAGGTCCGCTTCGATGAGCGACATGTTCAGTGTCTCGAGTGAACGCCCGGCCGACGACGTCGGCGTGGTCGTCCTCTCGGGCGAGGTCGATATCTTCACGGCTCCCCAGTTCAAGGAATGCCTGCTCGAGCTGCTGGACTCGGGCGTCAAGCGCCTCGTGGTCGACCTCGCCGACGTGACCTTCATCGACTCCACCGCGCTCGGCGTCCTCATCGGCGGCGTCCGCCGCGTGCACGGCGCGGGCGGGACGATGACGATCGTGGTCACCACGCGGCCGGTCGAGCGCGTCCTCAGCGTCACCGGCCTGGATCGTGTGTTCTCCATGCACGCGACGCGAGACGAAGCTCTCGCCGCGCTCTCCTGACCCGGCCGCGCGTCAACGTCAATCTCGACGTCCAGGTTTGCGGGGTGGTATTAACTCCGTCAGTCCCGTTCGTCCCCTCCACGTCCCCATGAGGTAGCAGTGAAGCTGATCGTCACAGAGAAGGACTCGGCGGCGCGCAAGATCGCGGAGATCCTCGGCGGCAAGCCGGCCGTCAAAGAGCACGGGCGCGGCCGCCAGAAGGTGAGGTCCTACCACTTCTCCTACGACGACGGCGACGCCGTGGCCATCGGGTTGCGCGGCCACGTCATGGAGACGGTGTTCCCCAACACCTACAAGCGCTGGAGCCTCAAGTACCTCGGCGACATGATCGAGAATCCCGGCCTCGCCTGGGTGGTCGACGCCGGCGCCGCCGGCACGATCTCGGCCCTCCGCTCCGTGGCCAAGGGGGCCACCGAGGTGGTCATCGCGACGGACTACGACCGCGAGGGCGAGCTCATCGGCCACGAGGCGCTCGAGATCCTGCGCGGCGACGCGCTCAAGCGCAATCCGGGCGACAAGCCGGAGAAGAAGAAGCGCAAGGCCGCCGCCAAGGACGGGGCGGAGGCGCGCGCCAAGGCGCCGGCGCCGGAGCCCGTGGACGGCGGCGACCCGCACGTCAAGGCCATGCTGCCGGCGCCCGTCGTCGACCGGCACATCCGCGTGCGCTACTCGGCACTCACGCCGGAGGAGGTCAACGCCGCGTTCGCCAAGCCCTCCACGGTCGACTTCAACCTCGCCGAGGCGGCGCACTCGCGCCAGGACATCGACCTCATCTGGGGCGCCGTGCTCACGCGCTTCATGTCGCTCGCCTCGTACCGCTACGGCTCGGACTACCTCTCCGTCGGGCGCGTGCAGTCACCGACGCTGCGCCTGGTGGTCGACAGGGAGCTCGAGCGCCGTGCCTTCGTGCCGGTGCCGTACTGGGAGATCAAGGCGACGCTCGAGCGCGACGGCGAGCCGTTCGAGGTGGCGCACGCCAAGGGCCGCTTCGACTCGGAGGAGGCCATGCAAGCCGCCTTCGACGGGTCTCGCGTCGAGATGGCCGAGGTCGCCGGCTACGAGGCCAAGCCGCGGCAGGACAAGCCGCCGGCGCCGTTCAACACGACGGCGCTCATGAGCGCCTCGTCCGGCGCCGGCATGACGCCCGCCCGCGCCATGCGCGCGGCCGAGTCGCTGTACCTCGACGGCCTCATCAGCTACCCGCGTACGGACAACACGGTGTATCCGCCGTCGCTCGACCTGCACGGCAGCCTCCGCGAGCTCGCGAGCTGGCAGCCGGTCGCCGCTACGGCGGCCCGGCTCGCCGGGCAGGACAAGCTCACGCCCTCCCGGGGCAAGAAGCGCACCACCGACCATCCGCCGATCTACCCGGTGGGCGTGCCGACGAAGGAGCTCAGCGGCGACCAGGCCAAGGTCTTCGACCTGGTCGCCCGGCGGTTCCTCGCCACACTGCTTCCGGCCGCCGTCATCGAGAGCCAGCGCATGGACCTGCGCCTCGGCAGCGAGCCGTACGTGGCGCACGGCAGCCGCGTGGCGTCCCTCGGGTACCTCGAGGTCTACGAGAAGTACGCGGCCAAGCGCGACCGGCCGCTGCCTCCGCTGGAGCCGGGCGCCACGCTCAAGGTGCTCGACCTGCGCTCGGAGGCCAAGGAGACGCAGCCGCCCGGCCGGTACGGACAGGGGCGGCTCATCGAGAAGATGGAGGAGCTCGGGCTCGGCACGAAGGCCACGCGCGCCGACATCATCCAGCACCTCTACGACCGCAACTACGTGCGCGACAACCCGGTCGAGCCGACCGAGCTGGGCATGGCGCTCATCGCCGCCTTCGACGCGGCCATGGAGAAGGCGCCCGTCGACATCTCGTCCACCATGATGACCTCCAGGCTCGAGGCCGAGATGGACCGCATCAGCGAGGGCGAGCTGCGCCGTGAGGACGTGGTGAAGGACAGCCAGGAGATGCTCGAGCAGGCGTGGAAGCTCCTCGACGGCCACGTCGACGACATCCGCGACCGCATCAAGAGCGGCGTGCGTGAGGACCTCACCCTGGGCACCTGCAAGAACTGCGGGGGGCAGCTTCGCGTCTTGCGCGGGAAGACGGGCAAGCGGTTCGCGGCGTGCGTCGGCAAGGAGGGCGAGGAGCCCAAGCAGCCGGCGGTCGAGGGCGAGCGTCCGCGGCGCGGCTGCGGTCAGACGTTCCCGTTGCCGCAGCGCGGCACCATCGTGCCCACCGGCAAGGTCTGCGCGGAGTGCGGGTGGCCGGAGATCAAGGTCGTCGGCGGTGGCGGCCGCGGGCGTCCGTGGGTGCTGTGCGTCGATATCGACTGCCCGAGCAAAGAGAAGTACAAGGCCCGCAAGAAGGCAGAGTAGCGATGCCTGACCCCGCACCCGGCCGGCGCGGCGTCCTCATCACGCTCGAGGGCGTGGACGGGTGCGGCAAGAGCACCCAGGCGGCCCTGCTCTGCGAGCGTCTGGTCGCCTGTGGCCTTCCGGTAGGGCCGGCCACGGCGCCGGGCACCGTGATCCGCGAGCCCGGCGCCACGCCCGCGGGCGAGGCCATCCGCGACGTCCTGCTCCATGGACCCTCCGAGATCGCGCCGTGGACCGAGGCGCTCCTCTACGCGGCCGCCCGAGCCGAGCTCGTGCAGACGGTGCTGCTGCCCGCCCTGGCCGCCGGCCGCGTGCTCGTGCTCGACCGGTTCCTCGACTCGTCGCTCGCCTATCAGGGCTTCGCCCGCCGGCTCGGCGTCGACGAGGTGCTCGCCGTCAACGCGCCGGCCCTCCAGGGCCTGCTGCCCGACCTGACGCTGGTCATCGACGTCGACCCCGTCGTCGGGCTCGCCCGCGCCGGCGGGGGCGACGGGCACGCCGACCGTATCGAGGCCGAGGGGCTGGAGTTCCAGCAGCGCGTGGCGGCCGGCTTCGCGGCTCTGGCGCGCCGCTGGCCCGAGCGCGTTCGCCTCGTCGACGGCTTCCGTGCCGTGGACCTCGTGGCCGTCGACGTCGAGGCCGCCGCTCTGGAGGCCGTGGCCGACGCCGGCCTGCGGCTCGGAGGCTGAGGGCGCAGTGTTCGAGTCGATTCCAGGACAGGCTCAGGCCAAGGCGTTCTTCTCTCGTGCGCTGCGCGACGGCACGCTGAGTCACGCCTACCTGCTTGCCGGGCCGGAGGGCCTCGCCAAGACGGCGTTCGCGCGTGAGCTCGGCGCCGTGCTGGTCTCGGGCTGTGGCGACTGCGGCTCCTGCCCCGAGTGCGAGCGCGCGCGACGCGGCGTGCACCCCGACCTGCACGTCCTCGAGCGAGAGGGCGACGTGTGGCGCATCGAGCAGGTGAAGGCCATCGTCGGCGACCTCAGCCTCAAGCCGTTCTCCGCTGCGCACCGCGTGTGGGTCATCCCCGAGATCGAGTACATGAACAGGGAATCCGCGAACAAGTTCCTCAAGAGCCTGGAGGAGCCGCCGTCCTACGTGGTGTTCCTCCTCGTCACCGACCGGCTGGAGCGCGTGCTGCCGACCGTCGTCTCGCGCTGCCAGGTGGTGGAGTTCCGCCCGCTCAGCGACACCGAGGTGAGCGCCTTTCTCGTCGAGCGCCACCAGGTGGACCCGGTCGCGGCCGAGGCGCTCGCGCGGCTCTCCCACGGATCGGTGGAGAAGGCCGCGCGGATGGCCGCGGACGCGGCCGGCCCGGGCAGCCGCGAGGAGTACCTCAAGAACGCGGCGGCCATCGTGGCCGGCGCCCGCCCGCAGGACGGCCCGGCGCCGGCGCAGGCGTTCCTCGGTGTCCTCGCGCGCCGGCAGGCCGAGGTCGCGGCGGAGGTCCAGGAGAGCCTGGAAGCCCGGCTCGCCGAGCTGGAGCGGCAGTTCCAGGACAAGAAGGACCTCAAGTGGTACACGGAGCAGGCGGAGGCGCGCGCCAAGCGGGAGGCCACGCGCCGCGGTCGCCTGGCCGCCCAGGACGCGCTCGACCTGCTCGTCTCCTGGGTGCGCGACCTCTGGGTGGTGCGCCTCCGGGGCTTCCGATGTACTCTGGAACAGTGACCATCGCGACGCGCTCGTCGAGGCGGTCGCCGCGACGCCGGACCACTACCGCAGGCTGCTCGGCGTCGCCGCCAAGACCCGCAAAGACCTGTATCTCAACGTCGACCAGAAGCTCGCGCTGCAAGCGATGTTCGCGCGCTTCGAGGAGGTCTCCACCAGTGCCTAGGATCTGCAGCGTCGTGTTTCGCGGCGGCGGCAGGGTCTACCAGTTCAACGCCGGCGACCTTGACCTGGCTCCGGGCGAAGGTGTCGTCGTCGACACCACGCGCGGCAACGACTTCGGACGCGTCGTCAGGGCGCCCGAGGAGGTCCGGGCGGAAGACGCTCCGCGCGGGCTCCGCAGGGTGATCCGCAGGGCGTCGGCCGCCGACGCCGAGGCCATCGCCTCCCACCGCGAGGCGGAGTGCGAGGCCAAACGCGCCTGTCGCGCGCTCGGCCAGGAGCTCAAGCTCGACATCAAGGTCGTGGAGGCGCGCCAGTCCTTCGACGGCCCCAAGCTCACCATCACGTACTTCGCCGAGGAGCGCACCGACGCGCGCGAGCTGCAGAACCGGCTCGGCGACCGTCTCGGGCGCCGCGTCGAGCTCAAGCAGGTGAGCGCGCGCGACGAGTCGCGCATCGTCGGCGGCTACGGCCCGTGCGGTCGCAGCCTCTGCTGCGCCACGTTCGCCGGCGACCAGGAGCCCGTCTCCATCCGCATGGCCAAAGACCAGAACCTGCCGCTCAACCCCACCAAGATCTCCGGCTGCTGCGGGCGTCTCATGTGCTGCCTCAAGTACGAGCACCAGGTGTACGTCTCGTTCCGCAAGCGGGCGCCCAAGCGCGGGGCGATAGTCAAGACTCCCGCAGGGGAAGGTAAGGTCACGGACCTGCTGGCGCCGATCGACAGCGTCACCGTCGCCCTCGGCGAGGGCCGGTCGGAGACCTTCAAGCTCGACGAGTTGGGATCTGCGCCCGCGTCGGGAAGGAACGACAATGGCTGAGACGCACGCCGTGCTCAACGTACCGTCGGTGTCGTGCAACCACTGCAAGATGGCGATCGAGAAGGCCGTGTCCGCATTGGGCGGCGTCGGCAAGGTCGACGTGGACGTGGCGGAGAAGACCGTCACGGTCGACTTCGACGACGCCACGGTCGCCCTCGATCCATAGAAGAGGCCTGCGCGGAAGAGGGCTACGAGGTCGCCGGGCGTCACGTCTTCGGCGCCTGACCGGGCGCCGCTCGAGCCTCGCAGCGCCCGTTTGGCAAGACCGCGGCGGGCTGGTACCATATCGCCTCGCACGCCCGTGGGCCGTTAGCTTAGTTGGTAGAGCAGGGGACTCTTAATCCCAAGGTCGAAGGTTCGAATCCTTCACGGCCCACCACTTCCACTCTCTCTGCATCGCCGTCGCGGCCTCTCGTGTGCTCGTGGCCAACAGTCGCCAGAGGAGCCGCGCGCCCGGGCGGGAACAAGACACCCAGTGCAAGCAGCCTCGCCCTCGCCCCTGCGGCCGGGGCGAGCGAGACAACGTCATGCGGGCCGGCATCAGTTGCCCCGCCGTTCGGGGCTCTGCTATCGTTCGTTGGATACGGGCGCCCGCTCGTGACGTCCACCTGACGGGAGGTCGATGAGGGTGAACTCGCGCCTCAGGCCCACAGTGGGCCGGCTTCTCGGCGACGCCAGATACTCCCTCGCTCCCGACGGCGGGTGGGACCTGCTCCGCCAGGTCCTCATCATGCTGGCCTGCTACCTCGCGTACGACTTCTCGCGCGCGCTGTCGCAGGGACGCGACGCCGTCGCCATGGCCAACGGCGTCTTCTTCATGAATCTCGAGAAGGCGCTGGGCATCTGGTGGGAGCCGTGGGTGCAGGGCCGCGTCAGTGCGGTGGAGCCGCTCATGACCGCGCTGGTGTGGATCTACCAGTACGGGCACCTGCCCATCATCATCGGCGCCATGATGTGGGTGTTCACCCAGCGCCGTGAGTGGTGGACGACCTACCGCAACTGGTTCCTCGCGATGAACTTCATCGCCGTGCTCGTGTTCGCCCTGCTGCCCACGGCGCCGCCGCGCATGATCTTCACGTCCGGGGTCGCGGACATCAACTTCCTGCACGGCGTGCGCGCCGCCATCTTCGAGAACGGCCTGCTCGCCAACCCCTTCGCGGCCATGCCGAGCCTCCACTTCGGCTACGCCCTGTTCATCGGCATCATGCTGTACACCCTGGCGCAGAGGCGCTGGGTGCGGTACCTCGGGTTCGTCTACGCGGTGATCGTCCTGGTGACCATCGTGGCGACCGGCAACCACTTCATCGTCGACGCCGTCGCCGGGGCCCTCGTGGTCTTCGCGGCGCGCATCCTCGCGGTGAACCTGCAGCCGAGCGCCGCGACGCCCTCCCCGGTCGCGGTCCGCGAGCGCGACGGCTGACGTGGCGAACCTCAAGACGCGCTACACCGACGGCGCCCGCCGGGGGTTCTTCCACCTCGGCGTGATCCTTGCGCGCCGCGGCTTCACCGCCGACATGATGACCTACATCGGCCTGCTGCTGCAGGTCGCCGCCTTGCCGCTCATCATCACCGGCTACTTCGGGTGGGCGCTCGTGGTCGGCATCATCGCCTCGCTGTGCGACGCGCTGGACGGGGCGGTGGCGCGCGCCGGGGCAGGTCCCACCACGGCCGGCGCGTTCCTCGACTCCACGCTGGACCGCGTCTCCGAGCTCATGGTCGCCGCGGCCCTCGTCGTGTACTTCGTCCTCGAGGGCCCGGACTGGGCTCCCGTCGTCGCATGCTGTTGTTCATGGGCGCCGCCCAGATGGTCTCGTACATCCGCGCCCGCGCGGAGGCGCTCGGCGTGGACTGCAAGGTCGGCTTCATGTCCCGGCCGGAGCGGCTCGTCGGCCTCGGCATCGGCTTCCTGTTCTCCTGGTGGGAGCCGGGCGGCACGAGCTTCCTGGTCTGGTGGCTGTACTTCCTCACGACGCTCACGGTCATCACCGTGGTGCACCGGGAGGTGCACGTGATGCGCAAGCTGCGCGCGGTGGACCGGGCGCCGGAGATCGAGGCTCCGCCGGCGCCCCGCGTCGAGCGTGCCATGCCGGCCGGCGCGGATGCCGGGCACGCCGGCCCGGACGGCGACGACCTCGCCGACGACCTCTGGCCGGCGCCCGGCGCGCGCTCCGGCCGGGAGTCCTGAGCGACCGCGCCGGCGCCGGCGGCGGCAGGTCGCCGCACCGCCGCGTGATATACTTTCGCGCGTTATCTCGAGCCGAGCGGGGCGCTTCAGCGGCCCCGCAGGAGGGCTGCGATCGACGCGGTCGCCGGGCGCGGCTCGCATCATGGAGGTAGACCCCTTGGGTAATCCAGTTCGCGTGGCGATCATCGGCGTCGGCAACTGCGCTTCGTCGTTCGTGCAGGGCGTGGAGTTCTACAAGAACGCCAGGAAGAACGACTTCGTGCCGGGGCTCATGCACCCGGTGGTGGGCGGCTACCACGTCAAGGACATCGAGTTCGTGGCCGCCATCGACATCGACAAGAACAAGGTGGGCAAGGACCTCAGCGAGGCCATCTTCACCAAGCCCAACAACACGGTGAAGTTCAGCGACGTGCCGGAGAAGGGCGTCAAGGTCGCGCGCGGCATGACCCACGACGGCCTGGGCAAGTACCTCTCGCAGATCATCGAGAAGGCGCCCGGCCCCACCGACGACATCGTCGGCATCCTCAAGGAGACGCAGACCGACGTGGTGGTCAGCTACCTGCCGGTGGGCAGCGAAGAGGCCACCAAGTGGTACGCGGAGCAGATCCTCACGGCCGGCTGCGGCATGGTCAACTGCGTGCCGGTGTTCATCGCCCGCGAGCCGTACTGGCAGAAGCGGTTCGTCGAGGCCGGCGTGCCCATCATCGGCGACGACATCAAGAGCCAGGTCGGCGCCACCATCGTGCACCGCGTGCTCACGCGCCTCATGCGCGAGCGCGGCGTCAAGCTCGAGCGCACCAGCCAGCTCAACGTGGGCGGCAACACCGACTTCCTCAACATGCTCGAGCGCGAGCGCCTCGAGAGCAAGAAGATCAGCAAGACCAACGCGGTCACCAGCCAGCTCGACTACGACATGGGCGCCGACAACGTGCACATCGGCCCCAGCGACTACGTCAAGTGGCTCGACGACCGCAAGTGGGCGTACATCCGCATGGAGGGCCGCACCTTCGGCGACGTACCGCTCAACATCGAGCTCAAGCTCGAGGTCGTCGACTCACCCAACAGCGCCGGCATCGTCATCGACGCGGTGCGCTGCGCCAAGATCGGCCTCGACCGCGGCCTCGCCGGTTCGCTCGAGGGCCCCAGCAGCTACTTCATGAAGTCGCCGCCGGTGCAGCATCCGGACGACCAGTGCCGTCGCATGACCGAGGAGTTCATCGCCGGCGAGGGCTACGGCGCCGGCGCGGTCTGCCAGGGATAGCCGCCGCAGGCGAGCTGTTGACGGGTGCGCCGTAGGAGCACCCGTCTCTGAGCCGACAAGGTTCCCGCCGAGGGGCGGCCGGGGCGATGCCCCGGCCGCCCCTCGCGCGTACGGTTCGCACCGTCTCGGGTAAGGCCCGCGACCGGCATCCGCCCGCGCCGGAGTCCCGCGTGCGGTACCATGGCCTGCATGGCTCTCAAGCTCGGCATCCTCACGCCGTTCCTCTGGTCCACGCCCTCTGCCGTCAACGAGCAGGTGCGCGCGCTCGCGGAGCGCCTCTCCGCCGCGGGCCACCAGGTCACGGTCATCGCGCCCACCGCCGACCGGCCGGCCGTCGAGGAGGCGCACCGGCGCGTGCAGGCGGTGCTGACGGGCGAGCGCGAGACGGTCTTCCTGCCGGACGAGCCCTTCCCGCGGTACTTCTTCGCCGGCGCCACCTACGCAGTCAAGGAGAGCGGGTCGCTCAAGCTCATCGCGGCGCCGCCCGAGCTCATCGCCAACATCGACGTGCTGCTGGGGGCCGAGGACTTCGACCTCCTGCACCTCAACGAGCCCTTCGTGCCCGGTCTGGGGTGGTCGGCGCTGCGCTACGCGGGCTGTCCCCTGGTGGCCACGTTCCACGCCAACCCGGAGAAGATGCGGCCCTTCTGGTCCCGGCGACCGCAGCTCCTGCGCCTGTTCGACTCGCTCGACGCGGCCATCGCCTCGTCCGCGGCGGTCCGCGACCTCGCGGCGCTCACGTTCCCCGGGGCGTACCACGTGATCCCGCCGGGCGTGGACCTCGAGATGTTCAGCCCCGCCTACGAGCGCGCCCCGGGGCCGACCCGCGTCGTGTTCGCCGCCGGCGTGGAGCGGCGCAAGGGGCTCGGGGTGCTGCTGCGGGCGCTCCGCCTGCTCGGGGACGAACACCGGGACGTGGTGATCGACGTGTGCGGCGGCGACCTGCAGGAGCGGCGCTACGCGCGGCTCGTGCCGCCGGCCTGGGCGGGTCGCGTGCGGTTCCACGGGCGGGTGCCGCGCGGCGCGGTCGCGGGGCTGCTGCGCGACGCCGACGTCTTCTGTGCCCCCTCGTTCGGTCCCGAGTCGGCGGGAGTCGGTCTGCTGGAGGCCATGGCGTCCGGCGCCGCCGTGATCGCCTCGGCGATCCCCGGGTACGACGAGGTGGTGCTGAACGAGGGCACCGGGCTGCTGGTGCCGCCGCGCGACGTGCCGGCGCTCGCGGCGGCGCTCTCTCGCATGCTCTCGGACGCCGAGCTGCGACGCCGTCTCTCGGGCCACGCTCTGCGCGCCGTGCGCCGCTACGACTGGGACAGGGTGACCGGCGAGGTGCTCCAGGTGTACGAGGAGGTCGCGCGCCGGCGGCGGCACCCGCTGCCGCGCCGCCGCCGCCAGCAGCGCGAGCTGTTCGCCGACTTCCACATCCACACGCACCACAGCAAGGACTGCGTGATGCCGGTCGCCGACATCCTCGAACGCGCCCGCGAGGTGGGCCTGGACGTGGTGGCCATCACCGACCACGACACCGCGGCCGGGGGGCTCGAGGCGCGCGAGCTGGCGGACCGCTACGGCGTCCGCGTCATCGTCGGCGAGGAGGTCAAGAGCAGCGAGGGCGAGGTGATCGGGCTCTTTCTCGAGCGCACCATCCCCGGCGGCATGACCTTCGCCGAGACCATCGCGGCGATCAAGGAGCAGCACGGCATCGTGTACGTGCCTCACCCCTTCGACCGGCTGCACACGATCCCGAGCCCCGCCGTCCTGCGCGCCAACGTGGCCGACATCGACGTCGTGGAAGTGTTCAACGCGCGGCTGGCGTTCCCCGGCTTCAACGAGCTGGCCGAGCGGTTCGCCAGGCGCTACCGGCTGCCGGCTGCCGGTGGCAGCGACTCGCACGTGCTCCCCGGCATCGGCACCACCCTCTGCGGCATGGAGGACTTCACCGGGCCGGACGACTTCACCCGCGCGCTTGCCGAGAGCCGCATCGTCAGGCGTCCCCGCAGCCTCATCTACCTCCAGTCGCTCAAGCTGCTGCAGACCACCATCGCCGGCGGCCCCAAGGACGACGGGCAGGTGGATTCACCTGCATAACGCGCGGATAATCAGGCCCCACAGGCAATTCCACGGGTGACGCGAGGAGTTCGCCGCGGCTACGCGAACATCCTAGGGAATGGTGGGACTGCGGGCACCATTCGTCAGCCAACCTGCGGCGGCTGATCAGCAGCACAGTCCGAGAGAGGCATCGCGTGGCACAACCCAATGAGATCTACGACAAGTACCTGACCCGGGCGATCAGCGAGATCAACGAGCTGACGGGCGAGATCCTCAGGTGCTCGCGCTGCAGCCACGCGCGCACCATGCCGGTCATCGGATCGGGCCATCCCATGGCCGACATCTTCCTGCTCAAGTACCAGGCGCGGCCGTCCGAGCTGCACGAAGGCGTCGCCTTCTTCGGCCGCGCCGGCACCGCCCTCATGAAGAGCTGCCAGCGGCTCAAGATCGACCCGCTGCAGCTGTACGGCACCAACGTCGTCAAGTGCGGTGAGGTGCGCGAGGCGCACCCCGAGGCCAAGTGCCTCGACCACCTGCGCCGCGAGCTCGCCATCGTCGAATCCCAAGCTGATCGTGGCCATGGGCGAGGAGACGGTGGCCGCGCTCAACACCGCCAACGTGCCGCTGGCGCGGGAGCTCGAGTACAGGCCCGGCGAGATCGTCGACTTCACGCCGGGCACCGAGGTGCTCGTCACGCCCGACATCGACATCTCCCTCGACGAGCAGCGGCTCAAGGCCGGCTTCTGGCGCGCCTTCCGCCGGCTCGGGGAGTGGTACGACAACATCCCGCCCTACTGATGCCGGCGGCCTCGGCCGCGCCCGTCCGATGAGACGGCTCCTCCTGCCTGCTGCCGCGATCGTCGTGCTGCTCGCGTGGGGGTTCGGCAGCCGGCTGGCGCCGGCGCCGCCGGTGCGTCTGGACATCATGGTCTCGTCGGCGGTGGTGCTCTCCGCCGCCGCCGCGCTCGTGTGGGGCATGCTGCCGCTGGCGGCGCTGGGCCGGCGGCTCCCGCTGGTCGCGCTCGCCGCTCTCCCGTGCGCAGTCCTGTTCGTCTGGCTCGGCTGGGTGCCGGTCGCCAACATCGCCAAGATCGTGTTCGCCGCCGCGCTCGGCATCTGGATCGCCGGCGAGATGGAGCGCGCCAGCTGGATCGTCCTCGTCGCGGCCGTCTCGGCCGCGGTCGACATCGTGAGCGTGGCCGCCGGTCCGACCAAGGCCATCCTCGACAAGGGTCCGGTGATCGTCGGCTGGTTCACCGTGGCGGCCACCTGGCTGGGGTACAGCTACGAGGAGGCCTACACGGGGCTGGGCGTGAGCGACGTGCTCTTCTTCGCGCTCTACCTGGGGGCGGCGCGGCGGTTCCGGCTGCGCGCCGCCTGGAGCGCGGTGGCGATGGTCGGGTCGTTCCTCGGCACCATCGCGCTCGCCATGTGGTGGACGGCGCTGCCGGCGCTGCCGCTGCTCTCCGTCGCCTTCCTCGCCGTGAACGCGGACCTGCTGGTCAAGGGGATGCGCGGAGGGGGAGAGGCTAGGCTCCCGCGGAGCTGTGAGGCGCCTCAGCCGTCGCGCTCGAAGCGCGCGACCGTCTCGATGTGGTGCGTGTGCGGGAACATGTCGACCGGCGCCACGGTGGTGAGCGTGTAGCCCAGCTCCACGAGCTCGACGGCGTTGGCCGCGAGCGTCGTCGGGTTGCACGAGACGTACACGAAGCGGTCGGCTCCGAGCGCCGCCGCGCGCGCGAGCGCCTTGCGCGCCATGCCGGCGCGCGGTGGGTCGGTGATCACGACGGCCGGCCGGTCCGCGTCGTCCGCGCGGCCCGCGTCCAGCACGGGGTGCGGCGGGAAGCGCAGCAGGGGCCGCACGTCGGCGGCGTAGAACGCGGCGTTCGTGACGCCGTTGAGCTCGGCGTTGACGTGCGCCGCCTCGATGGCGTCCTCGACGATCTCCACGGCGTGCACCTCGCGCGAGGCGCGCGCCAGTGGGAGGCTGAGCGAGCCGATACCGCAGTAGAGGTCGGCCGCCGGCCGGTCGGGCTCCGGCTCGGCGAACCGGAGCGCCGTCGCGTAGAGCACTTCGCACATGGAGCTGTTGGTCTGGAGGAAGGCGGTGGCCGGCACCCGCAGGTCCACGCCGGCCACCCGCTCGCGCAGGTGCGCCGGGCCGAGGAGCAGGTGGGGACCGTCGCCGACGGCGGCGTCGGCGCGCGAGGTCGTTGACGGTGACGGCGAACGACGTGCAGCCGGAGGCCTCCTGCACGCGGCGGACGAGCTCGGCCTCCTCGGGGAACCGGGCGGCGACGAACAGGTTGAGCAGCAGGTCGCCGCTCGCGCGTGCTTCTCGCACCACCAGGTGGCGCAGCAGCCCGCCTTCGCCCTCGCGCGAGAACGGGCGCAGGCCCAGCTCGCGCGAGGCCTCCGCGACCGCGTTGCGGGCGCGGTTCATCGACTCCGACGCCAGCAGGCAGTCGGTCACGTCGACGATCTCTCTCCAGGACCCGCGCTTGTGCAGGCCCAGGACGAGGCGGCCCTCTTCGTCCTCGCCGAACGAGAACTCCATCTTGTTGCGGTAGCGCCACGGGTCGTCCATGCCGCGGATGGGCTCGAGCCGGTAGTCCGTGAGGTGCGCGATGCGCTGCAGCGAGTCGACCACCTGCTGCTGCTTGTACTCGAGCTGGGCGGGGTACTCGAGCGTCTGCCACTCGCACCCGCCGCACTCCTGCGCATGGCGGCAGCGCGGCGCCACGCGGCGCGGCGAGGGGGAGAGGAGCTCGAGCGTCTTGGCCTCCGCGTGCGACGGCCGGCGCTTGACGACGCGTGCGAGCACGCGGTCGCCGGGCACGGCGCCACGGACGAAGACGACGAACTCATCAAGGCGCGCGACGCCCTGCCCGCCGTAGGCGAGCGAGGTGACGTCGAGCTCGACGGTCTCTCCGGGGCGTGGTGGCATGGTCGCCCAGTGTACCTTCCCGCTGGAGGCGCGGCGAACCGCCTGCGCCGCCGCCGCGCGCACCTCAGGCCGGGCCCGGTCGGGGGCTCGGCGGGTGTTGTCAGAACTGTCGTCCACCTCTTCGGCAATCGTCCACCCCGTCCACGCCGGACGGGGGTGTCGCCCCGGGCGGCCGCTGGTAGAGTCGCGGCTGGACCGCCCGGCCCGCCGCCGGCCCGCGAAAGGAGTCTTGTGGTGAGCGACCTCGATCTGGAGCAGTACCGGCGTCGTGCCGAGGAGTTCGTCGGCGCGCTCGACCTCGAGTTCTACCAGCACTTCTCCGGCCAGAAGGCCCGCTGCGACACGGCGGCCGTCTACGACCGGTACCCCGGCCTGTTCACGCGCGAGGCCATCGACGGCCTCGAAGAGCTGTACGCCGCCGCCGTCGACGACGAGAAGCGGCGGCTTGCCTATCTGCTGGCGTTCGCCGTCGACGGCTATCTGGGAGAGCAGACCAAGCACCTCGGCGACGAGATCGCCAACACCGAGGGCGAGACCACCATCACCGTCGACGGCGAGAGCATCGGCCTGCGGCAGGCCAGCGTCGTGCAGGGCAACGAGCCGGACAGGGCGCGTCGCGAGCGCATCCAGGCGGCCCGCGTCGCCGCCACCGCCGAGCGGCTCAACCCGCTCCTCGAGACGTTCTGGCGGCGCTGCCACGACCTCGCCCTCGAGCTGGGCTACCCGGACTACAAGGAGCTGTACGGCATCGTCAAGGGCCTCGACTACGACCACCTCCGGGGCGAGCTGGAGGGGTTCCTGTGCGACACGGAGGGGCTCTACGAGCGCGTCATGGACCGGCTCGTGCGGGAGCGCCTCGGCGTCACCCTGGCCGAGCTCTCCTACGCGGACCTGCCGTACCTGTGGCGCGCGGAGGGGTTCGACCACGCGTTCCGGGCCGACGCGCTGCTCCCGTCACTGCGACGCACGCTCGCGGGCCTCGGCATCTCCCTGGACGCCCAGCCCAACGTGCACCTCGACACCGAGGTGCGGGAGCTCAAGTCGCCGCGCGCCTTCTGCGCCCCGGTGCGGGTGCCGGACGAGATCTACCTCTGCGTGCTCCCGCACGGCGGCCAGGACGACTTCGGCATGCTGCTGCACGAGGCCGGCCACACCGAGCACTTCGCGCACGTGCTGCCCGACCTCGCCTTCGAGTACCGGCACCTCGGGGACAACGCGGTCACCGAGGCGTTCGCCTTCATCTTCGATCACCTGCTGGGCAACCGCGAGTGGTTGGCGGAGATCCTGGACTTCGACGACAGCGACGACTACGTGCGCTTCGCCGCCGTCAACGACCTCTACTTCATGCGGCGCTACGCGGCCAAGCTCTCGTACGAGACCGCGCTCCACGCGCAGACCGGCCCGCTCGACGACATGCCGGATCTCTACAGCCGCAAGCTCAGCGCCGCCACCAAGGTCAAGGTGCCCGAGGAGAACTACCTGGTCGACGTGGATGAGGGGTTCTACTGCGCGAGCTACCTGCGGGCCTGGATGCTCGAGGGCGCGCTGCGCCTCACGGCTGCAGGACGACTTCGGCAAGGCGTGGTTCGCGTCGCCCGAGGCCGGGGACTGGCTCAAGGCCCTCTGGTCGCAGGGCCAGCACCTGCCGGCAGAGCGCCTGCTGCTGCGGCACGGCGGCGGGCGCCTCAACACGGACCCGCTGCGCCATCTCCTCGAGCAGGTGCTCGGACGCTGAGACCGCGGGAGCCGGCCGGAGATGCCCGCTGCCGCGGGCGCGGCCGGCCGGCCGCTCAGCCGCGCAGGAGCGTGACGAACACCCGGCGCCGCCGGGGGCCGTCGAACTCGGCGAAGTAGATGCCCTGCCAGGTGCCCAGTTGCAGGGCGCCGTCCACGACGGGCACCGTGACGCTGCTGCCCATCAGGCTCGCCTTGGTGTGCGCGTCGGAGTTGCCCTCCGCGTGCCTGAAGGGCAGGTCGCCCGGCACCATACGGTCGAGAGCCATCTCGAGGTCGGCGCGGACGGACGGGTCGGCGTCCTCGTTGATGGTCACGCCGGCCGTGGTGTGCTGCACGAACACCACCACGGCGCCGTCGCCGGCGCCGCGCACGAGGTCCGCCACCTGACGGGTGACGTCCACGAAGGCGGTGCGCTCGGTCGTCCTCACGTCAAGCGTCCACATGGCGTCCTCCTAGAAGATGCCGAAGCGCCGTCGCTGCACCGGCGCCCGGCGGCGGTGCGGGATCGTCCGGCCGCTCTGGAGGGCCGCGACCACGTCCGCCGTGCCGGTGATGGGGTCGGGGAGCTCCGTGTAGCAGACCATGAGGTCCCCCGGGTCGTGGGCGTCGCTGCCGCCTGTGCGCGCGACGCCCAGCACGCCGGCGAGTTGCTCGGCGATGCCGACGTAGCGCTCGCCGAGCCACGAGCCGTTGTAGACCTCCACGGCGTCCACGGCTCCGGCGACCATGTTCTCGATGCCCGGGTAGTAGGAGGACCCGCTGCGGCCGCCGCCGGCGCCCGGGTGGACCCACACCACCGCTGCGTGGTCCGGCACGGCGCCCGGCCGCAGCGCCTCCTGCACGCTGCGCAGCGTCTCCAGGTAGTCGAGGTCGGGCGAGAACACGACGAAGTCGCCGAACAGCGTGCTGATCTCGACCCCGTCGATGAGCAGCACGCCCTCGGCCGCCAGCGCAGGGCCGAGCTTGAGATTGTCGGAGATGTCGCCGTGGTTGGTGAGCGCCACGGCCTCCACCGCATTGTCCACGCACCAGCCGATGTAGTCGCGGTACGAGATGCGCGAGCAGTCCGAGGCCGGGTACGTGTGCGTGTGGAGGTCGACGTTCATGTGGCCCGATTATAGACTTCGTGGTGGGATGAAGGGCACGCTGGACACATTCGGGGTCGTCGAGATCCTGCAGATGCTCGGCAGGATGCGCCGCTCCGGGACGCTCCACATCGAGTGCCCGGAGCGTCTCGTCGACGTCCACTTCGCTGCCGGTCGCATCGCGGAGACCAGGGACTCGACGCGGGTCGCCGCCGACACGGTCATCGGCAGCCAGCTCCTCAAGCGCTCGCTCGTCAACGAGCAGCAGCTGCAGGCCGCGCTCGCGGAGCAGGAGGCGCGGCCTCGCCCCGTGGGCACGATCCTCGTGGACCACGGGGCGGTCAAGGAGGACGCGCTGCGCGAGGTGCTCTCGCGGCAGATCGCCAACACCCTCGTGGCCGCCAAGCTCGAGGCGGCGGGCTCGTTCGTCTTCGTGGTGGATCACGAGCCGGCCCCCGCTGGCTGCATCACCGTCGACACCCAGTCGGTGCTCCTCGACATCTCCGCGCTCGGCGGCGAGTACTGCCTCGCCGTGGAGATGCTCGGCCAGCCGTCCACGGTCCTCGTGCGCAACGGCGACTACCGCACGCTGCCGCGCAACCCCGTGCTCATGGGGCGGGACGAGTTCATGGTGCTCCTGCAGGTGGACGGCGCGCGGACCGTCAAGCAGATCACGCAGGCCAGCCACCTCGAGGAGATCACCGTGGTGAGCATCCTCGGCAAGCTCGCCGACGCCGGTGTGCTGCTGGTCAAGGCCGAGCGCCAGTCGCGCGCGGAAGACGCCGAGGAGCTGCAGGCGCATCGCGACAGCGTGTGGGCCGAGGTCAGCCAGCTCCTGGACGACATGGTCGACGCTCCGGCGCCGGCGCGGCCGGCTCGCCGACGCTGAGGCAGACACGCCTTCGCTCTAGGTCGTCGCCGGCGGCGCGCCGGTGCGCGCCGCCGATCCTCGCAGACGAAGAAGGGGCGGGCGGCCCGCAGGCCGCCCGCCCCTCGTGCTTCGTGCGCCGGCGCCGCTCCCGGCGGCCGGCCGTCCGCGAGCCCGCCTCAGGCGGTGACGTCGCGCACGAGATCTTCGAACGCGCTGATGTAGAGGTCGATGTCGGCGTCGGTGTGGGTGATGGAGAGCGTCCACTCCTCCTCACGGCCGGGGGCGATGATGATGCCGCGGTTCATGTTGTACAGCCACGCCAGGGCGACGAGCTCGTGGTCCTGGGTCTTGATGAACGACTCGTAGTCGGTGATCTTGTCGAGGGCGAAGTTGACGCAGCCCTTGGACGAGATGCCGACCGTGTAGCCGGGGAAGTCGTACTTCGCGCAGACGGCGTCGCACCCGGCGATGATCCTGTCGTTCAGGTGGTTGAGATGCTTGTAGGCGTCGTCGGTCATGACCTGCTCGAAGCTGGCGCGTGCGGCCGCCATGGCGAGCGGGTTGCCTGAGTAGGTGCCGACCTGGAAGACGGTGCCGTCGTTGACCATCGCCATGACCTCGTCGCTGCCGCCGATGGCGCCGCACGGCGTGCCGCCGGCGAGCGCCTTGCCGAGGGTGACCATGTCGGGGAGGACGCCGAAGCGCTCGACCGAGCCGCCGCGGGCGGTGCAGATGCCGACCTTGACGTCGTCGAAGATCAGGACGATGCCGTGCTTCTTGGTGAGTGCGCGGATGCCCTCGAGGAAGCCCGGCTCGGGCAGCACGACGCCGAGGTTCATCATCGCGGCTTCCATGATGACGCAGGCCGGCGGGTTGCCCTCTTCGACCATGCGCTCGATGCGCTTGGTGATGTTCTCGATGTCGTTGAAGGGCACCGCGACGGTGAGGTCGATCGAGCTCTGCGGGATGCCGGCCCCGTAGCTGAGGGAGGCGTAGTCGTCGCGCGGGCCGATCTTGCCGTAGTCGAGTGCGCCGATGCTCACCATGACGTAGTCGTGATGGCCGTGGTACGAGCCGAACATCTTGACGATGGGCTCGCGGCCGGTGAACGCGCGCGCCACGCGGATGGCGTCCATCGTGGCCTCGGAGCCCGAGTTGACGAAGCGCCACTTGGGGAGCTTGAAGGCGCCGGCGAGGTTCTCGGCCATGATGATGGAGTCTTCGGTCGGCAGGGCGAACTGCGTGCCCAACGGGGCGCGCTTCTGGATGGCCTCGACGATGACGGGATGCGCGTGGCCCTGCACCATGCAGCCGAAGCCGTTGTGGAAGTCGGCGATCTCCTGGCCTTCGACGGTCCAGATGTGCGGGCCCTTGCCGTAGGTGAAGTAGACCGGGTACGGGTCGCGAGCCTGATACGACGACGCGACGCCCATCGGCATGTGCTTGATGGCGCGCTGGTAGAGCTCGTAGGACTTCGGGGTGCGCTCTTCGAGGATCCGCTCCTCTTTAGCCGTGAGTTCCGCGATGAGCTTGCGGTTCGGTACGCACTCTGCCATGTGGGCTGCTCCTTCACAGTTGTCCGCCCTGGCCTGCGGCCGGGCGGCGATACCTGATGCTGACGGCGCCGCCGGGAGAAGAGTCGTCTGCGGGCGGCGCGGGAGTTGCTCGTTCACAACACGGGCGTGGTCACCTGGATCTGCGTATCACCCCACTGTGCGTCGTCTCGTCCCCCCGAGGCGCCGGAGCGTTGCTGCCGCGTCCGCGAGCCGGAGGGAGTGCGGCGTTACGGAGGAGGCTCGCGCGTATCAGTCTAGTGCGAGTCGGCAAGGAAGTGTAGGGTTCGGCAACGATTTGACCGTTTCGGCAGCCGAATCGGCAACATTCGCGGGCGACGATGTCGGGCCTGGTCACCCGTCCGGACGGTCGAACGCGGCCGGGCGCCGCCGCCGACGGCTTGCCCCGCCGGCGCCGTGCTGACCGGCCCCGGATGTGCGAAGGGCGGCCCCCTCTTGGGGGCCGCCCTTCGCGTGGAACCTATCGTCAGGTAGTCCTGTCGGCCAGAGGCCTCACGTCTGGACTACTTGATCCTCACTGTCCTGTTGGGACTGACGGCGGCGAGATTGAGCCCGCCATCGCCGGGCATGCTGGCACGGAAGAACCACTTGCCCTTGGTGAAGTCCAGCCGCTGCTGGATGTCGTAGGTGCCGTTGCTTGCGAGGGTCTGCGTCTTCCAGTTCCGCCAGCTCTGGCCGTTCATCCTGCGCTGCAGGGTGATCTTGCCCTTGCCGGTGAAACCCCAGCCGTCCAGGACGGCACCGCGGAAGAAGACCTTCTGACCCTTGTTGATGGTGTTCTTCGAAACCCGGAGCGAGACTACCCACTTCCTCGGCTCCGGCTGACCCGCTTGCACTGCCTTGGCCTGCAGGAGCGCCACGTTGACGATCTCACGTGAGTAGTCCCAGTTGTGCAGGCCGAAGCTGCCTTCACTCTCGACGAACCCGACGTTGGTGAACGCCTTGAGGAAGTTGGTCTGACCGAACGTGCGGTCAGCCTCGGGGATAGCCACGAGGGCTTCGTGAGCGGCGGCCTCGTCGGCATAGCCGAGACGCACGGCCCCCGCGTCGAGCTCGTTGTGGATCGCGTCGACCTTCTCGTGCGTCCACTCCTGACGCTGCTCGATGGTGTCCTGCAGCCAGAGGCCACGGTCGCCGCCGGGGTTGTTGCCCCACGCGGACTGGTTGGCGTTCTGGTTGATGGTGACGGTGACCCGCAGCGGACTCGCGGCAGGATCAGGCGTCGCCCTGACGGTGGACACCGGCTGCGGCGTCGAGCGGACGCCGTTGTTGTTGCTGTGGCAGGTGCTGCATGCCGACATGGGCATGACGTCCCAGGTCACAGTGTTGGTGGTGGTGATCACCGGGGTGCCGCCCGGCACCGGCGTGGCGGTAGCGACCGCGCTGGCCGTTGTGAGCGGGATCGGAGAGGCCTCCATGGCCACTTCCGGCTCGATGATGGTGAACGTGTGGTTGCCGCCCAGCTGCACGTTGCCGCGGCTGACGCTCGTCGGCGGCATGTGGCACTGGACGCACTTGCCCTTGTGGACGCTCGGGAACGACGAGACGTCGATGGCGCCGTACCCGTCCATCATCTCCTTCATGGGATGATGGATCTCGGCGCCCGGTGAGGCCATCGTGCCCGCGGGGATCTCCCCGTTGTGGCACTCGACGCAGAGCGTCTTGGCCGAGCCGGTCCTGAGCTGAGGAGTCCACTCCTCGTCCCACGCGCCGCCCTGGGTGGTGTTCTCGTGCGGCGTGTGGCAACCCACGCAGGTGACGCCGTACTCGGCATCCGAGCTGCTCGGGTCCTCGCCGGCCTCCTCCATGATGCGGTAGTCGGTGGAGTGGCACTCGAGGCACTCCTGCTTGGTCGCCTCGGGCAGGAAGCCCCAGAACGACTGGCTGGTGAGGCCGGTGAGCGCGTTCGCGTGCCCCTCGACCTTCCAGTCCGGATACTGCGCGGCACTGCCGTCGTGACCGGTCTGCTGCCACAGCATGTCGTCGCCCTCGGAGTCCTTCCAGTAGGTCTGGAGACGAGCGAGGCCGGCGGACGTGGCTGCCGGGTCCGGCGTCGGTGACCAGCCCGGATACTGGACGTTGAGGACGGTGCTCAGCGGAGCAGCAGGAGTCCAGCCGGTGGCCGGGGCAACTGCGGGCTCGCCAAGCATCTTGTACCCGCCGAGAGCCATCTGCGGCTGGATCAAGGTCGTCTGCGTGGGCGTCGGGATCGGGCTCACGGCGAACGTCTGGACCGTGTACGAGTAGCGCGAGTGGCACTGGCCGCAGATCTCGGCGTTGGCCATGAGGCCGATGGGTGCCCTGTGCGCGGTGTCGTTGGGGTCGACGCCCGACGTAGCCAGATCGCCGCCGACGCTGGCGCCGTAGTGGCACGACGAGCAGCCGACATAGTTCTCCGACGCGGCGGCGTTACCTACGGTTTGAGGCTGAGTCGGTATGCCGTTCCCGGCTGCCCAGGAGACGGCCCCAGTGGTGCTCGTCGCCGTCGGCGTCGGGATGACCTTGGCCGGATCGAAGTTCGACGTGTGACAGCCCTGGCAGACAGAGCCGTACGGAAGCCTGAGCGCCTGATCGTCGGCGCCGGCCTCAGCATGCTTGGTCTCCGCCCACTCGTCATACACGGCCGGAATGCCGGCGATGCCACTGTGGCATGTCTGACAAGCGCCCGCTGTCGTGTAGTCGCCGCGATAGCCGTTGAAGGCCAGGGCGGGGACCGCCAGCACCAGGAAGGCGGCCACAACTAGCGCAACGATGGTCACGCGTTTGAACATGGTCACCTCCTTGGAAGCTGTGCAGGAAAGAACTGGTCTGTCCGCTCTCACTGAATCACCTCCCCTCACAAGCGGATCATGGGTCGAAAGCGCCTCGCGAAGCCCGGGCGACGTGAGGCGGTATTCGTGCGTGGAAGGCTGCCTGGGAGCGTAGCCGAGCAGACGTCGGCATGTGATTGGTGGCACATGCCGGTCTGTGTGGTGTCGGTGCTCAAAGTCCCCATAGTAGCCCGCAGGCCGGCGCACCCGGGGGGGTATGCCAGCTTACCCGTGGAGGTATACAGGATTTCGTGGGTGTTAGCAAACATTGAGCAATGTTGCGACGATGCCGGCGATCGTGCCGGTGACACGACCCTGATTGCTGCGAATCACGCGAATCCCCCCTCGATGTGTAAGCAGTGCCCGCGCCCTCGACGCGACAAACCGTTGCCCGGCGCCCGGGCGCTCGCGCGCGTGGGGGAAGGTAGTCGTAGTCAGGCCGGCGGGGAGGCGCCCGCGGCGCCGGCCTGCGGCGGCTCGGGTGAGGAGGAGGCGCCGGCGGAGACGTCGGCTCCGGCGCCGTGGACCTCGCCGCCGGCGAGGATGGCGCAGATCGCCACCGGCGGGTGCACACGGAAGCGGCTGCCCATGACCGCCGGGAGCGGGCTCTGGCCCTCGACTTCCTGGCGGCGCAGCCTGCCCACAGCCGCTCTCGAGGGCCTGCTCCATCGCGGGTTTGGGACTGCGGGGTCGGGGTACAAACTTGACAACGATTGACTCATATTTTATGCTTCACCTCAGAGTAATCCCCCAAGGAGGAAGTTCCATGGCCAAAGTCATCGGCATCGACCTCGGCACGACCAACAGCGCTATGGCCGTGCTCGAAGGCGGCGAGCCGACCGTCATCCCCAACAGTGAGGGCGGTCGCACCACGCCGTCAGTGGTCGCGTTCTCGAAGAGCGGCGAGCGCCTCGTAGGCAGCGTCGCCCGTCGTCAGGCGGTCACCAATCCCGAGAACACCGTGTTCTCGATCAAGCGCTTCATGGGCCGCAAGTTCGGCGACGTCTCCGAAGAGATGAAGATCGTGCCGTACCACGTGGTCAAGGCCTCCAACGGCGACGCCTCCGTGGACATCGGCGGCAAGACGTACTCGCCGCCGGAGATCTCGGCGATGATCCTGCAGAAGCTCAAGCGGGACGCCGAGGAGTACCTGGGCGAGAAGGTCACAGAGGCGGTCGTCACCGTCCCCGCGTACTTCAACGACTCCCAGCGCCAGGCCACCAAAGACGCCGGCAAGATCGCCGGGCTCGACGTCAAGCGCATCATCAACGAGCCTACCGCGGCCGCGCTCGCGTACGGCCTCGACAAGGAGCACGACCAGACGATCCTCGTGTTCGACCTCGGCGGCGGCACCTTCGACGTCTCCATCCTCGACCTCGGGGAGGGCGTGTTCGAGGTGCGCTCCACCAACGGCGACACGCACCTGGGCGGCGACAACTTCGACAAGGCCGTCGTCGACTGGATGGTCGCGGAGTTCAAGCAGAGCCAGGGCATCGACCTCAGCGCCGACAAGATGGCGCTGCAGCGGCTGTACGAGGCCGCCGAGAAGGCCAAGATCGAGCTCTCCACGACGATGAGCTCGGCCGTCAACCTGCCGTTCATCACGGCCGACGAGAACGGGCCCAAGCACCTCGACCTCACGCTGACGCGGGCCAAGTTCGACGAGCTCACGCACGACCTGGTCGAGCGCGTCGTGGCGCCGGTCAACGCCGCCATCAAGGACGCCGGGCTCAGCAAGGGCGAGATCCACGACGTGATCCTCGTCGGCGGCATGACGCGTGTGCCGGCCGTGCAGGAGCGGGTCAAGGAGCTCATCGGCAAGGACCCGCACAAGGGCGTCAACCCGGACGAGGTCGTCGCCGTCGGCGCGGCCATCCAGGGCGGCGTGCTGGCCGGCGAGGTCAAGGACGTGCTGCTGCTCGACGTCACTCCGCTGAGCCTCGGCATCGAGACCAAGGGCGGCGTGTTCACCCGGCTGATCGACCGCAACACCACGATCCCGACCAAGAAGAGCGAGGTCTTCAGCACGGCGGACGACAACCAGACGAGCGTCGAGATCCACGTGCTGCAGGGCGAGCGCGACATGGCGGCCTACAACAAGACGCTGGGCAAGTTCCAGCTCGTGGGCATCCCGCTGGCGCCGCGCGGCATGCCGCAGATCGAGGTCACCTTCGACATCGACGCCAACGGCATCGTGCACGTGGCCGCCAAGGACCTCGGTACCGGCAACGAGCAGAAGATCACCATCACCGCCTCCAGCGGTCTCAGCGAGCAGGACATCGAGCAGATGATGAAGGACGCCGACGCGCACGCCGACGAGGATAAGAAGGCGCGCGAGGTGGCCGACGTCAAGAACAGCGCCGAGAACCTGCTGTACAGCACGGAGAAGTCGCTGCGCGACATGGGCGACCGCGTCGACGGCGAGGTCAAGGCCGAGATCGAGGCGGGCGCGAGCGAGCTCAAGACGGCGCTCGAGGGAGACGACATCGACGCCATCAAGGCCAAGACCGACGCGCTCATGCAGGCGTCTCACAAGCTCGCCGAGGCCGTGTACCAGCAGGCGCAGCAGGAGCAGGCCGCGAGCTCGGACGGCTCCGGCGGCGCACAGGACGACGAGAACGTCGAAGAGGCCGACTACGAGGTCATCGACGACGACGAGAGCAAGTAAGTAACCCACCCGAGAGGAGGTCAATCATGGCAATCATCAGATGGGACCCGTTCCGCGAGATGACCCAGGTACAGAACCAGTTCAACCGGCTGGTCGACCAGGTCTGGAACAACCGTCAGGAGAGCTGGCTGCCCGCGGTCGACGTCTTCGACAGGAAGGACGCCGTCGTGCTCAAGGCAGAGCTCGCCGGCATGGACCCCGACGAGATCGAGATCGAGGTCGAGGACAACGTGCTCACCATCAAGGGCGAGCGCAAGTTCGAGGAGACAGGTCGAGGACGAGCGGTACTACCGCGTCGAGCGCCGCTTCGGCAGCTTCCAGCGCAGCCTCGCCCTCCCGCAGGGCGTGAAGCCCGACGAGATCCAGGCCGGGTACGAGGACGGGATCCTCACCGTCACCGTCCCGAAGGCCGAGGAGGAGAAGCCCAAGCGGATCGAGGTCAAGGCCAAGAAGACGGTCGAGGCCGTCAAGGCGGAGACCGGCGAGAGCTGAGACAGGCCGGCCGCGAGACCGGCGGGGCGGAGGCGCAGCGCGCCCGCCCCGCCGGGGCTCCCGGCGGTGACGCAGCGGCCGGCAGGTCGCGGAAGAGACTAGGGCAGAGAACGGACATGACGGACAGGAAGCACACGACACACGACCACAAGCGCGCGAAGGCCGCCGAGGCGGCCGCGGCGAAGGCCGGCAAGAAGGCCGCCGAGGCCCAGAGCGCCGAGGGCGCCGCAGAGGCCACCGAGGCGCAGGTCGCCGAGGCGGCGGCGCAGGCCATCGCCGACGAGCTCGCCGAGGTCACACGCGAGCGCGACGACTACCTCGACCACCTGCGCCGGCTCAAGGCGGAGTGGGACAACTACCGCAAGCGCGTCCAGCGGGACAACGAGGAGCTGCGTCTGCGCGCCGCCGAGACGGTCGTCGAGTCCTTGCTGCCGGTCATGGACAACATGAGCCGCGCGCTCGACGCCGGCGACAGGCACGAGGAGGGCCAGCTGCTGGCTGGCCTCAACCTCGTCGCCGGCCAGCTGCGCGGCACGCTGGCAGGGCACGGCCTCGAGGAGATCGAGGTGGAGCCGGGCACGATGTTCGACCCCGAGTATCACGAGGCGATCGTCGCCCAGGCGTCGGACGAGTACGACGAGGGCACGGTGACCCAGGTGCTCGAGCGCGGCTACCTGCTGCACGGCAAGCTGCTGCGCCCGGCCAAGGTCATCGTGGCCAGGTAGCGGGCGGAGATGGCGGATCTCTATCAGACACTCGGCGTCTCCAAGAACGCCTCGCAGGACGAGATCAAGAAAGCGTTCCGCAAGCTCGCGCGCGAGAACCACCCGGACAAGAACCCCGGCAACACGGCCGCCGAGGAGAAGTTCAAGGAGGTCAGCTCGGCGTACGAGACGCTCTCCGACCCCGACAAGCGCAAGGAGTACGACGAGCTGAGCCGGCTCGGCGCCTTCGGCCCGGGGCCGGGCGGCGGAGGCTTCCGTCCCGGCGCCGGCGGGTCCCAGGGCTTCGACCCGCGGGCGTACCAGCAGTGGCAGCAGCAGGGCGGGGGCGCCCCGTTCGAGATGGGCGACCTCGGCGACATCCTCGGCAACCTGTTCGGCGGGGCGGCGGGCGGCGCCGGTCGCGGCCGCCGCAGGCAGGCCGAGCGGGGCGCCGACCTGCAGGCCGACGTGACCGTCTCGTTCGAGGACGCGCTGCACGGCGTGACAGTGCGCGTCCCGGTCGAGAAGGCCGACACGTGCGAGACCTGCCACGGCAGCGGCGCCAAGCCGGGCACGACCCCCAAGGTCTGCCCGGAGTGCCAGGGTCGCGGCATGGTGGCGCGCAACCAGGGCCCGTTCGCGCTCAGCGAACCGTGCCCCAGGTGCCACGGGCAGGGCACGATCATCGAGCACCCGTGCTCCACGTGTCGCGGCACGGGCGTGCAGACCAAGACGCGCCGCTACAACGTCAAGGTGCCGGCGGGCGTCAAGGACGGCAGCAAGATCCGCATCAAGGGCAAGGGCGAGGCCGGCTACCGCGGCGGGCCGGCCGGCGATCTCTACGTGCGCGTGCGCGTCGAGACCGACGACCTGTTCGAGCGTCGCGGCGACGACCTGACCGTCGAGGTGCCGGTCACGGTGGCCGAGGCCGCGCTCGGCGCGACCGTCAAGGTCCCCACGCCGGGCGGCGGCAGGGTTTCTCTCAAGGTGCCGGCCGGCAGCCAGGACGGGCGCACGCTGCGTCTCAAGGGCAAAGGCATGCCCAAGCTCAAGGGCGGCCAGGGCAACCTCCTCGTCAAGCTGCGGGTGATCATCCCGGCCAAGCTGAACAAGGAGCAGAAGCAGCTGTTCGAGAAGCTTGCGGCCACTCTCGCCGACCCGCGATCGACGGCCGATCGCGCAGACTGACGACCGACGGTGGTGACCCGGTCATGAGGCAGCAACAGGACAACGACAGACCACTCTTCATGATCTCCGTGGCGGCGGAGCTGGCGGGGATGCACCCGCAGACGCTCCGCCTCTACGAGAGGCGCGGCCTCGTGCTCCCGCAACGCACGGCCGGCAAGACGCGACGCTACTCGCAGCGCGACGTCGAGCGACTCCAGCGCATCCAGGAGCTCACCGAGCTCGGGCTCAACCTGGCCGGCGTCGAACGGGTGCTCGCGATGGAGGAGCAGCTCGAGGCCCTGCAGCGCCAGATGCTGCTGATGCAGCAGCAGCTGGCGCAGGCGGCCGAGGTCATGCGGCAGGAGGTCGAGCGCGTGGAGCGCTCCCACCGCATGGAGCTCGTGCCCGTCCCCCGCAGCCAGGTCGTGCGCATCGGCCGGCGTCGCCGGCACGCCTGAGGCGCGCCGGCGGCCGGGAGAGCGATCGGGGCCCGCGGGCAGGCGGCTCGGGGCCGGCTCCCACGCAAGGACCACCACAAGACCCGACCATTCCGCAGAACCCCCTGGACGCCCCAGGACCAGAAGTGAGGGACCGTATGGACATGAACAAGTTCTCCGAGCGCGCGCGTGAGGCGCTCGAGACGGCGCAAGGCGTCGTGCGTCGCGGGCCGGGCAACCAGCTCGGGACCGAGCACCTGCTGATCGGCGTGCTCAGCCTGCCCGGCGGCGTCGTGGAGCAGATCTTCAACCTGCTCGGCGTCGACAAGGGCACGGCGATGGCGCGCGCCAACCACTACCTGCAGACCGCCGGAGCCGGCCGCGTGGGCGGCCCCGCCGGCGGCGGCGACCAGCTCTACCTGACGCCGCGCGCCAAGGCCGCGCTCGACATCGCCGGCCAGAAGGCGCAGGCCATGGGCGACGCCTTCGTCGGCACCGAGCACCTGCTGCTCGGCATCCTGCTCGAGGGCGACGGCCCCGGCGGCGCCACGCTGCGCGACCTCGGCATCTCCGAGGAGGGCATCATGAAGGCCCTCCAGCAGATCCGCGCCAGCGGCGTCGACTACGAGGGCCAGGCCACCGGCGAGAGCATGCTGGGCAAGTACACCCGCGACCTCACGGTGCTGGCGCGGGACGACAAGCTCGACCCGGTCATCGGCCGCGACGAGGAGATCAAGCGCGTGATCCAGGTGCTCAGCCGCCGGACCAAGAACAACCCGGTCGTGATCGGCGAGCCCGGGGTGGGCAAGACGGCCATCGCCGAAGGGCTGGCGCAGAAGGTCGTGGACGGCGACGTCCCCGAGCCGCTGCGCGACAAGCGCGTGCTCGCGCTCGACCTCGGCGGCATGGTGGCCGGCGCCAAGTACCGCGGCGAATTCGAGGAGCGGCTCAAGGGCGCGCTGGACGAGATCCAGCGCAGCAAGGACGTGATCCTCTTCATCGACGAGCTGCACACCGTGGTCGGCGCCGGCGCGGCCGAGGGCGCCATGGACGCGAGCAACATGATGAAGCCGATGCTCGCGCGCGGCGAGCTGCAGTGCGTCGGCGCCACGACGCTCGACGAGTACCGCGAGAACATCGAGAAGGACGCGGCGCTCGAGCGCCGCTTCCAGCCCATCCTGGTCGGCGAGCCCACGGTCGAGGAGACCATGGCGATCCTCGAGGGGCTGCGCGACAAGTACGAGGCGCACCACAAGGTCAAGATCACCGACGAGGCGATCCGCGAGGCGGCGGTGCTGAGCGACCGCTACATCGGCGACCGGTTCCTGCCGGACAAGGCCATCGACCTGCTCGACGAGGCGGCCAGCAAGATGCGCATCGAGGCCACCATGCTGCCGCCGGACCTCCGCGAGATGGAGCGGCGGCTGCAGGAGCTGACGCGCGAGGGCGCCGCCGCCGTCGAGGCGCAGGACTACGAGCGCGCCGCGCAGCTCAAGGAGCAGACCGACAGGATCCAGTCCACCTTCGTCACCGCCAAGGAGGCCTGGCTGGCCGACAAGGGCATCGCCGAGGCGACCATCGGCGGCGACGACATCGCCGGGATCGTGAGCGCGTGGACCGGCATCCCGGTGACGCGCATGAAGGAGGAGGAGGCGGAGAAGCTCCTCAGGATGGAGGATCGCCTCCACGGCCGGATCATCGGCCAGGACAAGGCCGTGGTGGCCGTGTCCGAGGCCGTGCGCCGCGCGCGCGCCGGGCTCAAGGACCCCAAGCGGCCGATCGGCTCGTTCCTGTTCCTCGGCCCGACCGGCGTGGGCAAGACCGAGCTCGCCCGGGCCCTGGCCGAGTTCCTCTTCGACGACGAGACCGCGATGGTGCGGCTCGACATGAGCGAGTACATGGAGAAGTTCTCCGTGAGCCGCCTCGTCGGCTCGCCGCCCGGCTACGTGGGCTACGAGGAGGGCGGCCAGCTCACCGAGGCCGTCCGCCGGCACCCGTACAGCGTCGTGCTGTTCGACGAGATCGAGAAGGCGCACCCGGATGTGTTCAACATGCTGCTCCAGGTGCTGGACGACGGCCGGCTCACCGACAACAAGGGCCGCACCGTCGACTTCAAGAACACCGTCGTCATCATGACCAGCAATGTCGGCGCCGAGCTCATCCCCGACGCCGAGACCATGGAGAAGGACTACGACGCCGTCGAGAACCGGCTGATGAACGCGCTGCGGCAGACGTTCCGGCCCGAGTTCCTCAACCGCATCGACGAGACCATCGTGTTCCACGGCCTCGGCCGCGCTGAGCTCGAGCAGATCGTCGAGCTGCTGCTGGCGCACGTGCGGCAGCTCGTCGAGGGCCAGGGCATGCGCCTCGAGGTGTCCGAGGAGGCGCGGAAGTTCGTGGCGAATGCCGGGTACGACCCGCAGTGGGGCGCGCGGCCGCTCAAGCGTGCCATCCAGCGGCTCATCGAGAACCCGCTCTCGCGCGAGCTGCTCGGCGGCAGGTTCGTGGAGGGCGACACCATCAAAGTCGGCGTCGAGGACGGCGCGCTCGTGTTTCTCAACTAGCGCGCCGAGGATAGAGTGACGCCATGGGTAAGGCGCGCAGTGTACTCCTCGGCGGCGTGATCGGCGCCGCGGCCGGTGTGGTGCTCGCGCCGCGGCACGGAGAGTCGCGGCGCGAGGCGCTCGCCCGGCTGCGGGTGGCCGCGCGTCCCGGAAGAGGCGCCCTGGGCGCCTTCGCCGGGACGCCGTGCGCCGCCGCCGGTCGCACGCCCGTCCCCGCCCATGAGGGAGCCCCAGGTGGCGCGGAGCCCGCTCCGCCCGCCGCGCAACAAGGAGACGAGCATGGATGACGCCAGGGCCGGCATCGAGGCGATGCGCGGCGACACCGGGTTCAAGGAGCTCGAGGTCGTGGCCTACATCGGAGAGTTCAAGATCATCGGCATCGCCCACTTCGGCGTCGGCCAGCGGGCGAGCTCGCGGCGTCCGTCGGACTACATCCGCGCGTTCAGCGACAGCCGCCTCACCCTGTCCAAGGTGCGCATCTACCACAAGGGCAACCTGGAACTGCTGGAGACCGCGCCGTTCATCATCCTCAACCTCGACAAGGTCGACTTCCTGTACGCGCGTGAGGACGCCCCGGACGCGGGGGACTGACCGGCCGTGACGTACCGGCTCGACATCCTCATCCCGACCGCCCGGTTCGTCTTCAGCGTGGAGGACGGCGCGGTGGACGTGCTCCCGGAGCACCGCTCGCCGGAGGCGTTCGAGGAGTACCGCGCCCTGCGCGCGCGGCGTCCGGTGGTCGGCATGACGACGTTCCCCAACACCGTGCTGCTGCGTGGCCCCAGGACGATCGTGGTCGACCCGGGCCTGCCGCTGCAGAACGACCCCGTGCTCCGCGCCCTGGAGGCACGGGGTCTCTCCGCCGCCGACGTGGACCTCGTCGTGCTCACGCACGCGCACCTCGACCACGCCGGCGGTTGCGCCGCGCTCATGGCCCCCGTCGTCGTCCACGAGCTCGAGACCCGGTCCCCGTACTGGGTCATGGCCGGCGGCCTGCTCGAACTGCTGCCGCTCGAGCGGCTCACCGGAGACGCCGGTGAGCTCGCGCCCGGCGTGGAGTGGGCGCTCACGCCCGGTCACTGCGAGGGGCACATCAGCCTCGTTGTGGACACGGACGCAGGCCGTGCCGTGCTGTGCGGCGACACCATCGGCCCCGGCCGCGCCGGCTTCGACGCCATGGAGGCCCCCGGCGGTCACGAAGGGCCGCGGCTGCTCGAGTCCTGGCGCCGTATCCGCGCCTGGGAGCCGGACCTCATCGTCGCCGGTCACCTGCCGCCGTTCGCACCCTGAGGCCGGCCGCGCGGCGCAGCGTGCCGCGGCCGGCCTGTGCTACACTCAGGCCCCTGTGACGACTGCCCGGAGACTTCCGCGTGCCTATTTACGAGTACCGGTGTGACGACTGCGGGGCTTCGTTCGAGGCCTTCCAGAAGATGAGCGACGACCCACTCACCGAGTGCGAAGAGTGCGGCGGTCCGCTGCGTAAGGTCCTGCACCCGGTCGCCATCCACTTCAAGGGCTCCGGCTTCTACACCACGGACTACGGCAAGGGCTCGGGCCGGCGCGCCGGCGGCAAGGACGCTGGGTCCGGCGACTCCGCGGAGTCCTCGTCCGGCGCCGGGGAGGGCTCATCCTCCGGCGACGGCTCGTCGGGCAAGGAGAGCAAGCCGGCCGGCGAGAGCAAGGCCAAGGAGAAGCAGAAGGCGACCTGACTCTCCCTGGGGGGGTGAGCAGTGGAGCGACCGACCGACGAGGCCCTGCGCAAGGCGCAGACCACGCTCCGCGGGCTGGTGAGCGACGGTCCCTCGCGGCTCCCGTCACTCAATCTCATCGCCGACTCCATCCGTCTCGAGCTCGAGAAGTCCGGCCAGGTCGCGCTCCTCTACGTCAGTCTCTCCCGCTACGGACGGCTCGAGCCCGTCTTCGGCTGGCGCATCGTCGGCGAGATCCTCGACGCCGTCGCCGCCAACCTCGAGGGCATGGTGGGCAGCACGCTCCGGCGCCTGGACGTGGTGAGCGACTTCACGCTCACCGACGACGCGTTCATCGTGCTGCTCTCGCCGCCGCGCTCCACGGCCGTCATCGCCGACGACGACCTCGCCGCGATCACGCGGCGCGTCTACGAGCGACTGCAGTCGCTGCTGCTCAACGACCTCGCTCCGGGCGTCTACGACCGCGTGCACCCGTCGGTCGGCGCGGCCGTGCTCGCCGCCGACCCCTCGGAGACGTTCGAGCAGAACCTGCAGCGCGGCCTCGCGCTCGCCATGCAGGCGGCCGGCGAGCAGGCCGCCCTCTACGACCGCGACCTCGAGGCCACGCTCGCCGACTGCGTCTCGCGCGGCGACCTGGAGCCGCTGTTCGAGCCGGTCGTCGACCCCGCCGCCCGCGAGGTCGTCGGGTACCGCAGCACGGTCCGCGGCCCCTTCTACTCGCCGCTGCGGCTCCCGGACGTGCTGCTCGACGTCGCCCGCCGCTCCCAGGTACTCGCCTCGTACGGCGTCTCCGCCAGGGAGGCGACCGTCTCGGCCGCGGCCGGGCTGCGCCCGGACGACCTGTTGTTCCTCGGCTGCGTCGCCGGCGAGCTGCCCAACGCAGCCGTCGTCGCCGTCAGCGAGTTCTACTCGCTCAACCAGGCCCTGGTGCCGCAGCACGTCGTGTTCGACATCGACGCGGGCGACCTCGGCACGAGCACTGCGTCCACGCTGCGCACGCTCGCCGACGTCCGCGACCTCGGGTTCCAGCTCTGCGTGTCCGGGCTCGGGGCGCAGTTCACGACGCTGGAGCTCATCGCCGAGGCCCGGCCGGACTTCCTGTGTCTCGACCCGGTGCTGGTGGCTGCCCTGAGCGACGACCTCACCGCGGTGGACGTCGTCCAGCTGCTCGTGCGCTTCGCCGGGCGCGTGCAGGCGCCGCTCATCGCCACCGGCGTGCGCGATGCGGAGCAGCAGAACCTCCTCACGCGCAGCGGAGTGGAGCTGTTCTGCGGAGAAGTGTTCGCGCGCGCCGACACGCGGTTGCCGCAGGTGACGTTCGCGGAGTGACGCCGGGGTGGCGCTGCCGCTCCGGTACGCGGGAGCGGCGGCCGGCTCCGGTCAGGCGCTCAGGCTCGCGGGGAGTTCCTTCTCGCCGGCGACGCCGGTGAAGATCGTCACCCGGTTGCGGCCGCGCCGCTTGCTCTCGTAGAGCGCGGCATCCGCCGACTCGATGAGCTCGGCCTCGTCGGCCGCGCCGGCGGGGTAGGTGGCGATGCCGGCCGAGAGGGTGGTGCACGCCGGCTCGCCATGCACCTCGATCGTCGTGGTCTCGACCGCACGCCGCAGGCGCTCGGCCAGCTCGTAGCCGTGCGACTCATCCCCGCGGATGAGCACCGCGAACTCCTCACCGCCGTACCGCGCCGCAAGGTCGGCGGTGCGGACCAGGGTGCGGATGCCGACGCCGAGGGTGCGCAGAAGCTCGTTGCCCGCCTCGTGGCCGTGCCGGTCGTTGAACTGCTTGAAGTGGTCGAGGTCGAGCATGAGCAGGCACAGCTCGCCGCCGTACCGGTCGATCTTGGTGACCTCGTTGTGCAGGTAGTCGACGAACGTGCCGTAGTTGTACAGCCCGGTGAGCCTGTCGGTGAGCGTGGACGCGGCCAGCTCTCGCTCGGTGTTGCGGCTGCGCCGCTGCACGCGCCCGAGCAGCAGCCCGCAGGCGAAGAAGAGAGCGGTGCCGAGCAGAGCCTGGCGCACCGCCTCGGCCGTCGCCGGGCCGGCGAAGCTGTAGTAGAGGACGAAGAAGTTGCCCAGCCAGACGGTGACGGCCAGGCTGCCGAGCTCGAAGAAGAAGATGGCGCCCAGCACGAGGGGGAAGAGGAAGAGCGGCCAGAGGTACCCCGGGCCGAGCAGAGAGACGAGGGCGGAGACGACCGTGAGGCTGCCGGCGAGGGCGACGCCGCGCCGGGCGGCCGTCCGCCTGGCCTCGCCGTCGCTGGAGACACGCGTAGCTGTGGTCACTTGGCCCCTTCTCAGCCTTGCCTTCGACTCTCCTACGACGGGCGCGCGGGCAATCCTGCCGTTGGGCGCGCCCCCCGGTGTCTTCGTCCGAGACTACAGCAGGCCCGGCCCCCCTGCGAGGGCCGGGGGCGAACGTCACCACCGTCCGCGGCGAACGTCAACGACGCCGGTCGGTGAGCGCGCCGCACGGCGGTGGCCGTGCGCCGCCCGGGCTTCCGCTAGAATCGTCCTCGTGGCCCTGCAGATCCTCCTCACCAACGACGACGGTATCGACGCTCCCGGCATCGCCGTGCTGCGCCGCGCCCTCGACGGCCTGGGGGAGGTCACCACCATCGCCCCGGACCGCAACACCAGCGCGGTGGCGCGGGGCATCACGATCCGCCGCGCCCTCAGGCTGCAGAGGCGCGTCTTCGGTGAGGTCTACGAGGGTCTCGCCTGCGACGGCATGCCGTCGGACTGCGTGCGCATCGGGCTGCTCGGCGTGCGCTGTCCGCTGCCGGGCCTCGTGGTCAGCGGCGTCAACGCCGGCGGCAACATGGGCGCCGACACGACGTACTCCGGCACGGTCGGCGCCGCCTTCGAGGCCGCGCTGCGCGGGTACCCGGCGCTCGCCTTCTCGGTCGCGGAACTCGAGCCCGGGTGGCTCGACGAGGCCGTGCCCGTCATCCGGGCGATGGTCGGGCACGTCATCGAGCGCGGGCTCCCGCGCCACAGCATCCTCAACATCAACCTGCCGGACCGGCCGCTCGCCGAGATCACCGGCATCCGGCCGGCGCGGCTCGGCGGCGCCAGCGCCTACGACTACGTGGTCCTCGCGGAGGACGAAGGCGGCCCCGCCGGCGAGCACTACCTGCCGTGCGAGCACCCGGCCTCCGGCGACTGGGTCGACACCGACTTCGACGTCGTCGCCTCCGGCGCCGTCGCCGTCACCCCGCTGCGCTACGACCTGCTCGACCCCGAACTGCTCGCCGATCTCGGCGAGCTGGGACCTCGACCTGGAGCGGCTGCGTGGGCGTCTGAAGGCTTCGACCCGGTCGTCTTCGACCTCGACGGCACGGTGGTCGACACCGTGGAGCTCATCGTCGAGTCGTTCCGCTACGCCACGCGCACGGTGCTCGAGGAGGAACTGCCCGACGCGGTCGATCCTCGCCGGCGTCGGGCGGCCGCTCATGGAGCAGATGCAGCGCCTGTCGGCAGCGCGGGCGCAGGCGCTCTACGACACCTACCGCGAGTACAACCACCGCCGCCACGACGAGCTCATCCGCGGCTACGAAGGAGTCTCCGAGGTGCTGGACGCTCTGCGCGCGGCGGGCAGGCGGCTCGGCATCGTCACCAGCAAGAGCGCCGACACGACGCAGATGGCCTTCCGCGCCGTGGGCCTGCGCGAGCACTTCGAGGTCGTGGTCACGGCGAGCGATACCACCGAGCACAAGCCGTCGCCGGCGCCGCTGCTCCTGTGTCTGGAGCGCTTCGGCGCTGCCGCCGAGGGGTCGGTCTACGTGGGCGACAGCCCGTTCGACATCGAGGCCGGCCGCGCCGCCGGCATGGCCACCGCGGCCGTGGCGTGGGGGGTCTTCGGCCGCGAGGAGCTCCTCGCGGCGCGGCCCGACCACTGGCTGGCCCGGCCCAGCGAGCTGCTCGCCCTGTGCCTGGGCGGCGAGGCCGCACGAGGGGGGAGCGGTGAGCGAGGCTGAAGCGGCGGCCAGGGCCGCCGCCCTGCGAGAGAAGGTCAACCACCACGCGTACCTGTACTACGTCCTCGACCGGCCGGAGATCGACGACGCGGAGTACGACGCGCTGTACCGGGAGCTGCAGACGCTCGAGGAGGAGCACCCCGAGCTGGTCGCGCCCGACTCGCCGACCCAGCGCGTGGGCGCCCCGCCGCTCGACGGCTTCACCCAGTACCGGCACCTGGAGCCGCTGCTCTCTCTGGCCAACGCCCGCAACGAGGACGAGCTGCTGGCGTGGGACCAGCGCAACCGGCGGCTCCTCGAGTCTCGCGGACTGGGCGAGGCGCTCCTGCGCTACGTGGTCGAGCCCAAGATCGACGGCCTCGCCATCTCGCTCACGTACCGGGACGGCGTGTTCGCCGTGGGCGCCACCCGCGGCGACGGCGAGGTGGGGGAGGACGTCACCGCCAACCTGCGGACCATCGGCTCGCTGCCCCTGCGCCTCCGCGTGCCCGACCCGCCGCCGGTGGTGGAGGTCCGCGGCGAGGTCTACCTGCGGCTCGCCGCGTTCCGCCGCCTCAACGAGGCTCGTCAGGAGGCGGGGCTGAGCGCGTTCGTGAACCCGCGCAACGCCGCCGCGGGGTCCATCCGCCAGCTCGACCCGGCGGTCGCCGCCTCGCGCCCCCTCGACGTGTGGTGCTACGCGATCGGCTACGCCGAGGGCCTGGACCTGGACGACCATCACAGTGCGCTCGAGTGGCTGCGTGCGGCCGGGTTCAAGGTCAACCCCGGCATCGTCACCGTGGACGGCATCGACGAGGTCGCCGCGGCGTGCCGCCGCTGGGAGGAGCGCCGCGGCGAGCTGGACTACGACATCGACGGCGCGGTGGTCAAGGTCGACGCCTTCGCCGTGCAGCGCGAGCTCGGCAGCGTGGCTCACGACCCGCGCTGGGCGATCGCCTTCAAGTTCGCCCCGACCACGGTGGTCACGCGTCTGCACAGCATCGAGGTCAACGTGGGGAGGACCGGCGTGCTCACCCCGTTCGCGGTGCTCGAGCCCGTGTTCGTCGGCGGCGTGACCGTGGAGCGCGCGACCCTGCACAACGAGGACGACATCCGGCGCAAGGACATCCGCGCCGGCGACGACGTGATCCTGCAGCGCGCCGGGGACGTGATCCCGCAGGTGGTCGGTCCGGTGACGACCGGCGAGACCGACGAGGGGGAAGGGCGCCGCGTGAGCCGCGAGGCGCGGCACCAGGCGCTGCCCGAGTACGCCATGCCGGCCGCCTGCCCCGCCTGCGGCTCGGAGACGGTGCGTGAGTCCGGCGAGGTGGCCGTGCGCTGCCCAAATCGCTCGTGCCCCGCGCAGCTGGTGGAGAGCATCAAGCACTTCGTCAGCAAGGGAGCCATGGACATCGAGGGCATCGGCGAGGAGACGGTGGTGCTGCTGCACGGGCAGGGTCTCATCGAGAACGTCGCCGACCTGTACGGCCTGCGCCGCGAGCACTTCGTGCGCCTCGAGGACGGCGAAGGTGGTCGCGCTGCCCGGGTTCGGCGGCAAGAAGCGCAAGGGCGAGGGCGGGGAGTCGGAGCTCGTCGAGACGAAGCGCGCCGACAAGGTGCTGGCCGCCATCGAGGAGTCCAAGGGGCGGCCCTTCGCGCGGGTGCTGTTCGCGCTGGGCATCCGTCATGTCGGGTCCGTGACCGCCCAGGCGCTCGTGGAGCGCTACCCGAGCATGGACGCGCTCCTGGAAGCCGGCGCCGAGGACCTCGCGGAGGTGCCCGGCGTGGGCGCCGTGGTTGGGGAGGCCGTGGAGCAGTTCCTCGGCGAGGCCCACAACCGCGAGACCATCGAGAAGCTGCGGGAGGCCGGCGTGCGCCTCGTTGAGGACGCGCCGGCCAGGGCGGAGGGGCCGCTCACCGGCAGGACCTTCGTGCTCACCGGCAAGCTGCCGACGCTCACGCGCGGGCAGGCTCAGGAGCTGATCGAGGCGGCCGGCGGCAAGGTGAGCGGCTCGGTGAGCAAGGCCACGGACTACGTGGTCGCCGGCGAGGACGCCGGCTCGAAGCTCGCCAAGGCCGAGTCCCTCGGCGTCGCCGTCGTGGACGAGGCCGGTCTGCGCGACCTTCTCGGCGGTGGAGATCGGCCGCCGGGCAGCTCTCTCTGGCCTGATGGCGGGTGAGCACCCCAGGTCCGCCGTCGCGCCGAGCTGCTCAAAACGAAGCTGAACATCACTAAACCGAGCAGGCTCAGGAAGGCGTATTCTGCTGCGCGCTTCATATTGGTTAATATTTGGTTAACCAATGCTCAACACGACGCTCCTAGTGTCCGTCTTGCGACGCTTCCCGTCTCCGAGAAGCCCGCTGCCAGCCCAAGCGCTGGTACCTCCTATCTTCTTGGTTCGCCCCGGCCCCGGGCGAACCACGGCCTGAGGGCCGGCGGGGCGGCCGCCCCCAAAGCGGCCCGGCTCGCCGGCCTTCGGCCACCTCTAAGCGCGGATCCCGGCCCCACCCAAGGGGATCCGCGCTGCCCGCATCCGGTCGACGCGGCCGCGGCAGCCGGCGGGCGACCGGCGAGGTCTCCCGGTCACCGCCCGTAATCGACGGTCAATCGCAACTTCGCACCAGTTCGCCTGGCTTCACATGTTCGCAACATGAGGCGGGCAACATGATGTCGGCTCCTTTCGCTGGCAAGCGAAGACCCCCCACCACGAGGGTTTGCCCCAAAGCCCTTGTACGAGGCCCCGTTCCCCGCGGGGCCTCGCCCCTTTAAGGCTCCGGCGTGCCGTCGCCGCGCCACCGAACTCACGTTTGCGGCGCCGCCCCGTGAACTTTGCCGAAGTATCCGCCGCTGACAGCGGCGAGGCCGGGCTGTAGCCTCAGTCGCAGGCAGATCAACGGACACAGGGGGACGCATGGAGCGCATCCCGACGCGCATGGGCGACGGGTCGATGGTGCACCTGAGCAGGGACGAGATCGAGGCCGACATCCGCGCGGGGACCGAGGCCGGCGCCAAACGCGCCAAGGTCGAGCCTCTGCGGGACGACGAGGTCGCGCACCTCGTGGACATCTTCGCCAGCGCGGCGCGGTTCAGCGCCGTGGACATCGGCGACGAGGTGATCCTGAGCTCGGACGGCGTGGGCAGCCAGGACGCCGGCTCGAGGATCAACGACCTGCAGAACTACGAGCAGACGGTGTGCACCGACACCGTCGAGCTCTATCACCACGACTACTCCTTCAAGCCGATCAAGCCGGTGCTGCCGTTCGAGCAGGAGACGATGCGCCAGGCGCAGCTCCTGCTCACCGTCCCGTGCCAGTACGGCGCCATGCCGGACCTGGGGCGGTACACGGTCCCGGACGGCCCCATCCCCAACTGGTCGCAGTTGCTGCCGCTGGGCCGCATCGACGAGGCGCGTGCGGCCCAGGAGGAGGCCGTGGAGCACGCCGTGGACGACATCGTCTACGTCGCCGACGGCATGTACGAGGCCGGGGCGGACGGCATCAACCTCGACACGGCGGGGGCGGCCGGCGACGCCGACTTCCTGGCCGCCCTCAGGGCGATCGAGCGCATCCGCGCGAAGTACCCGGACTGGGGCATCCAGATCGGCATGGCCAGCGAGTTCGTGCTCGGCATGCACGGCGAGCTCGAGTACGACGGCGTGCGGCTGGCCGGGCTCTGGCCGGCCGCCCAGATGCGCCTGGCGGCGAAGGCCGGCGTCTCGGTGTTCGGCCCGGCCGTCAACGTCAACACGGGCAAGACGGTGGCCTGGAACGTGGCGCGCACGTGCACCATCGTCAAGCCGTGCACAGATGCCGCCGAGATCCCCATCCACCTCAACGGGGGGATGGGCGTGGGCGGCGTGCCCATGCACGCGCTGCCGCCGGTCGACGCCGTCTCGCGCGCCTCGCGCGCGGCCGTCGACCTCCTGCGGCTGGACGGCTTGTAGATCGGCGCCGGCGACAACCACAGCCAGGGGATCGGCCACGGTGTCGCGTCGGGCATGGGCGGATTGCGGACCGCCGGAGATCTGGTGGCCCGCATGCAGATGACCCGACGGATGCGGCTCCCCGAGGCGAAGGCCTACGTGGCCGAGAAGCTCGGCGTGAGCTCTGCCGACCTGAGCGACCCCGTGGCGATGTCGGAGGTGCGCCGTGCGAGTGGGTTGGGGACGATCCCGACCGAGGACACGGCGACTCCGGGCGACGCACTCGCCATCGAGGCCAAGCTCAACATCGCCCGCGTGCTCGGGGTGCAGGTGCGCTCCGCCGAGCGGCTGCTCGAGCTCACCCGAGGCTGACGCGCGGCTGCCGCGGGGGCGGGGAGCTGCCCGGCGGGCGGCTCCCCGCCCCCGCTACGTACGCGGCGCGCAGAGGCCCGTGCGGGTCGGGCCGGCAGTATACTTACCCTCGCCCGGGGCGCCGCGTGCGGCGCCCGATACGCGGGCCGGCGTAGCTCAGCTGGCAGAGCAGCCGCCTTGTAAGCGGCAGGTCGGCGGTTCGATTCCGCCCGCCGGCTCCACTTCGCGTCGGGTCGGGGCTACTGGGGGATGGGATGGTGCGGAGACTGAGAAGACTCGCCGTGTTCACGGCGCTGGCGGCCGCGTGTCCTTCTCGCCGTCCAGTCCGCCGCCGGCGCGGTCACGGCGCCTCGCATCGTGCTCAGCACTCCTCATGCCTGGCAGGTCATCCAGCGAGGGCCGGACGACCGCGCGGACCTCGTGGTGTCGGGGCGCCTGGTCGGCGTGCGGCGGCAGCGTCCGCGTCGTGTGGGGCGCGGCCCGCGCCACCGTGAGGTGCGGCGCGGGCGGCCGATTCGTGGCGCGTCTTGAAGACGTCCCGGTGGGCCAGGCGGACCTGAAGGTCCGGAGCGCCCGACTCCTCGACGTCGTCTGCCGTCGCGCGTGCGTCGGGGTCGGCGACGTCTACGTCATCGCCGGGCAGAGCAACGCCAGCGGCCGCAGCCGTACCCTCTTCGCCTACTCCAGTGAGGTCCTGCGGGCCACCATGTTCGGCAACGACGACCGCTGGCGTGAGCTGCGGGACCCGCGTGGACTCGGCCGACCATCAGGTGGACTCGGTCAGCAGGGATCGCGCCGCCTCGGGCTCGGTCTGGCCCGCCGTGGCGACGGCCCTCCTGGCGGAGGAGGGCGTGCCGGTCGCATTCGTGCCCTGCGCGCGCCTGGGAACGTCCATCACCAGCTGGCAGCCCGGTCTGCCCCGAGACGCGGCCGGCGGGCACCTTGTACTCGTCGATGGCTCGCCGCATCGCCGCAGTCGGGGGCCGGGCCCGGGCGGTGCTGTTCTGGCAGGGCGAGCGCGACGCGCGCTACCGCATGCGGCCGGCGGCCTATCAAGCCGGCCTGGAGCGCCTTGCCGGCGCCCTCTGGAGGGACTTCCGCACGCCGCTCGTGGTCGCGCAGATCGGCAATCTCAACGCCGACTGGGTCGATGCGGATGCGGATCGGATCCGCCTCGCGCAGGAGCGCGTCTGGGGCGGGCATCACATCCTCCAGGGACCGGTCCTGTACGACATCGACCTCGACGGGGTCGGAGCACTTCGTGCAGGCCGACGACGTCCAGATCGCTGCGCACCGCTGGGCGGCGGCGATCCTTCGCGGCGTGCTGCGCCGCGACGCCGGGCGCACGCCGCGCCTCGTCGGGGCGGTGTACGACGGCGACGGCGGCGAGCTGGTCCTCACGGCCGACATCGGCATCGCGGACGACGTGGGCGTCGAGGGCTTCGTGGTCCGCTCCGGCGGCCGCGAGGTGCCCCTCCTGAGCGCCGGCGTCGAGGGACGAGCCATCCGGCTGGTCCTGGGGGAGCCCGTCGGCGGTCCGCTCACGGTCTCTCTGGGGCAGGGCAGCTCCGCGGCCGGCCTCACGGTGCCCACGGACACCTCTGCCTGGCGGCTGCCCATGCTGCCGTTCGTGCGCCGGCCGGTGACCACCGCCGGGCAGTAGGCGCCGGGTCCGGTGGCGCGTCCCGAAGGCCGGGCGGTAGACTGGCCCGCGGAGGCCCGCCGGACAGTGGTCGCATCGCTTCGCTCTCAACGTGGTAGCTCGCGGGCCTCGCACGCGCCACGGCGCAGGCGGTCGATCCGGACGAATGCACGGAGGTGATGCTGTTGGAACCCAAGATCCCCACTCGCATGGGTGACGGGTCGCTCGTCGAGATGACCCGCTCCGAGATCAAGGCCGATCTCGAAGAAGGCACCCAGGTCGCGGCCGGCAAGGCCAAGGTCCCCGAGCTCACGCAGGACGAGCTCGACCACCTGCTCGACATCTACGCATCATCGGCGCGCTTCACCGCCGTCGACATCGGCGAAGAGGTCGTGCTCAGCAACGACGGCACCGGGACCAAGCACATCGGCAACCGCGTGCAGGACCTGCAGAGCTACGAGACCGTCGTCGGCGTCGACATCCCCGAGCTGTGGCAGGCCGACTACTCCTACAAGGCCGTCAAGACCAACGTGGCGCACGAGGGCCAGTCCATGAAGATCGCCCAGGCGCTGCTCACCAACCCGGTGCAGTACGGCGCGATGCCCGACCTGGGCCGCTACTCGAAGCCGGACGGCCCCATCCCCAACTGGTCGGAGCTGCTGCCGATGGGCAAGATCGACGAGGCCCGCGACGCCCAGGTCGAGGCCTGCGCCATGCTCGTCGACGACATCGACTTCGTCGCCGACGCGATGATCGAGGCCGGCGCCGACGGCATCGACATGGACACGACGGGGGCGGCGGGCGACGCCGACTTCCTCGCCGCCCTCATCGCCTGCCGCAAGCTGCGCGCCAAGTACCCCTGGCTGGGCATCGAGATCGGCATGGCGGCCGAGTTCGTGCTCGGCATGCACGGCCAGCTCGAGTTCGACGGCGAGCGCCTCGCCGGCATGTGGCCCAAGAAGCAGCTCGAGATGGTCACCGCGGCCGGCGCCAGCATCTACGGGCCGGCCGTCAACATCAACACCGGCAAGTCGACCGCCTGGAACATCGCCCGGGCGATCACCTTCATCAAGCCGGCCGCCGAGGTCGCCACGATCCCCGTGCACGTCAACGTGGGCATGGGCGTCGGCGGCGTGCCGACCTGCCTCTTCCCGCCGGCCGACGCGACCAGCCGGGCGAGCAAGGCGTTCGTCGAGATCCTCAAGATCGACGGGTACTAGGCGGGCACCGGCGACGCCCTCGGTATGGAGGGCGCGCACGCGCAGGCTTCCGGCATGGGCGGGATGCGCGCGGCGGGAGATCTCGTCGCTCGCATGCAGATGTCGAAGCGGATGCGTCTCAAGGAGGCCAAGGAGTACGTGGCCGGCAAGCTCGGCTGCAGCACCCGCGACCTTTCCGACCCGGTGGCCATGGAGCTGATCCGCAAGGAGAACGGGCTCGGCCTCGTCGCGATGACGTCCTCCACGCAGGCCGGCGAGCCCGGGATGATGGAGGCCAAGTTCAACATCGCCGAGAAGCTCGACGTGCACATCAACTGCGTCGAGCAGTTCAAGGAGCGCACGAGCAGGTTCACGCAGGGCTGAGCGGCGCGCGGGGGGCGGGAGGACCGCCCGGCACGCGCCGGCTCACACCAGCTGCTGTTCTCGAGGGGGGCGGCGGGCCATCGGCCCGCCGCCCCCCTCGTCGGTGTGTCCGGATCTGTTCAGGGAGCGCGGCTGGCTAGCTCTTTACCGCCGCGTCCGCAGCGTCGACGATCGCGCGGAGCTCGTCGCGCAGGTCGTCGCCGAGCGGCTCCGGCCGGTAGTGCTCCAGGATGTCGAGGGCGCGCTCCCGGGCCACCTCGACCGGGTCGCGATAGTGCTGCCCGTCCGGGCCGATCTCCTGGCTCACCGAGCGCAGCACGGCGTCGCGCATGTGCCGGCGGGTGTGCGGCTGGGCGAGGAAGTGCCCGCCCGGCCCGACCGCGGCGATCACGTCCAGCGCGAGTGACTCCTCGTCCATGGGGATGTCGAGGAACGCGTGCCTCGCGCGGTGGTAGAGGTCGTCGTCCAGGATCAGGTTCTCGGGGGTGAACAGCTGGTACGTGTTCGTGAGCCCGATGCCGGTGTAGAGCTCGCAGCCGTCGAGCGGCACCTGCAGGAGTTGCAGCATGGTCTCGACCCCGGCGAGCCACGTGCCCGGCCCCGCCGCGTCGGTACCGCCGAACGGCCCCAGCGCCGGGATGCCGAAGCTGTGCAGCAGCTCGGTGGCGAGGAACCGGCAGCGGTCGTCGAGCGGTGATGGTCATGGTGAGCGCCGTGCGCGGGTCGGCGTAGATCTGCATGATCGACCCGATGACCGGCGCTCCCGGGGCGGCGAGCTCGTGGAGCACCGCCGCCGCGACGATCTCGGCGGCGCCGACCACGAACGCGCCGGCCTTGGTCGCCGGGGCCGTGGTGCCGAGGTTCGGCATGGTGACGTAACAGACCGGGACGCCGGCCTCGGCGAAGACCAGGCCGGCCTCGATGCCGTCCTTGTCGTGCATGAGCGGTGAGACGGTGCCGATGAGGTCACTCATGACGGGCCGGCGGCGGAGCTCCTCGGCCCCGCCGGCCACCGCGGTCGCCATCTCGACGGCCGCCCTGGCGAGCGTCTCGCCCTGCACCATGCCCATCAGGTGCTTGCCCGTGTTGTTCCAGCCGGCCTCGATCTCGTGCAGCTGCGCCGTCTCGCCGCAGTCGCCGGCGCTGACCGTCGGCCACCAGTAGCTGATCGAGCCGAGGCAGTCCTGCATGCGCGTGATCGCCTCGAGGTCGGCCTTGGTGGACGAGCGGCGCTCGCCGGTGTGCCAGTCCACGACCTCGACGCCGCAGCCGTCGGTGGTGCCGTAGGTGAAGCCCGAGCCGACCTGCAGGTCGCAGGAGGCGTCCCGCGCGCCCAGGACGAACTCGCGCGGGGCGAGCGAGAGCGCCTCCTCGACGAGCCGGCGGGGCAGGCGGACGAGGTCGGAACCCTCGTCCACCTTCGCGCCGGCCTTCTTCAGGATCGCGAGCGCCTTGGGCGACTCGAAGCGCATGCCCGTCGTCTCGAGCAGCCGCAGGGTGGCTTCGCGCAGCGGCTCAAGCCCCGTCTCATCGTGGAAGCGGACGGCAAAGTCGGACCGCAACGGCGCCAGCGGCTGCCGCGGCGGCGAGGCTGCCGCCGCGCCGCCGCGCTGCCCGCTCGTCTCGGTGACGGCGGTCATGCTCAGGCCTCCTCGGGCGCCGCGGCGGCGAGGGACACGCCTGCCTCAGGCATCCCCAGCCTCCTTGAGCGCCTCGGGGTCGATCGCCAGCAGGTCGTTCTCGCCGACGAGGCCCTTCTTGATGTTGCGCTTGCCGATGGCCCAGAACACGACGGCCATGACGAGGAAGAAGCCGACGATGCCGAGCGTCACCGTCTCGAAGTAGGCTCGGGACACGCCCCACCAGTAGTTGATGTCGTAGGGCTGCCCCAAGGCGTTGTCGAGCAGCCCGGGCCACAGCAGCGTGATGATCGTGATGATCACGATCGTCTCGGCGCCGATGACGCACAGCCACAGGAAGACCGGGCCACCGGGAATGCGGAACGGCCGGGGATGGTCCGGGTACTTCTTGCGGAGCATGATCACGGCCGGGAACTGGAAGACGTACATCATCGCCGTGAGCGAGATGATCACCGAGACCATGATGCCGAAGAAGGTCGCGAGGCTGCCCTCGGCGATGAGGAACACGAGCACCACGAAGATGGAGCCGATGATCGCCGAGAGGATGTTCATGGTGAGCGGCGTGCCCTGCTTGCTGAACTTGCCGAACCACAGAGGCGCGGCGCCGTCCAGACCGGCCATGGCCTGGATGCGCACGCCGCCCTGCTGCCACACGCCGCCGGCGCTGATGATCGTGAGGATGATGAGCGCGCAGATGAACCAGTTGAACGCCGTCTGGGCGCCGCCCAGCACACTGGCCACGGCGTTGTAGGCGTCCGGGAAGCCGGCCACGCTCGAGAGCGCGTCGCCGTCCAGGACGAGTAGCACCCCGAGGATCATCGAGCCGCTGATGGCGGCGGCGATGAGGCCTGAGCGCAGGATCGCCTTGGGGACGTCCTTCTGCGGGTTCGTCATCTCTTCCGCCGCGCCGCTGGAGAGCTCGAAGCCGACGAACATGAACTGCAGCAGGCCGATGACGGCCAGGAATCCCAGGAGCGTCGGCTTGAGGCTCGAGACGGTGATCGTCCCCTCGGGCTTGCCGTCCTGCACGAGGAAGACGACGACCAGCGCCAGGAAGATGAAGAGGGTGAGGAAGCGCACGACGGTGCCGATGATGCCCGTCCACTTGCCGTACTTCATCTCGATCATGGACAGCATCACGGTCACCCAGACGACGGCGAGACCGACCACGATGGACCAGGCGGTGCTCATGGGCTCCTCGAGGATCAGGCTGTTGATGGCCGCCACCGAGGTCGCCGCCAGCGTGCCGCCGATCCACACGGGGTTCGAGAGCCAGTAGATGATCGCGGTGTAGGAGCCGGCCAGGCGCCCGAACGCCATACGGACCCACACGTAGGGCCCGCCCTCGACCGGGAAGGCCGACCCCATCTCGGCGACGATCATGCCGTAGGGGATGAGGTAGACGATGATGAGGAAGGCGAGCCAGACGAACGTCTCGCCGGCCCCGTAGGCCGCGGTCAGCGCGATCGTGTCGAGGCTGATGAACGCGGCGATGGTGAAGAAGACGAGGTCGAAGCGGTGAAGCACCTTCTTGAGCTTCTTCCGCTCCTGGTCGATCGCGTGGCCGGTGACCGGCGCGACGTCTGTCGCCATCAGCCCACCAGCTCCTTCGCCCGCTCCACCGCCATGCCGGCGTTGGCGCCGTAGCCGTCGGCGCCGATCTCGTCGGCGTAGGCGGCGGTGACCGGGGCGCCGCCGACCATCACCTTGACGCGAGTCGCGCAGGCCGGCGTCCTTGAGCGCGGCGATCGTCTCGCTCATGTGCGGCAGCGTGGTCGTGAGCAGGGCGCTCATGCCGATGATCTGCGGGGCGTGCTCGCTGACCGCGGCGACGAAGTCGGCGGCGCTGACCCCGGTGCCGAGGTTGACGACCGTGAAGCCGGCGCCCTGCAGGAGCATGCCGACGAGGTTCTTGCCGATGTCGTGCAGGTCGCCCTCGACGGTGCCGATCACGACGGTGCCGCCGCCGGCCTCGTCGCCGGCCGCCATGTGCGGGCGCAGCAGGTCGAGGCAGGCCTGCATGACCCGCGCGGAGAGCAGCACCTCGGGGATGAAGCACTCGCCCTCGCGCATGCGCGCGCCGACCACGTCCATGCCGGGCAGCAGCGCCTCGTCGAGGATCTCGCGGGCCGAGGCGCCGGTGGCGAGCAGCGCGGAGGTCATGGCGAGGGCGACGCCCTCGTTGCCGTCGATGATCGCTTGCTTGAGTTGGTCTTTCATCTGGCTCCCCCTCGGCTCACGCCGGAGACGTGACGCCTACGGCGCGGTCGGTGTCTTCCACGATCTTGCGGATGCGCTGCTGCGACGTCGTCGGGCAGCGGCTCCGGGTGGTACTCGGCGAGGAGGTCCCTCGCCTTGGTGCGGCAGCGGTCGTAGAGGTCCGTACTGCCGCGCGACTCCCAGTCCTCACGCACGCGGCGGTCGAGGACCTCCGGCTGGCTCAGCTCGCGCATGTGGCGCATGGTGGCGTCCAGGCTGAGGAAGTCGCCGAACGCCCCGACGGCGGCGATGTCGTCCACCGCGAGGCTCTCGTCGTCGACGCGGATGCCGCCGACGATGTGCTTGATCATGCGCGCGATCTCGTTGTCCATGACGAACTGCGCGCTGTCGAAGGTGACGCCCGATTCGATCATCCCCGCACCATAGATCAGGTTGGCGCCTGCCAACGCTGCCGTAAGGCCGGTGAGGGTCTTCTCGTGACCGGTCTGCGCGTCACCGAGCTTGGAATCCGCCTACAACCCCGCGACGAAGCTCGGGATCATGTAGCGCCGCGCCAGCTGCGCCACCGCGGCGCTGATCAGCGCGATCTCGGGCGAGCCGACGGAGGCCGCCGCGAGCTTGAGGTCCATCGCCGTGGTCGAGCTGCCGTACATCATGGGGCTGCCGCGCTCCACGAGCTGCGCGAGCGTGATGCCGGCGAGCACCTCGGCGTTGTGCGTGACCAGGGTCCCGGCGAGCGTGACCGGGCTGGAGCCGCCGGCCATCGCCATGCTGAGGATGTTGTCCGGGATGCCCCAGCGCGAGCACTCGATGATGACCTCGGTGGCGTCCTTGGGGAGCTTGAGCGGGCTGACCGGGCAGACGCCGCCGTACACGATGGGCCGGGCGCGCAGCTCGTCGGCTCCGCCGACGACCTCCGCGCACATGCGCAGGATGGCGTTGCACTCCACGCCCGAGAGCGGGCCGATGCCGATCGGCTTGGTCGTGTTGAGCAGCTGCGCCTCGGTGTTGTGGACGGCGGCGGTCTCCGGCGGGACGTCCCTGGCCCCAACGGAGATCTCGTGCGTGTCCATCTCGCTGAGGTAGTCGTTGAGCCGGGCGATGTCGCCGACGTCCTGCAGCGTGCACTCGCGGAGCTTGCCGCTGTCCGTGTCGATGACGGCGATGCCCTCGCTGAAGTTGGTGAACGCGACTCTGCCCGGCTCCATGAGGAAGTCGTTCTTGGGGTCGCGCCCACACAGCACGTACTTGCTGGGCGACGAGGCGATGGCGTCCTCGACGACGTGCGGCGGGATGCGCACCATGCGCGTCTCGGAGTCGACGACGCAGCCGCCGTCCTTGAAGATGTCGCGCGCGTCGTCAGCCTCGACGAACACCCCGGTGCGCTCGAGAACCTCGAGCGTGGAGAGGTGGATGTCGTCGAGCTCGGACTCTGTGAACACGTTGACGCTCAGCCCGCGGCTGCGCGTGCCGCCGGCGTGCAGGTTGCGCTTCACACCGCTCCTCCTGGTCGCAGCCCGGCGCACTCCTGGAAGCGCGCCACGCTGTTGATGGGCACGTCCAGCACCTCGGCGATGTGGAACTTCGCCTCCATGGCGCCGGCGTGCGTGGGGTACGTGAGCTCCTGCACCGGGATCCGGCCGAGGCCGAGGTCGCGGCGCACGTCGTGCATGGCGATGGGGTCGGCGAGGTCGGCGACGGCGCAGCCGAGCTTCTCCGCCACGTAGGCTTTGGCTTGCTTGAGGCGCATGCCCCGGGTCATCTGCATGCGGCCCACCAGATCTCCAGCGGTCCGCATGCCACCCATGCCCGAGGCCAGCGCGTGCGTGCACGCCATGCCGAGAGGGTCACCGACGCCCACCTACAACCCGTCGCACTTCAGGATGTCGACCAGCGCCCGCGAGACGCGCGAGACGGCGTCGGCGGGGGGATAGGGGCTCATCGGCACGCCGCCGACGCCCATGCCCACGTTGGGGTGCACGGGGATCTCGGCGACGTCCATGCACGGCTTGATGATCGTGCACGCGCGGGCGACGTTCCAGGCGATCGACTTCGTCGTGTTGACGTTGACGGCCGGCCCGAACATGGTGGCGCCGGCCTCCTGGGCGACCTCGAGCTGCGCCTTGGGCCACATCCCGGCGAGCCGCCGGCCCTTGTAGGTGAGCTCGCCGTGCATGCCGAGCACGCACTCGCTCGCCATGCCCAGCTCGATGCCGATGTCCGGGTAGCGACCCTTGATCGTCTCGATCGCGGTGAGGGTCGCGAGGAAGTCGCCGTCGCCGGCGGCGCCGGCGGTGTCGAAGTCCATGCCGTCGGTGCCGGCCTCCCACATGCCCTCGGCCACGAACACCAT
>CAVPXA010000031.1:0-16362 GCA_963709635.1 uncultured Thermoleophilia bacterium
CATCGACGCCATGAAGGAAGAGGACATGCTCGGCAACGCCCAGCGTCAGGGCGAGAAGCTGCGCGCGTTCTTCACCGACATGCAGGCGCAGTACCCGTGCATCGGCGAGGTGCGCGGGAAGGGCCTCATGGACGCCATCGAGTGCGTCATGCCCGGCACCAAGGAGCCCAACGGCGCCGCCGCCAAGGCGTTCATCGCCGAGTGCAACAAGCGCCATCTCATCATCATGGGCGCCGGCTCCTTCGGGAACTGCGTCCGGTTCCTCCCGCCGCTCAACCTCAGCGACGCGGACCTGGACTGCGCATTCGAGTGTTCACCGAGGCCGCCAAGGTCGCGTTCGTCTGAGCCTCGGATACACCGGTCGTCACGGAGGGCGGGGCGCCTCGGCGCCCCGCCCTCCATGCGTCCGGGGGCGGACGCACCCGGCCCCGTGCTATCCTCGGCGGCGTGAGCACGCCTCCCACGTCACAACCCCGGTTCGAGACGCGCGTCCGCGTGCGCTACGCCGACACCAACGCCGACCAGGTCTGCTACTACGCCAACTACCTCACGTACTTCGAGGTCGTCCGCGTCGAGTGGCTGCGCGCGCTCGGCTACCCCATCGGGCGGATCCTCGAGCAGGGCATCATCCTGCCGGTCGTGGAGGCGCGCGCCCGCTATCTGCGTCCCGCGCGCGTGGACGACCTCCTCACGGTGCGCGCGAAGCTCGTCTCCGTGGGCCCGGCTTCCTTTGCCTTCGACTACGAGATCGAGCGTGAGGACGGGCTCCTGCTGGTCACCGGCTGGACCCGCCTCGCCGTCTGCGAGCGCGAGACGGCGCGCGCCTGCAGCATGCCGCCCTGGCTGCGGACCTTGTTTGCGGAACTGCCCGTCCCGGTAGAGGAAGTCTGATGGGCAACGTGTACCGGTTCCCGGGCGGCGACCTGCCGCCCGACTTCGAGACCAAGCTGCCGGACGACGTCCGGCACTGCTACCGCCACCACGACCGCGAGACCGGCGTCTCGTGCTCCAACTGCGGGCGGCCGATCTGCCACGAGTGCATGATCCCGGCGCCCGTGGGCTTCCGCTGCCCCGAGTGCGTCAAGGAGCAGGGCGGCCGCGGTACGAGGGCCAAGGTCGTCACCCGGGGGCAGATGCGCTCGCGCTGGGACGGCGCGCTCGGCGGCTATGGCGGCGGCCTCTCCGTCACCAAGGTGCTGGTCATCATCAACGTCGCGGTCTTCCTGCTCGGTCTGGCCCCATCCGTCAGGGCGTGGCTCTTCGATTGGGGCTCGCTGTACGTCCCCGCCGTGCTCCTGGACAGCCAGTACTGGCGCATGGTCACTTCGATGTTCCTGCATAGCGGCATCTTCCACGTGCTCTTCAACATGTGGGCGCTGTGGGTCGTCGGCGGGTTCATGGAGGCGGCGCTCGGACGGGGCAAGTTCATCCTGCTGTACTTCATCTCCGGGCTCGCCGGCTCGGTGCTCGTAGTCGCCACGCTCTCGCTCGCTCCCGTCGTGGGCGCCTCCGGGGCGATCTACGGCCTCTTCGGCGCCCTCGCGGTACACGCCTTCTTCAACCGCGCCGACCTCCAGTCTCAGGCGTTCCTGCGGCAGATCCTCTTCATCATCGTCCTCAACCTGGTCTTCACCTTCTCCTTGGGCGGCATCTCCTGGCAGGCGCACATCGGCGGCCTCCTCGGCGGGGCCGCGACGATGTTCGCGATGATCCTGGGCGGGCGCAAAGACGCCAGGCGCCCGTTCGAGCTGGCCGACGGGCTGGCGGTGGGCGGCATCGCGTTCGCGCTGCTGCTCATCACCGCGTGGCGCGTGCTCACCGTCACCGTGATGTGAGCGTGGGGGAGGAGCCGGCAGAGAGGCTCGTCGAGCCGCGCGCCGTGCTCACGCCCGCGCCGGAGCTCCAGGCCCGTCTCGCCGGCCTCCAGGCCTCGCTCCTGAGTCTCGGGCTCGACGGCGCCCTGCTGCAGCAGAACGCCGACCTCTACTACTACGCCGGCACGATCCAGCAGTCGTATCTGTACGTGCCGGCCGAGGGCGAGGCGACGCTGTACGTGCGCAAGGTCGCCGAGCGCGCCCGCCTCGAGTCGGCGCTCGGCGCGATCGAGCAGCTGGCGTCGCCCAAGGACCTCCCGCGGCTCGTCGCCGAGCGGTACGGCGGTCCGCTGGGGCGCCTCGGGCTGGAGCTCGACGTCCTGCCGGTGGCGTTGTTCCGCCGCCTCGAGAAGCTCTTCCCGGAGGCGGCCTTCGAAGACGTCGGCCGCGCCGTCGTGCGGCAGCGGGCCGTCAAGTCGGCGTGGGAGGTCGAGCGCATCCGCGCGGCGGCAGCGGTCGCCGACGAGGTGAGCGCGCTCATCCCCGGCCTCCTCGAGGAGGGGCTCACCGAGGTCGAGTTCGCCGGCCGGGTGGAAGCCCAGGCTCGCCGCCTGGGGCACGAGGGCTACATCCGCATGCGCGGCTTCAACCAGGAGATGTTCTACGGCCAGCTGCTCACCGGGGTGAGCGGCACCGTGCCGAGCTACCTCGACACGCCGCTCGCCGGCACCGGCCTCAGCGCCTCCGTGGCCCAGGGCGCGAGCTTCCGGCGCATCGGCCGGGGCGAGCCTGTGGTGTTCGACTTCGTGCCCGTGCGCGACGGCTACATGGCGGACTTCACGCGCACGTTCTCGATCGGCGCGCTGCCCGCACCGCTGGTGCGCGCCTACGACGCCGCCCTGCGCGTGCAGGAGGCGGCGACGGCAGCGGCGCGGCCGGGCGCGCAGTGCCGCGCCGTCTGGGAGGCGGCGCTCACGGCCGCGGACGCGGCCGGTCTCGCCGCCTGCTTCATGGGCCACGGCGCGGGCCAGGTGCCCTACGTCGGCCACGGCATCGGCATCGAGCTCGACGAGCTGCCGGTGCTCACCGGCAGCGCCCTCGAGCTCGAGCCCGGCATGGTGTTCGCGCTCGAGCCCAAGTTCGTGCTGCCGGGCCTCGGCGCCGTCGGCATCGAGAACACGTGGGTCGTCACGGGGGACGGCGTCGAGAGGCTCACGCTCGCGCCCCAGGAGCTCGTGACCGTGTAGCCCGCGGCCGTGCGGCGCGGCTGGATCCCGCGCGGCGGGGAAGAGTGAGGCTGGCGAGGTTCGAGGGAGAGGGGAGGGGCGATGCAGCAGCTGGCGCCGTCCGTGTGGGCGTACGTCATCGAGGCCGAGGGGTTCCCGACGCTCGCGGCAGTGGTGCTCACGTCGCGCCGGGCGATCGTGGTCGACACGCTCACCGGCCCCGACGAGATGGCCCCGGTGCTGGAGTTCCTCGCCGCCGAGGCCGGCGACCGCCGCCGCCTCGTCGTCAACACGCACCACCACTGGGACCACGTGTTCGGCAACGCCGCGTTCCCCGGCGTGGACATCGTCGCCCAGCGCGCCTGCCCGCGCCTGATCCAGGCGGAACTCCAGGGAGGCGACGAGTCGCGGCGGCTGCCGCCGCCGGAGGGCGTGCCTCTCCCGACCATCACCTTCGGCGACCGTCTCACCTACGCCGACGAGGACCAGACGGTCCACCTCATCCACACTCCGGGGCACAGCGAGGATTCGCTGGTCGTCTTCCTCACCGAGAGCCGGCTGCTGCTGGGCGGCGACACCGTCGAGTGGCCGCTGCCCAATCTCTGCCAGCGTGACGGGCGCGAGGAGTGGGTCCGCACCCTGCGCCAGCTCAAGCAGCTGCCGGTCGACCTCGTCGTGCCGGCGCACGGCCCGACGATGGACAAGCGCATCATCGACGCCAACGAGCAGTACGTGGACGGCGTCTACGAGGCGGTCGCGGCCGCCAAGGCCTCAGGCGCCGGCCGCGGCGATCTGGAGCTGCCGGCCGAGCGGTTCCTCACCGCCGGCGCGGCCGTCGACGACGTCTACCGCAAGGCGCACGCCGAGAACCTCCTCTGGGCCTGGGACGAGGTCTAGGCCGCACCGGCTCGGACCCTCCTTGAGGGACCGGGAGTCACGGCGGGGCTGAAGACGACTAATTGGACATTGTTTTCCTATTGGTGTACAAAGGACCCATGAAGCTCTCCACACAGGCCGACTACGCCGTCCGCGCGGTCTACGAGCTTGTCGTGTCACGAGCCTGGGTCGTGCTGCACACCGGCGACATCGCCACGGCGCAGCGCATCCCCGGCCCGCGGCTGGCCAAGGTCATCCACGACCTGGCGCGGGCGGACCTGGTGCGCACGCAGCGCGGCCACCAGGGCGGCGTCATGCTGGCGCGCCCGCCCGCCGACATCACCGTGCGCGACGTGTACGAGGCGGTGGAGGGTCCCATCTTGCTTTGCCGATGTCGTCAGCGGGTAGAACCGTGCGGCGACGACGTGTGCGACACCCACGACTTCTGGCACGGTGTCGAGACGCTCCTCACGGAGGAGCTCCAGACGATGACGTTCGCGGCCCTGACCGACGCGCGGCGACGCGCGTGCGTGTCGACCGGCCGCCCGCAGGCGACGGGGAGGTGACAATTCATATGGCAGAGATCATCAAGGAGCAGGTCGAGAAGGCCCTGGGCGACATCCGCCCGGCTCTGCAGGCCGACGGTGGCGACATCGAGCTGGTCGACGTGCTGGACGACGGCGTCGTCCAGGTACGTCTCCAGGGCGCCTGCGCGGGGTGCCCGATGTCCCAGCTCACGCTCACCAACGGTGTGGAGCGCCACCTCAAGAACGTGGTGCCCGGCGTGGAGCGCATCGAGAACATAGGCTTCTGAGAGACCAGGCAAGTACGTGCGGCGGCCGGCGGTGGTGCAGCGTGAAGCACCGCCGCCGGCCGTCGTCGTTCCCGCCGCCGGCGTTCGCGCGGGCGGCCGGGGTCGAGACCGGCGGGGCAGCGAAATCGGGCGTACACTCCACGCTTGGGGCATATACTGTCAGGTCCGGACGGTAGGGGCCGGGGTTGAAGATCCACACCGGGTGCGCGGAGCGCCCCGAAGGCTGAGGAGGTTGCTGTGAGGGGCGCAGATGACCGGACGCGCGCGGAGGAGTACCACGGCCGCGAGGCGGTGAAGCAGACCACACGGGCTGCCCAGGAGGAGTTCACCGGCGAGCTGGAGGCGAAGGCCGAGCAGGCGGACGCCGACCTCCGCGACCCGTCGCTCTACATCAACCGCGAGCTCAGCATGCTCGACTTCTTCGAGCGCGTGCTCGACGAGGCCCGCGACACCAACAACCCCCTGCTGGAGCGGGTCAAGTTCATCGGTATCGTGGGGTCGATTCTCGGGGAGTTCTTCATGGTGCGCATCGCCGGCCTGCGGCAGCAGGTCGAGGCCGGCGTCACCGAGGCGGCCGCCGACGGCTACACGCCGCAGCAGTTGCTGCCTCTCGCGCAGGAGCGCGCCTGGGGCATCATGAAGGCGGCGCGCCAGTGCTTCAGCGAGCTCAAGCCCGAGCTCGAGGCGGCCGGCATCAACCTGGTGGACTACGCCGACCTCGACGCGGTGCAGAAGGCCTCGCTGCGCCGGTACTACGAGGAGCAGGTGTTCCCGGTGCTCACGCCGCTGGCGTTCGACCCCGGGCGCCCGTTCCCGCACATCTCCAACATGAGCCACAACCTCGGCGTGCTCACCCGCGACGCGAACGGCGACGAGCACTTCGCGCGCGTCAAGGTCCCGGACTCTCTGCCGCGGCTCGTTCCGGTGGCGGCGCCCGCCGGCGCGGACGCCGGTGATGACGGCGTCGCGCACCAGTGGTTCACGTGGCTCGAGCAGGTCATCGCCGCCAACCTCGCGACGTTGTTCCCGGGCATGGAAGTCCTCGAGTCGCACGCGTTCCGCGTGACGCGCGACGCCGAGCTCGCGATCCAGGAGCTGGAGGCGGACGACCTCCTGGAGACGATCGAGCAGTTCGTGCGCCGGCGGCGCTTCGGTTCCGTCATCCGCGTGACCATCGACGAGACCATGCCCGAGGGCGTGCGGGACATCCTGAAGGAGAACCTCGAGCTGGGCGACACCGACGTCTACGCCGTACGCTCGCCCCTCGGCCTCAGCAGCCTGTGGGGCGCCGGCTCGATCGACCGTCACGAGCTCAAGTACGCGCCGCTCGTGCAGTCCGTCCCCTCGTCGCTCGCGGGACTCGAAGGATCGGAGCTGTTCGCCGCCATCCGGCACCGCGACGTGCTGCTCCATCATCCGTACGACTCGTTCGACCCGGTGGTGGAGTTCCTGCGCGCCGCGGCCGACGACCCGGACGTGCTCGCCATCAAGCAGACGCTGTACCGCTGCGGCCGCAACGCGCCGGCCGTCGAGCAGCTCATGGAGGCCGCCGCCAACGGCAAGGACGTCGCCGTGCTGGTCGAGCTCAAGGCGCGCTTCGACGAGGAGAGCAACATCGGCTGGGCCAAGGCGCTGGAGCGCGAGGGCGCCCACGTGGTCTACGGCCTCATCGGCCTCAAGACGCACTGCAAGGCGCTCCAGGTCGTGCGCCGCGAGGGCGACCGCATCCGCCGGTACACGCACCTGGGCACGGGCAACTACAACAGCGTCACCACCAAGCAGTACACCGACCTCGGGCTACTTCACCGCCGACGACGACATCGGCGCCGACGCCAACCTGGTCTTCAACCACCTCACCGGTGGCGGGCAGGCCACCACGTACCGCAAGCTGCTGGTGGCGCCGGTCAACCTGCGCCAGGGCATCGCCGACCGCATCGACCGCGAGATCGCCCACGCCGAGGCCGGGCGCGAGGCCCACCTCATCTTCAAGATGAACTCGCTGGTGGACAAGCCGATGATCCGCAAGCTGTACCGCGCCTCGCAGGCCGGCGTGAAGATCGAGCTCAACGTGCGCGGCATGTGCTGTCTGCGGCCCGGAGTGCCCGGCGTGAGCGAGACCATCACCGAGCAGAGCGTGGTGGGCCGCTTCCTCGAGCACAGCCGCGTGTACTGGTTCCACAACGGCGGCGACGACGAGGTCATCCTCGGCAGCGCCGACCTCATGCCGCGCAACCTCAACCGGCGGGTCGAGATCCTCTTCCCGGTGCTGGACAAGGGCATCGTGCGGCGCATCCGCGACGAGATCCTGCCGAGGTACCTGGCCGACAACATGAAGACCAGGGTGCTGGCGGCGGACGGCTCGTGGACCCACATCTGGCCCGAGGACGGCGAGGAGCAGCGCAACGCGCAGGAGTGGTTCGTCGCGCGGGCCCGCGAGGCGGCCGTCGACGAGAGCGAGCACGGCTGATGAAGGTGTACTTCCTGCGGCACGGCAAGGCGGACCGGTCCCAGTGGGACGGGGACGACGACGCCCGGCCGCTGACGGCCGAGGGCGAGGAGGCGATGCGGCGCGAGGCGAAGGCGCTTCGCGCCCTGGGCCTCGCGCCCGACGTCATCGTGACGAGCCCGCTCGCGCGCGCCCGCAGGACGGCCGAGCTCGTCGCCGACGGGCTCGGCCTGGGCGGGCGCGTCGTCGTCGACGACCGTCTCGCGCCCGGGTTCGACGTGCGCCGCCTGGAGCAGGTGCTGGCGGCGCACGGCCCCGGCGGACGACGGTCCTGGTCGTCGGGCACGAGCCCGACTTCAGCGCCACCGTCGCCGAGCTCATCGGCGGCGGCGACATCGTGATGAAGAAGGGCGGGCTGGCACGTGTGGACGTCACCGCGCCCGTGGCCGGCGGCGGTGAGCTCGTGTGGCTGCTCACGCCGCCTCTCCTGGGGAGCAGATGACGATGGAAGTCGAAGCGAAGTTCCTGGTGCCGGACGAGGAGACGCTCGCGCGTCTCGTCGAGACCGCCGCGCTGGCAGGCTACGACGTCGCGCCCGGCGACGAGCGGCACGACGCCGACACCTTTCTCGACACGTCCGGCCGGCGGCTGCTCGCGGCCGGCTACTACTTCCGGCGCCGCGAGACCACAGGCGGCGTGCGGCTCACGCTCAAGCAGCTCGTCGCGCCGTCGGACGGCGTGCTGCGGCGCGAGGAGATCGAGGCGCTCGTGGCCGCCGACGTGCCCGTCGCCGAGTGGCCCGACGGCGAACTGCGCACCCGCGTCGAAGCAGCTCACCGGCGGAGAGGCGCTCGAGGCGATGCTCACGCTCTCGCAGGTGCGCGTGGCCCGCGTGGTGCGCAAGGGCCGCCGCGAGGTCGCGGAGCTCAGCCTCGACCGGGTCACCGCGAGCGCTCCGGACGGCGAGCGCGGCTGGCTCGAGTGCGAGGTCGAGGCGCGCGGCAAGGGCGGGGACGACGACGTGGCCGCCCTCGCCGCCGTGCTGCGCGACGAGTGGGGCCTCGTGCCCGAGGGGCGCGCCAAGTTCACGCGCGCCCTCGAGCTGGCCGGCGACGAGGACGACGGCGCGCTCATGAGCGCCGCCGAGCGCGCCGTGCACGAGGCGCAGGCCTCCGGCGACGGCGCCCGCGCGCGCCGCGCCCAGGCGCTCCTCGCGCTCGACCGCGGGCTCTCGCAGGTCGAGGCCGGGCGCATCGCCGGCCTCTCGGACCGGCGCGTCCGCTACTGGCTGGCGCGCTACCGCGTCGAGGGGACGAGCATCTACGACGACGAGGCCGTGGACCCCGGCACCTCGACCGAGCAGCTGGCCGCGCCGAAGAAGCGGCCCGACATCCTGCCCTCGGACACGATGACCGAGGCGGCCGCCAAGACCCTCGCGTTCCACCTCGCCAAGATGCTCGAGCACGAGGAGGGCACGCGGCTGGGTGAGGACCCGGAGGAGCTGCACGACATGCGGGTCTCGACGCGCCGCATGCGCATGGCGCTGCGCGTGTTCGCCGACTACCTCGACCCGGAGGTGATGCGGCCGGTGCTCAAGGGTCTCCGCCGCACCGGCCGCACGCTGGGCAACGTCCGCGACCTCGACGTGTTCAACGAGAAGACGCAGGTGTACCTGGACGGGCTGCCGGACGAGCGCGCCGGCGACCTCGACGGCCTGCTCGTCGCCTGGAAGTCCGAGCGCGACAAGCAGCGCGAGGTGCTCGTCGAGTACCTCGACTCCAAGCGCTACCGGCGCTTCGTGGAGCGCACGCAGGAGCTGCTCGCGGGCCCGGTCGAGGCGCTGGCGCCCACGAACATCGTCGCGCCGCGCCCGCAGCGCGTGGCCCAGGTGCTGCCCGGCGTCCTGTACAAGGACATGGCCGTGGTGTGGGCGTTCGAGGGCCAGCTCGGCGGGCTCGAGACCCCGCTGCCGCGCTTCCACGCGCTGCGCAAGGCGTGCAAGGGCCTGCGCTACACGCTCGAGTTCTTCGAGGACGTCCTCGGTACGGGCGCCCGGCCGCTCATCAAGCGTGTCAAGGGCCTCCAGGACCACCTCGGCGACCTGCAGGACGCCGTGGTCACCTGCGGCGTGCTGCGCGACTACATCACCTGGGGCACGTGGCGCCACGAGACCCACGAGCTGCCCGGGCCGCTGGAGATCATCGTCGCGCCCGGCGCCGCCCGGTACATGGCCTCCCGCCAGGAGGAGATGGAGCACCTCGTGCTCACGTTCCCGGAGGCGTGGCCCACGGTCGCCGGCAACGAGTTCAGCCGGGACCTCGCGGCCGTCATCGCCGAGATCTAGACGCGAAGCTCGTAGGGGGCCGGCGCCGGGCGGACATCCGTCAGGCGCCGGCCTCCGGCTCGTCCAGGGCCGGCACGGCGATCACGCCGATGGGGTAGCCGAACGCCTTCTCCAGGCTCTCCCGGCGCCGCTCCAGCGACCACTCCTCGAGGCTCCAGTCGCCTCTCGGCTCGATCTCGAGCAGCAGGCTCCCCGCCTCGCGGCGCAGGCGCGCGTGCCGGATGGCTCCGGTGTGGCCGCGGTCGAGGTACTCCGCCAGCCGCAGGAAGGCGCCGAGCCGCCGGACCACCTTGCGCGAGGCGCGGTCCAGCCCCGCGAACGCCTCGAACCTCGGCGCGGGGAGGGACTTGCGGTGGAAGTACGCGGTCGCCGCCATGATCGCGACCTCGTTCTGGTCGAACCCGACGAGGTCGGCGTGCCGGATGAGGTAGTAGGTGTGCTGGTGGTGGCGCGTGTAGCTCAGGAACGTGCCGATGTCGTGCAGCAGGGCGGCGTACTCGAGGAGCTCCCGCTCCCCGGCGCCGAGGCGGTGCAGGCCGGCGTCGCGCGCCGAGTCGAAGAGCTCCAGGGCCAGGCGCGTCACGTGGCGCGCGTGGGCTTCGTCGAACGCGGTGGAGCGCGCGAGCTGCAGCACGCTCCGCTCGCGCACGCCGGCGCCGTGCCGGACCTCGTGCTGCCCCGCGCGGCCGAGGTCGTCCAGCAGGAGGCCCTCGCGCAGGCCGCACTCGTCGAGCGCCGTGATGGTCTCGACGCCGAGGTCCTCCATGAGCGTCTCGAGGATCGCCGCGCCGGCGACGATGATGTCGGCGCGCGCCGGCGCGAGCCCGGGGACGGCCCGGCGCTCGTCGGCCGTGAGCGCGCGGAGGCGCTTCGCCACCGCGCGCAGGTCCTTGCGCGTGAGGGGCTCGTCGCGGGCGGGCGCGCGGCCGTGCAGGGTGCGCGCAGCCACGGCTGCGAGGTTCACCGCCGTGCCCGAGGTGGCGTACGCCGCCGCCTCGGGCCTCCCGACGTCGCGCAGCGTGTGCTGCGAAGTCAGCCGCACCTGGTGCTTGAGAGACTCGTAGTCGTCCCCGGTGTAGCGGCCCTCCGCGTCCGGCTGCGGGCCCTCCGTGAACAGCCGGATGGCGCCCAGGGACACGGATTCGACCACGTCTGCGCCCGTGGCGTCGCCGACGGCCACCTCGGTGCTGCCGCCGCCGATGTCGATGACCAGCGCGCGGCCGTCGACGTGCACGCGGCTGAGGAGTCCCAGGTAGATCAGCCGCGCCTCCTCTCTGCCGGAGACGACGCGCGCGGGGAGCCCGGCGGTCTCGTGCAGCAGGCGCACGAACTCCTCCGCGTTGCGCGCCTCGCGCGTGGCCGCCGTCGCCACGGTGACGAACCGGGTGGCGCCGTGCGTGCGCGCGAGCTCCGCGAACCGCGCGCACACCGCCGCCGCCCGCTCCATGGCCGCCGGCTGCAGCAGCCGCACCTCGCCGAACTCGCCCTCTCCGAGGCGGACGGTCTCCTTCTGCATGCTGAGGACCGTCCACGAGTGGTCGGGCGCGAAGCGCACGACCATGAGGCGCACCGAGTTGGTGCCGATGTCGACGTAGGCCACCGTCTCGGCGGCGATCGGCGCGCCCGCGGCGGGGCCGGCGGGGGCGGGCGCCGCAGGCGTCATCTCAGGCCTTGGCCGTCTTCCTGGCCTTCTTCCGGGCCTTCGAACCCTTGGTCTTGCCGCCCTTCTTGCCGCTCTTCTTGACGGCGTCGCGGTCGGCGTTGAGCTTCGCGAGGCCCACTTTGCGGTCGCCGTACTCGGCGACGTAGGCCTGGACGATCTCGCACTTCTTGCAGCCCTTGCCGCAACAGTCCTTCCACTCCTTGCGGCTGAACTCGTTCTTGAGCTTCGTCACGGGTGCGCTCCCTTTCGGCCTCTGTCAGTGGTGCAGACATACCGCGGGGGAGAGGTGGGAAAACGCGGACGGCCGGGGAGCCTGCCTCGAGGCTCCCCGGCCGTCCGGGACGTTCGCCGCGGCGGAGCGACTACTCGTCGCCGCCGTACGCGTCGAGCTTGACGTCCTCGGCCACCGTGTACGTCATGTCGGTGCAGGCGGCGATGTCGGCCAGCGTGTAGCCGACGGCGACCTCCTCGAGCACGAAGCCCTTGTCGGGGAAGCGCCGGAAGAGGGCCCGCTCGGTGATGATCACGTCGGCCTCTTCCGCGCCGGTGAGCGGGAAGCTGCACTGCTTCATGAGCTTGGAGGCGCCGTCCTTGGAGCAGTGCTCGCTGACGATGTGGACGATCTTGGCCCCGGTGATGAGGTCCATGGCGCCGCCCATGCCGGCGAGCATCTTGCCGGGCACGATCCAGTTGGCGATGTTGCCCTTCTCGTCCACCTGGAGCGTGCCGAGGAAGGTGGCGTCCAGGTGCCCGCCGCGGATCATGCCGAACGAGGTGGCGCTGTCGAAGTAGCTGCCGCCGGGGATGAGCGTGATGGGCTGGTTGCCGGCGTTGGCGCGGTCGCGGTCCTCGCAGCCGGGGTCGGGCGCCGGGCCGACGCCGATGGCGCCGTTCTCGGTCTGGATGACGACGTCCACGCCCTCGGGGACGTAGTTGGCGATGAGCGTGGGGAGCCCGATGCCGAGGTTGATGATCTGGCCGTCCTTGAGTTCCTGCCCGGCGCGGGCGGCGATGATCGACTTAGCGTCACTGCCCATTGAATTTCTCCTCCCGGATGACGCAGTAGTCGATGTCGGCGCGTACCACGGCGTCGACGAAGATGCCCGAGGTGTGGATGGCGTTGGGGTCGAGCTCGCCCATCGTGTAGAGGTTCTCGACCTCGGCGATGACGTAGTCGGCGCAGGTGGCCGCCGGCACGTTGAAGTTCCGGGACGTGCCGCGGTAGATGAGGTTGCCCCACGTGTCGCCGGCGTGCGCGCGAATGATCGCGACATCGCACTTGAGCGACGGCACGAGGATGAACTTGCGGCCGTCCAGCTCGATGATCTGCTTACCCTCCTCTGCCACGGTGCCGATGCCCGTGGGCGTGAGGAACCCGCCGAGCCCGGCTCCGCCGCAGCGCATCATCTCGGCGAGCGTGCCCTGGGGCGTGGGCTCGACCTCGAGCCGGCCCTCGTTCATCGCCTTGCCGATCTCCGGCGTGGTGCCGATGTGGCTGGCCACGACCTTCTTGATCTTGCCCTGCTTGACCAGCTCGACGACGCCGCGCTCGCGGTAGCCGGCGTCGTTCTCGTAGATCGTGAGGTCGCCGACGTCCATCGTCTTGAGGTAGTCGATCAGCGTGAGCGGATCGCCCTGGCCGATGAAGCCGCCGACGGCGATGCTCATCCCACTCTTGATGTGGGACATCGCCTCCTCGATTGGGACCACCTTGTTCTTCGGCACCGTTCGCTCCTTTGCGCGGAAGAGGCCGACGACGCGGGCACGGGGGATGCGCGCGCGGCCGGGCAGCTACAGTCTGTGGAGAAGACTATCACCTGGAGAGCCTGAGCTCGCCGGGCACGGCTGGACCTTGTGGCCAGCCTCGCGGACTCTACCCGCCGTTTCGCCATACGGTCAATACGTCCGTATGGTGGATAGCCACCCTGGGCCTTTGAGTGTGCCGTCGCGCCCCTGTATACTTCGCGCGGCGCAACGGAAAAGGAGGACGGTTGTGACCGCAGTCACCGAGTCTGCGAGCGTCGGCGTCATCGGCGGGTCAGGGTTCTACGAACTGCTCGAGAACGCTCGTGAGGTCGTCATCGACACGCCGTTCGGGCAGCCGTCGGACTCCTACTTCCTCGGCGAGATCGACGGCGTGAGCGTCGCGTTCCTGCCGCGGCACGCGCGCGGCCACCGCATCCTGCCCGGCGAGGTCAACTACCGGGCCAACATCTGGGGCATGAAGGCGCTGGGGGTGCACTACGTGCTCTCCGCCAGCGCCGTCGGCAGCCTGCGCGAAGAGCTCAAGCCGCTGGACGTGGTCGTCCCGGACCAGCTGTTCGACCGCACCAAGGCGCGGCCGAGCACGTTCTTCGGCGACGGCGTCGTCGTGCACATGGGGTTCGCCGACCCCTTCTGCCCGTACACCAGCAAGCCATCGTGGCCGCCGGCGACGAGGCCGGCGCCACCGTGCACGAGGGCGGCACGTACGTCTGCATGGAGGGGCCGCAGTTCAGCACGCGCGCCGAGAGCAACGTCTACCGCCAGCTCGGGTTCGACATCATCGGGATGACCAACCTGCAGGAGGCCAAGCTGGCGCGGGAGGCGGAGCTCTGTTACGCCACCATGGCGATGGTCACCGACTACGACGTGTGGTACGAAGGCGAGGACAGACGTGACGCTGGAGCAGGTGCTCGACAACGTCCAGCGTAACGTCGCGACCGCGCAGGCGATAGTCCGCCGCGCCGTCGGCGCGCTCGACCAGCACCGTGACTGTGGGTGCAGGCACGCGGTCGAGTTCGCCATCAACACTCCGGCGGAGCTGATCCCGCCGGCCACCAGGCAGAAGCTCGACCTGCTGATCGGCAAGTACCTGGGGTAAGGGCAAGAACCACGGGCGCTCCCCCCGCGCCCGCGTTGGAGGGGTCCAAGAAAGGAGCAAGGCTGTGTCATCGTTCGTATCGAACAACGCCATTCTCGTGGCGGTCATCTGCGGGTTGATCGCCGTGATCTACGGCGTCCTCCTCATCCGCTGGCTGCATGAAGCTGCCGGCGGGCGACGAGGTCATGCAGAGGATCGCCGGCGCCGTGCAGGAGGGCGCCAAGGCCTACCTGGCCAGGCAGTACCGCACTATCGCCATGGTCGGCGTGGTCGTCTTCGTCGTCCTGCTCGTGGCCCTGGGCCTCGGCAAGGACTGGACGTACGGCTGGCACGCCGCCGTCGGCTTCGTCGTCGGCGCCGTGCCTCTCGGCCGCCGCCGGCTACATCGGCATGATGGTCAGCGTGCGCGTCAACGTGCGCACCGCGGAGGCCGCGCGTCATGGTCTCGGTCGGGCGCTCACCGTCGCCTTCCGCGGCGGCGCGGTCACCGGCCTCCTCGTCGTGGGGCTCGCGCTGCTCGGCGTCTCGGGCTACTACTGGGTCACCGGCGACGTCGCGGCCCTCGTCGGCCTCGGCTTCGGCGGCAGCCTCATCAGCGTGTTCGCGCGCGTCGGCGGCGGCATCTTCACCAAGGCCGCCGATGTGGGCGCCGACCTCGTCGGCAAGGTCGAGGCGGGCATCCCCGAGGACGACCCGCGCAACCCGGCCGTCATCGCCGACAACGTCGGCGACAACGTCGGCGACTGCGCCGGCATGGCCGCCGACCTCTTCGAGACCTACGCCGTCACGGCCGTGGCCGCGATGCTCCTCGCCTTCCTGACGTTCCGCGGTCAGGTCGACGTCACCGGCTTCGCGAAGGGCCTGATCATGAACGTCGAGGCCGACGTGGTCTACAAGCCGGCCGTGCTCTACCCGCTGGTCATCGGCGGCGTGAGCATCATCGCCAGCATCATCGGCACCTTCTTCGTGCGGCTCGGCAAGAGCAACAACATCATGAACGCCCTCTACAAGGGCCTCTCCGTCTCTGCCGTCATCGCCATCGCACTCTTCTATCCGATCACCGATTGGATGCTGGGCAACAAGGCCGCCGCGGCCTTCGGCGTGCCCAGCGTGACGCGTCTCTTCCTGGCGGCCGTGACCGGCGTCGTGGTCACCGCCCTCATCGTGGTCATCACCGAGTACTACACGGCGGCGCGCTACAACCCCGTGAAGAGCATCGCCAAGGCGAGCCTCACCGGCCACGCCACCAACATCATCCAGGGCCTCGCCGTCTCGATGCAGTCCACCGCTCTGCCGGTGCTCGTCATCGCCGGCGGCATCCTGGTCAGCTACACCGCCGCAGGCGGAGGCCAGGCCGGCCTGTACGGCATCGCCGTCGCCGTCATGGCCATGCTCTCCATGACCGGCATCATCGTCGCCATCGACGCCTACGGCCCCATCACCGACAACGCCGGCGGCATCGCCGAGATGGCGAACATGCCGGAGTCCGTGCGTCAGACCACCGATCCGCTCGACGCGGTCGGCAACACCACCAAGGCCATCACCAAGGGCTACGCGATCGGCTCCGCCGGCTTCGCCGCGCTCATCCTGTTCGTCTCGTACACGCTCGACCTGCAGGAGCACTTCCTGCAGAAGTACGACTTCAAGGGCGTCATCTCGTTCATGATCGACAACCCGTGGGTGCTCGCCGGCCTCTTCATCGGCGGCATGCTCCCGTATCTGTTCGCCTCGCTCTGCATGACCGCCGTCGGCAAGGCCGGCGGGCAGGTCGTGGAGGAGGTCCGGCGTCAGTTCCGCGAGATGCCCGGCATCATGGACGGCACGCAGAAGCCGGACTACGCCACGGCCGTCGACATCGTCACCAAGTCGGCGATCAACAAGATGCTGCTCCCGGCCGCCATCCCGGTGCTCGCGCCGATCATCATCGGCGTCGCCTTCCGCCAGCACGGGTTCGAGGTGCTCGGCGGCGTGCTCATGGGCTGCATCATCACCGGCATCTTCCTGGCGATCAGCATGACCTCGGGCGGAGGCGCCTGGGACAACGCCAAGAAGCTCATCGAGGACGGCGAGTACGGCGGCAAGGGCTCCGACGCCCACGCGGCCGCCGTCACCGGCGACACCGTCGGCGATCCCTACAAGGACACCGCCGGCCCGGCCATCAACCCGATGATCAAGGTCATCAACATCGTGGCCCTGCTGGTCATCCCGTTCCTCATCAAGTAGCTCGAGGAGCAGACGGCGCGGCGCGGCCGCTGCCTCTCGCGAAGACACGGCGGGCGGCCCTGCGGGCCGCCCGCCGGCGTTCCGGAACATCGG
>CAVPXA010000032.1:0-42833 GCA_963709635.1 uncultured Thermoleophilia bacterium
GCCTTCGGCGCCATGATCTCGTTCACGGTCGCGCACGTCTCCGTGGTCTGGGCTGCGCCACAAGGAACCGGACTTCCGGCGGCCGTTCCGCACGCCCATCAACATCCGTGGTCGGCAAGATGTCCGTCCCCGTGCTCGCCGGTCATCGGCGGCCTCGGCACGTTCACCGTCTGGTGCGTGGTCATAGCAGCGCATCCCGTTCGGCCTGCACGGTCGGCTTCATCTGGATGGGCGTCGGCCTGCTTCATGTACGTCGTCTATCGCAAGGCCAAGGGCTATTCGCTCACGAAGACCGTCGAGAAGGTCGTCGTGCCCGTCAGCATGCAGGCCGACATCGACTACGACCGAATCCTCGTGCCCATCACCGGCACGCGCATCAGCGACGAGATGATGGTCCTGGCGTGCCAGCTCGCGACGGAGAAGAAGTCGTCCATCAACGGGCTGTACGTCATCGAGGTGCCCCTCAACCTGCCGCTCGACGCCAGCCTCGTCAGCGAGCACACCAAGGCGGAGCAGGGTGCTCAAGGCTTCGGCGCTCATCGCCTCGCAGTTCAAGGTCAAGTTCTCGCCGCACGTCGTCACCGCGAGGCAGGCGGGCAAGGCCATCGTCGAGGAGGCGGTGCGGCAGCGCAGCGAGGTCATCCTGGTGGGCACCACGCGCAAGCGGCGCATCGGCAACCTGACCTTCGGCCGGACGACGGACTTCGTCCTCGACCACGCCCCGTGCGAGGTGCTCCTCAACCTCGTCCCGAAGGACTATCCTACGAAGGCTCCAGCAGCTCGGCGGCGACGGCTCAAGCGGCACAAGCGCCAAGGACTAGGAGAATGAGCATGCATGTGGTGATCGCCGGGTGCGGCCGTGTAGGGTCCGGCCTCGCTCGTGATCTGGTGACGCAGGGCTTCGACGTCGCGATCATCGACGAGAGTCCGGACGCGTTCCATCTGCTGGGTGACGACTTCCCCGGTGAGTTCGTGGTGGGGAGGGCTCTCGACTGGGACATCCTTCGTGAGGCCGGCATCGAGGACGCCACGGCGTTCGTGGCCTGCACCGACGGCGACAACACCAACATCGTCATCGCCCAGGTCGCACAGAAGAAGTACGGCATCAAGTGCGTGGTGGCGCGCGTGTACGACCCACTGCGCGCGGAGCTGTTCATGCAGGCGGGCATCCGCACCGTGTGTCCTACGCGCGACGTGCGCATCGCGTTGTTCGACGCCGTCCGCTCCTGTCAACTTCCCATCGCGGAGGGCTGAGCCGTGTTCGTGCTCATCGTCGGCGGCGGCAAGGTCGGCCTCAACACCGCCCGTCAGCTCATGCGGCTCGGCCACGAGATCGTGCTCGTGGAGCAGCGGTCGTCGCGCTTCAACATCATCGCCGAGGAGCTCGGCGACGAGTCGCTGGTGTTCGGCGACGGGACCGAGGTGTGGGTGCTCGAGAAGGCCGGCATCGGCCGCTGCGACATGGTCGTGGCCGTCACCGGCGACGACGAGGACAACATCATCATCTCGCAGGTCGCCAAGCTCAAGTTCGGCGTGCCCAAGATCGTGGCCAGGGTCAACAACCCGTTCAACCAGCCGACGTTCGACCTGCTCGGCGTGGAGGCGACCATCTGCGCCACCACGTCGCTGCTCAACCTCATCATGCACGAACTGCCGGTGCACAAGTTCGTGCACCTGCTCTCGCTGCGCAAGCAGAATCTGGAGCTCGTCGAGCTCGAGGTGGGCGACAACTCGCCGTTCGCCAACACCTACGTGCAGGACATCGACCTGCCCGAGGGCGCGCTGCTCGCCGCCATCGTGCGCGCCGGCAACGCGCTCGTCGCCCGCGGGTCCACCGAGATCCTCCCCGGCGACTACGTGCTCTGCCTGCTGCCGCCGGGCAAGGAGCTCGAGCTCATCAAGGTCTTCCTGCCGGACGAGGACATCGAGAACGTGCTCCTGCAGTCGGAGCTGGACACGTCCGAGGGCTGACGTCCCGTGCGCGACGACGGGCCCGGATCGCCTCGCGGCGTCCGGGCCCGTCGTCGTACCGGCGGCCCGCCGTCGGCGGCCATCCGCGGGGCCGGCCCAGGTTGACCACCCGCAGCCTCGTAGGTAGCATGTCGAGGCCCTTCCGGGCGCTTCGTTCGTCCGGTGGCGAGGTAGCTCAGTTGGTAGAGCACACGACTGAAAATCGTGGTGTCGTCAGTTCAATTCTGACCCTCGCCACCATCTCTCCCCCTTGTTGCGAGGCATCCTGGCAGCGCCACGCGTGCGCACTCGCGCGCGCCTCTGCCAAGGTCCGCCGAGGGCCTCCCTGTGAAACGCAGGCCGCGTTCCCCGGACCCCGCTGGTTGAGTAGGAACTCGGGTGCACGGGCAGTGCCGCGAGGAGACGTCGGGAGAGAGAGGGACCATGGCGAAGTTCGACCTCGAGCCGGGCGAGCAGGAGCTCGGCCACTGGACGATGCACTATCTGCCGCCCAGCGGAGGCAAGTCCGCGGGCAAGCTGGCGGTCACGGACAGGCGCGTCCTGTACGAGCCGCTCAAGGCCGGGTTCTTCGGCAGACAGGACTTCTCGGCGAAGGGCGTCGCCGGCTCGGTCGGAGGAAGGATGTCGGCAGGAATGATGGGACGGCGAGAGCCTGAGCATCCCGCGGGCCGACGTGCAGTCTGTCGAGAAGAGGCGCACCCATGGCATGAAGCAGGTCGTCGTGACGCTCGCCGACGGCAGGAGTTCGTCTTCGACAACGGCCTCATGTCGGTCGACAAGCTGGTGGGGCTGCTCGGGGGGACGGCCGGCGCCGGGTGTCGTCAGTTCAATTCTGACCCTCGCCACCAGCCTCTCTCCCTCCTTCCCCATCCCCCGGCGGTCCGGCGCGACCGAAATGACAACGCCTGCGCCGTGCCCGAGACTTGCAGGGACGGCCGAGAGTGCGTAGAACGTCGTGGACACCCGCTCATCACAGGGAGGCGCGCGGCGCATGCCGTCCAAGAGGCTGCTCAAGCTCAAGCTCGACCGCACCGAGATGGGGTTCATGAGCGCGTCCGTCAGCGAAGAAGAGGCCGGGCGTGAGACATCCTGGATCATGCGCGTGGAGTCGCCGGCCAGTACCGACGAGTTCCGCACGCGCCTCACCGACGGATCGTGCCTGTCGCTCAGCATGGTCACGCGCGACGGCGCGCAACTCCGCGGCGAGGCGTACGTCTCGAGCATCAGTGACTGCGTGGAGGCGGCGACGGTGGTCGTACTCGCGGGCGCGGGCCCGCTCCGGCGCAGCTAGGCGAACGTAGTCCGGGAACACCTCGTCGCCCACCAGTTCGCGCACGCGCAGCATGTCGAACACGCCGCGCACCGCGGGGGAGAGGTTGCGGGCGACGAGCGGCGTGCCCTGGCTCTTCAGGTCGAGCGCCAGGCGCACGAAGATCCCCGTGCCGGACGAGTCGATGAACTCCACGTTGGCGAAGTCGAGGGCGACCATCTGTGCGCCCAGGGCGGCCTCGGTGACCGCCTCGCGCAAGGTGTCGGCGCAGTCGAGGTCCATCTCGCCGGCGAGGTAGACGGTGGGCGCAGGGCCCTGAGCGATCGAAGTGCGCAGCATGCAGTCTCCTGCCTCAGTTGGTCATGCGGTCCAATAGTAACGTAGTACCGCCGGGTCCGGTATGCAGGGCGACGGCGTCGAGGTAGTCGAGGATGATCTTGTACCCGTACCCCATGGACGCCTGGCCGCCCTTGGACGGCGGCTCGATCCAGTTGAGGAAGCTCAGCCCCGGCCCCTCGTCGGCGACCACGAAGCGCAGGCGGTCGGGGAGGCGGCGGACCACCATGTCCCCGTGCCCGCCGCCGTGCAGGAGCATGTTGGTCACGGCCTCGGAGATGCACAGGATGGTGCGCTGCCGGTGGATGTCGTCTATCCCCGCCTGCTGGAGCACCTCGTCGACCGACTCCCGGGCACGCTGGAGGTCGGCCGTGTCCGAGATCGCGAATTCTCCCACGGGGCGGCCCTCATCCTGCCCGGCCGCCAGCTCGCCGGGGTCGAGGATCCGCAGCTTGCCGCAGGCGACGGCCGCGGCGAGGTTGTTGAGGATCTCCACCAGGCTGCGGCGGTGGTCGCCGTGGTGCCGCTCCCAGCCGTTGGTGCGGATGCTCAGGATGTCGCAGCGGTCGCCCTGGGGCACGAAGCAGAGCTCGTCGGCGACGAAGTCGTCCGGCTGCGAGACCGCGTAGCACATGAAGGTCTCGCGCCTGAGCGCCTCGCCGGCGTGCGCGACCAGGTCCTCCTGCGGGAGCCCCGGCTCGAGCTCGCCGATGACGGCCTCGACGTGGTCGGCGCCGGCCCGGTAGCGATACACCTGCAGCGAGGCTGGCATCGCGCCCGTCTGATCGGCCATGTCTCCTTCAGCCCCCGTGGGTCTCATCTGGTGTCGCTCCGCTCGCCTAAGGTGAGGCGCGCCAGCAGGAGCGTCGCGTCGTCCGTTGGGGCGCTCTCGCCGCGGAACACGGCGATGTCGTCCCACATCCCTTCAAGTGTGTCACGGATGGCATCGTTCTGACACCGTTCCAGGGAGCGCTCGAGACGCTCGAGGCCGAACAGTGTGCCGCCGGGGTCGCGCGCCTCCGTGAGGCCGTCCGTGTAGAGAGCGACCGTGGTGCCGGGCGCCAGGGTGAGCTCGTCCTCGGGGAACTCCAGCCCGGTGCGCACGCCGAGCGCGGCGCCCCGCGAGGGGACCTCGGTGACGCTCTCTCCGTCGGCGACCAGCACGGGGTTGTGCCCGCCGCCGGCGACGACGAGGCTGCGCGTCGCGGGGTCGAACACCGCGAGGGCCAGCGTGAGGAAGTACGGCAGGCGCTGGCCCTCGAGGTCTCGCGTGAGCCCGTCGTTGACCTCGGCCATGACCTGTGAGGCGCGCTTGCCCGGCGCGATGGCGTCGTGCAGCAGCGAGCGCGCCATCGCCATGATGAGCGCCGCGGCGAGCCCCTTGCCCATCACGTCGCCGCAGACGATGCCGAGGCGCCCGTCCCCGAAGGGGATGTAGTCGTAGTAGTCGCCGCCCATCTCACCCAGGAACTCGATGCGCTGGTCGAGAGTCAGCCCCTCGACCTCGGGGATGGCGGTGGGGAGGAGGTCGGTCTGGATGCGGCGCGCTCGCTCGATCTCCGCCGCAACCTTGAGCTGCGCGGCGCGGAGCTCGTCGTGGAGCGCCACAGACTCGGAGAGCTCCTTGTGGAAGCTGTCGCGCTCTGCGTCGAAGGTGACCTTCTCCTTCGCCCGCTTCACGTAGATGTCGTAGGAGTAGTAGATGAGGTAGAGCGGGGGGATCCCGAGCAGCATGCCGGCGATGCCGAGCCACAGGTAGAGGCCCGCCAGGAGGAGGGCGAGGGTCGACCCGGCGAGGTACCCCGGGAGCGCCCACTGGTAGTTGCGCCGCCACACGCGCACGGCGCCACCCTCCTGCGTGGAGAGGGCGATCACGCCCGCGAGGAGCGCGGTGTGGACGACGAAGTCGACGACGGTGGCGCCGAATGTCGGCAGGACCTTGGTCATGAAGGCGCCGTCCGGAGGAGCCCAGGCCAGGTACACGAGCCCGGCGAGGTACGTCGAGACGACGTAGTTGCCCACGTTGAACGCGATCTTGAGGGGATCGTGCGTCACCCACGCAGCCGTGACGCCGCTCACAGCCGCGACGGCCATCGCCGGCCAGAGCCCGAGGGTGATGAGGCAGGCGAGGACGGGGACGAACGAGAGGGTCACGTCGCCGACCCAGGGGAGCTTGATCTCGCGGAGGTCGGTCAGCGTCGCGAGGATCATGAACGCTACGATGTTGAGGGTGAAGGGCGCGGGATCGTCCAGGCCGGCGGCGAGGGAGACCCCCGCCGCTCCCACGCAGACGAGCGCTACGTAGAGAGAGACGGCCGTGCGTTTCCGCACGGCCGTCTCGTCGTGGTCCAGTATCTGGGGCGAGTCAGCTGCGCTCACTGCCCTTCGATCAGGATCGTCCACCGGAACTTGGCCCAGTCGTAGTCCGTCGTCCACCGGAACTTCTGCCAGTCGACGTCCGCCGTCCACCGGAACTTGGTCCACCGGAACTTCGTCCAGGCAACGTTGGTCCACCGGAACTTGGTCCACCGGAACTTCGTCCAGTCGATCTCCGTCCACCGGAACTTGGTCCACCGGAACTTGGTCCAGTCGACGTCCTTCGTCCACCGGAACTTGGTCCACCGGAACTTCGTCCACCGGAACTTCGTCCACCCGTACTTCGTCCATGCGACCTGGTCCCAAGCGGCGTAGTCATCTTCCGTAAGGATTGTCTTTCCATCCCCGACATCCTCTGAAAGAGCGTACCCGTCAGACTGCGCGTCACTCGCGAGGGCCTCGTCCACGTCGAGGAGCCCGGCGCCCTGCCGGAACCGGGAGGTGCCGGCGAACGGGTCCGCGGTGCTCATCATGCGCACCTTGACGTCGTCCGGGCTCAGGCTCGCGTCCTCGCCGATCATGAGGGCGGCGGCGCCCGCGGTGACCGGCGCCGCGGCGCTGGTGCCGGAGAGCTTGACGTAGTCGGGGTCGGCGTCGGGGTCCGTCGGGGCGTACTGGGCCACCGGGATCAGGTTCTGCGGGAAGTTGACGTCGATGTAGGAGTCTCTGACCCGCAGGGAGATCAGGCGGTTGCCCGGGACCACGAGGTCGGGCTTGGCGTACTCGTCGAACAGCGTCGGTCCGACGGAGCTGTAATAGGCGACTTCGTCGTCGCTGAGCTCGGGAGACTGGAGGGTGTCGGTTGCACCGACGGTGATGACGTAGGGGCTGTTGCCGGGGGAGAGGACACCACCGGGGCCGATCTCGCCCTCGTTGCCGGCCGCGCACACCACGGTGATGCCGTTCTTCCAGGCGAACTCCACGGCCCTGGCGATCGGATCGAAGTCGGTCGGTGCGACCGGGTTGCTCCCGATCGAGAGGTTGAGCACGCGGATGTTGTAGCGGTCCCTGTTGGCGACGGCCCAGATGATGCCGGCCATCACGGCGGAGGACCTGCCCTGGCCGGTGCCATCCAGCACCTTGACGCCCACGATGTTGGCCTGCGGCGCGACGCCGCGGAACTGCATGTCCGCGTAGCCGCCCTGGTCGAGCGGCAGGGAAGCGGTGCCGTCGCCGGCGATCAGGCCGGCGACGAAGGTGCCGTGCCCCGCGTCGTCGTACGGCGCCTTCTCCTTGTTGACGAAGTCCTTCCACCCGACGATGCGGCTGCTGCCGAGGTCGGAGGTGGTGGCGATGCCGGTGTCGAGCACGGCGACGCCCACGCCGGCGCCGGTCGGGCCGCCGTCGGCCGGCGACGCGACCGCGTCGAGGCCGATCGCGAGGTTGGTGATGTCGAGGGAACTGACGTAGTCGAACCCGAAGACCGGGTTGTCGGCGACGACGAGGCCGACGGAGTCGCTCTCGGCGAGCGCGTCGATCTCATCCTCGGTCAGATATGCGGCGACCGCGTCGAACGCGGTGAGCGGGGTCGTCTTCACCCCTGCGGGCACCATGCCTTCCACGGCGTCGGTCTCGCCCGGCGTGGAGAACACGATCACGGGTACCGCGCCGTTCTTCCCGGCGGCGTCGAGCACCGCGGTCACGCTGTTGTCGATCTTCGCGTTGGCGCTCTGGTCGGCGGCCAGTGCCGTTGCTGGCAGGGCCAGGACACAGAGCAGCGCGATAGCGAGGATCAGGTACTTGGCTCGCATCTTCATCGCCTCCACACCAGTGCTCCTTGGGCCTGTCGGCTTGCTCAAGGCCGGCGGACGGGTACCTGCGTCGGTGTCTCGAGGAGGGACTTGCGAGAGGCGCTCGCCGCTGAGATCGAGATCCGCGACTGCGATCCGGTTCGGCAACCGAGCTATCTTGACCATTCCAAGACCTCTGGCTTTGCGTCCCTGCCTCACGACAGGTTTGCCTTTGTCGTTCGAGGTCGGTATCGGCCGTTCGCGCGCGAAAGTTGAGCCCTTCCTAGACGGATTGGCACAGGAAGCGTTGCCAACGTGGCGACAGCGCCCGGGCAGGCTCGCGGGGCACAGGAAGCGACCGCCCGCGCCGGTGTGGAGCGACCCGGCGCGGGCGGTCAGCCAGCCAGCCTGGCAGCTGGAGGCAATCAGCGGGACGGTGCCCGCCGTCACTCCTCTTAACGATGGTGGCGCCAGGAACCTTTCGCATGGGTTTGCGGCTCCCGGCGGGTGATAAACTCCGGTGACAACATCCAGTGACCGTCGGAGGGGCGCCGACGCGTCAGGTGGCCGCATCCGGTGTCCGAGGCCGCCCGGTCCCCCACTCTTCCGGCACACAGCTGACTTGTCGCACGCGCACGACGCATGCACGCGACGGCAGAAGGGAGGACATGGATGAGCCGTACGGGCGGCCTCTACACAGCCGCACAACGGCAGGTGATCAATCAGATGCTCAAGCTGGCGGCCAGCGACGACAAGACGAAGATCGTCAAGGCCTTCAACCTCGCTGAGAAGATCACGCCGGACCAGTACAAGGGCTCAGTGCGTTTCGTCGCCGACAAGATCGAGGACGACCATCCGGCGCTCCTCATCGCCAAGCATGTGACCTCGAAGCTCAGCCCGCGCTGCCGCGACGCCTTTATCGAATGCCTTATCGTGAACACTCTCCTTCGCGGCGTGGACAAGCGGAAGAAGCTCATCGAGAACACCGGCAACTGCGCGCCGACGACGATCCTCATGAGTCCCACCATGCGCTGCAACCTCACGTGTGAGGGCTGCTACGCGTCCGAGTACGACATCAAGCAGGACCTCGACCGCAGTCTGATGCAGAAGATCGTGGACGAGGGCAACGACATGGGCGTGTACCTGTTCACGCTGCTCGGCGGCGAGCCGTTCATGTGGGACGAGCTGCTCGACTTCGCACAGGAGAACAAGGACGCCTACTTCCAGGTGTTCACCAACGGCACGCTCCTCGACCACGACATGATCGACGAGCTGGCCCGCGTCGGCAACATCGCTCCCATGCTGAGTCTGGAGGGCTCCCCGGAGCTCACCGACCAGCGTCGCGGGGAGGGCGTGCACGACCAGGTCATGGAGATCATGGACCACCTCGGCGAGGCGGGCGTGCTCTTCGGCTACTCGTGCACCGTCACGCGTCACAACTGGCAGGCGGTCGTGAGCGACCAGTTCGTCGACCCGCTCATCGCCAAGGGTGCGCTGCTGGCCTGGCACTTCCTCTACATGCCGGTCGGGCGCGACCCCGACACGAGCCTCATGCTCACGGCGGAGGAGCGCAACCAGTTCCGCGTCGACATCCACCGCATCCGCGACACCAAGGCACTCTTCCCGGTCGATTTCTGGGGAGACGCGCCGTGGGTCAGCGGGTGCATCGCCGGCAAGCACTACATGCACATCAACAGCGGCGGCTGGGTGGAGCCGTGCATCTTCACGCACTTCGCCACCGACAACATCCGCGACGTGAGTCTCATGGAGGCGTTCAACTCAAGCTTCTTCCGTGAGATCCGCAGCCGGCAGCCGTTCAACCACAACCTGCTCATGCCGTGCATGTGGATCGACAATCCCACGCAGGCGCGCGAGATCGTGGAGGCCACCGGGGCCAAGCCGACGCATCCGGGCGGCGACGTCATGATCACCGACCTGCAGGACGAGCTGGACCAGTACGCCAGCGCGGTCGACCACCTCTACAGCCCCATCTGGAGCTGCATGAGCGCGGAGAAGGAAGACGCGACCGACACGCACGCCAAGACGGCGGACATCGTCGAGGCGGCGCAGCGCTAGCGGCTCGCGCCGCGGCCGCGCTGAGGCCGGCGGCGTGAGCGCCTGGAGCGGGCGGCGGGGCTCTGAGCCCCGCCGCCCGCTCCGCGTACGGGACGCCGCCGTTCGCCGGGCCGCGGCGCGAGCGGGCCGCCCCACACGCCGTCGGGCGGCCGTCTAAGGGATTCGTGCTACCCTGTCGAAACCCCAGGTCAGGCGGTACGGCCCCATGACGAGATCTCACTCCCACAAGCGCGCCGCGCATCTCGCGGCTCTGTGCACCCTGTGCCTGATCGGGGCGCTCGCCGCCGTGTGGGTTGCGCCGCGCGTGAGCGCGCAGGCGCGGGAGTGGATGAGCACGCCGCCCGTCGAGCTGCGTTCGGCCGCTCTGCCGGCGGCGCTCACGGTCGGCCGGGCGGTGGATCCCGCCTCGCAGGCCAGGGCCGCAGCCGGAGACGAGGGCGCCGCGTGACCGGCGCGGTCACCGTGGACGCCGGCATGGACTTCACCATGCTGGGCGTCACCTGCGCGCCGCCGGCTCGCGGCGGAGCCGTCACCGTCCTGCTTCGCACGAGCGAGGACGGCCGGGCGTGGAGCCGCTGGTACGACGTCGAGCTCGAGCGGGTGGCCGAAGAGGGCGGTCCCGTGCAGACGTGCACCGAGCCCATCTGGACGGGCGCGGGTCGCTACGTCCAGCTGGCGGCCCGGCAGGCCGGCGCGGACCCGGCGCCCTCGCTCCTGCGCGACGTGCGTGTCGTCGCCATCGACACAACCGAGGACACCGACACGGCGTCGGCGCTCGCCGGCGCGGTGCGTCGCGCCGCGGCGGCGGTGGCCGGGATCGACTTCACGCCGCCGGCCGGCGCCATGACCACCAAGCCCAAGATCGTCACCCGCGAGCAGTGGGGCGCGAACGAGTCGTGGCGCTCCGGGTCTCCCTCCTACACGCCCGTCAAGATGGCGTTCATCCACCACACCGACAGCGGCAACGCCTACAAGGCCGCGGAGGCTCCGGGGATCGTCCGCGGCGTCTACGCCTACCACACCAAGGCGATGCACTGGAGCGACGTGGGCTACAACTTCCTCATCGACCGCTACGGGGTCATCTACGAGGGCCGCTACGGCGGCATGACCCGCGGGGTGAGCGGCGCGCAGGTCCTGGGCTTCAACACCGGCAGCACCGGCGATCTCCGTCATCGGCACCTTCACCAGTCCACGCCTCCCTCCGCGGCGGTGGCGTCGCTCGAGCGGCTGCTCGAGTGGAAGCTCGACGTGCACCACGTCGACCCGCAGGGCACCGCCACCCTCGTGTGCGGGTACGGCCAGAAGTACGCGACGGGCCAGCGCGTGAAGTTCCCGGCCATCGCCGGCCACAGGGACGCGAACTACACGGACTGCCCCGGCGGCAGGCTGTACGCCCAGCTGCCCAACGTGCGCAAGGTCGTGGCGCGCACCGGCCAGCCCAAGATCTACGGCTTCATCGCCGGCGACCCGTCCATCAGCCCCAACGGAGACGGCGTGCAGGACAAGGTGACGATCGGGTTCACCGTCTCGCAGCAGGCGACCTGGAAGGTCGAGATCCGCAACGACGCCGGGCGCCTGGTCCGGGACATGGCCGGCGAGGGGAAGGTCGTCGAGCTCACGTGGGGCGGCAGGGACGACGCCGGCGATCCCTTGCCGGACGGGCCCTACACGCTGCAGGCGGACGCCACGAGCGCCGCCGGGGTGGCACGCTCCGCAACCGCCACCGTGCGCCTCGATACGGTGGCGCCCAAGGTGGAGAGCGGCGGCGCGTCGCCCAGACCCCTTCAGTCCCAACGGAGACGGGCAGGACGACACGACGGCGCTCAGCCTCACGCCGGCGGAGGCGGTGTCGGCGCGCCTCTCCGTGGTCGATGCCGGCGGCGACGTCCTGCGCAGGGTCACCGGATGGAAGAGCCTGACGGCGGCCGCGCACAAGATGACGTGGGACGGCCGCGTCGGAGTCCGGCTCCGCGGTGGTCGCGGCGCCCGAGGGCACGGCCATCCTGCTGCTGGAGGCTCGCGACGGCGCCGGCAACACCACGAGCCTGCGACGCAGGGTCGTGGTGGACAGGACGCTCAAGCTGACCGGTCTGTCGCGGCGCACGTTCTCGCCCAACGGGGACGGGGCGCACGACGAGGTGACGGTGTCGTTCCGGCTGGCCCACGCCGCCGACGTGGTCGCCACGGTGGCGAGCCGCGGGTCGACCGTCCGCACCTGGAAGCTGGGCGCACTCGCCGCCGGAGCGCGGTCGGTGACGTGGGACGGCAAGCTGGGCGGAGGCGGAGACGCGACCAGCGGCCCGTACTCCATCAAGGTCACCGCCGACGGCGACCTCGGTGTCACCTCCGTCTGCGGAGGCGGTCACGGTGGACCTCACGGCCCCCCGCTTGACGGCGCCGCTGACGGCGCGGGTGGCCTACGGCAAGACGGCGAAGCTGCCGTACACCGTCAAGGACGCCTACAGCCCGACGGTCAAGGTCGGCGTGACCGTCACCGGTCCGGCCGGGAAGACGGTCGCCACGCTGGCGCTCGGGTGGGTCAAGCGGAACGTCGCCCAAACCTGTGCATGGAAGCCGCGCAAGCGTGGCACGTACACGCTCACCTTCCGGGCCCGCGATCTCGGCGGCAATCGCCTGGTCGCGCCGGTGGTGACCACGCTCAGAGTGCGCTGACGCAGGCGCGGAGGGCGAACGGGGCCGGGCATGCCAAAGCCCCGGTCACGCTTCCGTGACCGGGGAAGGCAGAGCGAGGTGCGCTACCTCCGACTGGGAACGCCGGCGTGTCGCACTGGGGAGTTCGCCCGATGCAGCGTACGCACGATCAAGAAGACCGCTGCCACGATGCCGACGACCAGCGCGATGCGGAACGCGTACAGCAGCACCACGGCCGCCCAAGCGAGAATCTCCCAGAACATCTCGACCCCTTCCGTCCGCGCGGGCCAACTAGAGTTCCGACCCTCGCTAGTACTCTTCCCTGAGCGCGGGGGAGGACCCATAGGGGTTTTCCCCGAGTTCGCTAGGAGGGCGCGAGGGTAGATGCGGCGACGGCGAGGCTGGAGCACTGTCGCCGTCGCCGCATCTGACGCCCGCTCAGGCTTCTGCGTGCTCCCGCCGCCAGCGGCAGTGCGGCATGGGGCAGGACGCCATGCGTGCGGCGTCGCAGACCTCACAGCGCTGGTCCGCCATGCTGACCGGGAGGTCGAAGCAGCCATCGGGTGATTCCCCGAGACGCAACACGGCGTGGAGCGCCCGGGAGACCGCCTTCATGTCGGCGAAGGTGTCGGCCTTCTCCGGCAGGTCGACGAGCCCCATGCGCACGGCGCGCTTGCGCACGCGACCGTCCGGCACGCAGGCGTAGCGGTCGAGCGCCTCGTCGTCCCAGAGCCCGTAGCGGCGCATCTCGCGGACCGCCCAGAAGGCGCGGGACTTGAGCGCGCCGCCGGAGGCGGCGTGCAGGACGTCGACGGCGACGTCCGGGTCGGGCGGCTGCGGGAGCAGCCGGCCCCAGACTTCTCGCGTCTCGGCAAGGCGCACGAAGTCGATGATCTTGCCCTTGCTGTCGTTGCGCGAGACGGGCGGGTCGAGCGCGTACCGCTTGAGGTCGAACTCGCCGCCGAAGAGAGAGCCGACGACGCCGGCGTCGGTGAGCCGTCGCCAGTCGGCGTCGACGACGGAATCCGGCGCGGGCTGGGCCGCCAGCGCGCCGTAGCAGAGCAGGGTGTAGAAGAGGTGGCCCTGCTCCGCCTCGTCCTGCAGGAACTGGTCGCGCTGCTCGGCGTCGAGGATCTCGGCCGGCAGTCTCTGGGCGGCCAGGAAGGCCTGCCCGAGGAACGCGACGTTCTCCCGGCGTTCGCGGTTGGTGAGCGTGGTCGATTCGTTCACGGTTGCCCCCACTGGTGGTGTGCTGATGTGGCGAGGGCGCCGGCCGGCGCGCCGCAGGAGCATGCTAGGCGCGCGCCGGCCGGAGGCACAGGCTCACAGAAGGGGGTCGGCGGTGACGTTGCGGCCTGGCGGAGGGCTCACATTGACGCCGCGTGCGGGACGCCGGCGGAGCCGCGTTGACGGCCAAACCGGACTCATATAGTCTTGTTGCACGCGGTTTGCTCCGCGCGTGCGCGAACGGTAGTCTTTGCAGTCGGCGGGCGGTCCCGGCCCGTCAAAGGAGGAGCCGCAATCCACCCATGACCACGCTTGGTATCGACATCGGCTGCATCAGCCTCAAGGCCGCGCTCGTCGGCCGGGCTGAAGACCAGGAACTCTTCTCAGACCTACTCCAGCGCCACCCAGACCTCTTCCAGACCCCGCGTGACGGCCTCACACTGGTGGAAGGCCGCCCGGTGCTGGTCGCTCTGTACCGGCGCATCAAGGGCAGCCCGGCCCAGTCGGCCGAGGACCTGCTCGGCGAGGTGCTGGCCGTCCTGCCGGAGGGCTCCGTACACGGCGCCCGCGTCACCGGCTCCGGCGGCCGTCTCGTCGGCCCCGCGCTCGATGCCACGTTCGAGAACGAGTTCAAGGCGATCACGCGCGGCATCGGCGCTCTGCACCCCGAGACGCAGACCATCTTCGAGATGGGCGGCGAGACCTCCAAGTTCATCCGTCTGGAGGCCGGAGACGGCGGCTGCGCCGGCATCACCGACTACCAGACCAACGGCGACTGCGCCGCCGGCACCGGCTCGTTCATGGACCAGCAGGCGAGCCGGCTCCTCTACGACATCGAGGACGTCGGCGACATCGTGCTCGAGGCCGGCAAGGCCGCCAGCATCGCCGGCCGCTGCAGCGTGTTCGCCAAGAGCGACATGATCCACGCGCAGCAGAAGGGCTACGAGCCGCCCAGAGGTGCTGCGCGGCCTCTGCGACGCCGTCATGCGCAACTTCAAGGGCACCATCGCCAAGGGCAAGGTCATCGACCCGCCGGTGGCGTTCATCGGCGGCGTGGCCGCCAACGAGGGCGCCGTGCGCTCGCTGCGCGAGGCGTTCGCGCTCGACGACGGCCAGCTCTTCATCCCCGAGTATCACGCGAGCATGGGCGCCGTCGGCGCTGCTCTCATCGAGGCCGACGTCGAGGCCGCGCGTGAACGCGCGATCCTCGGCCTCGACGTCGACAGTCTCCCGGCCGCGGAGTTCCCCACCACCGAGCCTCTCTCCATGGAGCGCGTGGTGCTGTTGCGCGACATGGCCAGGCCCTACGAGTTCGAGGGCGACGAGGTGATCGACGTGTACATGGGCATCGACATCGGATCGGTGTCCACCAACCTCGTCGTCATCAACGACGCGGGCGACGTCGTCAAGGAGATCTACACCAAGACCGACGCCCGGCCGGTGGAGGTCGTGACCAAGGGCCTCGCCGATATCCAGGACGAGATCGGCCACCGCATCAACCTGCTCGGCGTGGGCACCACCGGCTCCGGCCGCGAGCTCATCGGCGAGCTCACGGGGGCGGACATCATCACCGACGAGATCACCGCCCACAAGACCGGGGCGGACTTCATCGGCCGCAAGATCGACAAGCAGTGCGACACGATCTTCGAGATCGGCGGCCAGGACAGCAAGTTCATCAGCCTGCAGGACGGCATCGTCGTCGACTTCGCCATGAACGAGGCCTGCGCCGCCGGCACCGGTTCGTTCCTCGAGGAGCAGGCGGAGAAGCTCGGCATCAGCATCGTCGGCGAGTTCGCCGAGCTGGCGCTCGGCTCGGACACCCCGGTGCGCCTCGGCGAGCGCTGCACCGTGTTCATGGAGCGCGACGTCATGGCCTACCAGCAGCGCGGCGCCAAGCCGCGACGACCTGGTCGCCGGCCTCGCCTTCAGCATCGCCACCAACTACCTGAACCGCCTCGTCCGCGAGCGCCACGTCGGCGACGTGATCTTCTTCCAGGGCGGCACCGCGTACAACGACGCCGTGGCCGCGGCGTTCAGCCAGATCCTCGAGAAGGAAGTCATCGTGCCGCCGCACAACGGCGTCATGGGCGCGCTCGGCATGGCGCTCCTCGCGCGCGAGCGCGTCCAGCGCACGGGCGAGCCCACCTCGTTCCGCGGCTGGGACCTGCAGCAGGTCGACTACACGGTGCTCGACTTCGTCTGCAAGGCGTGCTCCAACGAGTGCGACGTGCGCCAGTTCACCATCGAGGGCGAGAAGACATACTGGGGCGACAAGTGCTCCGACCGCTACCGCAAGCCGGCCAAGGTCGACAAGGAGCCGATCATCGCCGACCTCGTCGCCTACCGCGAAGAGCAGGTGATGGCGCCGTACGAGGCGGCACGCGCACGCGTGCCGGAGTCGGCGCCCACCGTCGGCTTCGCGCGCGCCATGTACACCTACGACCGCCTTCCGTTCTGGTCCACCTTCTTCGCCGAGCTGGGCATGCGCCCGGTGCTCTCGCCGGAGAGCGACAAGGCGATCCGCGAGGCGGGCGTGGCGCTCACCGTCGCCGAGCCGTGCTTCCCCATCCGCGTCGCGCACGGCCACGTGCAGTGGCTGTTCGACCAGGGCGTCGACTGGGTCTTCGTGCCGAACCAGGTCAACGAAGAGACCGAGTTCATGCAGTACAACTCGCACGCCTGCCCCTGGGGCCAGACGCTGCCGTTCGTGGTCAAGCACGCGCCGGGGCTCGAGGCGCACCGGGAGCAAGATACTCGACCCGCGCGTGCGCTTCCGCGACGGGCGCGAGGGGCTCCTCCGTGACTTCGCCGAGATGATGCGGACGCTCGGGGTGAGCAAGACCCAGGTGCGCGGCGCGCTGGACGCCGCCTACAAGGCTCAGGACGTGTTCCGCGGCAAACTGCTCGCCGCCGGCGCCGAGGCGCTGGAGCGCCTGGACCTCGCCGGCGAGCTCGGCGTCGTCCTCGTCGGGCGCCCGTACAACATGTACGACAAGGGCATCAACATGGACATCCCGCGCAAGCTGCGCAAGTTCTACGGGGTCAACGTGATCCCGCTCGACTTCCTGCCCATCCGCGGCATCGACATCGACCCCGTGGTGCCCAACATGTTCTGGAACTACGGGCGCAAGATCCTGCAGACCGCGACGTTCGTGCGCGACCGCGAGAACCTGCACCTCATCTACATGACCAACTTCAAGTGCGGTCCCGACTCGTACATCAAGCACTACGTCCGCGAGGCCTCGGGCAAGCCGTATCTGACCCTGCAGTTCGACGAGCACCAGAACGACGCCGGCGCGATGACGCGCTGCGAGGCGTACCTGGACAGCAAGGGATTCCTCCGCTGGTGGTCGCAGGACGCGGCCGACGAGGCTCGTGAGTGTCGCGAGGAGGTGGCCGGTGGCGTCCGAACGGGTGACCACGTGCAGGAACGCGCGAGATCCAGGAGGCGATCACCGACTTCGGGCTGCAGGGGCGCAAGCTGTACCTGCCGCAGATGCCGTACGGCGGCTCGTACCTGCTCGCCGCGGCGATCCGCTCCATCGGCTTCGACGCGTGGCAGACCAGCAACTCCGACGAGCGCACGCTCGACCTCGGCGGCCGCATGACCTCCGGCGACGAGTGCTACCCGCAGAAGATCGTGCTCGGCGACCTCCTCCGCATCATCGAGGACGAGGGTCGCGACAAGGTCGCGTACCTCATGCCGTCGGCCAACGGCCCGTGCCGGTTCGGCCAGTACCTGCACCTCATCAGGAGCAAGCTCGACGAGCTCGGCTACGACGACGTGCCGGTGATCAGCATCACCTCCAACGACGGCTACTCGTCGATCGGCAACTACTCGCAGGACCTCGTGCGCACCGCGTGGCGCGCCGTGCTGGCCGGGGACATCCTCATGAAGCTCCTGCTCAAGACGCGGCCCTACGAGCGCGAGAAGGGCTCCACGGACGCGGCGTACCACGAGAGCCTCGAGGACGTGGGCAAGGCCGTGAGCATGGAGCACGTCTCGCACAAGGATGCGCATGGAGGCCATCGTCGCCGCCGTGCTGCGCGCCCGCGCGAGGTTCCGCGCGGTGCCGGCCGACTACGACGCCTCGCGGCCGCTCATCGGCGTGGTCGGCGAGATCTTCTGCCGCCAGAACACCTTCTCCAACTTCGACCTCATCCGCGTGGTCGAGGAGCAGGGCGGGGAGTGCTGGCTCTCGGACATCGGCGAGTGGGTCTGGTACACCGACGACGAGCAGCGCCGCCGGCTCGCGGAGGCGGGCAAGCGGTTCGGCAAGGACAACGCCATCCGCGTCATCAAGAGCAAGGTCATGCGCATGGACGAGCACAAGCTCTTCGGGCCGTTCGCCGAGGACTTCGTCGGGTACGAGGAGCCGCACGACGTGCGCGACGTGCTCGAGATGAGCAAGCCGTACCTGCCCTACACAGGCGCGCTCGGCGAGATGGTGCTGAGCAGCGGCAAGTCCATCTACATGTACGAGAAGGGCGCCGACGGCATCATCGACATCAGCCCGTTCACCTGCATGAACGGCATCGTCACCGAGGCCGTCTACCCGAGCCTCTCGCACGACCTCGACGACATGCCGATCCGGGTGTTCTACTTCGACGGCACCCAGGGCGACCTGGAGCGCGACGTCGGGATCTTCATCGAGCTCGCGCGCACCTACCAGCGGCGCAAGACGAAGCCCCGCCGCTACCCGGCGTACTTCGCCGGCTGATCCCGCGCGGCCGGCCCGTTAACGAGGAACGGGCCCCTCACCGTGTTCCCTGCGGTTCGGGGCCGGAAGCAGGGAGGTGAGGGGCCCTGTGTCTCGCCTGGGCGCGGCGTGGGGGAGCGCCGCGCGCGGGACGGAGGAGTGGTCTAGGAAGCCAAGCCGATCGGCGGCCGTAGATGTGCATACCGTCGGCGGCGTCGTAACATCGTGTCGATCGGTACGCGGACGTGTCCGCGAGCGTCGCCGGAGGGCGTGCTCAGCACCGAGCCGGTGCCCTCGAAAAACCGATGGATCGACCGAAGAATACGATTCTGCATGGTGCTCACCCCTCCCGGGTCAATGTTCGTCGCGGTCTGCGCCGAACGTCTGATCGTCGAGCATGAAGTCCTTGCCGCGGAGCGGGCCGCGGACACCCTGTGGGCTGAGAAGTGACCGTACGTCACCGCGCTCGCGAAGAACCTCTTGATGTTGCTGGTCGAAGCGGCGGCCATGACGATCCTCCTCAGTATAAATTACTCTGATATTGTGTAGCTTGGCACAAAGTATATTGCCCGAACGGGTTTGTGTCAAACCTGTCAAACGGGCCTTTCGGAGGACGCGGGCCTGACGAAGGTCAAGGGCGGCGGGCGGCGTTCCAGGGTACGTTCCCGGGTAGAAGGTCACCCCGAACCGGAAGGACCGCATGGACATCGAGCAGACCGTCGCCCGACCTCGAGGCGATGGTAGACGTCGCCGATCAGGGCATCGTGAGCAAGGCGATAGTGGAGAACGAGCACCACAAACTGATCCACTTCACGCTGGCCGCGGGCCAGGAGCTCAGCGAGCACACGGCCAGCGTGCCGGCCGTGATCCAGATCCTGCAGGGACGCGGCACGGTGACGCTCGGCGGTGAGACGTACGAGGGCCGGCCGGGGATGCTCTACTACATGCCGGCCGAGCTCAAGCACGCCGTGGTGGCCGACGAAGACCTGGTGTTCCTGCTCACGATGTTCAGGACCTGAGGCCGGCGCGGCGCCGGGCCGCCGCCGCGGAGGCCCGGAGCGCGGCGCTCAGCGGGCGTGCGGAAGCCGGACCCGCGTCACGTAAGCGACGACGGCCTGCGCCGGCGCGCCGGCGATGTCCATGTCGGAGATCACGCGACCGCCCACACGCCGCCGGATTCCGCGACGAGGCCGTCGCGGCCCAGGCGCTCCAGGACGTCCGCAGTCTCCTCCTGCGGCAGGTCCAGGCCGGCCGCGAGCAGCGGCCAGGGGCTGCGGGCCGTGGTCGAGGAGGCGGCGGAGCAGGCGAGCCCGCTTCTGTCTGCGGGACCCCTCGAACGCGCCCTGTCGGGAGAGCGAGGCGATGCCGGTGCTGCGCGCCGTGAGCACGAGCGATCCGTAGTCCATGAGCCCGTTGTGCCAGTCGCGACTGCGACCGCGAGGCAGAGCCGCGTCGGCGACCGCCTGCAGTTCCTTCTCGCCGAGGTCCTCGGGCAGGCGCAGCTCGTGGGTGAGCACGCGGCGCACGTTGGCGTCCACCGCGGCGAGGTCGGCGTTGTGGGCGAAGACGAGCACGGCGCGCGCGGTGTACGGGCCGACGCCCGGCAGCGCGCGCAGTCCCTCCGCCGTGCGCGGCAGCTCGGCGCGGCGGCCGTCCGGCGCGGCGGCGACGGCGGCCTGCGCGCAGGCCTGCAGCCGCCGCGCCCGGGTGTTGTACCCGAGACCCTGCCAGCGCTGGAGGACCTCGGCCAGGGTCGCCGCGGCGAGACTCTCGAGGTCCGGCCAGACCTCCAGCCACTCCGCGAACCGCCCCACGACACGCGGCACCTGTGTCTGCTGCAGCATGATCTCGCTCACGAGGATCGCGTACGGGTCCGTGGTGCGCCGCCAGGGCAGGTCGCGGCGGTTCTCCGCGTACCAGCCGAGCAGCCGCTCCTGCAGGGCGCGGACGCGGCGCGGGGAGGGCAGGACCGGGTCGCCGTCGCTCATCGCTGTCCCGTGGGGTGACCATGCGCGAGAGCGTAGCAGACGGCGGCGCGTCCGGCCGGCGAACGAAGAAGGGCGGGGCGGCCCTCCCGGCCGCCCCGCCCTCTCCTGCTACCGGCTCGGCCGTGACGGCCGCGTCAGTGCATGGTGCACCAGCGGGTAGAGGTCCTCGATCTGGTCGCTCGCCTCGTTGAGCTGGTCGGTGAGGACGGCGATGCGATCGGTGAGGTCGGCCTGCTGCACCAGGATCTGGTGCTCGAGCAGCCCGAGCGCGGTGTCGGCGTCCTCGTCGAGGACCGCCTCGTAGTCGGGGATCAGGTCCTGGTACCTGGGCAGGTGGCCCTGAGCGCCCCAGCAGACGTGGTAGTACGTGGGCCGGTGCTGCTGGAGGATCTTCTTGAACACCGGCTGGCTGAAGTTGGTGCCGTACCACATGAGGCCGGTCGTGCCGATCTCCGCCGCGGCGGTGTCGTAGGCCGGGACGGCCTGCTGGAGGGCGTCGATGGCCATCTGCATGTGGTAGATGTCGCGCGATACCTGGTCGAACGGGAACGTGGTGTTGTCCAGCCAGTCCAGCGACGTGAAGCTGGTGTTGATCAGCTTCTCGATGCGCATGAGCTGGGCGTTGGCCGCCGGCCGGTTGGCGGCCGGGATGTCGCCCGCGAGGGCGTCGTAGGTGGCGCAGGCCTCGGCGAACCGGTCGACGGCGGCGTCGAAGTGGACGTAGTCCAGCTTGCCCACCGTCTTGGCGATGACGTCTTCCACGGTCGGCTCGGCCTGGCCCTCGACGACCGGTGTCTCGAGCGCCGCGTCGAGGCCCTGGGAGCGGGTGGCGAGCTTGTACGGCAGGAGCCCCTTGTCGAACTTCTTCGCCACGCGGAACTGGAACTTGGCGATGTCGCGGAAGAACGGCCAGTTGATCAGCGATGCCGTGTCGTACTGCGTGTGGTAGGTGGTCGTCTTGTAGACGCCGCTGTAGTCGTTGTCCTGCGACCAGAACGAGACGCTCGGCACGCCGGCGGCGGTGAAGGTCCACTGGTCGTTCCAGCACCAGGGCTCGCCGATGACGGCCGGGGCGGTGTCGTTGCGGGTGAGCATGAGGTCGTCGCTGGCCGCGATCTGGTCCTCGAGCATCGGCGTGACCTCGGGGCTCGCGAGCATCCAGAGGTTGCCGTGCTTGTAGCCCACGATCTCGGTGTTGAGCATGGCGGCGATCCTGCCCGCCCAGCTCGGGTGCTTCTGCGTGATGAAGTGCCAGGCGCCGACACACCAGTCGTACCAGCTGTTGGTGAGGCCGTACTCCTCGGCGGTGGTGCTGAGGAAGACCATGGTGCGCTTGGGCTGGTAGTGGCTCATCTTCATGGCCTTGGCGATGGAGAGGCTCGTGACGACGGACGAGGCGTTGTCGAGCCCGCCCTGGAACCAGGCGTCGTGGTGCCCGCCGAAGACCACGTACTCGTTCTTGTTGGTCGTGCCCTTGATCTTGCCGACGACGTTGTAGCCGCGGCCGCCGTCCTCGATGAGCTTGAGCGGCGCGTTGAGCTTGACGGTGGCCTGGAGCGGGCCGACGCCGAGGGCTTCCTTGAGCGTGTCGCCGTGCTTCCAGGAGACCCAGACCATCGGCGGCGCCGAGAGGTCGGTCTCGGCGTCGAACGCGGCGAGCGCGTCCTCCTGGCCGAAGTAGCCGGGCCAGTCGGGGTTGTAGGTGAGGATGACGGCGGCCGCGCCGCGGAGGCCGGCCTCCATGTTGGGCATGCTCATCCACCACATGGAGCTCTCGAAGTCCACGACCACGATCTTGCCGGTGACGTCGCCGACGGCGTCGAACGCGCCGGCGCTGCCGCTCCACGGGCCGTTGACGAGGTCGACGTCCTTGACGTACACCACGTCGCCGGTGACGCCGGCGGCCGGCGTGCCGACGCCGCCGGCGAAGCCCGTGGCCTTGTAGGTCACCGGGTTGGAGAAGCCCAGGCCGGAGAGCGTGACGCTGGCGCTCTTGAAGTCCCACTCGTCGACGGGGACGCCCTCGAGGGCGACGTCGTCGAGCCCCATCTTGCGCATCTCGGCGGCGATCCAGCGGGCGCAGGCGTCGTCCGACGCCGTGCCGGCCGAGCGATAGCCGAGCGCGTTGCCCTTGAAGCTGACGCACTTGTTCTCCATCTTCTTCGTCCAGCCTGAGGAGACGAGCTTGTCCATAGCCTGGTCGAAGCTCATCGCCTGGGCGGCTGCCGGCAACAGCAGCAGGCCCAGTGAGACGAGCAGTACGGTGGTCAGGAGCTTCTTCCGCACTTCTACCTCCTTGTCGCGCGGCGGGCGCCGCGTCCCCATGGCTGCGCCGGCGTCCGCGCGGGAGGCGCGGACGGTCAGGGCCGGCGCTGTACGGCCATTCAGCCGAATCGGAGGCCCGGAGTCAAGGGGGGAGACACCTGAGAGCGTGCAGAGACGGCGTCAGGTCTGGGCTCGGGCGTCCTCGTCGACGAGCTTCTCCCAGGCCTTGTACTCGCGCTGCAGCTGCTTCTCGACGACGCCGCGCTCGTCGAGGAGCCGGTTGAGCACGTCGCGGTCGGCGTAGGTCTCGGGCTCGGCGAGCTCGCCGTCGATCTCGCCGAGCCGCTTCTCGGCCTTGAGGATCGCCGCCTCGGCGGCGCGCAGGCGCGCCCGGCGGCGGCGCGCCTCCTCGGCGCTCTCCTTGGTGCGGGTGACGGCGGCGCCGGCCGGCGCGGCCGCGCCGGCGCCCTTGCCCCCGCGTCTGGCCGGCTCGGCCGGCGCCTCGAGGGCGAGGCCGAGCCGGCTGGCTCTGGCCTCCCAGTACCGCTCGGCCGAGAGGTGGTTGAGCAGCCGGTCGTCGTGGATCTCGAGCACGCGCGTAGCCACCCTGTCGATGAGGTGGCGGTCGTGCGTCACCAGCAGGATCGTCCCCGTGTAGTCCTCGAGCGCGTCCGCGAGCGCCTCCACCGACCCCATGTCGAGGTGGTTGGTGGGCTCGTCGAGCAGCAGGAAGTTGGCGTCGCCGACGAGGAGGGTGAGCAGGCGGAGGCGGCTGCGCTCGCCGCCGGAGAGCATGCCGACCCGCTTCTCGACCTCGTCGGGGCCGAACTGGAACCGTCCGAGCAGACCCCGGGCGACCTGCTCCTCCTGGCCGGTCAGGGGGAGCACCGACTGCAGGACCGTGTCCTCTTCGCGCAGCTCCCGGCCCTGCTGGGAGTAGTAGGCCGGGCGCACGTTGTGCCCGAGGTGGGACGCCCCTGAGGCCAGGCTGCGGAGGCCGGCGACGGTCTCGATCAGCGTCGTCTTGCCGGAGCCGTTGGGGCCGAGCAGCGCGACCTTCTCGCCGCGCTCGAGCACCACGTCGACGTCGCGCACGAGGACGTGGGCGCCGGCCGCGTCGTCGGCCGAGCCGACGCTGACCGCCCCCGTCTTGAGCTCGAGCACGACGCGCGCGGACGGCTTGGGCTGCGGGAGCCCGAGCTTGAAGCTCCGCTTCTGCTTGGGGGGCTCCCGCAGCCCGGCCTTGATGCGCTCGATCTGCGTGAGCTTGGCCTTGGCCTGCTTGGCCTTGTCCTTCTTGGCGTGGAAACGGTCGTAGAACCGCTGGAGCTGCTCGATCTTCTCGAGGTCCTGCTCGTACTCGCGGCGCATGAGGTCCAGCCGCGCCTCGCTCTCCCGGAGGTACGTGGCGAAGTCGCCGCCCTGCGTCTCGACGTGCTCGTGCTCCACGGCGAAGACGCGCCGCCCGACCTTCTCGAGCAGGCGGCGGTCGTGCGTCACCAGGAGGAAGGCGCGCTCGTAGTCGGAGAGGAATCCCTCCAGCCACTCCACGGAGTCGATGTCGAGGTGGTTGGTGGGCTCGTCCAGCAGCAGGAGGTCGGCGTCGGCGAGCAGCGCGCGCGCCAGCGTGACGCGCGTGAGCTCGCCTCCGGAGAGCGAGAGCAGCTCGCGGTCGAGCATGTCCTCGGGCAGGCCCAGGCCCTCGACGACCCCACCCAGGCGGTCCCGGTACCCGTAGCCGCCCGCGGCCTCGAAGCGCCGCTGGAGCTGCTGATAGGTCTTCATGGTGTCGCGCAGCCCCGGGCTGTGCTCGGCGAGGCCGGAGAGCCGCTCCTCGGTCGCGCGCAGCGCGGCCTCGAGCTCGACGGCCTCGCCGAACGCCTCGAGCAGGTACTCGCGCACGGGGCGGTCTCGCTCGAGCTCCGGCGTCTGCTCGTGGAGCCAGATCCTGCGTCCCCGGGCGCGGGCGATGGTCCCCGAGTCGGCGTGCTCGCCGCCGGAGATCAGGCGCAGCAGCGTGGTCTTGCCGGTGCCGTTGCGGCCCACCAGCACAGCGTGGTCGTGGCCGTCGACGGAGAAGGTGACGGTGGTGAACAGCCGCTGGCCGGCGAAGGACTTCTCGACGTTGTTGAAGGTGACGATGCTCATGGCGTGGCCCGGTGACTGGGGAGAGGGCGGGAGCGGCAGGATACCACCGCCGGCCGCGGCCCGACAACGTGGCGGCGGCGGCAGCAGCTGCGGCACCGCGGTCTCCGGCGCGCACTCGCCCTTGCCGTGGCACCGCCGCGCGCGAGAGGATGCTCGCCCATGAGCCGCGCACAGGACATCCTCATCGGCCCGCGGACCACGGTGTACGCGCTGCTGCAGGCGTACCCGTTCCTCGAGACGTTCCTGCTCGCGCGCGTGCGCGGGTTCGAGCGGCTGGCCGACACGAGCGCCCGCGCCCGGTGGGCGCGCATGATGACCCTGAGCGACGTGTCCCTGCGGCTGAACATCCCGTGGTCCCAGCTCGTGCACGAGATCGCCGCGGAGGTGGAGTCCGAGTCGGGCAGGCCGCCGCGCGTGGCGGACGCTCCGCGGCGGATCATCGACGACGGGCGGCGGCTCGGCGAGCTGCGCGACATCGTCGGCCGGCTCGAAGGAGGCGCTTCGCTCGAGGAGACGGCCGAGCGCTGGAGGGCGGCGACGGCGGATCTGGAGCAGGCCGAGGAGGCGGCGCTCGAGGCGGCGCTCTCCGGGGAGGCCGTCGCCGGCCGCGAGGCCGGCACGCGCACGGTGCGCGAGGCGGCCGGTCCCGCCGCCGCCCTCCCGTCTCCTCCGCCCGGGCACCCGCTCGAGCTGTTGCGCCGCGAGGCCGAGCAGCTCCGGCAGCTGCGCACCGGCCTGGAGGCCGAGCTCGGTCGTCTGGGAGGGTCACCGGCTCGCCGCCGCTGGCAGCAGGAGAAGCCGCTGGTCGCGCGCCTCGTGGACCGTCTCTCCGGCATCGAGTTGCGGTTCCGCCGCGAGCAGCAGGCCTGGTTCCCGGCGCTCGGTGTCTACGGCGTGGACGGCCCGCGGGCGATGCTCGTCTCGCGCCAGCAGGAGGCGCTCGAGACGCTGCGCCGGCTGAGGCTGGCGGTGGAGCGCGACGACTCGCCGTCGGCCGTGGAGGCCGGGGTCCGTCTGCTGGGGGAGATCGACGACTTGCTGGCGCAGGACGAGCGGCTGCTCGAGCCGCTCTCGCAGCGCCACTTCTCGGCCGGCGACTGGGCGGCGGTGCGCGAGCTCGAGGACGGCGTGGGGTGGGCGCTCGATCCAGGCCCCGCCGCCCTGGCCGGGCGACTGACCCGCCGGCGCCCGCGGGGGGCGGTGACGCAGCCTGGCCGGCGTCCACCCGGCCGGCCGTGCTCGTTCAGCCGGCCGCGCGACCGGCCTTGGTGCGCACGGCGACGCTGGTCTCTTCCGTGCGCCCGCCGAACTGCTCCTCGACCTCCGAGTACCAGCGCACGCGCTTGCCGATGCGCGCCCGCAGGCGCCAGCGCAGGGTCTTGGCCTGCTCGGTCATCATGTCCTGAGCCAGCTCGAGCGTGCGTCTCACCCGTGCCGCGTCTCGCGGGCTGAGGTCGTAGTCGACCACCCGCTCGACCACCGTGTCGATGTTGTTCATCACGTCGATGTACAGGCCCCAGTCGCCGGCGCACACCTCGGCCACGTGGTGCAGGTCGAGGACCCCGGGGTGGGGCTGGAAGTCCACGTAGACGTCCTTGACCAGCGTGATGACGTCGTGGACGTCCTTCTCGTTGAGGTTGCCGATCTGCAGCTTGCTGAGGAAGAGGTCGGCGGGGTCGATGGCGTAGGTGTTGATCTCGAGCCGGTCGCGGAAGTCGATCTGGTGGTCCATGCGCATCGCGTCGAGGAACACGTCGATGTGGTCGCTGGGCGGGACCTCCGTGAACACGGGCAGGGCGCCGTCCACCGCGGACGGCCGCGGCGCCCCCCTCCGGCACGAAGAACTGCAGCTGGCCGTTGCCGGTGGCCATGGCGACGTGCTTGTTCTCCAGGTAGCCGAGGTCGTGGAAGACCTGGCCCACGACCGCGACCTCCCGTTTGCGCCCGATCAGGTCGATGTCGCTGTACTCGCGCTCGGCGAACTCGAGGTCGATGGCGTAGTGGCGGATGGCGAGGCCGCCGGTGAGGCGCAGGACGACGCCGGCGGCGTTGCCGCGGTCGACGATCGCGCGCGCCTCGGCCATGAGGTCACTGTGCAGGCGCAGCGCCGCGTCGAGCGCCGCGCCGCGCAGCCGGGAGGTGACGGGAGCGTCCATGGGCCGATTCTACCGGCCGCGCCGGGAAGAAGCCCGGTCGCGCGGCCTCAGACGCGGACCTCGCGGACGCGGACCTTCTCCAGGTCCATCTCGCCGAGGCCCATGTCGTAGGCGGCCTGCACGTAGGGGATGTCGGCGCCGGTGAGGTCGAACAGCGTCGCGGCGTAGGCGTCGGCGGCGACGATGTCCGCGCTCGCAAGCACCGTGTCGAGACGCTCGACGTCCGCGAGGTCGCCGCCGGTGGGCCCGTTGGCGGTGAGCACGCGCACCGCGTCGACGACGGTGAGGGTGGGCCGGCACACGCTCATGAGGTCGGCCGTCCGCTGCCCGATGTTGGTGTGGATCTCTCCCGCATCGAGGATGACCCCGAGCAGGTTCTTGCCGGCCAGGCTGAGGCGGGTGGCCCCGTGGTCCTTGGCGATGGGCACGTCGATGAGCACGTCGCAGGCGAGGACGTCCGCGTAGATGGGCCAGGACGTGAGGTCGCGGCCGTCGGGGATGCGGTACTCGCGAAAGCCGGCGGGAGCCATGACCTGCATCTCCCCGCCGGCCTTCTCGACCGCCTCCTGGATGCCGCTCACCCGGTACGCCTCCTCCGCGGGGCTGCCGAAGGGGAGGTCCATGACGCGCACGCGGGAGGCCCCGGCGCGGCGGCAGAGGCTCACCAGCGTCCCGACGACGTCGGGATTGGTGGTCGCCGCGTACTCCGGGCCGTGGTAGCCGGTGCAGATGTTGGGCTTGACGACGACGTCGGCGCCCTTGGCCACGAACGCCTCCATGCCGCCCAGCGCGGCTACGGCGGCGGCGGTGACGTCCGCGGGGCTGGCGCCTCTGGCGACGGCCAGCGCGGGCCGCCCGCGCGCCCGTAGACGGCGAGGCAAGGCGGGAGCTCGCCGGCGGGTCCGCCGCCTGCTGCGAGCCGCACCCGGCGGCGGCCAGCGACGTGCCTGCCGCGGCCAGTCCCGCCAGCTTGAGGAACTCCTTGCGGGTCAAATCGCGCATGATGCCGCAAGGGTAGCAGGCGTCGAGGGCGAACACACGTGGAATCGGCAGCATGCGCGACCGCGGAGCAGGAGGACACTGTGGGTATCGGCGACGTGTTCGCCAGGGCGTGGGATCTCTGGCGCAGGGATGTGGGCTGGCTGATCCTCGCCGGCCTCGTGGTCGGCGTGATCATGGTCGTGGTGTTCGCCATCGCCGGCGGCATCTTCGCCGCACTCATGGCGGGCGCCGGATCCGCGATCGGCGCCGATGCCCTCGACGATTCGGCGGGCGGCCTCACCGGCCTCGGCGCCGGCATCGGCATCATGGGCGTCATCGTCTACCTGGTGGCCATGTTCCTCATCCAGGCACTCGGCATGACGTTCTACGGCGGCATGTTCGAGATGGTCATCGGGGCGTACCGGGAACAGCGTAACGTCAGGTTCGGCGACCTCTTCAGCGGCTTTCGCAAGTTCGGGTCCTACGTGGTGTATCGCTCTCGTCATGTACGGCATCTCGCTCGGGCTCACGCTGCTGAACATCCTGCCGTTCATCGGCGCGATCATCGCCTTCGTCGTCTCCATCTGGATCTACGTCATCTGGCTGTACGTGCTGCCGCTCATCGCCGACCAGGGGCTGGGCTTCATGGGGGCGGCCGGCAAGAGCAACCAGATGGTCAAGAGCGCCGGCTGGTGGTGGACGTTCGGCATGGTGATCCTGCTCGGCATCGCCGCGATCGTCCTCATGGTCGTGATCGGCCTGATCGCCTGGGTCTTCTTCCAGAGCGAGCGACACTGGTGGGCATCGTGATGGGCATCCTGCTGTTCCTGGTGTTCTTCGTGCTGTTCCCGCCGTACTCGATCTGCTACGTCAGCGTGCTCTACGTGGCCTCCGGCGGCGACATCGCCGTGGCGCCCGCCGGAGGCGGCATGGGTACGCTCCCTCCGGCTCCTCCGGCTCCGCCCGCGTACGGTGCGGGGACCTTCGGCACGCCGCCGTCGTACAGCATGCCGCCCGGGGCTCCTGCCGGTGACGACGCCTGGAAGGCGGCGGCCGACCCCCTGGCCTCCGCTCCACCGCCGCCACCGCCGCCAGTCCCATCGACGTCGACGCCCGCGCCGGGCGCCGGTGCGGCGACGGCAGTCACCGAGGCGACGCCGGCAGGCGAGCCGGAGCCGCCGGAGCCCCCGGCTCCACCGGCTCCGCCCGGCGGAGACGCCTGACGGCTCCGTCCCAGACGTCCGCGAGAGGCCGGGGGCCCTGCGCCCCCGGCCTCTCGCGTCTCCAGGCTGCGCTGCCACAGCTGAGACGCCTCCTGCGCGCGGCGCCACTTCCGCCGTGGTAGGAGGGCGGTCGCACTACCCGGATTGCGCGCATTCCAGACACCATCCGCGTCGACAGTCCTGACGAAAGAATCCGCTCATGACGGCGCCGCCTGCGGAGCGATACCAGTCTCGTCAAGCGAGGCTGGAGGCACTCCTATGAGCGAGAACGATCCTTCGCCGGCCCCCCTGCCGGCGGCCTTGGGCGTGGCGCTGACGATCTGCGTGGCGCTGCTGCTCGCGTCGCCGGCGTGGCCGGCGCCCAGGGCAAGAGGTGCGACCCGGCGGGCTACACGGTGGACGCCTGGCAGCTCAGCGACGGCGCAGGCGCCGCCGGCGCGCCGGCGACCGACGGGTGCCTCGTCGTGTGGGCGGACGACCGGAGCGGGGACTGGGACATCTACGCGTACGACCTCGAGACGGAGGAGGAGAGCGCCGTGCGCGTCGCGCCGGGTGACCAGACCGACCCCGTGGTGGCCGTGCGGTCAGGTGTACTGGGTCGACAGGAGCGGCTACGCGCCGGTCGTCTGGACGCTCGACCCCGAGAGCGATGAGGCGGTCCCCGTGAGCGGGGCAGGCGCCGACCAGGTCGCCGCCGGCGAGCGCTGGGTCGTCTGGAGTGAGGCCACCGTGGAGGGGCGCGACATCGTCGCGCTCGACCGCGAGAGCGGCGCCACGTTCGTCGTCTGCGCCGCTGGGGGCGACCAGATCCACCCGGCGGCGTCCGACGGATTGATCGTGTGGGAGGACTACCGCGGCGACGGGCGCCGACATCTATGCCTGGGACCTCTGCGACGAGGAGGAGTTCCCCGTGAGCGCCGCCGAGGGCGAACCAGACCGACGCCGTCCGTGTACGGGACTCGTCGTGCTGTGGGCCGACCACCGCTCCGGCGACAGGGACATCTATGGCTCGGACGCCGCGCGACCTGTGGATCGACTGGGCCGAGGCGGGCCGGGTCCAGGGTCGCGGGTGCGAGACCGGCGAGCTCGAGTTCGTGGTGACCGACGGGGTGTGGTGACCAGATCGCACCGGCGATCAGCGGGGCCGATGGCGTACTGGACCGACTTCGGCGGCGACGAGGAGGAGGGCGACATACGCGGCGCCGATCTCACGTGGGGCGGCTCGTTCGTGGTGGCCGAGGGCGACGGCTCGCAGACGGACGTGGCCGTCCGCCGCCGCCGGCGAGTTGGCCGCCTGGCTCGACGACGCCGGCGGCGTACACGCCGGTGGCAGGCGGGATGGGTCAAGTGGGTCGAGGGCGACGACGGCGAGCGAGGAGCCCGGCTCGGCTGCCGGAGTGGACGACCAGGGACGTCGTCACGCTGTTCCTCGGCGTGCTGGCGAGCTCGACGTGTTCGATGAGGTGCGCTTCGCCGTCGACGACGACGAGTACGGCGACTGGCAATCGCTGGAGGACACGGAGGCCGTGCAGCTTCCCTCCGTCGACGGCGTGCACGTGATCCACATGCCAGCTGGCGGATTCCGGTCGGAGGCCGGTGCGCCCGGCAGCGAGGAGCGGCCTTCGAGGTGTAGCGTGACGACGACGCTGGACACGCATGGCCCGGTGACGGCGGCGCGGGACGTCGCGGTCGCGTCGCGGCAAGGTCGGCGACGGTGCGGTTCAGGGTGAGGGACGACCTGAGCGCCACGGCCGAGGTCGACGCTGCGTCGTCAGGAACAGGGCGGGCAAGGTCGTCAAGGTCGTGCGACGTCGGCGACGAAGGCGACCAACAAGGTGGTCGGCAAGCGCTTCAAGGTCAGACCTCAGGCGGGGTCGCTACACGGTGCGGGTCGCTGGCTAGCGACCTGGCCGGCAACCGGCAGCGCAGGGCGGTCGGCGGGCGTGCCTGACCGTGCGCTGAGAGCCCACCCGCGGGCGCGTGCTCACGTGCCCGGCGAGAGGCCGCCCGGCGGGTGCCGGGCGGTGGTGGCACGGCGGCCGGCGGGCACGCGCGCCGGCCGCCGTGCTCGACGCTATCGGGTCGCGAAAGAAGTACGTCTGGTCAAGTATCTTGATAAAGGTGATTACTTTATGGAAGAGCAGGGTACACCTCCAGCCAGACGCTGACCGGACCCCGGTGGGCGTGTCGTTCAGCCGGCGAGGCCGGCGCTCAACAACTGGAGGAACCATGAAGACCCGGAACATCATCGCCATCGTCGTAGCACTGATGGTGGTTCCGCTGGTGATCGCCGCCTGCGGCACAACGACCGAAGAGGCTGCTTCGCCGAGCCCCACGCCGTCGCCCACGATGGCCCAGAAGGACATCGTCGACACGGCCGTCGAGGCCGGGAGCTTCACCACCCTCGTGACGGCGGTCCAGGCCGCCGGCCTGGAGGAGACGCTGCGCGGTGAGGGCCCGTACACCGTGTTCGCGCCGACGGACGACGCGTTCGCCGCAGTGCCGAAGGAGACACTCGATGCGCTGCTCGCCGACCCCAAGGGCGCGCTGACCGATGTGCTGACCTACCACGTCGTGGCCGGCAAGGTCATGTCGACCGACCTGAGTGACGGCATGCAGGCCGAGACGGTCAACGGCCAGCCGCTCGACATCACCGTCGCGGAAGACGGCACCGTGATGGTGAACGGCGCCACCGTGGTGACCGCCGACATCGAGACCGCCAACGGCGTGATCCACGTGATCGACACCGTCCTGGTGCCGGAGTCCAAGTGACCGCACGCTGACGATGTGAATGACGGGGGCGGCACGGCGGGTCCCGCCGTGCCGCCCCCGTCGCGTACGCTATCGTCCGCTTCGACGCGTGTGGAGCAGGCGCGCCAGCACGCGCCACGCGCGCGGGTCCTCCTGCCCCATCAGCCAGGCGTACACGCCACGGATGTGGGGGTGGTTCGAGAGCAGCATCGCCAGCTTGGCGCGGATGGCGGTGGCGTCGGGGAAGAACGCCTCGTAGCCGTCGCCATCGCGCTCGTAGGCGAGGTAGAGCTCGCGCGAGGCCGTCCGCGCCTCCCGGGGATCCAGGTGGGCGCGGATGTCGACGATGTCGTCCCAGACGAGGTCGGCCGTCGTGGAGCCACGCCACTCGCGGCCGTAGAAGCCCAGGCCCATGACGATGCGCCGCGGAGCCACCTGCGTCTCCGCGAAGCTGATCACCCGGTCCATCCACTCCGGTGGCGAGAGGGGGCCGGGGCCGGACCACGACCCGGAGTAGTTGTAGGTCATCACGCGGAACTGGTCGACCGCCCTGCCGAGACGCTCCCAATCCTGCGCTCGGGGGCCGTCCCAGCCGCCGGGCTCCTTGAGCTTGGGGTAGACGTCGACGGCGATGAGGCGGCCGTCGTCGTGCAGGCGGCGCGCCAGCTCTTCGACGAAGGCGGAGAACTCGTCGCGACGCGACCCCTTGACGGCCTCCCAGTCGACATCCACTCCGGCCACGTCGTAGGCCTTGGCCCAGGCGGCCACGGCGGCGGCGTGCCGCCGCCGCGCCTGGCCCGAGGCCAGGATCGCCGCCGAGATGGAGGAGTCGAAGGTGTGCTTCGCCTCGTCGTAGTCGGTGAGCGTCACGAACACGCGGCAGTCCTTGCGCTCGGCCTCGGCGATGAAGTCGGTGTCCAGGCGCGGGGCGACGACGCTGCCGTCCGCGCGCGACTGGAGCCAGTCGGCGCTCACCTCGTCGAGCGCGCCGGCTTTGACGGCCGTGGCCAGCGAGTCGCGGTCGCCGAACGTCCAGGCGCCGATCAGGTAGGGCCCGTGAGGCCGGTCGTCGTCGAGGGCGCTGGCGAGAGCGAACGCCGCGGCGACGGCGACCAGGCCGGAGAAGATGATGACGACGAGGACGGGGAGGCGCCGCCGCCGGGGCCGCCGGGCGCGGCGGCGCGGGCTGCTGTCGGCGGGCCTGTCCGCGTCCGGAGACATGGTCCCATGATGACGGCTGCGCGACCGGGGCGCGACCGCCGCTGCGGTGTCCGAGGCGCGACGTCCCTGCTCCGGCCGGGGCTTAGAGCTCGTGCCGCCGTGGGTAGAGAGCGGTCACAGCACAGCCCAACCGCGACCCAGTGAGGTCACCGTGAAGGAGAAGCTCGGCGCCACCAATGCTCTCTATCCGCTCGTCACCGCTATCGTCGGCGCCACCGTGGACGGCAGGCCCGACTTCGCGACCATCGCCCACGTCGGCATCGCTCACCTCAAGGGCATCACGCTCGGCATGGGCAACATCCACCTCACCAACAAGGGCATCATCGAGAACGGGACGTTCAGCGTGAACCTGCCCTCGGAGGACCTGGTGGTGCTCACCGACCACATCGGCATGGTCAGCGGCACGAAGGAGGACAAGAGCCACCTCTTCGAGCTGTTCTACGGCGAGCTCGACACCGCGCCGATGATCCAGGAGTGCAAGGTGACGATGGAGTGCAAGCTCATCGACCACGTCAAGCTGCCGACCCACGATCTCTTCGTCGGCGAGGTGGTGGGCACGTACGCGGATCTGGACGTGCTCACCAACGGCGTCGTCGACATCGCCAAGGTCAAGCCGCTGCTCTTCGACATGGCGAGCAAGAAGTACTGGGCGCTGGGCGGCCCCGTGGCCAAGTGCTGGAGCGTGGGCAAGGAGTACCAGCCCAAGGACTGATGCGGCGGGAGGCGGCGGCGCGGACCGGCCGCGCCGCCGCCTCAATGCGCTCATGTGGGCGCTCAGTCGAAGGGTACCCGCGCGACGTTGGTCGCGTTCGTGGCCTCCGAAGCGGAGCCGTTGTCGGACGGGCTGTACGGCTCGATGGTCAGACCCGAGCCGGCGTGGTCCGCGGCGGCGGTCAGTGATCACACGTACCGGCGGGGCTCGTTCCACACGCTCGGGGCCGCTTCGTGGTTGAGGACCGCCGTGCTCCCGGAGTACGGGTTGCGGTACCCGTCGGCGTTCGTGCCGGTGGGCCCACCACGCTGAATGTTCTCTTCCAGGGCGCAACTGACGTGGGTCTGCGCGTAGGCGGACAGCGTGCCGTCGGTCAGCGCGTGGGTGGGCTCCCAGGCCGTATCGAGGTCGGCCGGCGGGTACGTGAGGACGGAGGTGACGCCGTCGTGGCTTTCATCAGCCGCCTCCTTCGCCTTGTCGCGCTGGCTCACGTACATGGGGATGGCGATCGCCGCGAGGATGCCGATGATGATGACGACGACGAGGAGCTCTATGAGCGAGAAACCGTGCAGAGACGTCGGCGCCCTGATCTCGGCCTCTTTCGTCAGAATGGGGGTAGGCCGCGGCAAGGCCTTGCGAGGTCAGTCCAGCGGGATGCTGTGGAGGAGAGGGCTCTTGGCAGCGTCGCCCTTCACGAAGTAGATCTGGATGGCGCGCACGTTGGTGGCCGTGTTCCAGCAGACGAGAATGGTGCCCCGCAGGCTGGTCCGCTGGGCGAGGCTCATGTTCTGGAAGCTGGCGTACCGGCAGCTGCCGGAGTTGGTGATGAACACGGCGGGAGTGGAGTAGAGCGCCTGGGTCGTGATCACGCTGCCCCAGTTCACGATGGACTTCTTGCCGGAATACGGGTTGATGTAGTGATCGGAGTTCTCCAGCGGCACGCCCTGCTCGAGGCCGACCTCGAGGGCGTTGCTCACGTATCGGGCGGCGTTGGCCGCCGCTGTGCCGTTGCCGTCGTCGCTCTTGTTGATAGGTGGTGTCGAGCCCGCTGAGCACGTAGGTCAGCGTGGCGATGTCGACGTCGCGTGAGTTCTTCTCCAGGACGGCCTCTTTGGCCTGGCCCCGCTGCGCCGCGTACACCGGGATCGCGATCGCCGCCAGGATCCCGATGATGATGACGACGATGAGGAGCTCGATGAGCGAGAACCCGTGCGAGGCGGCGCTCGGCCGCGAGCGTACTGTCCCTGCGGATGGTGTCATTGGGTGAGCTTGAGGCTCTGGACGAGCGCTGACTTCACGCCTGCCTTGCTCACCCAGTAGACCTCCACCGCGTTGACCGCCGACAGCGTGTTCCAGCACACGATGGTCGTGCCGGCGAGCCGGCTCCTGATGCGTGCTGCTCTGCGTCTGGAAGCTGGCGTAGCGGCAGCCACTGGCGTTGGTGATCAGCACCGCCGGGCTCGCAGTGGTCGTGGTGAGGCTCGCGCTGGTCTGGTTGAGGATGACCTTCTTGCCGGAAGAGGGGTTGACCATCCCGTCGCCGTTGCTGCCCTCGACGCTCCTCTCGAGCGCCGACTCGAGTGCGTTGCTCACGTTCTGCGTGGCCGCGGTCCTGTTCGCCGAGCTGGTCGCGGAGCCGGCGCTCGCGCGGTAGGTCCGGCTCAGGCCGCTGTCTGCGAAGCAGCCTGTGAGCTCCACCACCATCGCGTGCTGGGTCGCTTTGAGGCTGGCATCCTTGGCCTTCTCGCGCTGAGCGGCGTAGACGGGGATGGCGATGGCCGCCAGGATCCCGATGATGATGACGACGATGAGCAGTTCGACGAGCGTGAACCCCTGCTGCTTCGATCTGCTTCTCATGGCCCCTCCCGAACACAGGATGTGTCGTTCTTAGGGTGCCACGAGTGCCGGCGGGCTAGACTGGGCGATTCGTCTACGCGCGTGTCTCCAAGGTGCTGCGCTTGGTGAGGCCGCCCACTCGGCCGTTGGACACCGTGACGCTCAGGGCATCACATCGGCATGGCGGACTCCCGGAGACGATGGGGAATCCGCCTCAGTGCCGGAGGCTCGGTCGAGGCCTTGTCGCTCTAGTTGCTGCCGCCGAGCTCCTGCTCGAGCTCTTCCTTGGCGTCCAGCATCTGCGTCTTGAACTCCGCGGGGTGGCGGATCTGCTTGAGGTTGTTGATGCCCGCGCCGGCCGCGGCGGTGAGCACGATGATGTCGCCGTAGTTGAGCATCCGCCCGAGGATGGACTGCTTGAGCACGATGTCCGTGAGCTTCTCGAGCGACGAGTCGGCGACACGCTTGCTGAGCACGCCGGTGGACTCGATGACGCGCCGGTTGGTGAGCACGTAGACGTTCATCCTCCATGAGAGAAAGCCCCAGGCGATGCGCACCGCCGGGACCAGGAAGACGAGCAGGAGCCACCAGACCCAGCCGGCGTCCGGCAGCCACCAGACCCTCAGCAGGATGACGAGCGCGAGGATCGCGGCCGCGAACAGGATCCACCTGACCATCTCGGCCACGAAGAAGACCCAGTGGTGGCGCTCGGTGTAGAGGATCCTCTCTGCGGCGCCGAGCTGCTGCTGCACGTACTCGATGCTCACATGCCCTCCTCGCGGCCGGTGTCCGGAGCACCCTACCACGGCTATACTTGGGCTCGCAGTACCAGCCACCGTGGGGGTGTGCTCGTGATCGTCCGTCCTTCCAGACTCCTCGTCGCCCTGCTCGCCGTGCTCGTGTGCACGACTGCGCTGGGGGCGGCCGCGGCGCTGCCGCAGGCGGCCGCCGCGGCCTCCGCACCCGTGTTCTGCTACCGCGGCCTCGGCACGTGGGTCGACATGTACGACGCGCGCGCCTGGGACAACCCCACCGCGGCGGTCAAGGACATGAAGGCGCACGGTGTGCGCACGCTCTTCCTGGAGACGGCCAACTACCACCTGCCCACCGACTCCTCGACGATCTTCCGCCGGGCCGACGCCGGCAGACTGGTCGAGGCCGCGCACGCGCAGGGCATCAAGGTCGTCGCCTGGTACCTGCCCGGCTTCAAGGATCCCACCAAGGACTGGAAGCGCACCAGGGCCGCGCTCGACTTCCGCAGCGCGAACGGCCAGAAGTTCGACTCGTTCACGCTCGACATCGAGGCGAGCATCGTCAAGAACGTGGACACGCGCAACGCGCGGCTCCGGCAGCTCAGCAAGCGCATCCGTGCCTACGTCGGCGCCAAGTACCCGCTCGGGCGCCTGCATCCCGTCCCCGGCGGGCATGGCCATGCACACCAGCTACTGGCCGCGGTTCCCCTTCAAGACCCTTGCCGGCATCTACGACGTCTTCGTGCCGATGGGCTACTACACGTACCACGGCGACGGCTATGCCAACTCCTACAGCGACACGCGGGACAACATCCGCATCATCCGCGAGCAGACCGGCAAGCCCACCGTGCCGATCCACGTGATCGCCGGCGACGGCGCCAAGTCCTCCGCCACCGAGACCACCGCCTACGTGCGCGCCCTGCGCGAGAACGGGGCGCTCGGCGGCAGCATGTACGACTGGGCGACCACCAGCGACGCCAGCTGGAAGGCGCTGCAGAACGTGCGCTTCAACCCGCGCCAGTCGGTGGCTCTTCCGGCCTCGCTGCCGTTCGCCGCGCCGCTGGGGTACTGCGGCGCCGACCGCACGCACCCCAAGGAGGTCTTCTACCAGACCACCCGCCAGAACGGTGACAGGGTCCTGAAGTTCCGCCTCTTCGACGCGCAGGCCGGCGAGGTCCGCCTGCTCGTGAACTGGGAGGACCTCGGGCCTCTCGCCGCCGGGCCGGCGAAGTACTGGACCGGCGTGCGCTCGGTCACCATCCCGGCGTCCGCGCTCAGGCCGGGGGCGCGCAACGTCATCGGGTTCGTCGCTCGCGGCGAGTACCCGGCGTGGCAGCGCTGGGGCGTGCGGGACGTCGCCATCAGCGCTCCCTGACGCGCGCCGGGCGCCGGGCCTACCGCGCCGCCGCCCGCCTCTGCTACGCTGCGCGCATGGAACCGGGCCCTGTGGTCGTCGGTGTCGACATCGCCTCGAGCAGGCCGTGCGTGGCCGTCGCGGTGCGCTGCGGGCGCACACTCGAGGTCGTCTCCTGGCGCGAGTCCGACGACCGTGAGCCGGGGGACAGGGAGCGGCTCTTCACCTGGCTCGAGGAACTCGGCGCCGTCGCCGTCGGCGTGGACGCGCCGCAACGGCCGCGGCGGGCGCGCGGGGAGGCCGCGCACCGCCCGCGCGCCTGCGATGCCGCGCTCGCTCACCGGCGCATCTCCATCTACCAGGTGCCCACCCGCGCCGTCGCCGCCGAGGCGGACGGCCTGTACACGTGGATGGAGACCGGGTGGGAGTACTTCCGCGACCTGGGCCGGCGCGGCTTCGAGCCGCCGGCCCCCGGCACCACGGCCGGCATGCTGGGCCAGGCGCCGGCGGCGCTCGAGGTGTATCCGCACGCGACGTTCGTGACCCTTCTGGGCGGCACGCCGCCGCCCAAGAGCCGTCGCGCCGGGCTGCGCGTCCGCGTCGCCGTGCTGCGCGCGGCCGGACTGGTCTGGGACGAGTACTACGACCACGACTCGCTCGACGCGCTGGCGGCCGCGCTCACGGCCTGGCGGTTCGTGCAGGGGCTGGCCGCGCCGCTCGGCGACGACCGGGACGGCTACATCTGGGTGCCGGTGCCTCCCGGCGAGGTGCTGGCGTCCTACGGGCGGCTGACCGAGCGCGAGGCGCTCACGGCCGCCCGCCGCCTCGCCGGCTGACGTCCGCGCCGCCGGGGCGCGGCCGCTCCGGGCCCCGCCCGGCTCGCTACATCACGATCTTGTTGAGCGGGAATTCCACGATGCCCTCGCCGCCGGCCTCCTTGAGCCGCGGGATGATCCGGCGCACCACGCTCTCCTCGAGGATGGTGTTGACCGCGACCCAGCCAGCGTCGCTGAGGTGGGAGATGGTGGGGTTGCGCAGGGCGGGCAGTACCGAGAGCACGGCGTCGAGGTCTCCGGTACGCACGTTGAGCATGAGACCGACCTTGTCCAGCGCCGCCATCGCGCCCTGCAGCAGCATCGAGATGTCCTCGATCTTGCGGCGCTTCTCGGGATCCTCCCAGGCATCCACGTTGGCGATGAACTGCGTGGTGCTCTCGAGCACCGTCTCCACGACGCGCAGCTTGTTGGCGCGCAGCGAGCTGCCGGTCTCGGTGACCTCGACGATGGCGTCGGCGAGCTCGGGCAGCTTCGCCTCGGTGGCGCCCCAGCTGAACTCGACCTTGGACGTGACGCCGTGGTCGGCGAGCCAGCGCCTGGTGACGCCGACCAGTTCCGTGGCGACGATCTTGCCCTCGAGGTCGGCGGGCGACTGCACCGGTGACTGCTGCGGCACGGCGAGCACCCAGCGGACCTTGCCGAAGCTCTGCTTGGCGTAGACGAGCTCGCTCACCGTATGCACGCTGGCTTCGTTCTCGACCACCCAGTCGTGGCCGGTGAGGCCGCAGTCCAGGGCGCCGTCCTCGATGTAGCGCGCCATCTCCTGGGCGCGCACCATCATGCACTCGATCTCCGGGTCGTCGATGGCCGGGAAGTACGACCGCTCTGCCACGGTGATGAGGAACCCCGCCCGGCGGAAGAGGTCGATGGTCGCATGCTCCAGGCTCCCCTTCGGCAGTCCGAGCTTGAGTGTCATGTCGCCCTCCTTCCGTCGTGACGGTGGGCGGCGCCGGCGGCGCCGCCCTCGCTCTTGCGTGGAGGGCGAGTCTACCGCAGTGGCACGGCCGCCGCGCCGCCCGCCCGACTCCCGAACGGCCCCACTTCAGTTGGGACGTCCCTCCGCCGATACGGGCCCGCATGCGGGTCTTCGCCGCGGGCTTCACTTTCAGCGCGTAGGCGCGGCGAGGCCCTGCGTGCCCGCGGCGGGATGCTGCCTGCGCCGCGACCGCGAGAGTGGGTACGCTCGTGCGCGGCGCCGGGGGGCGCCGCGCGGCCACCCGGGGCGGGCGGGCCGCACAGCTCTACCGGCGCCGAAAGGAACTTCTTATGGCAGCGCGTCCGCGACACGCACGATTCCTCGTCCTTCTCGTCGTCCTGGCGCTCGCCGCCGGCCTCATCTGGGGCCTCGCGGGGGCTGTCGCCGACTCGAGCCCGTCGCCGGCCGGCGACACGGTCATACTCAAGGTCGGCTGGACCACCGACCCCGACAACCTGAACCCGTTCGTCGGCATCGAACAGTCCAGCTACGAGCTGTACCACGTCGCCTACGACTTCCTCACGAACTACGGTGACAAGTACCTCGAGACGCAGCCCGGCCTCGCGGAGAGCTGGACCACGAGCGAGGACGGCCTCACCTGGACCTTCAAGATCCGTCAGGGCGTCATGTGGAGCGACGGCCAGCCGCTGACGGCCAAGGACGTCGCCTTCAGCTTCAACTACCAGAAGGACCTCGAGCTCACCGCCTTCCTCTCGGCGCTCGACGGCATCAAGACGGTCACCGCGCCCGACGACGCCACGGTGGTCATCGAGTGCGACAGGCCCAAGGCCGACATCCTCTCGATGTGGGTGCCCATCGTGCCCGAGCACGTCTGGAGCAAATTCAAGACCTACGACGAGGCCACCAAGTACCTCAACAAGCCGCCGATCGTCGGCTCGGGCGCGTTCCAGATCGTGGAGCGCGAGAAGGGCAAGTTCATCCGCTGCGTGGCCAACAAGGACTACTGGGGCGGCAAGCCCAAGGTCGACGAGATCGTCTTCTCGGTCTACAAGAACCAGGACACGCTGGCGCAGGACCTCAAGCTCGGCGCCATCGACCTGGCCATCAACATCCCGCCGGCGCAGGTCAAGGCGCTGAAGGGCGAAGAGGGTCTCGCCTCCGAGGCGTGCTCGCAGAAGGCCTTCGACTACCTGTCGTTCAACTGCTACGAGGGCCCGTCCCTCGGCAACCCGGTGCTCAAGGACGTCAAGTTCCGCCAGGCGCTGAACTGGGCGGTGGACAAGGACAAGCTCACCGCCCTCGGATACCAGACGTACGCGGATCCCGCCACGTCCATCTTCGAGGTCAACTTCTACGACCCGAACCTCGACTGGCACTGGGAGCCGCCGGCCGACGTGGCCTACACGTTCGACCTCGAGAAGGCCAAGCAGGCGCTCGCCGACGCCGGCTACAAGGACACCGACGGCGACGGCATCCTCAACGATCCCAAGAACGGCGGCAAGAACGTCAAGCTGCGCCTCTGGTCGCGCCAGGAGTCGGCGCAGAGCCAGGTCATGGGCAAGCTCATCACCGGCTGGTGGGAGGAGCTCGGTCTCGACATCGTCTACTCGGTCGAGGACAACGGCACGCTCATCGACGGCGGCTACAACTACGACGGCGACACGTACAAGCCCGACTACGACATCTACATCTGGGCGTGGCAGCCGAGCGGGTCAGACCCCGGTCGCAGGCTCGGCTACTTCCGCACCGTGCAGATCGAGAACCAGAACGACGCCTGCTGGTCCAACAAGGAGTACGACGCAGCTCTGGGAGCAGCAGTCCGAGGAGCTCGACCCGCAGAAGCGCAAGGAGATCGCCTACCAGATGCAGGAGATCCTGTACGAGGAGTCTCCCTACATCATCCTCACGTATCCCAAGCTCCTCGAGGCCTGGGACACGGCGGAGTGGGAGGGCTGGCAGCGTATCCCGCAGCCCAACGGCGCCGTCGCGTTCATCAGCGACAACGTCAGCAACTACTTCAAGGTCATGCCCAAGGCGGCGGAGACGACGACCACGTCGTCCGGCGGCTCGAGCACGACGCTCTTCGTCATCATCGCGGTCGCGGTCGTCGTGGTCGTGGCCGTCGTCCTGTTGCTCCTGCGGCGCAAGCCCAGGGCCGAAGAGGGCTGAGCGGGGGGACCGCCTCACGGCGGCGCTCGGCCGTGAACGCGGAGGGGCGGGGCGCCACCGGCGCCCCGCCCCTCCGCACGTACGCGGCCCGGCCGGGCCGCGCCGGTCCTCCGGCGTGGCTCCGCCGGTCCTCCGGCGTGGCCTACTCCGGGATGACGGCGAGCAGCTCGCCGACCACGTCGCCGACGTCGTTCTTGATCGGCGGCCGCGCGAGGCGGCGGAGCTCGTCGGTCATCACGTCCGCGCCTGCGACCGCCGCGAAGGCGGCGAGGCCGGCCGGCTCGTGGGCGCGGTCGGCGCCGTCGACGACCTTGACGGCGAGGCCGCGCCCGTCCGGCAGCGAGAAGCAGCTCAGTCCTTCGGCGCCGCACTTGCTGGTGGCGCCGGGAAGCGCGCGCATGACCTCGGTGTCGATCTGCCCCGGCCCCTCCACGAGCTCCGGGTGCGCGCGCATCGCCGCCGAGATCTCCGGCAGCAGTTCGGGGAGGAGGGCGAAGGTGGCGGCGGCGACGGTGACCGGCGTGGCGTAGCAGACGATGCCGCAGCCGTCCACGCCGGTGGCCAGGGCGGCCTCGTCCGTGCCGGTGAGCGTCGCGAACGCCTTGAGAGCCGCCTGCTGCGCCGGGTGGTCCGGCTGCTGGTACGAGGGCACGTCCCAGCCGTGGCGCACGCAGGCGGCGAGAAAGCCCGTATGGTTGCCCGAGCAGTTGTGGCGAGCCTTGAGGTCCGCGTCGCAGCGGAGGTCCTGCTCGCCGAGGCCCAGGTCGGCGAGCATGCGGCGCACGAGGTCCGCCTGGAAGTCGAGCCCGTCGTGCGATGCGCTCATGATCGCCAGCTCCTCGCTCCCCCAGCCGAGGCGCGCGATGGTGCCGTCCGCGAGCCACGCCTGCGCCTGCAGCGGCTTGGCCGACGAGCGCCAGTACGTCACCATGCCCGGGATCGCCCCAGCGCTCGACGACCTCGCCGTCCGGGCCGGCGAGCGCGGCGCACGCGCGGTGGAGGCTCTCCACGGCGCCGCCTCTGCGGGCCTGGACGAGGATCTCGGGGTGCTGGACGATCTTGGGCATGGCACTACTCCTCGGGACGACTGCGGGGAGTCTATAGCCGGTGTGCCTGCGGCGCACCGGCGGCGACTTCGCTGCCCAGGTCAATCGGGTAGCATTGCG
>CAVPXA010000033.1:0-206522 GCA_963709635.1 uncultured Thermoleophilia bacterium
ACATGTACGAGCGCGGGCGTGGGACCACCCCGCGGCGGCCGCGAAGGACATGAAGGCGCACGGCGTGCTGCACGCTCTACCTGGAGACGGCCAACTACCACCTGCCCGAGGTCCGCGACATCTACCGGCGCGACGCCGTCGGCGCGCTCATCGAGGCGGCCACGCCCGCGGCATCAAGGTCGTCGCCTGGTACCTGCCCGGCTTCAAGGACCCCGCCAAGGACTACGGCGCAGCCGGGCGGCCATCGACTTCCGCAGCGCCGCCGGCCAGAAGTTCGACTCGTTCGCGCTCGACATCGAGGCGAGCTCGTCAAGCACGTCGACGCTGCGCAACCACGCGCCTGCTCACCCTTTCCAGGCCGCATCCGCGCCGCCGTCGGCGCGCAAGTACCCGCTCGGGGCGAACATCCCGTCCCCGGCCGGCATGGTCATGCACCCGAGCTACTGGCCGGGCTTCCCGTACAAGACCTGGCCGGCATCTACGACGTCTTCGTGCCGATGGGCTACTACACGTACCACGGCGACGGCTACGCCAACGCGTATCGCGACACGCGCGACAACATCCGCATCATCCGTGAGAAGACGGGCCGGCCGGGCATGCCGATCCACGTGATCGCCGGCGACGCGCGCCAAGTCCTCCGGCAGCGAGACGACCGCCTTCGTGCGCGCCCTGCGCGAGCACGGCGCGCTCGGCGGCAGCATGTACGACTGGGCGACGACCAGCGACGCCAGCTGGCGCGCGCTGCGAGAACGTGCGCTTCAACCCGCGCCAGCGGCCGCCGCTGCCGCCTCGCCCTGCCGTTCGCCGCGCCGCTCGGCTACTGCGGCGCCGACCGCACGCATCCCAAGGAGGTCTTCTACGAGACCGCCGGCCAGGAGGGCGACCGGGTGCTGCGCTTCCGCCTCTACGACGTGCAGGCCGGTGAGGTCCGTCTGCGTCGTGAACTGGCAGGACATGGGGCCGCTCGCGGGCCGGGCCCGCCAAATCCTGGAGCGAGCGGGCGCGCGGTGACCATCCCGGCGTCGGCGCTCAACGCCGGGGGCGCGCAACGTCATCGGCTTCGTCGCCCGCGGCGAGCTTCCCGGCGTGGCGGACGCTGGGGCGTGCGCGACGTGACGCCTCTCCAGCGCCCCTGACGGCGGCCGGGCGCTGCACGTCGGCCTCCGCGCCGCGCTCGGCCCGCCGGGTCTGCTAGGCTGCGCCCATGGACCCGGGCCCGGTGGTCGTCGGTATCGACATCGCCGCGAGCAGGCCGTGCGTGGCCGTCGCGGTGCGCTGCGGGCGCACGCTCGAGGTCGAGTCGTGGCGCGAATCGGACGAGCGCGTCGCCGGCGACCGCGCGCGCCTCTTCGAGTGGCTGGAGAGCCTGGGCGCCGTCGCCGTGGGCGTCGACGCGCCGCAGCGGCCGCGGCGGGCGCGGGGGGCGGCCGCCTCCGGCCGCGGGCCTGCGACGCGGACCTCGCTCACCGGCGCATCTCCATCTACCAGGTGCCCACCCGCGCCGTCGCCGCGGAGGCCGACGGGCTCTACGCGTGGATGGAGACCGGCTGGGAGTACTTCCGCGAGCTGGGCCGGCGCGGCTTCGAGCCGCCGGCCCCCGGGGCGCTCCCGGCGGCGCTCGGCCAGGCGCCGGCGGCGCTCGAGGTCTACCCGCACGCCGCGTTCACGACCCTGCTCGGCGGCACGCCGCCGCCCAAGAGCGGGCGCGCCGGCCTGCACGTGCGGGTCGCCGCGCTGCGGGCCGCCGGCGTGGTGTGGGACGAGTACTTCGACCACGACTCGCTGGACGCGCTCGCCGCGGCGCTCACGGCGTGGCGCTTCGTGCAGGGGCTCGCCACGCCGGTCGGCGACGAGCGCGACGGGTTCATCTGGCTGCCGGTGACCGCGCACGAGGTGCTGCCGTCCTACGGCCGGCTGACGGAGCGGGAGGCCCTGACGGCCGCCCGCCGCCTCGCCGGGCCTGACCGCCGGCGCGCGCCGGCGGCCGCCCGCCGGCCGCCCCTCGCTACATCACGATCTTGTTGAGCGGGAACTCGACGATGCCCTCGGCGCCGGCCTCTTTGAGCCGCGGGATGATCTCGCGCACCACGCTCTCCTCGAGGATGGTGTTGACCGCGAGCCAGCCGGCGTCGCTGAGGTGGGAGATGGTCGGGTTGCGCAGCGCGGGGAGGACGGCGAGCACGGCCTCGAGGTCCCGGTACTGCACGTTGAGCATGAGACCGACCTTGTCGAGGGCGGCGATGGCGCCCTGGAGCAGCATCGATGACGTCCTCGATCTTGCGGCGCTTCTCGGGATCGTCCCAGCTCTCGCGGTTGGCGATGAACTGCGTCGTGCTCTCGAGCACCGTCTCGACGACCCGCAGCTTGTTGGCGCGCAGCGAGCTGCCGGTCTCGGTGACCTCGACGATGGCGTCGGCGAGCTCGGGCAGCTTGGCCTCGGTGGCGCCCCAGCTGAACTCGACCTTGGCGGTGACGCCGTGGTCGGCGAGCCAGCGCCTGGTGACGCCGACCAGCTCCGTGGCGACGATCTTGCCCTCGAGGTCGGCGGGCGACTGCACCGGTGACTGCTCGCGGCACGGCGAGCACCCAGCGGACCTTGCCGAAGCTCTGCTTGGCGTAGACGAGGTCGCTCACCGTGTGCACGTTGGCCTCGTTCTCGACGACCCAGTCGTGGCCGGTGAGGCCGCAGTCGAGGGCGCCGTCCTCGATGTAGCGCGCCATCTCCTGGGCGCGCACCATCATGCACTCGATCTCCGGGTCGTCGATGGCCGGGAAGTAGGAGCGCTCGGCCACGGTGATGAGGAACCCCGCGCGGCGGAAGAGGTCGATCGTCGCGTGCTCCAGGCTCCCCTTCGGCAGTCCGAGCTTGAGTGTCATGTCGCCCTCCTTCCGTCGTGCCGCGGCCCGGCGCCGGTGCGCCGGCCTCTCTGGCGTGAGGGCGAGTCTATCGCAGCCGGAGACGCCGGCGCGCGCGAGCGCGCGCAGAGCGCGCGACCCTTGCGCGACCCCGCCCGATTGCAGTACGCCTGTCGAGCGCGGCGCCGCGGGGCGCCGCGCGGCCACCCGGGGCGGGCGGGCGCCACAGCTCTACCGGCGCCGAAAGGAACTCCTCATGGCTGCGCGTCCGCGACACGTCCACGATTGCTCCTGCTTCTCGTCGTCCTGGCGCTCGCCGCCGGCCTCATCTGGGGCCTCGCGGGGGCTGTCGCCGCAACTCGAGCCCGTCGCCGGCCGGCGACACGGTCACGCTCAAGGTCGGCTGGACCACCGACCCCGACAACCTGAACCCGTTCGTCGGCATCGAGCAGTCCAGCTACGAGCTGTACCACGTGCCTACGACTTCCTCACGAACTACGGCGACAAGTACCTCGAGACCCAGCCCGGCCTCGCCGAGAGCTGGACCACGAGCGAGGACGGCCTCACCTGGACCTTCAAGATCCGCCAGGGCGTCATGTGGAGCGACGGCCAGCCGCTCACGGCCAAGGACGTCGCCTTCAGCTTCAACTACCAGAAGGACCTCGAGCTCACCGCCTTCCTCTCGGCGCTCGACGGCATCAAGACGGTCACCGCGCCCGACGACGCCACGGTGGTCATCGAGTGCGACAGGCCCAAGGCCGACATCCTCTCGATGTGGGTGCCCATCGTGCCCGAGCACGTCTGGAGCAAGTTCAAGACCTACGACGAGGCCACCAAGTACCTCAACAAGCCGCCGATCGTCGGCTCGGGCGCGTTCCAGATCGTGGAGCGCGAGAAGGGCAAGTTCATCCGCTGCGTGGCCAACAAGGACTACTGGGGCGGCAAGCCCAAGGTCGACGAGATCGTCTTCTCGGTCTACAAGAACCAGGACACGCTGGCGCAGGACCTCAAGCTCGGCGCCATCGACCTGGCCATCAACATCCCGCCGGCGCAGGTCAAGGCGCTGCAGGGCGAAGAGGGTCTCGCCTCCGAGGCGTGCTCGCAGAAGGCCTTCGACTACCTGTCGTTCAACTGCTACGAGGGCCCGTCCCTCGGCAACCCGGTGCTCAAGGACGTCAAGTTCCGCCAGGCGCTCAACTGGGCGGTGGACAAGGACAAGCTCACCGCCCTCGGCTACCAGACGTACGCGGATCCCGGCCACGTCCATCTTCGAGGTCAACTTCTACGACCCGAACCTCGACTGGCACTGGGAGCCGCCGGCCGACGTGGCCTACACGTTCGACCTCGAGAAGGCCAAGCAGGCGCTCGCCGACGCCGGCTACAAGGACACCGACGGCGACGGCATCCTCAACGACCCCAAGAACGGCGGCAAGAACATCAAGCTGCGCCTCTGGTCGCGCCAGGAGTCGGCGCAGAGCCAGGTCATGGGCAAGCTCATCACCGGCTGGTGGGAGGAGCTCGGTCTCGACATCGTCTACTCGGTCGAGGACAACGGCACGCTCATCGACGGCGGCTACAACTACGACGGCGACACGTACAAGCCCGACTACGACATCTACATCTGGGCGTGGCAGCCCAGCGGGTCAGACCCCGGTCGCAGGCTCGGCTACTTCCGCACCGTGCAGATCGAGAACCAGAACGACGCCTGCTGGTCCAACAAGGAGTACGACGACGCTCTGGGAGCAGCAGTCCGAGGAGCTCGACCCGCAGAAGCGCAAGGAGATCGCCTACCAGATGCAGGAGATCCTGTACGAGGAGTCTCCCTACATCATCCTCACGTATCCCAAGCTCCTCGAGGCCTGGGACACGGCGGAGTGGGAGGGCTGGCAGCGTATCCCGCAGCCCAACGGCGCCGTCGCGTTCATCAGCGACAACGTCAGCAACTACTTCAAGGTCATGCCCAAGGCGGCGGAGACGACGACCACGTCGTCCGGCGGCTCGAGCACGACGCTCTTCGTCATCATCGCGGTCGCGGTCGTCGTGGTCGTGGCCGTCGTCCTGTTGCTCCTGCGGCGCAAGCCCAGGGCCGAAGAGGGCTGAGCGGGGGGACCGCCTCACGGCGGCGCTCGGCCGTGAACGCGGAGGGGCGGGGCGCCACCGGCGCCCCGCCCCTCCGCACGTACGCGGCCCGGCCGGGCCGCGCCGGTCCTCCGGCGTGGCTCCGCCGGTCCTCCGGCGTGGCCCTACTCCGGGATGACGGCGAGCAGCTCGCCGACCACGTCGCCGGCGTCGTTCTTGATCGGCGGGCGCGCGAGGCGGCGGAGCTCGTCGGTCATCACGTCCGCGCCGGCGACCGCCTCGAAGGCGGCGAGGCCGGCCGGCTCGTGGGCGCGGTCGGCGCCGTCGACGACCTTGACGGCGAGGCCGCGCCCGTCCGGCAGCGAGAAGCAGCTCAGTCCTTCGGCGCCGCACTTGCTGGTGGCGCCGGGCAGCGCGCGCATGACCTCGGTGTCGATCTGCCCCGGCCCCTCCACGAGCTCCGGGTGCGCGCGCATCGCCGCCGAGATCTCCGGCAGCAGCTCGGGGAGGAGGGCGAAGGTGGCGGCGGCGACGGTGACCGGCGTGGCGTAGCAGACGATGCCGCAGCCGTCGACGCCGGTGGCCAGGGCGGCCTCGTCCGTGCCGGTGAGCGTCGCGAACGCCTTGAGAGCCGCCTGCTGCGCCGGGTGGTCCGGCTGCTGGTACGAGGGCACGTCCCAGCCGTGGCGCACGCAGGCGGCAAGAAAGCCCGTGTGGTTGCCCGAGCAGTTGTGGCGAGCCTTGAGGTCCGCGTCGCAGCGGAGGTCCTGCTCGCCGAGGCCCAGGTCGGCGAGCATGCGGCGCACGAGGTCTGCCTGGAAGTCGAGCCCGTCGTGCGACGCGCTCATGATCGCGAGCTCCTCGCTCCCCCAGCCGAGGCGCGCGATGGTGCCGTCCGCGAGCCACGCCTGCGCCTGCAGCGGCTTGGCCGACGAGCGCCAGTAGGTCACCATGCCGGGATCGCCCCAGCGCTCGACGATCTCGCCGTCCGGGCCGGCGAGCGCGGCGCACGCGCGGTGGAGGCTCTCCACGGCGCCGCCTCTGCGGGCCTGGACGAGGATCTCGGGGTGCTGGACGATCTTGGGCATGGCGCTACTCCTCGGGACGACTGCGGGGAGTCTATAGCCGGTGTGCCTGCGGCGCACCGGCGGCGACTTCGCTGCCCAGGTCAATCGGGTAGCATTGCGCCATGCAGTACCGCGACTTCGGGCAGCTCGACTTCCGGCCGTCCGCTCTGGGCTTTGGCGCCATGCGCCTTCCCGTCCTCACCGACGACGAGGGCAAGCCCGACTTCAAGCGCATCGACTACCCCTTGGCCACGAAGATGCTCCACCGCGCCATCGACAGCGGCGTGAACTACGTCGACACCGCCTGGATGTACCACGAGGACACGAGCGAGGTCTGGCTCGGGGAGGCGCTCAAGGGCGGCTACCGCGAGCGCGTCAAGGTGGCCAGCAAGATGCCGGTGTGGGACGTGGAGAAGCCCGACGACTTCGACCGCATCCTGGGCATCCAGCTCGAGCGCCTGCAGGACGATCACATCGACTTCTACCTGCTGCACGGGCTGGACGCCGATCACTGGAAGACGGTGTTGGAGCAGGGCCAGCTCGAGTCCGCCGAGCGCGCGCTGGCCGACGGCCGCATCCGCCACCTCGGCTTCAGTTTCCACGGCCTCTACGAAGACTTCGAGACGATCCTGGCCGCCACCGACCTCTGGGAGTTCGTCCAGATCCAGTTCAACTACATGGACGAGGACTACCAGGCCGGCCGCAAGGGGCTGGAGCTGGCGGCCGGCAAGGGCCTCGGCGTCATCGTCATGGAGCCGGTGCGCGGCGGGGCGATCGCGCGCAACGTGCCGCCGCAGGTGCAGGCCGTGTGGGACGAGGCGCCCATCAAGCGGTCTCCGGCCGAATGGGCGCTCCAGTGGGTCTGGAACGAGCCGGAGGTGTCGTTCCTCCTCAGCGGCATGAGCACCATGCAGCACGTGGAGGAGGACCTCCTGTTCGCGGATCGCTCGCGACCGGGGCTCCTGACGCCCGACGAGCTCGCGCTGGTGGCGCGCGTGCGCGACCTGTACCGCGAGCTCAGCCCGATCCCCTGCACGTCGTGCCGGTACTGCATGCCCTGCCCGCAGGGCGTGGCCATCCCCGACGTGTTCGAGCTCTACAACGACGCCCACATGTTCGACAATCTCCCGCGCCAGCAGATGGCGTACCGGGTGTTCTTCTCCGAGAACGAGCGCGCCGACCAGTGCACCGCCTGCGGGGAGTGCGTGGACAAGTGCCCGCAGGGCATCGACGTCCCCGCGTGGCTGGAGAAGGCCCAGGCGTTCCTGACCGCCTGCTGACGCCCGCTCCTTCCGCACGTTCCGACTCACACTCCCCGGGGGTATGCTGCGCGCAGGGGCGAGAGGGGCCGAAGGGAGCGTGCGTGAGCGTCCGTATCCTGTTCGTCGAGGACAGCCAGGATGACGTCGAGCTGCAGCTGCGCCGTCTGCGCGAGGCGGGCCTGGAGCCGCACTGGGACCGGGTGCAGACCGAGGACGGCCTGAAGCAGGCGCTGGCCGACGAGTCCTGGCAGGTGGCGCTCGTCGACTACAACATCCCGGCTTCTCGGGCATCGCGGCTCTGCGACTCATCGCGGAGCTGGCGCCCGACCTGCCGGCCGTCACCGTATCCGGCGCCATCGACGAGGACACCGCCGTGGCCACCATGTCGGCCGGGGCCGTGGACTACGTGCTCAAGGACAACCTGATCCGCCTGGCGCCGGCGGTGCGCAGGGCCGTCGACGGCGCCGACCTGCGCCGCGCCCACCGCCGGGCGGCCGAGGCGGCGCGGCTTGCGCTGTTCGCCGTCGACCACGCCTCGCTGGCCATCACCACGGTCGCCCGTGACGGGACCGTGGTCTACGTCAACGACTGCGCCTGCAGGACGTTCACGGGCGAGCGGGCGACCTCGTCGGCAGATGATCTGGGATCTCGACCGAGCGGTGCTGCGGGAGTCCTGGGGGGAGACCTGGGCCCGGGTGGTGGCCGAGGGGGCGATCGAGTTCCGCGTGGACCGGCGGCAGGCCGACGGCAGCCGCCTCGTCCTGGACGTCACGGCCAACTACCTCGAGGCCGCGGACGTCCTCGTGACTTACGGCCGCGACATCACCCGCCGCGTGGTGGCCGAGGAGTCGCTCCAGGCCGAGCAGATCAACCTGGAGGCGATCTTCGAGGCGTCTCCCGTCGCGATGCTCGTGTGTGATGCCGGCGCGAACGTCGTGCGCGTGAACAGGGCGGCGCTGCGCCTGGCGGGCAGTGACGAGCAGCGGCTGCTGCGAGCACCAGCCCGACAGCGAGGTGCAGTGCGGCGACGTGCTCGGCGTGCGTGCACCACCTCGAGGCGGGGGATGGCTGCGGCACGTCGACTGAGTGCCCGCTGTGCCCGCTGCGCAACGCGGTCGCCGGCCGTGCTCGAGGCGGCGGTCGCATGCGCGGGGTCGAGCTCTCGCTGGACGTGCTGCGGGACGGCGAGCCGGACGAGGTCTGGTTGCGCATCGGCGCGGAGCCGATGGTCATGGACGGCGCGCCGCACGTCACCGTCGCCCTGGACGACATCACCGACCGCCGCCGCGCGGAGCGGGACGCTGCGGAGAGCGAGGAGCGGTTCGAACAGTTCGCTGATCACTTCCCGGGCTACTTCGTACATGAAGGATGCCGACCTTCGCGTACGTGTACACTGAATCGTCCCGAAGCGACTGACGGCGGAGTCGTCAGTGCGTCGTGGCTCGGCAAGCGGCCCCGGAGGTCTGGCCGAGCCAGAGGCGGCGGATCGCCGACGTCAGGCTGCGAGCGGCTCTGCGCCGGCGACATGGTCGACGAGCTCGTCCGCATCGGCGGCGCAGCGGGCGAGGTCGAGCACTTCCACTCAGTGCACCTTCCGCATCCCGCCGCGGCGAGAGGCCTCCGCTCGTCGGCGGGCTCATGCGTCGACGTGACCCAGCAGGTCGAGGCCGAGGAGGAGGTGCGCCGCCAGGCGGAGCAGCTGCGGCGCACCGTCGAGGGCGCGGTGCTCGCCATGAGCCAGGTGGTGGAGACGCGCGACCCCTACACCGCCGGCCACGAGCGCCGCGTCGCCGAGCTCGCGACGGTGCTCGGCCGGGAGCTGGGCATGGACGGCGGCCGAGCTCGACGGGCTCCGGCTCGGCTCGCTGATCCACGACATCGGCAAGATCGCGGTGCCCGGCGGAGATCCTCGCCAAGCCGGGCCGCCTCAGCCCGGTCGAGTTCAACCTCATCAAGCAGCACGCAGTCCGGGTACGAGATCCTCTCGGTGATCGACTTCGGCCGGCCGGTGGCCGAGATGGTGCTGCAGCATCACGAGCGCCTCGACGGGTCCGGCTACCCCAAGGGCTTGACGGCGGCGAGCGAACTCCTGCTCGAGACGCGCATCCTCGCCGTCGCCGACGTGGTCGAGGCCATGTCCTCACACCGGCCCTACCGCGCCGCCCTCGGGCGTGAGGCCGCCCTGGCCGAGATCCGTGACGGCGCCGGGACGCGGTACGACCCCGACGTGGTGGCGGCCTGCGAGCGCGCGATGGTGGAGGGCGGCTTCCGCTTCTCGCCCTGAGCTCCGCCGGAGCCGCGCCGCGGCGCCGCGCGGGGCTCAGACGGCCGCGGGGAGCAGCAGGGAGAGCCAGGTCCCCAGCGCCAGCGCGAGGAGCACGAGGACCACGGCTGCCAGCAGCCAGACGGCCGGGTCCGGCCCCGGCGCCTCCTGTGCTCGCGCCTGCGCTCGCTGCGGATGTGCGCGTCGTTCCACTTCGTCGCCCCCGATCGAAGCTTCCTCCTACGCCCTGTATCGGCGCTGGCGGGCGTGGCGAAACCGGGGCGCCGTTCAGGGCGCGCGGACCTGCTACTTCACGCGCGCCCCGTAGATGTGGATGTGCGTGAGCACGCGCCGCGCCGGGCCCGCCTCCCACACCACGCGGTGGCCGCTGATGGCGGGGAAGAGGTTGGTCTGCTTGGCGACCCCGATGGAGACGACGTTGGTGCTGCGCACGACATTGCGCACGTAGATCTTGGCGCCGGCGACGTAGGTGATGACGAACTCACCGCCGTGGCCGCCGCCGTCCCAGGTCACGAGCTCGCCGTCGATCCGCGGCCGTGAGCCCTTGTGCACGAAGCTCCGCTTGTGGGTCTTGAGGTCGCGCAGCATGACGCGCCCGCCCGACTCCCACCACACCACGCGGTTGTGGCTGATGTCGGGCATCCACTCGAAGGCGTCCTTCTGCGAGATGATGAACGGGTCGCCGGAGGGGAGGTTGCGGGCGCTGATGTTGCCCTTGGCAGAGGTGTACACGGCGGTGTACACGATCTTGCCGGACCCCAGCCTGCGCCAGTCGACGCTCACGGGGCTCAGCACCTTGCTCGTCGCGATGAGGTAGGTCTTGCCCGCGTCGATGTCGCGCGCCTTGACCTCGTACGGCCCGGCGGCGTCGTCGGCCTCGAGCCAGACGACCCAGTTGTCGGAGATGTCCGGGTACCACTTGATGCGGGCGTTCCTCGGCGACCAGGAAGTTGCGCGCCCGGTGATGTCGCGCCCGTAGATGTCGCTCGCCTCGCCGCTCGGGTGGTTGCGCTTGTCGACCCAGACGGCGACGTAGTGGACCTTGCCGGAGGACAGCACCCGCCGGGTGACCGACGGGTTGTCCTGCTGCGCCTCGTTGGTGCACACGGCGTAGTCCTTGCCGGTGCCGATGTCCCGGCCGTAGATGTCCAGGTTGCCGTTGCGGTTGTCCGTCCACACGGCCATGGCGCCGGCGATGTCCGGACCCGCCTGGCCGCCGAACTGGTTGCACACGACGAACGGCACGGGGGCCGCGGCGGCCACCGCCGGCAGCGCCGCCGCCGACGCGACGACCAGCATCGCGACGACGAGTACCCACCACGTGTGCGCGACCGTGCGCGAACAGCACCTGCTCATGAGCGCCCCCCTCCTTGTCCTCCGACACTGCACCCATCGTACCCCGGACTGCCTCTTGCCAGCCGCCCTTCGTGCCGCACGCTCGCGTCCCCGGCGCCGGCGGGAGATGTGCCCAGGGCGACCAGGCAGGGACCCATGCGCAAAGGGGACTCGGTCCCGCGAGGTCGGGAAGCGGTGCTCATCCGGGGCCCCGCCGCACCGCCGATGCCATGAGTGAAGGCAAGGCAGACCTTGGAGGAGGTCATCATGAACGGCGTGCGGACGACGAAGGCGACGGCTCTGCTGGTGCTGCTCGCCGGCGCCCTGTTCGTCATCGCCCTCGCCCCCGCGAGTGCGCTCGCCGCCTGGACCGACGCCCGGGCGACGCATCGTCCGATCCCCTCGGGACCGGCGTGGTGCCGTTCCTCAACGTCGGCGTGACCAACCACGCGAGCAACGACACCGCTCACGTGACCAGCGTCCAGTTCTCCGACGACGGCGAGTCGTGGTACGCCGAGCCCTACACCGGTCAGTCCTGCGACTGGGTGCTGGGCGGGGAGTCCGGGCACAAGGAGCTCTTCGTGCGCTTCGGCGCTTCGGACGGCAGCGTGAGCCCGGTCGTCACCGCGACCATCGACGTCGACACCGCCGGCCCCGTCACGCTGGCCCGATCCGCCCGCGCGGCCGCGGGTGGCCGCACCGCGCTGCGCTACGCCGTGAAGGACGCCGGCTCGTCGCGCGTGGACGTCACCCTGGTCGTGAAGGGCAAGGGCCTGACCAGGCGCGTAGAGCTCGGCCGTGTGGCGACGGGTGGTCACCGCGCCCTCGTCAAGCTGGGGCTCCACAAGGGCACGTATACGTGGCGCGTGCTGGCGACCGACCTCGCCGGCCGCGACCAGGTGCGACAGGTGGCCGGCACGCTCGTGCTTCGCTGACGAACCCGCCGCGCCGCCTCGGCGGCGCGGCCCCAAGTCCCCCTGGTGCATGGACGGCGACTCCCCCCGCCGTCCATCGCCATGTCAGGAGGGGGCCGCCTCCGTCCGCGCCACCGCGAGGAACGCCGCGTGGACGGAGTCGTCGTCCGCGGCGCCGAAGTACGGCCCGAGCTCGGTGAGCACATGGACGAGGTCGGGATGCGCGGCGGTGGCCTGCTCGGGCGTGAGCCCGGCCGCGGCCGCCGCCGGCTCCAGGCCGGCCCGCGCGTCCTTGAGCGCCGCGACTGCGTCCGTGAGCGTGAACCACGCGCTGACGTAGGCCTCCGAGTAGCCGCCGGTCTGCTCGCCGCCGTCGGCGAGCTCACGCTCCGAGAACGTGAGGTAGGTGAGGTGCGCGCCTCGGGCGGCGAGAGCGGCGGTCTTGAGGCGCGCGAGCGCGGCGTCGATCGCGGGCGGCTCGGGAGCCTGCTGGGCCGCCGCGCCGGGGACCGCCGGCCATGCCGCGCCGGGCGAGACCGGCGGCGGCGGGGGCGGCGTCCCCTGCGCGGAGGACGGCGGCGGTGGTGGAGGCTGACCGAGCGGCTGCGCTTGGCCGGGGACGCGGTACGCGACGGCGACGCGCGCCGGCCGTCGCACGACCACCGTGCGCGCCACACGATCGCCTAGCCTCTGCCGGCGGGGGCTCGCGAGGCACGCCAGACCGGACGGCACGTAGAGGAACATCGCCTCGGGGATGCGGATGAGGTTCCTGAGCACGACGGCGAGGCCCGTGGCGCGAGTGCCGTCGGCCATGACCACGCGCGTCCCGAGCACGAGCTTGCCGATGCTGGCGTGGAAGATCGCCTCGAGCAGCAGGTAGTAGATGAAGAGACTGCCGAACAGGACGAGGTAGAACATCAGCGACGAGACGTCCTGCACCTGCTCGTTGAGGAGGGTCTGGACGGCGAGCGTGTCCTGCGGGTCGATGCCCTTCTCCATGACAAGGCTGTAGGCCCAGATGGTGCCTACGACCAGGAAGACGACGAGCAGCACGAACGAGTCCACGGCCACCGCCGCGACGCGCAGCCCGAGACTGGCGTACTGGACCTGTTCCTGTGGAGGGGCCTGCTGCATGGCTGGGCGATTGTACACGCGCGGCGCGGTCCGGCGTCGCGGAAGGCGAGACGGAGCTCAAGATTGGGAGCTCCGCGGCCGATGCCCAGAGCAAGCCGGCGCCGGGGGACGAACCTAGCGCCGTGACAGTACGTCTCTGATGAGACACACACTGCGTCACCTTTGTGAACGCCGAACGGCACAGTGGCCGGCCGGCACAGTCAGGTGGGAGGTAGGCCATAGGAGCTTCGGCCGCGCTACAGGCGTCGAACCTGCCCGCAGCGGGCTTTGACATCAAGAACGCCGGGGGGCATGGGGCACTCCGGCTGTCGACAGGAGGAATCGCATGAGGAATTCGGGCCGTCTTGCGCTGCTCGCGCTCGCAGTGGTGCTCTTGGTAGCTGGTGTTCGCGGTGCCGGCACAGGCCGCCACCGTCAAGTCGGGTAGCTCGCAGATGACCATCGGGGCCGTCTACGTGACGGAGCTTGCCAAGCTCAACGTGACCCCAGGGCCGGTCGCTCCGGTGACGATGAAGGTCAAGTTCACATCCAAGGACCAGATGTACTACTGGTTCCGCGTGCCCATGGTGAAGACGTCCGGCAAGTACACCTCCAACTGGTCGCCGAGCACCGGCAAGGGCACCTTCTACCACAGCGGTTCGATCCGCTTCGTGGAGGCGAGCGGGGCCATGCACAAGATCTTCCGCGCCGAGGGCATCCGCATCATCGCCAACAGCAAGACGAACTACACGATGTCGGTGAGTTACAAGCCGACCACGGGGCCGTATGAGCGCGTGAACCTCGCGACGTCGACGCACGAGCCCAAGATCACGCACAGCGGCAAGTCGTACAAGATCGACGGTCTGCAGTTCTAGCTCACCCAGGCCGGTCATGACGCGATCAAGAGCGTCCTTGGCGCCGTAAGCTTCGACAAGACCAAGATCATCTTCACGACGGACCTGCTGCCGGTACTGCAGTAAGGGGAGCCGACCAGCGAAGCCTCGAGGAGGGGGCGGCGGCGGGCACGGGAGTGCTCGCCGCCGCCCCCTCGGCGTTTCTCAGGGCGGTGAGGCGCCGCTCAGGAGTCGAGGACGTCCTCGAGCAGCGGCGCCAGCGGCGGCAGGTCGCCGCGCACGGTCTGCCAGAGGATGTCGTCGTCGATGCCGAAGTACTCGTGCACCACCACGTTGCGCATGCCGCGCATGGTGCGCCACGGCACCTCGGGGTGCTTGCCCAGGACCACGTCGGGGATCCAGCGCACCGACTCGCCCATCGTCATGAGGTTCCGCACGACGGCGTCGCGCGTGCGCCCGTCGGCGACGAACTCCTCGTAGGTCATGCCGTCGGTGTACTCGGCGACCGCGTCCACGGCGGCGAGGATGTCGCGCACGCGGAAGCGCCAGTCGCGGAAGCGCAGCTTGGCCTGGCGCTCGTCGTAGCCCGGCTCGCCCGCGCGGAGGTCAGAAGGCACGGATGGCCTCCGCGACGATCTCCTCGCGCATCTCGGGCCGCAGTGCGCCGGGAGTGGCGAGGTCGATGCGCGTGTCCATGACGTTCGTGAGGAAGTCGAGCAGGCGCACGAAGGCGAAGAGGCCGACGGGCGCGTCCGGCTGGAACTCGACGAGGAGGTCGACGTCGCTGTGCGGGGTGGCCTGGTTGCGTGCCGTGGATCCGAACACGGCGATGTGGCGCACGTGGTAGGTGCGCAGCTTCTCGCGGTTGCGGTTGAGGCGCCGCAGCGCTTCGCGGGACGTCATGGCGGTATGGTAGCCGACCGCGCCGCGGGCCGCCTACGGCCGGTAGCACACCAGCAGGGCCGCGCGCCCGCCGCCGTCCGCGGCCGCCGAGCCGGCGGCGTACAGGCAGGTGTCGCCGGCGGCCCGCAGAGCCACCGGCCGGAAGTCGCTGAAGCCGGCCGGTGTGAGCGCCCGCTCCCAGACCGGCGCGCCGGAGGTGGCGGCGCGCGCCGCACCGAAGGCCGCGGTGCCGGAGGACGACGCGAACCCGTCACCACTCCTGCACACGGCGAAGCCGCGCGTGCCGGCGCCCGGGAGCACCCAGAGGGGGAGTCCCGCGGGGTCGAAGCAGGCGGTGAAGGCCTGGTCGCCGCCGGCCGTCATCGCGGTTCCCGCGACGCAGGCCCGGCCGGCGCCGTCCACGGCGAGCGCCTCGAACCGGTCGCCGGTCGCTCCGAGGGCCTCGCAGCCCGCCGCCCAGGTCTGCTCGCCCGCGAGAGAGAAGAGCGCGACGAACCCCTCGTCGCCGCCGGGCCGCGCGCTCCACCCGCAGACGACGGGGCCGGTGGTGTAGGCGAGAGCTGTCGCGCGAGCGGCCTCGGAGCCCGGGCCGGTGTAGGCGCGGGCCCAGCGCTGAGCGCCGCCGGGAGCGTACTTGAGGAGCACGGCCGAGCTCTCGCCCGCCCCGCTCTGCGACGTGCCTGCCACGTACACCGCGCCGCCGCCCAGCGTGATGCCGGCGGCGGCGGAATCACCCGTCGCGGAGGCGTGCGTCTTGAGCCAGCGGAGCTTGCCTGACGTGGAGTACTTGAGCGTGAGGATGCGCTCCGGGCCTTCGCCGGGCGCAGCCCGGCCGGCCGCGTAGACGTTGCCGTCGCCGTCGACGGCGACGGCACGAGGGCGCACCGCGCGAAACGGCCGTTGGCGCGGCGGACCCACTGCAGGTAGCCGCTGGGGCTGTACTTGAGGAGGAGCCAGTGGCGCCGCTGGACCCGGCGACGACGCAGGCTCCCTTGCGGTCGCGAACGACGCCGGCCGCGCGGAGGACGAGACGGGCGCAGGACGCGCGACGGCGGGCTCGTAAGAGGTGGGAGGGGGGGGGGGGGGGGGGGGGGGGGGGGGGGGGGGGGGGGGGGCTCCGCGCGGCCGCGGCAGCCACGCCGAGCGAGCCCGCGAACGCGGCACAGAGCAGAGCGAGCAGCAGGCCGGCGAGCCGCACGCAGCGACCCAGCCCGGCGCCGTCGTGCCGCTTCGGGCGAGGATGGGTGGTGGGCGGCCCCGGGGCCGTCAGGCGATGATAGGGACCACGGGGACGTTCGCATCCACATCGGGTACGGATGACATCATGACCCAGACACCGCCGACCGTCGAAGAGTTCTACCGCGGCATGGGCCGTCAGGTGGTGCGGTTCTACGGCCGCACGCCGGGGTCGACGTGCGTGGTGGCGCCCTTCTCCATCCTCGGGTGCAGCGGTCTGGACAGTGTCTTCCTCAACTGCGGCGTGGTGTTCGGCGACGGGCCCAGGCGCGAGGACGCAGCCGAGGAGCGGCTGCGCGAGTTCGTGGCGCGCATCCGTGAGCTCGGGGTCGGCGGCTACGTCTGCATGAGTGAGCCGGTGCAGCAGAGGCTCGAGCCGCTCGCTCGCGAGATCGGACTCGAGCCCTTGGATCCGATCCCGCTGATGACGCGCGGTACGGAGGCGCCGGAGACCGCGCCGCCCGGAGGCGGCTCGGCCGCGGAGGCCGGCGTCCGACCGGCGCTCGACCCCGCGGCGTTCACCATCGAGCGCGTCCGCACGGAGGGCGACCTGAGGGACTTCCTGGCGGTCAGCGAGGCCGCCTTCGGCCTGCCGGCCGGACTGTACGGGCGGGTGGTGACGCGGGACCTCCTCGCCGACCCGGCGCTCAGCGTGTACCTGTGCCGGCTCGAGGGCGCCCCGGTGGCCGGCGTGTGCGTCGTCGACGACGACGGGCTGGCCGGCATCTCCGGCATGGCCACTCTGCCCGACCTGCAGGGCCGCGGCATCGGCAGCGTCCTCCTGGCGCACACCATCGGGACTTCACCGCGCCGGCGCTCGCGCGTTGTACCTCACGGCCAGCGAGGCCGGCCAGCCCCTCTACCGGCGGCACGGCTTCGCCACGGTGGACGCCGCGACGGCGTGGGTGGTGCCGCCGCCGCGCGTCTGAGCGCGCGCCCGTGGCCCGCGTCAGGCCAGCGAGCCTCCGCGCGCCTTGCGCAGGCCGGCGAGGAACCCCTTGCCGAAGTAGCTGTCGTCCCCGAGCCCGCAGAGCCGCTCGTACATCGGCAGGGTGACGCTGAAGGCGAGCACGTCCGGCGGCAGGCCGTCGCGCATGGCGATGTCGGTGCCGCCGATCATGGCGTGCGCCCGCGAGAGGTCCGGGAACTGGACGACGAGCTCCGAGCAGCCCGACCCGAACGGCACGCTCACCGGGTCGGGATCACCCCAGGCGTGGTGGTGGTACGCGCCGTGCTGGAGCACGCAGAGCTGGTCGGCGTTGACCCAGAAGGTGACCGACTTGAGGTACCCGGCCAGCTCCGGCTTGAGCGGCCCGACCAGCACGTTGGCGTGCTCGGGGTGGTAGGTCGGCGCGTTGTCGACCCAGTCCGCCATCAGGTCGCGGCTGGCGCGGAGCCCCTCGTCCTTCCAGAGGAAGTCGATGAAGTCGTCGCGCTCGCGCACCTGGATGCCGAACAGCGAGCGCCCGCAGCCGCCGCAGCCGTAGGCCTCGGCGGTCAGGTGCAGCGTCTGGCCCGCGACCCAGCGCTTGTAGTAGTTGAACAGGCACGGGCCGCGGCCGGCGCCCTTGGGAGGGGAGACCAGCGGCGCGAACGCCTCGGGGTCCGGAGCGTCGTACAGGCCGATGACGGGCGTGCGCAGGTCGAGCTCTCGCAGCAGACGCGACGAGTCGGGAAGGGCCGCGTGGGCGGGGGAGGGGTCGTGGTCGGCGGGCATGTGACCTCCGTCGGCATCTGGCCGCGAGCACGGCTCGGCGACACGGGCAGGGACGGACCTGATTCTACGTGGTCAGAACAGCCGGAGGAGCACGGATGCCGGCTGGCCGAAGTCGCGCGGCGGGGCGCTGGCGCCGCCCCAGTCGATGCACATGGTGATCCCCAGGGCGAACAACGTGACGGCCACCAGGGCGATCAGCAGGAGGATGACGGCGGCGTGACGACGGAGGGCGTACATGACGCTGAGTCTGCCCGTGGAACGGCGCGGTCAGTCGTCGCGGCTCAGGCGACGCGGAACGCGGCGCGGCTGCCGGACTTGCCGGTGGTGATCTCGAGGCGCGCGTCGATGCGCTCCTTGAGCTCGCTGACGTGCGAGATGATGCCGACGAGGCGACCGTCGGCGCCCAGGCCGGTGAGCGTGGTCACGGCGAGGTCGAGCGCTTCGTCGTCCAACGAGCCGAAGCCCTCGTCGATGAAGACCGTCTCGAGGTGCTTGCCTCCGGCGTGCGCCTGCACCACCTCGGCGAGGCCGAGCGCGAGAGAGAGCGCGGCCATGAACGTCTCGCCGCCGGAGAGCGTCGCCACCGGCCGGGCGACGCCCGTCCAGGCGTCGTAGACCTCGAGATTGAGGCCGGCCGCGGCCTTGCCGCCGAACCTGCGCTCGGTGCGCTCGAGGCGGTAGCGTCCCCTGGTCATGAGGTGCAGCCGCTGGGAGGCGGCGACGAGCACGTCGTCGAGGAACGCGCCGAGCACGTACCGCTGGAACGAGAGATGGCGGGGGTTGTCGCCGTTGGCGACGTCGGCGAGGCGGCCGATGACCTCGTAGCGCTCGTGCACCGCGGCAGCCTCGCGCTCGAGCTCCTCGAGCCGCTCGAGCTGCCGGCCGGCGGTCTCGGCCGCCCTCGCCAGCTCCACGGCCGCCGTGCGGGCCGTGAGGGCCGTGGCGCCGGCGGTCAGGGCCTCGGACTCGAGCACCTCGAGATTCGGCGCAGCGACTCCCTCTGCTCGCTCGCGAGCGAGGCGCAGCCGCTCCGCGGCGCGCGCGGCTTCGTCGGCGTGCCCGGCGACTTGCGCGCGCAGATGGTCGACGGCGCCGGGCTCGCGACAGGCGCCGAGCCACTCGTCCTCGTCGCCGAAGCCGGCCTCGGCGAGCCGCTCGGCCAGCACGGTGCAGGCGTGGCCGACCTCGTCGTCGGCCTTGATCGACTCGTCGGCGGCGGTGGCCGCCGCGGCCGCGGCGGTGGCTGCGGCGGTGGCCGCCTGCTGCGCCGCCGCGACGGCTGTGCGGTGCGCCAGAGCCAGCGCCGACGAGCGCTCCTCCGCCGCCGCGATGGCGGCCTGCAGCGCGGCTGGGTCGTCGAACTCCTCCGGCGCGGCGCGGCGGCGCTCGTCCAGAAGTGCGCCCGAGGCGGCGGCGGCGCTCTCTGCGCCGAGCAGCGAGCGCGTGGCCTCGTCGCGGGCAGCCGACGCCGCCTCCGCCGCGGCTCGCAGCGCCTCGACCTCGTCCTGCGGCTGGGCACTCCGGCGGCAGTTCGGCAGGGGCGGGATGCTCCGTGGATCCACAGACGGGGCAGGGAGCGCCCTCCTGCAGCTCGCCGGCCAGCCGGCCGGCCTGCGCCTCGAGCCAGCGAGCCTCGGCCTGGGCGGCGCAGATCGCGCGCCGCCGTCCACAAGCGTTCGGCGGCCGTGGCGGCCTCGCGAGCCTGAGCCGCCGTCGCCGCCGACTGCTCGGCCGCGCGCTTGGCGGTGGCGAGGTCGCCGGTGGCTCCGACGAGCGCCTTGAGCCGGCGGACCTCGTCGGCCGCCGCCTCGCGCTCGGCGGCGGCCTCCTCGAGCTCGTCCAGCCGCACCTGGGCGGCAGCGGCCGCCTCGGAGGAGGCCAGCCTGCGCTCGTCGCACGCCCGGACGGCCGCCCGCCGCTCCTCGGCGGCTGCGCGGGCGGCGGCGACCCGCGCGTGGGCGGCCGCGACCGTGGAGGCCTGTTCGGCCGCCTGGAGCTCGGTGCGCGCGGCCGCGGCGCGCTCCGCGCGTGCCGCGACGGCGGCGTCTGCGGCCTCGGCCGCCGCCAGCTCCGCGAGGTGCGCCTCGGCGTCTCTGCCGGCCTGCAGGCGCGCCTGCGCGGCGTCGCGCGCCTGCTCTGCCACGGCCGCGTGGCCGCCGGCCTCGTCGGCCTCCAGGGCCTGCCGGGCGCGGCGCTCGCTGAGGTCGTCGACGGTCTCGGCCTCCGCCTGTCGCAGCGCCTCGTCGCGCTTGTCGCGCAGCGTTCGCGCCTGGTCGCTCAGGCCCTTGGCCTTGCGCTTGAGCTCGGCTTCGAGGGCGGCGTAGTGCCCACTGTCGAACAACGCCCGGAGGATCGACTCCCGCTCCCGGGAGTCGGCCTCCAGCAGCTTCTGGAACCTGCCCTGCGGCAGCATGACGACCTGGCGGAACTGCTCCGAGCGGAAGCCCAGCAGCTCCTCGGCCTTGGCGCCGACCTTGGTCCATCCGGTCTCGAGGGGTACGCCATCCTCCTCCAGGCCATGCTCGCCCTCCCGCAGCCGCCAGATGCCGGCGGTCTGGCCGTGGGTGGTGGTGCCCTCGCCCTTGAGCTTCGGGCGCTCCTGCTCGGGCTCGCGCACCGCCCGGTAGAGCCTGGAGCCGAGGGCGAAGTCGAACTCGATCCTCGTGAGCAACTGGGGGTCGGCGTGGTCGCTGCGCATGGACGCCCCCGAGCGCCCGCCCTCGTTCTCGGGGCCCCCGCTGGTGACGCCGTAGAGGGCGAACGACATGGCGTCGAGCACCGTGGTCTTGCCCGAGCCTGTGGGACCGGTGATGAGGAAGAAGCTCTTGCCGCCCAGCTCGGCGAAGTCGAGGACCTGCTCGCCGGCGTAAGGGCCGAACGCCTGCATGACGACGCGGAGGGGCCTCATGCGGGCGCCTCGCGCCGCCGGCGCTCGAGCTCGTCGACGACGCCGGCGAGTGCGTCTCGCCGTGGCTCACCCAGCTCACCGTCGGTGACGTAGGAGAAGAACGCCTCGAACAGCTCGATGTCGGTGACCGACCCGGGGCGCGGGCGCTCAGCGCCGCCGGCGCCCGCGTGCACGTAGGCCGGCCGCTCGATGGCGAGCACGTTGGGGTACGCGGCGCGCAGGCGACCGATGGGGTCGAAGAGCGCGCCGTCGTCGAGGAGCACGCCGAGGACGTAGTCGTCGCGGTGCGGGTCGCGCGGCCCGCGCTGGAGCAGCTCGGCCAGCGTGCCCTCGACGCGGCGCACGTCGCGGAGGGGGGAGAGGGCGACCTCCTCGACCGTGACGGCCGCCCTGCCGGCCGCGATCCGCCCCGCCTGACGCGCTGCCGGGCGGCCCGATCTCGACCACGCTCACCGACTTGGCGTGCGCGCTCTCGGCGAAGGAGTACTTGAGGAGCGACCCCGCGTAGCGGACCGTGGCGACGCCGCAGGCCTGAGGCCGATGGAGGTGGCCGAGCGCGACGTAGTCGAAGCCGTCGAACACGGAGACGGGCACCTGTTGCGCGCCGCCGACGCTGAGCGGCCGCTCGCTCTCGCTCTCGAGGCCGCCGGCGACGAAGGCGTGCGCCACGAGCACGTGACGCTCGTCCGGGTCCGCGGCCGCGAGAGCCCGGCGGACGCCTGCGGCCGTGACCGCCTGCTGGTCGTGGATGTCGTCGGCGCCGTACACGGCGCGCGCGACGGCGGGGTCGGCGAACGGCAGCGCGCTGATGCGCACCGGCCCGTGCTCGTCGCGCAGGACGAGGGGCGAGGCAGCCTGCGGCAGCTCGCCCACCACGTGCAGGCCGCGCTCGCGCAGCAGCCGGCCGGCGAAGCCCACCCGGGCCGCGCTGTCGTGGTTGCCGGCGATGGCGATGACGGGCACGCCGAGGTCGTCGACCAGACGCGTGAGCACGTCGTCGAGCAGGCTCACGGCCTCCGTGGGCGGCACGGCGCGGTCGTAGAGGTCGCCGGCGACGATGACGGCCGCCGGCCTCACCTCCCGTGCGAGCTCGACCAACTGCTCGAGCACGTGCGCCTGGTCCTCGGTGAGGTGCTGGTTGTGGAACAGGCGGCCGAGATGCCAGTCGGCGGTGTGGATGAGCCTCATGGCGCGGACCCTACCACAGCGCCCGGACGCCGCCCGGAGGCCTCCGGGCGACCCGCGACCCGAGGCCTCGGACCTCCGGGCGGTCCCGCTCGAGGCGGCGGGATACAATGGCCCGAGTGCGTACCTTCCGCCTCTCCAAGTCACGCATGAACGCCGGGTTGCAGTGCGGCAAACGCCTGTGGCTCGCCGTGCACCGCCCGGAGCTCGAGGCCTACAGCGCCGACACCCAGCGCCGCTTTGTGGCCGGGCATGGTGTCGGCGAGGTCGCGCGCGAACTCTACCCGGGGGGCGTGCTCATCGGCGAGGGCGTGCCGCTCAGCCAGGCGCTGCGCGAGACCGAAGAGGCGCTCGCGCAGCCGGGCGACGTCACGCTCTTCGAGGCCACGTTCCGTCACAAGGGCGTGCTGATCCGCGCCGACGTCCTCGAGCGGCGCGGCGGCCGCTGCCGCATGGTCGAGGTCAAGTCGGCGACGCGGCTCAAGGAGTACCACCTGCAGGACGTCGCCATCCAGGGCTGGGTGACGGAGGGCGCCGGTGTGCCGCTCGACGGGCTCAGCGTGGCGGTCATCGACACAGGCTACGTGTACCCCGGCGGCGACGACTACAGCGGCCTCCTGCGAGAGATCCCGGTGGCCGACCAGGCGCGGCCGCTCATGGCGCACATCCCGGGCTGGGTACGCGGCTTCAACGAGCTCCTCGCCGGGCCGCTGCCGGCCAGGCGCACCGGCCCGCAGTGCCGGCGCCCGTTCGAGTGCCCGTTCGTGGCCTTCTGCGAGGGCCAGGAGGGCAAGGTGCGCTGTGCGGCGGACGAGGAGCGCGACGCCGAAGGCGGCTGCGCGCTCCCGCCGGACCCGGCGCTCGGCCGCCTCGACCCCGCCGCCACGGCGTTCCTCGCCACGCTCGCGTACCCGCGGTACTACCTCGACTTCGAGACGGTGCAGTTCGCCGTGCCCGTGTGGGCCGGCACCTGCCCCTTCCAGCAGGTCGTCTTCCAGTGGTCGTGCCACGTGGAGGAGCGGCCCGGCGACGTGGACCACCGCGAGTTCCTCGACACCAGCGGCGAGACCCCGGTGCGCCGGGCCGCCGAAGCTCTGCTGGAGGCACTCGGCGACCGCGGCCCCATCTTCGTGTACCACGACTTCGAGAAGTGGCGCATCATGGAGCTGGCGCGGATGCTCCCCGACCTGGCGCCGGCGCTCGACGCCGTCGCCGGCCGGCTGGTCGACCTCCTCCGGCTCACGCGCGACCACTACCAGCACCCCGCGCTGGGCGGGTCGTACTCGCTCAAGACCGTGCTGCCCACCGTGGACGCGGAGCTCGACCACGCGCTGCTCGAGGAGGTCCAGGACGGCCTCTCGGCGCAGGCCGCCTACCACGAGGCGATCGACCCCGGGACGCCCGCGGAGCGCAAGGACGTGCTGCGGCGGTCCCTGCTCGAGTACTGCGCCCTCGACACGCTGGCGCTGGTGCGCGTCGCCCACCGCTTCGCGGCGGCCGACGCGAGCTGACCGGCATCGACCGGATCCAAATGCCCGCCGCCGGCCGGCCGGCGAAGGTGGAAGGAGACTGACAGCATGAAGGTCGTGGCGTTCAACGGCAGCGCGCGCAAAGACGGCAACACGGCCGTCCTGGTGCGCCGGGTGTTCGCGGAGCTCGAGGCGGAAGGCATCGAGACCGAGCTCGTGCAGCTGTACAACAAGAGGCTTCGCGGCTGCATCGCCTGCCTCAAGTGCGCCGAGACCGCGGACAGCACGTGTCCCGGCCAGAAGGACGACGGCGTCAACGCCTGCATCGCGAAGATGGTGGAGGCGGACGGCATCATCATCGCGTCGCCGACCTACTACGCGAACTGCACGGCGACGACGCAGGCGCTGCTCGAGCGCGCCGGGTACGCGACGCGCAAGAGCGGCAACCCGCTGGCGCGCAAGGTGGGCGCCGCCGTGGTCGCCGTCAGGCGCGGCGGCGCGATCCACGCGTTCGACAGCATCAACCACTGGTTCCAGATCAACGAGATGCTCGTCGTGGGCTCGAGCTACTGGAACATCGGCATCGGCCTGGACAAGGGCGACGTCGAGAACGACGCCGAGGGCATCGAGACGATGGCGACGCTCGGCCGGAACATGGCCTGGGCGCTCAAGAAGCTCAACGCCTGATCACGCAGGAGCGCCGTCCCTGCTTCACCGGTCGGCTCCCGGGGAAGCATCAGTCCGGACACGTTTAGAGCATCCGGACCGCCGAAAGGAGGCGCGCGTGAAGGTCGTGGCGTTCGACGGCGGCAGGTACCGGCAGGGACCCGTGGGGACGCGCCTGCAGCTGCTCATCGACGCGCTCGCCGCGGAGGGCGTGGAGGCCGAGCTGCTCTGGCTCGAGAGGGACCGCCGCACCGGCTGCACCATGTGCGCACAGTGCGGTCACCGAACGGGCTACGTGCTTTGCTCGCGCCCCTCGGAGGACGGGCTGCGACGGTGCACGCGCAAGATCAAGGCCGCCGACGCACTGGTCGTCGGCACTCCCGTCTACACCGTGCGTCCCAGCCCCTCCACGCAGGAGTTGCTGAACCGGCTCGACCACGACTGGCTGGAGCGCGACGACCGCCGCCTGGCCGGCAAGCTCGCGGCCGTGGTGGTCGACCCCCGGAGCGACGGCGCCGAGGTGGTGGCCGCGGCCGTCGCCGACAGGCTGCGCGCGCGAGGCATGACGCTGGTCGCGCCCGAGACCCTGCCGGACGGGGCCGCCGGCGAGGAGGCCTCGGCCGGCGACGCGATGACCGCCCTGGCGCGGGCGCTCGCGGCGGCGCTCACGCGCGCCTCGGCGTAGCCTCCGTACGTACCGGGGCCCGGAGGCCTTCTCGACCCCCGGGCCCTCGGGTCTCAGCTACTGCTCTTGGGCAGGTACGGGATGAGCCAGTCGATGAACGCGCGCTCGTTGCGGGTCTGCATGAAGAAGGTGCCGGGGCCGGTCAGGGTGGCCACGAAGCCCTCGCCGGAGAAGAACAGCGACTTGTAGCCGCCGACCTTCTGGATCTGGATCGGCATCGCCTCGTGCCAGGCGACGAGGTGGCCGCTGTCCACGACGTACTGCTGGCCGGCTTGCAGGTCCACGCGGCGGAGCGCGCCGTACGTGGCGAAGATGACCTTGCCGCTGCCGGCGCACTTGACGACGAAGAACGACGAGGCGCCGAACGCCCCCTTGAGGCCGCCCCACTTGGTGTCGAGGTCGATGCCCATCTCGCAGGCGACGAAGCCGTCGCGGTGGTAGAGCCAGGTGTCGCCCTGCTGGTCGATGTACGACATGTCGCCGGGCAGTGGGTGGGACAGGATGAGCTCGCCGCCGCCGGCCGGCGCCGTGAACGTGTTCATGAAGAACGACTCGCCGGAGAGCGACCGCTTGAGCCCCTTGAGGATGCCGCCCTGGGTGGAGGTCTCGATCTGGGTGCCGGCCGTCATGCTGAGCATCGCGCCGCCCTCGCAGCGGACCGTCTCGCCCGCCGTGAGCTTGGTCACGGCCACGGTGAACGCGGGGCCGTTCTGGAACTCGACTTCCATGTGCATCCTCCTCGGGTGATCGCCGCGGCGTCCGGTGGCCGCACAGCGTTCATCGGCCACCGTACCCGCGCGCCTTGAGCGACAGACACGTTCGCCCTGAGGGTACCGGTCCCTGCGCGGCGGCGCGCTTTGCCCCTGCGCGCCGGAGTGGCATACTCACACCCGGGCGCCCGCGCACGCGGGCGCCCGTCCGGCACACACGACGACGGAGGCACACGTGGGCGCGTTCTTCAAAGGTCTGTTCCAGACCCTGGCGTTCATGGTCGTGGTCATCGTCGTCCTCTTCGGCATCTTCACGCTGGTCAGCTACCTGGCCGGGCCGGTCGGCGGCTGACGCCGGCGCGCGGCTCTGCCGGGCGCTGCACGAAAGGGAGTCGCGTGGCACGTTTCGTCGAACGCAACCGGTACGACTGGTTCAGCACGATCTGGAAGCTCGCCATCTTCGTCGGCATCATCCTGCTGGCGATCCTCGTGGTGTATCCGTGGAAGGGCTTCTGGCCCATGTTCATCCTCATCCTCGCGGGGCTGTGGATGTACATCAGCCTGGTCTCGCGCACCTCGGGCTACCTGTGCGCCAAGTGCGGCAAGGCGTTCCAGGTGCCGACCACGGTGAACTTCTTCACCCAGTCTGCGGTCGGCAAGAACCCCGACGGTACGTACTACAGCTACAAGAAGCTCACGTGCCCGCACTGCGGCCAGATGAGCAAGGCGCGCGTCGTCAAGCGCGTCGGCGCCAAGCAGGCCCAGGGCAGCGGCAGGCTGCTCAAGTAGCGGCCGCAGCCTTCCCGGGGCGGGTGCTCAGGGAGCCACAGGCTCGGCCGTGAGCCGCCGCAGGTGGTGCTCCACCACGGCGGCGACCTCGTCCGGCGCGGCCTCGACCACGTCCATCTCCGGCAGGCTGGCGAGGAAGTCCTTGCGGTAGCTCTTCTGCGTGAGCCGGGGGTCCAGCACCACGATGACGCCGGCGTCGGTCTCCGTACGGATGAGCCGGCCGAACCCCTGCCGGAACTTGAGCACCGCCTCCGGCAGGTAGAAGCGCTCGAACCAGCGCTCGCCCGCCTCCTCGCAGGCGCGCCGGCGGGCGCGGAACAGCGGGTCCAGCCGCGGGAACGGCAGCTTGGCGATCACGAGGCAGGTGAGCGAGTCGCCCGGGAAGTCCTGGCCGGTCCACAACGTGTCCACGCCCAGCAGGATGGTCTCGGGGTGCAGGCGGAACTCCTCCGCGAGGCTGGCGGCGCTGCCGTGCAGGCCCTGGGCGAGGACCAGCACGCCGTCGTCCTCCACGTGCTCGCCCACCGCGGCGGCCACCCGGTGCATGTCGCGCTTGTTGGTGAAGAGGGCCAGCGTGCGGCCCCCGGTGACCGCGGCGATGCGCTTGAGGCGTTCTCCCTGCCGCCCGGCCAGCTCGTCCGGGCGCCAGGCGCCGCCGGGGTCGTGCTCGAGCACCAGCACCGCCTGGCGGCGGTAGTCGAACGGCGAGGGGAAGACGCGCTCGCGCGCGTCGACGTCGCCGGTGAGCCCGGTCATGTCGCGGAAGTACGCGAACGAGCCGGCCACGCTCAGCGTGGCGCTGGTGAGCACGGCGCTGCGCAGCCGCTCCCAGAGGATCTCGCGGATGCCGACGGCCGGGGTGACCGGTGAGCGGGTGAGCGACCAGCGCGGCGCGCCCGGCCCGCTCCGCGCCGCGGTCTCCAGCTCGGCCCAGGCCACGGTGTCGGGGCCGCCCCCGTCGGGAACGTCGCCGAGCAGCTCCGAGGCCACGGCCGCGTCGTCCGAGAGCGCCACGAGAGTGGCGTGCTCGCGGTGGTCCTCCGGCAGGGCTTCGGCGCCGACCGCGGCTGCGGTGGCGAGCTTGGCCAGGCTCTCGGCGAGCAGGCCCGCACTCACCTGGAACCGGTCGTGCTCCGGCAGGTCCCGAAGCCCGGCCGTGAGCCACACGGTGGTGGCGTACTCAGCGGCCTGGCCGCCGCTCTCGCCGTCCTCGCAGCGCGCGGCCGCCGCGGCCAGGGCGGCGACGGAGTCGCCGAGGGCGCGGCTGAGCCCCGGGGCCTCGGCTGCCGCGCGCTCGCAGGCGTCCGCGGCCGCGGCCAGCGCGCGGCTCTCGTCCGGCGGCAGCTTGCCCATCGCCGCCCGCAGGCGCTGCGGCAACGGGCGCTGGCGGTGCCGCCCGCGCAGGTCTCCGAGGAGCTGGTCCAGCCCCTGCGCGTCGACCCGGTCGCTGAACGCCTCGGTGGCCTCGTGATACAGCAGGTGTGCCTCGTCGATCACCACGTCGTCGAACGCCGGCAGGGTGTCGCGCCCCGAGAGCAGCAGGGCGTGGTTGACGCAGACGAGGTGCGCCGCCTCCGCGCGGCTGCGCGCGAGCCGCCAGTGGCAACTCCGCCGCACCGGGCAGAAGCGCCCCAGGCAGGTGGCGCGGGACGACCGCACCTCGTGCGCGAGGTCGGCGAGGGCGGGGAGCACCAGGGTCGCCCGGTAGGGGAGCGCCGAGAGGTCCACGTCGCCGCGGCGGGCGCGGCCGGCGAGGTAGGCGAGCGCCAGCGTGCGCTCGAGGTCGGGGAGGCTCTCGCCCTGGGCGGCGACCGCCTCGTCGAGGCGGCGCCGGCACAGGTAGTTCTCGCGGCCCATGAGGAGCGCCCAGCGCCAGCCCGGCGGCAGGGTCTCGGCGACGAGCGGCAGCTCGGCGCGCGCCAGCTGCCGCTGCAGCGCCTTGGTCTTGGTGCTCACGAGGATGCGGCGGCCGGCGGCGGCGCCGGCGAACGCCGCCGGCAGCAGGTAGGCGAGGCTCTTGCCCATGCCGGTGCCGGCCTCGAACACACCGACGCCGCCGCGTTCGAAGATGTGCGCGGCGGCGTCGGCGAACTCGACCTGTCCGGGACGGCGGCGGAAGCCGGGGAGGCGCTCCGCGAGCCCCGGATCCTGGGTCTCGTCGCCGTCGAGCTCGGCGCGCCAGCCCTCGCGGCTGACCGGGAGCACGGCCAGCGGGCCGGGGCCGTCGGGCGGCTCCGCGGAGACCAGGGCAGGCGGCGCCTCGTCCGGCGTGGCCCCGCAGGCGTCGAGCACGGCGAGCGGCGCCCAGGAGACGCTCTCGAGCAGGCGCCGCTCAACGTCGGCCAGGCCGGCGGCGCGGCGCGCGAGCCGCGCGAGCACCGCCGCCGTCGCCTCTGCGTCGGGCAGCGCCCGGTGCGCCGGCCAGTCCAGCCCGAGCTCCTCGACGAGCACCGGCAGCGCGTGCCGGTCGAGCTCCGGCAGGAGCAGGAGCGCCGCCTCCAGCGTGTCGAACCAGACGCCGTCGAGCGGCCGCGTGCCGCTGCGCCGCGCGGCCGCCGCGAGCATCTCCCGGTCGAAGGCGGCGTTGTGGCCGACGAGCGTGGCGTCTCCCGCGAACGCGCGCAGCGCCTCGAGCGCCTCGCCGGGCGGTGGCGCGCCGACCAGGTCGGCGGGCTCGATGCCGGTGAGGCGCGAGACGAACAGCGGGACCGGCACGCCCGGGTCGACGAGCGTGCCGAACCTGTCGACGACGGCGAGGTCCGCGTCCAGACGTACGGCCCCGATGTCGATGATGTGGTCGGTGCGCGGGTCGAGACCGGTGGTCTCGGTGTCGACGACGACGAACTGGGGACGCGGGCGGGGCATGGGCCGAGGATAGCAGAGCGTGCGGTCGCTGCCTGAGGGCGGGGGAGAGGCCGGGGGTGACAGTCGACCCGGCGCGTGGTGCCGGGAGCGGGGGATCGCTCCGGAGCACCGGCCGTCTCAGGTGAGAGGAGCGGCCGGTCTCAGTCCGCGGCGCGGACTGGGCCCGCGGCCGCGAGGATGGCGCCGGACGCCATGGTCGCGACGAGCCCGAGAAGCTCAGCCTGGCCGTCGCCGGCGTCGCCGGCGAGCGTGAGCGTGAGCGAGACGGTGTCGCCGCCGCAGGGCGCCGACGAGACGATGACGTGCGCGGCGCCGCTCTTGGCCGACGCCTGGTCGACGGTGCTCAGGCCGGAGGCGCCCGCGCTCTCGCCGCCGCAGCTGGCGACGCAGGAGATGGCGCCGAGCGCCCGCGCCGCCACGTCGGCGGCCGCCTGCAGCACGCCGCCGCGGTCGCGCTGCCCGTGCAGCGCCTCGTACCCGGCGGAGATGGTGTCGATCGCGTGGCGGAGCTTGAGCGCGTCCTGGTCGCTGCGCTTGAGCTGCGCGAACACCGTGGCGTTGTGCAGCGCCACGGCGGCCTGTGCCGCGACCGCGTTGGCCAGCCGCATCTCCTGGCGCGCGAACTTGCGCTCGCGCTGGTGGTCGAGGACCTCGATGAGCCCGATGCTCTCGCCCTGGTGGACCATCGGCAGGATGAGCAGGCACTTGTCGCCGTCCCGCCGCATGATGGCGACCTCGGCCGGGTCCGCGTGCGGGTCGCTCACGTTGACCGTGATGCTCTCGTGCTCCTCGATCGCGCGCCGGGCCATCGGGAACTGGCTGAGCGTGTACCTCATGGTGTCGATCTGCCGGTTGCCGCGGTCGTCGTACTCCGCCCGCACCGTGACCGTGCGTGTGGTGGGCTCGTAGTCGGAGACGACGCAGAGGTGGGCGTCGAGCAGGGTGGTCATCTGCTTCGCGATCTCCCGCAGGAGGGCTGTGGCGTCGAGTTGACTCGAGACGGCGATGGCCGTGGCGACGAGGGTCTCCAGCTCGCGCTCGCGGGCGAGGCGGGCGGCGAGGTGGTTGCGGCCGCCGATGAGGTGGGCGAGCTCGTCGATGTCCTCCTGCTTGATGCGCCGGTGCCCCCCCGCCGTGCGCGTGCAGGGGAGGAACCCCGACGCCGTCCAGCGGCGGATGGTGTGAGGCGAGACGCCGAGCCGGCGCGCCGCCAGTTGCACGCTCAGATACATGTGCAAACCGTAGCGTCCGTGCAGGGTGTCGTCAACTCGTGCGAACTTCTCCGTGAGTGCGCCTGCGAAGTTCTGCGGTGGCTGCTCCGAGTAAAACATGCAGCTTGTAGCCGCTTTCCGGCGACCAGTCAAGGCAGGGCGCGTGACGGTTTTCTCGCCGCGAGTGCGATCAGATGCGGAGGAACGCTGCCGCCGGGAGCCGAGGGAGGCGTGGAGCGGTCGAGGCCGGGCCGCAGAGGCGGACGCCGGCGCGCAGAGGCTGGGGGGCTCAGCGCGCCGCTACGGCGGACGTCACCGCGGCGACGAAGTCGAGCAGCTCGACCTGCCCCTCTCCCGGGGGCCGGGGGAGCGTGACGGCGAGCGTGAGGTCGGTCTGCCCGGAGGGATCCCGCGCGACGATGAGGTTGGCGGTGGCCCCGCGCTGGCTCTCGCTCGCGGCGGCGGCGGCCTGGCCGGCGCCGAACGCGCCGGCGCTCTCGCCGCCGAGGCTCGCAACACACGAGATGGCTCCGAGCGCTTCGCACACCGCCTGCGCCACCGTGCTCAGAGCGTCGCTGCGACGCGCGCCGTCACCGAGCTTGGGGACGTGCGCAGTGAGGGTGACGAGTGCCTCGCGCAGGTGGGAGACGTCCTCGTCGCTGCGCCGCCGCTCGGCGAACAGCTTGGCGTTCTGGATGGCCACGGCCGCCTGGCCGGCGATGGCCTCGGCGAGGCGCAGCTCCTGCCGTGAGTACTCACGCGAGCGCTTCTGGTCCACGACTTCGAGCAGGCCGAGACTGCGACCCTGCACCACCAGCGGCACCATGAGCAGGCTGCGGTCGCCCTCCCGGCGCAGCTCGGCGACCTCCGCCGTGTCGGCGTGCGGGTCGTCGACGTTGACCACCGCGGTGGCCTGCTCGCTCAGCACGCGCCGCGTGAGCGGGAAGTCACGCAGGCGGTAGGGGCTGGCGTCCGGCAGGCGCTGGCCCGCGTGGTCGTACTCCGCCAGCGCGCGGACGGCGTCGCTCTCCTCGTCGTACTCCGAGATGGCGCAGAAGTGGCAGCCGAGCAGGCTGGTCATGCGCATCGCGATCTCGAGCAGGAGCTCGGTGAGGTCGAGCTTCACCGCCAGCGCGGTGGCGGTGTTGATGAGGACGTCGACCTCGCGCTCTCGCGCGAGCTGGGCGGCGAGGTGGTTGCTGCCGCCGATGGCCTTGGCGAGGTCGTCGATGTCGTGCTCGTCGATGCGCCGGTGCCCGCCGGCCGTGCGTGTACACGGGAGGAACCCAGTCGCCGTCCAGCGGCGGATGGTGACCGGCGAGACGCCGAGGCGCCGCGCGGCCTGTTGCACGCTGAGGAGCATGAGCCCGAACCTAGCCGGGGCGGCAGGTGAAGTCAACGCGAACAGGTTCTGTGGGCGGGTTCGCACAAGTTCGCGTGCTCGCGTGGTCGCGCCGGTCGCCGGTTTCACCGGGACGGTCGTGACGGTTCTGACGCTGCCCTGGGACCGCGGCGCGGGCGGCTCGGATAGCATGGAGCCATGTTCGCCCGCGCCCGTGCTTATCTCCGTGACCTGCTCTCCTACCCGCACCAGTTCTGGGTGCTCACCGCCGGGATCTTCATCTACGTCGGCGCCGCGGCGCTCGCGTTCCCGTTCGAGGCCATCTACCTGCGCACCGAGCTCGACACGTCGATGACGATGATCGGTGTCGTGTTCGGGCTCGTCCCGCTCGCCGTGATGCCGGTGCAGTTCTGGGGCGGGCACCTCACCGACAAGCTCGGGCGTCGCGTCATCATCATGCTGTCCGTCCTCGTCGGCGTGGTGTGGTTCGTCGGCTTCGCCTTCGTCACCGAGCTCTGGCAGGTGGCGCTGCTGGTGGCGGTAGAGAGCGCCTTCGGCTGGCCTCTCTTCCAGACGGCGAGCAACGCGATGATCGCCGACCTGCTGCCGGCCGAGCGGCGGCAGTCCGGGTTCGGCGTCACGCGCGCGGCGATGAACTTCGGTGTGGTGGTGGGGCCGGTGGCCGCGGGACAGGCGCTGGGGCTCGGGGTGAGCTACCGCTCGCTGTTCCTCGCCGCGGCCACGGGCTGCCTGCTGATGGTCGTGGTGATGGCCATCTGGATCCGCGAGAGCCGGCCGGCCAGCGCGCTGCAGCGCGTGCGTCACGTGGATCGCGAGGGGCGCAGCGGCTACCGCAGGGTGTTCCACGACCGGGTGTTCATCGTGTTCTGCCTCGCCGCCGTGCTGCCGGTGTTCTGCATCGGCAACTTCGGCTCGATCTACGCCGTGTATATCACCGACTTCCTCGGCGTCCCGAGCAGCACCTGGGCCTACCTGCTCACGCTCAACGCGCTCATCGTCGTGGTGGTGCAGATCCCGCTGGTGAACGCGCTGCGTCGCCGCAACCGCATGCTGCAGCTGGCGGCGTCCAGCGCGTTTCTGGCCGTGGGCATCGGGGGGTCGGCGTTCGCGGGACCGGTGTGGTCGCTGGTGGCGCTCATCGCCATCCTGAGCCTGGGCGAGACCCTGCTGTCGCCGGTAGCCTCGGCGGAAGTGGCGGATCTGGCTCCTGAGGCCGTGCGCGGCCGCTACATGGGCGTGTGGACGGTGGTGTGGAACGGCGGCGCCGCGCTCGGGCCGGCGTTCGGCGGCTGGGCGATGGACGAGTTCGGGGCGCGCGAGGCGTTCGCGACGCTGCTGGTGGTGGGACTGGCCGGCGCCGTCTGGTTCCTGGCGCTGGCGCCGGGCTGGAGCCGGCGGCGCAGGGCGGCGGAGGCCCGGGCGACCGCGTAGCGGCCGCGCCCGGGCCTCCGCCGTCACCCCGCCTCAGAGGCTGAGCGCGTCCTGGAGGTCGCGGGCGTGCTCCTCCTCGATGATGAGGATGTCCTCGAGCGCGCGGCGCAGGCCGTACTCCTGCAGCATCTCGGCCTGGGCGATGCGCTCGCGATAGCGGGCGATCGCGTCCAGCTCACCCTCGAGGTCCTGCTCGAGCATCACCTTGGAGTCGGGCGAGATGTGCGCCTGGGCCACGTCGACGCCGGGCACGCCGCCGAAGAAGTCGATCTGGTCGGAGAGCGAGATGGCGTGCGCGTGCTCCTCGTTGGAGTGCACGACGAGCTCGGCCTTGATCGCGTCGTACTGGGGGCCGGTCATGGCGGCGGCGTGCTGCACGTACTGCACCAGCGCCTGGAACTCCTTGGCGAGGTCGTCGTTCAGCAGGTCGATGAGCTCCTCGCGGGTGACCTTGCGCGGCGCGCGCCGCTCGAGGTCGGCGGCGGTGCGGGTCCTGGTCGCCTTGGCCTTCGCGGGGCTCGCGGTCTTCTTGGCGGCTGGCTTGGCCACGGGCTCTCCTCTCGTGATGGGGTTCCGGCGGCCGTCCCCGGCGGGGGCGGCCGCCCGCATCAGGGTACCGCAGGGCAACGGCGCGGGGCGCCGCCGGCGAGGCCCTGCGGGCCCGGCCGGCGGCGCCCCCGCCGCTCAGTCGGCCGGCGCCGGCTGCGCCGCGACCACCGCGCCGAACTCCTCGTCATCCGGCGCATAGGCGCCCGCGGGCCGCAGGCGGTCGAACGCCAGGTAGAGCACCGGCACCAGGATCAGCGTCAGGAACGTCGAGGTGAAGAGGCCGCCGATGACGACCACGGCCAGCGGCGTGGAGAGGAACCCACCGCCTTCGCCGCCGAAGCCGAGCGCCATGGGCACGAGCGCGAGGATCGTGGCGACGGCCGTCATGAGGATGGGCCGCAGCCGCCGCCGCCCGCCCTCGATCACGGCGGTGCGGGCGTCCATGCCCTTGCGCCGGAACTGCTCCACGAGGTCGAGCAGCACGATGGCGTTGGTCACCACGATGCCGATGAGCATCAGGAGGCCGACCAGGCTCGGCATGCCGAGGCTCGTGCCGGTGATCACCAGGGCGAGCACCGCGCCGACCGCCGCGAACGGGATGCTGACCAGCAGGATCAGCGGGTTCAGCAGGCTGTGGAACGTCGCCACCATGATGATGTACACGAGCAGGATGGCGATGAGCATGGCGATGCCCAGCGTGCGGAACACGTCGTTGGTGGCCTCGGTGGCGCCGCCGAGCTCCCAGCTGGCGCCCTCGGGGAGCTCGACGCCGTCGAGCGCCTTGGTGACCGCGCTGGACGAGGCGCCGATGTTGTTCTCCACCGACGTCGCCGTCACGCTGGCCGTGCGGGCGCCGTCGACGTGTGTCACCTGCACCGGCGCCTTGACCTCGGCCACCTTGGCGATCGTGTCCAGCGGCACCATGCCGGAGGTGCCGGCCACCGGGATCGCCGCGAGCGCCTTGCCCACGGCGCCGGGCAGCGGCGGCACGGTGATGTCGCCGACCATGACCTGGGCGGGGAGCACGCCCACGTCGGTCGGCACCGTGCCCAGCGGGTAGCCGTTCAGGATCAGGGTCAGGTACTGGCTGAGCGTGGTCGGCGTCACGCCGGCCGCCGCCGCCTTGGCCTGGTCGACCACGATGGTCGCCGACGGCCGCCCCTCGCTGAGGTTGGAGGTCACGTCGGCGAGGCCCTCGACGGTCTTCATCTCGGCGAGCACCACGTCGTTGGCCTCCTTGAGCACCGCCGGGTCGTCGGCCGCCACGCGCACCTCGAGCAGCGACATGCCGCCGCCCATGGAGGCGTCGTCGCCGGTCACGGTGATGGCGCCGGCGTTCTGCAGCTCGGCCACCCCGGCGCGGAGCTCATCCATGATGGCGTCCTTGTCGGCGTCCGGGTCGGTGGTGACCGCGAACGTGGCGAGGTTGGACGAGGCGTTGACGCCGCCGCCGGCCCCGAAGAGGCTGCCGGTGCTGCCGCCGGTGACCTGGTAGACCTCGATGCCCTCGGTCTCTCCGAGCACCGCCTCGACCTTGCCCGCGGCCGCCATGGTCGCGTCGAGGCTGGTGCCTGCCGGCATGGTCTGGGTGATGCTCACGGTGTTCTGCCCGGAGCTGTCGAACAGGTTCGTCTTGAGCAGCGGGGAGAGCATCATCGTGCCGGCGAACACGGCGAACGCCGCCACGAGCGTGACGATCTTGTGGTTCAAGGCCCACTTCAGCGCCGGCAGGTACGCGTTCTGCAGGTGCGTCAGCTCCTTTTCGTCGCGGTGGCCCACCTGGCTCTTGGAGAGCATCCAGGTCGCGACCACCGGGACGACCATGAGCGCCACGAGGAGGCTGGCCAGCAGGGCGAACGTCACCGTGAGCGCGAACGGCCGGAAGAACTCGGAGGCGAGCCCGCTGACGAACCCGAGCGGGAGGAAGACGGCGACGGTCGTCAGCGTGCTCGCCGTGATCGCCCCCGCCACCTCGCGCGTTCCCGTGAACGCGGCGGAGCGGATGCTGTCACCCTCCTGCAGGTGCCGGTGGATGTTCTCGATCACGACGATGGAGTCGTCGATCACGCGTCCGATGGCGATGGTCAGCCCGCCGAGCGTAAGCATGTTCAGGGAGTTGCCCCTGCTCCACAGGATGATCAGCGCGCCGATGATGCTGAGCGGGATGGAGAGACCGGCGATGACGGTCGAGCGCCAGCTGCGCAGGAACGCCCAGATGACGATGACGGCGAACGCGGCGCCGATGAGGCCCTCGCGCAGCAGGGAGCTGATGCTGTCCTTGACGAAGACGGCCTGGTCGACGACCGTGGTGACCGTGGCCTGGCCGCCGAGGTCCTCGCTGATCGCGGGCAGCTCCTCCGCGATCGCATTGGCGATGTCCACCGTGTTGCCGCTGCTCGCCTTGCTGACCGAGATGCCGATGGATGCCTCGCCGTTGGTGCGCGTGATGGCGGTGAGCGGAGCCGGGCCGATCTTGACGTCGGCGACGTCGCCGAGCCGAACGGTCTGTCGATACTTGTCGGCGGCGGCGGAGGCGCCGGCCGCCGCGGAGGCCGCGGAGGCGCCGGCGGCCGATGCGCCGGCCGCGCTCGCCGCTCCGGCGGAGCCCGCCGCCGGCGCCGCGGAGGCCGGCAGGAGCACGAGGTCCTCGATCGCCTTCTCCGTCTGCGCGGAGGCGCTCACCGTGACCGGGTAGACGATGCTGCCGGAGGTCACGGTGCCCGCCCCCGTGGCCACGTTGGCCTGGGTGACGGCCGTGGCGATCTGGGTGGGATCGACGCCGAGCGCGGCGACCTTCTCCGGGTCGAGCCGGATCTCCAGCTGCATCTGCTGCACGCCCGAGAGGGTGACCGCCTGCACGCCGTCGACGGCCTGCAGGCGGGGCACCACGCGCGTGCCCAGGAGCGCCGCCAGCTGTTCCGCCGGCAGGTCGGAGGACACCGCCAGCTGGATCACCGGCATGCTGTTGAAGTTGAGGGCCGCGACCGCCGGCGCCTGGGCGGTGGCCGGCAGCATCGCCTGCACGCCCGAGATCGCCTGCTGGACCTCGGCCTCCTTCTTCTGCATGTCCGTCCCGAACTCGTACTCGATGGTGATGATGCTCACGCCGTCGTTGGAGAACGAGTCGAACGCTTTGACGTCGCTGGTGGCCTTGACCGCCTGCTCCAGCGGCGTGGTGATGGTCCGCTCCACGTCCTTGGGTGACGAGCCCGGAGCGACGGTGAACACCGTGAGGTACGGGAAGGTGAGGTCGGGGATGAGCTCCTGCTTGAGGCCGGTGATGGCGAAGGCGCCGAACAGCAGCACGGCGAGCACGGCCAGTCCGACGATGGAACGGTTGCGCAGGGCGATCTTCGTCAACCAGCTCAAGGGGTGCCTCCAGTGTGCGATGGGGAGATGCCGCCGGCCCCGGCGGCGTCGGACGACGCTTCGGTGATGCGGCGCTGGCGCCAGCGGGTGAGCAGTTCGGGCAGCTCTGCCTCGATGAACGCGGCGAACTCCAGGAGATCGTGCATGAGTGCGTAGTTGGACTGTGACTGGTCGCGGTCGGCCACGGTCTGCAGGCCGCGCGCGATGAGCCGGTGCATGGTGCGGATGTGGTCGATGGGAAGGATCTCGTCGGGGTCGGCGGGCAGCGCGCGGTAGAAGTCGCCGCGCTGCCCGGGTTCGCCGACGCGTTCGATGAACCGGCTCTGCAGCAGCAGGCGGGCCGCGCCGCTCACGGCGGCCTTGCTGACGCCCAGCCCCTCGGCGATCTCAGTCAGTGACTGGACGGGGGGGTCGGCCAGGAGCAGCCACCCGGACACACGCCCGGTCATCCGCGTGCCCCCCATCTGTTCCTGCAGCAGCCCGAACTCCTCGATGAGCTCGCGCTGTTCCGTGGTCATCTCGGCGCGCAACGGCGACCGCCTTTCCCGGACCCGACAGCAAGAACGTAAAGTACAGAGTGAACGGACTGAACGCAACCAGAAGAGTGGCGGAGTGGATCGTGAAGCGCTGCGGGAGGGGGTCAGCCGACGCCGGCGAGGCCGGCGAGGCGGTCGGCGACCGCCGTGACCTCGTCGCGCACCGTGAGCGCGTCGAGCCAGCGTGCGGGGATGCCCGACTCGCCGTACACGGCGCCGGCGAGCGCGCCGGTCACGGCGCCCGCCGCCGTGGCGTCGTTGCCCATGTTCACGGCGATGGTGACGGCGTGCTCGAAGTCGGCGCCGTGCAGCACCGTCCAGAGCGCCGTCTGCAGGGTGTCGAGCACGAACGACGAGCTCACGATCTCTTCGACCTCGGCGGCAGGCGTCTCGCGCAGGACCCCCGAGACGCGCTTGTCCCCGTCGTCGAACGTGTGCGCGATCGCCGGCAGCTCCTCGTGCAGCTCGCCGCGGAGCGCCGCCGTGATGAGGTCGTTGAAGGCGGCGCACGACCAGCCGGCGAGTCGGTCGAAGTGGGTGAGGGTGGACTCGCGCAGCGACACCTGGTGCCTGGTCGCCGCGTCGCTCCAGTAGAGGAGGCCCACCGGAGCGCAGCGGATGAGGCTCCCGTTGCCGGCGGTGGGCCCGCCGAGGATCTCGAAGGCCCGCCGGGACGCCACGTCCCAGTGCGTGCCGGAGCGGTAGCTGATGAGGGCGGCCCTCACGGTGAGGCTCACGTGCGCCGGCTGGCCCTCCAGCCAGTCGCCGAGCCGGGCCATGATGTCCTCGGGCTCGAACCCGCCGTTGTCCGCCAGGCTGCGGGCCAGGCAGAGCATCATCTGGGTGGCGTCGGTGATCTCGCCCGGCGCGAGGCCGTAGACGCCGCCGCCGGTCATCTCGGTGATGACCCCGTACTTCTCCACCACCTGCTCGGCGGTGAGGAACTCCGCCGGCATGCCCAGCGCCTCCCCCGTCGCGAGCCCCAGGAGGGTGCCGCGGAAGCGGTCGCGGAGGACGGCTGCGTCGGGGCGCGGGCTCACGAGAGCAGGTCCCGCGCCAGCCGCTCGAAGAACAGGGACTGGTAGACCACGTCCTCGACGAGGATGCGCTCGTCCGGCTGGTGGTCGCGGCCGCCGTCCATGGCGTGGAAGCTCTCCGCCACGTAGGGGGCGAAACCGTACGCCACGCAGTCCGGGAACGCCTCGCGCAGGTAGCGCGAGTCGGTGAAGCTCCCCGACGTCATGGGGGCGAGCACGGCGTCGGGGACGTCGCGGCGCAGCACCCGCGCGATGCTCTCGCTGAGGGGGGTCGCCGCCGGCGACGCGTTGGGCGTGGTGACGTCGACCCACTCGAACTCCCAGTCGATCCCCAGCGGGTCGAGCACGCTCGCCACGAAGCGCGCGACGTCGTCGTGCGTCATCTCGGGGAGGATGCGACAGTCGATGTTGGCCTCGGCCCGCGTCGGGATGACGTTGACCGCCTTGCCGGCCGCTGAGCATGGTCGGCGTGATGGTGGCGCCGAACAGCGGCTCGATGAGGCCGGCGACCACGGGGTCGAGCGCGCGCAGCTCCGCTCCGGCGGCGCGCGCCGTCGCGGGGTGCTTGAGCCGCGCGGCGAGCGCAGCGTCCGGCACCAGGACGTCGATGAACGCCGCCGTCGTGCCCGAGACGATGGCCGGCGGGTCGGCCAGGCCGAGCGCCGCCACGGCGCGGGCCAGGTCGATGACGGCGCTGCGGTCCTTCTCGGGCACCGACCCGTGGCCGCCGCGCCCTCGGGTCGTGATGCGGAACTGGGCGAACGCCTTCTCCCCGACGGCGAGCAGGAAGACCTTCTTGCCGCCGACCGGGAGCCACAGGCCGCCCATGCCCTCGTTGATGCAGAAGTCGGCGCGCAGGGCGTCCGGGCGGTGCTCGCTCAGCCACTTGACGCCGCAGAACTCGCCGTCCTCCTCGTCCGCCGTCGCCGCGTACTTGACGGTGCCGGCGAAGGGGGCGCCCGCGCGCTTGAGGCGGACGAGGGCGACCGCCTCGGCCGCCACCTGGTTCTTCATGTCCACCGTGCCGACGCCCCAGACGTAGCCGTCCTTCACGACGCCGCCGAACGGCGGCACGCTCCACTCGGCGGCGTCCGCCGGGACGACGTCGAGGTGGCCCATCATCGTGAGGGTCCTGCCCGGCTCGCGCCCGTCCAGCCGGGCGTACAGGCTGCGCCGGTCGGGCCGCTCCCCGTCCAGCTCGCAGGCGATGCCGTTCTCGGCGAGATACGCCTGCAGGACCCGCGCGGCCTCGGTCTCGTTGCCGTTGGTCGTGTCGACGCGCAGCAGCGCCGTGAACAGCTCGAGGACCTCGTCCTCGAGAGCCTGCCACTCGTGCTCGTCCAGACCGTACCGGACCACGGTCACCTTTCTCACGGGGGTGAAGCGACGTACCGCAGCGTCATGATAGCCGTCTGTACTTGACCTCGCGAGTCCCGTAGGCTCGCGGGCAGGCGTAGTACGAGCGTGCAGGAGGGGACGATGAAGATCGCCGTCGTGGGTGCGGGCGCCATGGGCCGCTGGGCAGTCAAGGAGCTGGGGCTGAGCCCCGACGTCGAGGAGGTCGTCGTCGGGGACTACGACGAGGCGCAGGCCCGCGAGGTCGCCGCCGCCTTCGGCGGCGGCAAGGCCGCGGGCCGCTTCGTCGACGCGCGCGACCAGCAGAGCGTGCAGCAGGCCATCGCCGGCTGCGACGCGCTGGTCAACGCGACGCAGCACTTCTGGAACATCACCGTGATGCACGCCGCCGCGGCCGCCCGCGTGCACTACACCGACATGGGCGGCCTGTTCCACGTCACCAAGCAGCAGGTGGAACTGCACGAGGAGTTCCGCCAGGCGGGCGTGACGGCCGTGATCGCCATGGGCGGCGCGCCGGGCGTCACCAACATCCTCGCCCGGTACGGCGCCGAGCGCCTGGACGTGGTCGAGGAGGCGCACGCCCTGTGCGGCAACGTCGACGACACCGACTGGAGCGGCTACGGCGGCTGGGTCGTCCCGTACTCGCTCGAGACGCTCTGCGACGAGTTCAGCGTCGTCGCCCCGGAGTTCATCGACGGCCACTGGGTCACGGACATCACCGGTGGCGAGGGGTGCGAGGACCTCGACTTCGGCGAGCCCGCTGGGCTGCTCGAGGCGCACTACACCATCCACTCCGAGCCCTTCACCTTCTGGCACACGTGGAAGGACCAGGGGCTGAAGAGCGCCACGTTCAAGCTCTCCCTGCCGGCCGAGTTCACCGGGCAGATGCGGTTCCTCGACACCATCGGGATGACGCGCATCGACGAGGTCGAGGTCAAGGGCGTGCACGTGCGGCCGCGCGACGTGCTCCTCAAGGTCGTCGGCGAGATCCCGCGGCCCACAGACGTGGTGCTCGACGACGTGGACTACCTCCTCGGCGTCGTCCGCGGCGTCAAGGACGGGCGCCGGGTGGAGTGGCGCGTGCGCGCCGTCGTCCCGGCGCACAAGGAGTACGGCGCCGGCGGCGGTGACGTGGACACCGGCATCCCGCCGGCGATCGTCGCGCGCATGCTCGCGCGCGGAGAAATCGCCGGCCCCGGCGTCTTCGTCCCCGAGCAGGTCGTGCCGTGCGAGCGCTTCTTCGAGGAGTTCTCGCGCTGGGGCGTCACCGTCGACGCCCAGATGCGCGAGCTGCTGGCCTCACCCGGCTGAGCGAGGCCGGGCCCGGCGGCGCTCGCGGGCGCCGGGCCCGGAGTCAGCCGAGCTCGAGCTGCGTCTGTGGCGGCTGCGTCTCCACGCCGAGCAGGTGCGCCATGCGGCGCGCGTTCTGCATGCCCCAGTCCTCGTAGTTGTTGTTGAAGAGGACGTGGACGGCGCGCGCCTGCGCCGCGAGCTCGCGCACCCGGGGCGCCCACTCCTCGAGCTCGGCGTCGCTGTAGAGGTACTTGAAGCGGTCCGACGCCGCGCCGGTCCGGCTCTCCCACGTGTCCGCGTTGCGCCCGTGGAGGCGTACCACGGCGAGGGGGGCGGTCGCGGCGGCCAGGGGCGGCGTGCTGTTGGGGAACCCCTGCGGCTCGTCGACGGCGACGTAGGCGAGCCCGGCCTCCTCCAGCAGGCGCAGGGTGGCGGCGGCGGATCCGTCCTCGAGCCAGCCGCCGCCGCGGAACTCCACCGCCAGCGGCCAGCCCGGCAGCCGCTCGGGCAGCGCGCGCAGGTACTCGCGGTTGTCGTGAGAGCGGATGAACCAGGGCGGGAACTGGAAGAGCACCGCGCCCAGCTTGCCGGCCTCCGCGAGCGGCGCCAGCGCCTCCCGGTGCAGCTGCCAGACGAGCTCCATCTCGCGCTCCCCGACGTCCCTCGCGTACACGGAGCGCTTGCCGCGCAGGTCGTCCGGCAGCCGGTTGCGCAGCCAGTCGGGCAGCCGGTCGGGGGCCGCGGCGTGGTGGGTGAGCCACGCGAACGCCTTGACGTTGAGGGTGAAGTGCGCCGGCGTGCGCGCCACCCACAGCTCGCTGTTGCGGGGGGACGGCGGGGCGTAGTAGGTGGCGTCGACCTCGACGATGTCGAACTGCTCCGCGTAGTACCGCAGCCGTGACTCGGCGCTGGTCACGCCCGGCGGGTAGAAGCGGCCGCACGAGATGAGTGAGGGGTCGGTCCAGGAGCAGCTGCCGACCAGGATGCGTGCGGCCACCGTTGCCTCCTGCCTGAGATGGTTGCGCGGTCCAGCAACGTTGTACCACCGTTGTGGCCGGGCCTATACTCCGGACGACGACTCAGTCGGCGCCACGGTCTGTGCAGACCACGGCCTCGGGTTCGACGGAGGCATCCTGAAGGGGGCGCCGCGGATGGGCGGGCACTTCTCACGAAGGCCCGCCCATCGTCATGACCACGGCCTCGTCAGGCTCGATTGACCGCCCCGCCTGCGTCGGCCTATACTCTCTATCCCTCGTGTCGGAATGGCGGAATTGGTAGACGCGCTAGGTTGAGGGCCTAGTGAGGGTATAACCTCATGGGGGTTCAAGTCCCCCTTCCGACACCACCTCTTCTCTCTCGTTCGTCCCGGCGCGCCCGGGTCCGCTCGGCTCCCTGCCGGCGCCTACAGGCCTCTCCAGAGCGCCAGCCCGGTGACCTCGTCGAACTCCCGCTCCAGCGGCTCGCCGACGAGCTCCTGCAGGATGAGCTCGCAGGCGAAGATCACGCAGCCCGGCGCGACGTGACCACCCACGCAGGCGCCGTCGTGACCGGCGAGCGTGGCGTGGGCGTGCACGAAGGTGGAGCCGTCCTTGCGCGTGACGTTGCCGAGCAGGCCCAGCAACTCCACCGGCGCGTCCACGGAGAACTCGCCGTACTCGTGCGCCGTCTGGTCGTAGAAGGCGAGGCGGGCGGTCTTGAGCGCGCCGATCGCACGCAGCTCCGCCGCCTGCATCCCGTGCGCGTCGGCGACCGCGGCGATCTCCTCGAGCAGGTCGCCGTCGTGCGCCAGCCTGGCCACGACGCGCCTTCCTCGGCCGTACTCCAGTGCTCCCATCGGTGCCTCCTCACGTCGCCTCGGCCTGCCGCGGCCGGCCCTTCGCGCGAGTGTACATCCGCCGCCCGGAGCGGCCGGCGGACGCCGTCGAGGCCGACGCCCGAGCGGCCTTGTCCGCCGCAAGCCGCAGCGGCCGTGTACACGGCGGGCGCGGAGGGTATGAGCGTGTACGACCCTGATGATGACCGTAGGAGACTGCGGAGGCACGCGATGAGCGAGAAACGCAAGCCGGCGCGACCGGCACCGAGTGACGCACGCCGGTGGCAGACGGAGTTCGACGAGCTGGAACTGCGCATGGACGCCCTGCGCCAGGCGTTCACCGAGGCGATCAGGTCGTTCGAGATGACCGAGGAGACCGTGGAGCGCATCCACGCCCGGTTCGACGACCTCGGCGAGCAGGTGCACGCCATGCACTGCACGTACCCGTTCGGCGGCTGGCCGGGGCAGGAGGACTGCCGCTTCGAGCCGCCGGTCCCGTACGAGAGCGAAGCGCGGCGGGCGCAGGACTGAGCGCTCGTGGAGCGTCCCGACCGCCGAGTCAAGACCGAACTGCGCGACGACGTCTGCGTCTTCCGCTGCGGCGGCGTGGCCGGCGATCGCCTGGCCGAGGACCTGCCCGCCGAGGTCGGGCCGCTGCCTCGAGTCGGGCATCTCCGCCGCGGTCGTCGACCTCGACCCGTGGACGCCCCTGGACGACAGCGGGCTGACGGCGCTGCGCGGGGCGGCGCAGGAGTTCGAGCGGGCGGGTGCGGCGCTGGTCGTGGCGGTCGAGGAGCCTGAGGCGCGCGCGGAACTGGCGGGAGCCGGCCTCATGCGCGCCGTGCCGCCGGCGCCCGGCCCGCCCGAGGGCGACGCCGCCGCTCCGGTCGGCGCGGACGAGCACCCTCGCTGGGAACATGAGTTCACGTTCCCTGCCACGACGCGGCAACTGCGCGCCGCGCGCCGCAGGGTCGCGGCGTTCGCCGAGGTCGCGGGTCTGGACGGCGCCGGCCTCTTCGAGCTCAACGTCGCCGTCGCCGAGGCGCTCGCGAACGCGGTCGTGCACGGCTCACCAAACGGTGCGGACGACGACGTGCACGTGCGGTTCTTCTGTTACGAGGACGAGGTCGCCGTGGAGGTGGTGGACGGCGGCGACGGTCTGGAGGCCACGCCCATCTGCGCGCCGCCGGCCGCTGCGACGAGCGGCCGGGGCATCCACTTCATGCGCGCGCTGACGGACGCGGTGCACTACACCTGCGGTCCGCTGGGCACGCGCGTGCTGCTGGTCAAGCAGCGGTCGTGAGGGAGGCGGCGGTCCGGGCTTGGGACCGCCGGCAGGTCGAGCGCCTCCGTCGCGAGCGGAGGCGAGAGGCGGGGCAGCGTGACGGGTACGGACGGGGCTGAGGCACGTGGGTCCGAAGAGGCCGGCGGCGGGCCGCATGACGGCGTGAAGGCCCGCGGGCGGGGCCTGCTGGTGCCGGCGCTCGTCTTCCTGGTGCTGGCGGCGGCGGTCGCCGTCGCGGGGTGGGCCATCTTCGCCCGGCAGGCAGCGGACATGCGCGACGAGAGCGCCTCCTCCCTCCAGGCCGTGCACAACATCCAGAGCGCCCAGATCTCGCTCTGGTTCCAGGATGAGCTGAGCGACGTGCGCCTCCTGGCTGCGGCCCCGGGCCTGGTCGAGCCTCTGAAGCGCTTCATGGACGAGCCGGCCGGCTCGCTCCCCCCGGCGCAGTTGCGCGCCGAGATCGAGTTCTACCGGCGCGGGCACGGCATCGCCGCGGTCAGCGTGTTCGATGACCGCGGGCAGCTGATCCTCACTGCTCCTTTCGAGCAGGGAGCCGAGCCCGCGCGCGTGCCGACCCCACGGGAGGTGGGAGTGGCTGCCGAGGCGCTGCGCCGGGACGGAGTGGCCTTCTCCGGCGCGTATCTCGAGGCCGACGGCTCCGTGGTGATGGACCTCGCTGCGCCGCTGCGCGAGTCGACTCCGGCGCCGGGGGAGGCGATCGGCGCCATCGTGGTCCACCTCGCCGCGGCGGACACCCTGTTCCCGATGCTGGAGTCCTGGCCGGCCTCGATGCGGACGGGCGAAAGCGTGGTAGCTGCGCTGGTGGGCGACAGGATCGTCTCGGTCAATCCTCTGCCGGTGGGCGACCGGAGGGCGCTCACCGTCTCGCGGCCCGCTGCGGACAGCGACCTGCCCGCCGCCATGGCGGTGCGCGGCCGTACCGGCGTCGTGGAGGGGGTGGACTACCGCGGCGCGCCGGTGCTGGCCGCCGTCGGCAGGATCCCGGAGACGCCGTGGTACCTCGTGACCAAGCAGGACCTGGCGGTGATCGACGAGCCGATCGTGGAGCGCGGCTGGGCGACGCTCGCGTGGGTCGCCGGCCTCATCCTGCTGGCCGGCGTGGTGCTGCTCCTGTACTGGCGCGTCCGCGAGGCGCGCACGCTGCGCGAGCTGGTCGGGCTGGAGCGGGACCGGAGCCGCGCCGAGACGCAGTACGCGGCGCTGATGCGGGAGGCCAAGGAGATCGTCGTCGTGCACCGCTCGGACGCGACGATCGTGGAGGCGAACGACTGGGCGCTGCAGACGTACGGGTACTCGCGGGAGGAGTTCATCGGCAGGTCGACGACCGTCTTCATCGCGCCGGAGCACCTCGTGCCGGCGGAGGAGGCCACCCGCCGTCTCGAGGAGGAGGGCGGCCACCGCACCTTCGAGAGCGTCCATCGCCGGCGCGACGGGGTGGAGTTCCCGGTCGAGGTCGGGCAGAGCATCATCGAGGTCGACGATGAGGAGCTCGTCCTCGAGGTCATCCGCGACGTCGGGGAGCGCAAGGCCGCCGAGGTGGCGCTGCGCGACAGCGAGGCCCGGTACAGGACGCTGTTCGAGAACGCGCTGAGCGGCTTCTCGCTGCAGGAGGTCGTCCTGGACGAGGACGGCGAGCCGGTCGACTTCGTCACGCTCGCCGTGAGCCCCGCGTTCGAGGCGCAGACCGGGCTGCGGGCCGAGGACGTCGTGGGGCGGCCCGCCAGCCGGGCCATCCCCGGCATCCTCGAGACCGACATCATCCAGCGCGGGGGGCGGGTGGCGCTTACCGGAGTGGCCGAGCGCGCCGAGACCTACTTCCCCGCGCTCGGCCGCTACCTGGACATCCAGTTCGCGTCGCCCCAGAGGGGCCAGTTCGCGGCCATCATCCTCGACGTCACCGTGCAGCGTGCCGCGGAAGCCGGACTGCAGCAGACCACGCAACGGCTCGAGGCCACCGTCCTGGCGTCGCCGCTGGCGATCGTGGCGATCGGCCGGGAGCGGGAGGTCGTCTTGTGGAACCCGGCCGCTGCCGCCATCTTCGGGTGGACAGCCGATGAAGTGCTCGGGCGGCCGCTGCCCATCATCCCACCGGACGTCGAGACCCAGGCCGAGTCGCTGCAGCGGAGACTCCTCTCAGGGGAGCAGTTCGCCGGCCTCGACCTGCCCAGCGTGCGCAAGGACGGCGAGCGCATCCACACGAGCGTGTCGCTCGCCCTCATGCACGGAGCCGAGGGCGAGCCGGACAGCGTGCTGATGATCTTCGAGGACGTCACGGAGCGCCGTGCCAACGTGGTGCGGCTCGCGCGACTGACGCGGCTGTACCAGGTGCTGAGCGCGGTCACCGAGGCCATCCCGGAGGAGCGCGATCCAGACCGCCTGTTCGAGAAGGTGTGCGGCATCGTCGTCGCGCAGGGAGGCTTCCGCCGCGCCTGGGTGGGGCGCAAGCGGCGCAACGGCCTCGTCCAGGTGGTGGCGTCGGCCGGCGCGGAGGACGCGCCGGGCGTCGACGGCGAGGAGGCGCACACGCTGGCGGACAGGCTCGGCTATGTGGGCGTGGCCCTTGCCCAGGGACGCAGCGACACGGTGCAGGACGTCGTCGCCGACCCGCGCACGGCCGGCATGGCCGCGGAGGCCGCCGCGCTGGGCATCCGTTCGGCGGCGGCGGTGCCGGTGTTCATCGACGGCCGCCACGAGACCGTGCTCGCGATCCAATCGAGCGAGCCCGGGCGGTTCGACGCCGAGGAGCTCGCCCTGCTCGAGCGGCTCGCCGCGGACATCGGCTTCGCCGTGCAGGCCGGCGGCGAGGAGGCCGCCCGGCGCAAGGCTGAGCGCAGGCTCGAGGCGCTCAACCGGAGCCTCGAGCGCCGGGTGCGCGAGCGCACGGACGCGCTCGAGGGCGCCAACGCCGAGCTGGAGGCGTTCAGCTACTCCGTCTCGCACGACCTGCGCGCGCCTCTGCGCGCGCTCGACGGGTTCAGCCTCGCCCTGCTGGAGGACTACGGTGAGGAGCTCGACACAGGTGCGGCGGACTATCTCAGGCGCATCCGCGCCGCCTCCCAGCGCATGGCGCGGCTCATCGACGACCTGCTCATGCTCTCGCGGGTCACGCGCCGCGACATGACGCTCGGGGAGGTGGACCTCACCGCCCTCGCGCGCACGATCGGCGCGGAGCTCGCCGCGGACGAGCCCGAGCGGAAGGTCACCCTCGCCGTCGCGGAGAACATGTCGGTCGGCGGCGACGCGCAACTGCTCGACGCCGCCCTGCGCAACCTGCTCGGCAACGCGTGGAAGTTCACGTCGCGCGTGCGGGACGCGCAGGTCACGGTGGGTGTGGAGGACCGCGAGGGAGAGCGCGTGTACTTCGTGCGCGACAACGGCGCCGGGTTCGAGGCGGCGTACGCGGACAAGCTGTTCGCACCGTTCCAGCGCCTCCACGGCGAGGACGAGTTCCCGGGCACGGGCGTCGGCCTGGCCACCGTGCAGCGGATCGTCCGCCGGCACGGAGGGCGTGTGTGGGCCGAGGGAGCAACGGGTAGAGGAGCGACGGTGTGGTTCACGCTCGGTCCCCGGGGGGAGGGTGCATGAAGGAGCAGCGGCTCATCCTGCTCGTCGAAGACAACGACGACGACGTCGAGCTGACGCTGCGCGCGCTGCGTCGCAACCGCGTCGCCAACCGCGTGGACGTGGTCCGGGACGGGGCGGAGGCGCTCGAGTACCTGTTCGCCACCGGCAGCTACGCGAGCCGCGACGCGCGCGACACCCCCAACCTCGTCCTCCTGGACCTCAAGCTCCCCAAGGTCGGAGGTCTCGAGGTCCTCGAGCGGCTGCGCTCCGATCCCCGCACGCGCCGGCTGCCGGTGGTGATCCTCACCTCGTCCAACGTGGAGAGCGACCTGGCGCGGAGCTACGACCTCGGCGCCAACAGTTACATCCGCAAGCCGGTGGACTTCACGCAGTTCATGGAGGCCGTCAACCAGCTGGGCCTGTACTGGCTGGTGCTGAACGAGGCCCCTCCGTACGGAGAGACCTGACCGGCTGCGGCGTGGACCGCGCCGCCGCGTGACGTAGAATCGCGGCATGTCCGACCCCCGGCTCCACGACCGCCTCTTCCTGCTCGACGGCAGCAGCCTCGCGTTCCGCGCGTTCTTCGCGCTGCCCGAGTCCATCAGCACCCAGTCCGGGCAGCCCACCAACGCGCTGTTCGGCCTCAGCCAGATGCTGCTCAAGCTCGTGGCCGAGTACCGGCCGGGCTGCATCGTGTGCGCCTGGGACGCGCGAGAGAAGACCTTCCGCGACGAGCTCTACGACCAGTACAAGGCGCAGCGGCCGCACATGCCGGACGCGCTGTCGGCGCAGTGGGCGCTCCTGCCGGAGCTCATGGAGGGGTTCGGCGTCGTCAATCTCGTCAAGCCGGGCTACGAGGCCGACGACATCCTCGGCACGCTCGCGGAGGAGGCCAAGCGGCAGGGCATCGGCTCGGTGGTCGTCACCGGCGACCGCGACGCCATGCAGATCGTCGACGACGACATCTGGGTGATGAGCACCGGCCGCGGCGTCACCGACGTCAAGATCTACACGCCGGCCGCGGTGCTCGAGCGCTTCGGCGTCACGCCGGCGCAGATCCCCGACTACATCGGCCTCAAGGGCGACACCTCGGACAACATCCCCGGGGTGCCCGGCATCGGCGAGAAGACGGCGGCGCAGCTGCTGCAGCAGTTCGGGTCCATCGACGAGCTGTACCGGCGGCTGGACGAGGTCAAGTCGGACAAGCGGCGCGCGCTCCTGGTGGAGCACGAGGCCGCCGCGCGCCTTTCTCTGCAGCTCGCGACCATGGTCTGCGACGTCCCGCTCGAGCACGACCTGGTCGAGGTGGTCACCACCTGCGGGTACCGGCTTCCGGTCGAGCAGGTCGACGCCGTCTTCGAGCGCTTCGAGTTCCGCAACCTGCGCCGCCGGCTGCACGAGATCGCCGAGGATGCCGGCGCGCCCGAGGCGCCGCCGGCCGGCGTCAGCGGCGCGCTGGTGCGGCTCGCGCCGGAGCCGGACGTCGGGCCGGTGGCGGCCCTGCTCGAGAAGGCGGAGGCCGCGCTCGCCTTCGAGCCGCGCGGCGATGGCGACGAGGCAGCGGCCTCGTCGTGGCCGCGCACGCCGGCGGCGACGCGTGCCTCGTGGCTCCGGCCGACGCGGTCAGGGCCGGCTCGCTCTGGCTGCTGGCAGGGCACGCCGTGGTGCACGACGCCAAGGCGCAGCCGGGCTTCGTGCACGCGCCGGCGGGGCCGGCCTTCGACACCGCCGTGGCCGCCTACCTGCTCGCGCCGGAGCGGCCGGAGAAGGAGCGCACGCTGTTCATGCTCGCCGGCGCCGAGGACGGCGCCCAGCTGGTCGAGGGGCCGGCGGCCGAGGCCGCCGCGGCCACGCGCGCCACGCTCACGTGGCGCGTGGCCGAGGCTCAGCGGCCGCGCCTCGTCGAGCTCGGCCTCGAGCGGCTGTTCCGCGAGGTCGAGCTGCCGCTCGTCCGCGTGCTCGCGCAGATGGAGGCCGCCGGCGTCAAGATGGACCCGTACCGGCTCGGCGAGATCACGGCGCGCGTGCGCGACCGCATCGACGAGCTGGGCGACGAGATCCACCGGCTCGCCGGCGCGCCGTTCACCATCGGCTCGCCGCAGCAGCTGGCCGAGGTCCTGTTCGCCCGCCTCGGCCTCGACACGGGCAGGAAGGGCAAGACGGGATACTCGACCGACGCGAGGGTGCTGCGCGGCCTGCGCGACCAGCACCCGATCGTCCCGGCGGTCGAGGAGTGGCGGGAGCTCACCAAGCTGCTCAACACGTATCTGGAGCCGCTCCCGGCCCGCCTCGACCCGGTCACCGGCCGGCTCCACACCACCTTCAACCAGCTGGTCGCGTCCACCGGCCGGCTCTCGAGCTCCAGCCCGAACCTGCAGAACATCCCCGTGCGCACCGACCTGGGGCAGGAGATCCGCGCCTGCTTCGTGGCCGAGGAGGGGCACAAGCTCCTGGTCGCCGACTACTCCCAGATCGAGCTGCGGCTCATGGCCTCGCTCTCGGGCGAGCCGGCGCTGCTGGACGCGTACCACCGCGGGGAGGACGTACACCGCGTCACCGCGGCGGCCGTCGCCGGCATCCCGGTCGAGGAGGTCACCAAGAAGCAGCGCGAGCGCGCCAAGGCGACCAACTTCGGCATCATGTACGGGCTGTCGGCGTTCGGGCTCTCCGAGCAGGTCGACATCCCGGTGGACGAGGCCCGCGCCTTCATCGAGGCGTACTTCGCCAAGTACCCCCGGGTCAAGGAGTTCCGCGAGCGCGTCATCGCGCAGGCCGCGCAGGACGGCTACGTGACCACGCTGTTCGGCCGCCGCCGCGCCGTGCCGGAGCTGCGCTCGTCCAACTACCGCGACCGCTCGCTGGGCGAGCGGCTCGCCGTCAACACCATCCTGCAGGGTACGGCGGCCGACATCATCAAGGTCGCGATGGTCACGGTGAGTCGCGAGCTGGAGCGCCGCAAGCTGGCGTCGCGGCTGGTGCTGCAGGTGCACGACGAGCTCGTCCTGGAGTGCCCGGACGACGAGCTCGACGCGTGCCTGCCGCTGCTGCGCGACGCCATGTGCGGCGCCCTCGACCTCGACCCTCCGCTCGAGGTCGACGTCGGCGTCGGCGACGACTGGGTGGCGGCCAAGTCCTGAGCTCCGGGCGCTTCGCCCGCAGGCTCCCATCCGTGCTATACTCCGCTGGTTTCGGCCCGCTGCGGTCCGCGGGCCTTTCCCATCTGTAAACGACGGATCGCATACGTGACCGGGAGGCTACGACCACACATGGCAGAGAAACCAATCGACCCACAGATCGCCGCAGCGAACGACCCCAGGATCGTCGAGGGCAGCGAGGGCTACCTCATCGAAGTGGACGGCGAGATCGTCCCCAACTACGACATGACGCTGACCAACTTCAGCGAAGGCGACATCGTCACCGGCAACGTCGTGCGCATCGACAAGGACGAGGTCCTCGTCGACATCGGCTACAAGTCCGAGGGCGTCATCCCGGTCAACGAGCTGAGCATCCGCAAGAACGTCAATACCTCCGAGGAAGTCGCTCTCGACGAAGAGATCGACGCCCTCGTCATGACCAAGGAAGACGCCGACGGGCGTCTCATCCTCAGCAAGAAGCGCGCCAAGTTCGAGAAGGCCTGGAAGCGCATCGAAGGCGCCTTCGAGAGCGGCGAGCCGGTCACCGGCACCGTGATCGAGGTCGTCAAGGGCGGCCTCATCCTCGACCTCGGCGTGCGCGGGTTCCTGCCGGCCTCGCTGGTCGACATCCGCCGCGTGCAGGACCTCCAGGAGTACGTCGGCCAGGAGCTCAACTGCCGCGTCATCGAGATGAACCGCAACCGCAACAACGTGGTCCTCAGCCGCCGCGCCGTCCTCGAAGAGGAGCGCAAGGAGGTCCGCCAGCAGATCATCGACGAGCTCAACGTGGGCGACATCGTCGAGGGCACCATCAGCAACATCGTCGACTTCGGCGCGTTCGTCGACCTCGACGGCATCGACGGCCTCATCCACATCAGCGAGCTCAGCTGGACGCACATCAACCACCCGTCCGAGGTGCTGCAGGTCAACCAGAAGGTCAAGGTCAAGGTGCTCGACATCGACCGCGACCGCCAGCGCATCAGCCTCGGCCTCAAGCAGACCCAGGAAGACCCGTGGCAGAAGATCGTCGCCCGGCACAAGGTCGGCGACGTCGTCGAGGGTCGCGTCACCAAGATCGTCGCCTTCGGCGCCTTCGTCGAGATCTACGAGGGCATCGAGGGTCTCGTGCACATCAGCGAGCTGGCCAACCGCCACGTCGAGCGTCCGGACGAGGTCGTCTCCGTGGGCCAGCAGGTCAGCGTCAAGATCATCGAGGTCGACTCGGAGCGCCGTCGCCTCAGCCTCAGCATCAAGCGCGTGGACGGCGACAACGTCAAGCCGCTGCGGCCGCTCGAGCCTGAGGTCGACGAAGAGGCCGAGGAGATCGAGGAGATCGACAGAGGCCGTCGAGACGATCGAAGAGGCCGAGGAGATCCTCGAGGCCGAGGCCGAGGTCGAGGTGGCCGCGGCCATCGTCGAGGAGGAGCTCGCCACCGCCGAGACGCCCGAGGAGGTCGAGCAGGCCGTCGAGGACGCCATCGTCGTGGCCGTCGCCGCCGAGGTGGTCGAAGAGGCCGCCGAGGAGTTCGTGGCGGAGCACGAGCCCGAGCTGGGCCTGAGCGACGATGTCTTCCCGGCCGGAGCGGCCGCGGACGACGAGGCCGTCGAGGAGACCACCGAGGCCTGACGCCTGCGGACGGGGGCGGCGAGGACGAGGGGTCGTCCTCGCCGCCCCCGGCCTGCGTCAGGAGGGAAGCCATGAGCACAGCCAAGCGCATACCGGTACTCGGTCTGACCGGCGGTATCGGCTCCGGCAAGTCCACCGCGCTCGCGTACCTGCACGAGCTCGGCGCCGCGACCATCTCGAGCGACGACGTCGTCCACAGCCTGTACTCCACGGCTGACGTCGTCGACCGCATCCGCGAGCGCTTCGGCGACGTCGTGGTGGACGGGGCCGGCGGCATCAGCCGGCCGGCGCTCGCCGCCATCGTCTTCGCGGACGAGGCGGACCTGCGCTGGCTCGAGGACCTGTTGCACCCGTACGTGCGTGCGGCGGTCGCCGAGTGGGTCGAGCGCCAGCAGAAGGCGCGCCCGCGGCCGGCCCTCATCGTCGTCGAGGTCCCGCTGCTGTTCGAGACGGGGTTCGACCAGCGGTTCGACCACATCATGCTCGTCACCGCGCCCGACGACGTGCGTCGCAAGCGCGTGGCGGCCAAGCTCACCGACAGTGAGTTCCGCCGCCGCCGCGCTCAGCAGATGCCGGAGGAGGAGAAGGTCAGGCGCAGCGACTTCGTGTACGCCAACTCGGGGTCGCGCAAGGAGCTCAGGGAGTTCGTGGGGCAGACGGTGGCGAGTATCCTCGCCGGAGACGGACAGGCCGTGGGGGACGGCGCCCAAGAGACCGTCCCGTGAGGCGCCTGCTCATCGGCCTCGCCGTGCTGGCACTCGGGCTCGCCGCCGTGGCCGGCGCCGCGCACTGGGTGGCGCCGCTGTTCGCCAGCGGCAGCGGCCCCTCGTGGGTCACCCAGACGGTCTACCCGCTCGAGCACGCCGGCGCCATCCGCGCCGGCGCCGCCCGCTACGACCTCGACCCTGCGCTCGTGGCCGCCGTCGTCTACGCGGAGAGCAGGTTCGACGAGTACGCGCTCTCGTCGCAGGGCGCGGTCGGCCTCATGCAGATCCTGCCGGAGACCGCCGAGCAGATCGCCGACGAGTCCGGCGGCGTCACGTTCACGACGGAGGACCTCGAGGACCCGCGGATCAACGTGCGCTACGGCTCCTATTACCTCCGCCAGGCGCTCGACGTCTACGACGGCGACGTGCGCGCCGCGGTGGCCTCGTACAACGCCGGCATGGGCGCCGTGAGCGAGTGGGTGACCGCGGCGCGCGCCGAGGGTCGCCGGCTGCGCCTGCGCGACATCCCGTACCCGGAGACGAAGGCCTACGTCGAGAAGGTCCTCGAGGCGCGCCGGGTCTACCGGGAGGAGTACGGCGACCGCTTGGGCGAGGCCCCCGAGGCGCGCTGACAGGCTTAGGCGCCGCCCCGCGACGGCGTCCCGATCCCCTTGCGAACGTGTGTTCGTATTGGTACCATCGAGGGTGCATGACGGAGTTCACGATCAAGGCCGACTACGGCCTCACCGGCGACCAGCCCGTGGCCGTCGACGCCCTCAGCGAGGGCGTGCTCCGCGGTGACCGCTTCCAGACGCTGCTCGGCGTCACCGGCTCCGGCAAGACGTTCACGATGGCCAACGTCATCCAGCGGGTCAAGAGGCCCACCCTGGTCATCGCCCACAACAAGACGCTGGCCGCCCAGCTGTGCAACGAGTTCCGCGAGTTCCTGCCGGACAACGCGGTGGAGTACTTCGTCAGCTACTACGACTACTACCAGCCGGAGGCCTACGTCGCGGCGCAGGACCTCTACATCGAGAAGGACTCGTCCATCAACGACGAGATCGACCGCCTGCGCCACGCGGCGACCACGTCGCTGTTCCTGCGCCGGGACGTGGTCATCGTCGCCAGCGTCAGCTGCATCTACGGTCTGGGCTCGCCCGAGGAGTACCTGGAGAAGATGGTGCTCCTGCAGGTCGGCCAGACGGTCGAGCGCGACGAGATGCTGCGCAAGCTCGTCGACATCCAGTACGCGCGCAACGACTTCGAGCCCGCGCGCGGCAAGTTCCGCGTGCGCGGCGACTCCGTCGAGATCTGGCCGGCCTCGCAGGACACCGCCATCCGCGTGCAGCTCTGGGGCGACGAGGTCGAGCAGCTCGTGAGCTTCGACCCCGTCGGCGGGGAGGTCATCGAGAAGCCGGAGCACGTGGCCATCTACCCGGCCACGCACTTCGTCACCAACGACCCGGCCATCGAGCGCTCGCTCGTCGAGATCCGCCGCGAGATGGAGGAGCGCTGCGCCTGGTTCGAGGACAACGGCAAGATCCTCGAGGCGCACCGCCTGCGCCAGCGCACGCAGTACGACATGGAGATGCTGCGCGAGATGGGCTACTGCAGCGGCATCGAGAACTACTCGCGCATCCTCCTCGGCAAGGAGCCGGGCGCCACGCCCAACTGCCTGCTCGACTACTTCCCGGACGACTTCCTGTGCTTCGTCGACGAGTCGCACATGTCGCTGCCGCAGATCCGCGCCATGAGCGAGGGCGACAAGTCGCGCAAGCAGCAGCTCGTGGACTACGGCTTCCGCCTGCCGAGCGCGCTGGACAACCGGCCGCTGCGCTTCGACGAGTTCCTCGAGAAGGTGCCGCAGCTCGTGTTCGTGAGCGCCACTCCGGGCCAGTTCGAGCTGGCCAACAGCGTCAACGTCGCGGAGCAGATCATCCGGCCCACCGGGCCTCGTCGACCCCGAGGTGCAGGTGCGGCCCACCGAGGGGCAGATCGATGACCTCATGAACGAGATCCGCCGGCGCGTGGACAAGGAGCAGCGGGTCCTCGTCACCACGCTCACCAAGCGCATGTCCGAGGACCTCACCGACTACCTCATCGAGAACGGGTTCAAGGTGCGCTACCTGCACAGCGAGGTCGACACGCTGGAGCGCATCCAGATCGTGCGCGACCTGCGCCTGGGCGAGTTCGACGTGCTGGTCGGCATCAACCTGCTGCGCGAGGGGCTCGACCTGCCCGAGGTCACGCTGGTCGCCATCCTCGACGCCGACAAGGAGGGGTTCCTGCGCGGCCAGACGAGCCTCATCCAGACCATCGGCCGCGCGGCGCGCAACGTCGACGGCATGGTCATCATGTACGCCGACAAGATGACGGCGGCGATGGAGGTGGCGATCGGCGAGACCGATCGCCGCCGCGTCAGGCAGACGACGTACAACGAGGAGCACGGCATCACGCCGATGAGCGTCGTCAAGGGCGTCAGCGACATCTCCACGATGCTCAGCGACGCGGCGGCGGTGCCCACCAAGGGCCGCCGCGCCGCGAAGTCCGTGGCGAAGAAGGTCGCCATGCCGCGCGCCGACCTCGAGAAGCTGCTCACGAGCCTCGAGGCCGAGATGTTCGAGGCCGCCGACCAGCTCAAGTTCGAGTACGCCGCCAAGTTGCGCGACGAGATCAAGGAGCTCAGCAAGGAGCTCGTCCGGAGAGGAGAAGCAGTTGGCTGACGCCATGCACCTGCAGCGGCTCATCGCCGACGCCGAGGGCCTCGGCGCGTCCCGCGCGGCCCCGCTGCCGGCGGCCGCGGTCGTCGTCGACGAGCGCGTCAACCTCAAGTGCCGCGTGCCGCTGTGCTCGGGCTACGGCCACAACCTCATGTGCCCGCCCAGCGTGATGGCGGCCACCGAGACGCGCGCCGTGCTGCGCAAGTACGGCGACGCCCTGGTGGTGCAGCTCGACATCCCGCTCACTCAGGACTGCGTCGACGAGCAGCTGGACGGCAAGACGTACGCCGAGGCCAGCTCGGACGCCGACCAGATCGAGGGGCTGCGCGAGAGCCAGAACGCGTTCGCGCACCTCATGACCGACCTGGAGCGGGCCGCGTTCAAGCTCGGCTACCGGTACGCGGCCGCGTTCTCGGGCGGGGAGTGCGTGCTCTGCGACGAGTGCGTCGGCCAGGCGTCGGGCGAGCAGTGCCGGCACCCGTTCGAGGCGCGCCCGTCCATGGAGGCCGTGGGCATCGACGTCGTCGCCACGGCAGAGGCGGCCGGCCTCAGCGTCGAGCTGCCGGCCGAGGAGCACCCCAGCTGGACGGGCCTCCTGCTGATCGACTAGGGAAGAATGACCAGCGACCTCATCATCACCGGCGCGCGCGAGCACAACCTCAAGGACATCAGCCTCGTCCTGCCGCGCGACCGCTTCATCGTCATCACCGGCCTCAGCGGGTCGGGCAAGTCGTCGCTCGCCTTCGACACCATCTACGCCGAGGGCCAGCGCCGCTACGTCGAGAGTCTCTCGGCCTACGCGCGCCAGTTCCTCGGCCAGATGGACAAGCCGGACGTGGACAGCATCGAGGGCCTCTCGCCGGCCATCTCCATCGACCAGAAGACGACCTCCCGCAACCCGCGGTCGACGGTCGGCACGGTCACCGAGATCTACGACTACCTGCGCCTGCTCTACGCCCGCGTCGGCCACCCGCACTGCCCCACCTGCGGGCGGCCCATCTCGGGGCAGAGCGTGCAGCAGATCGTCGACCACATCTGCGAGCTCGAGCCGGGCACGCGCTTCAGCGTGGTCGCGCCTGTCGTGCGCGGGCGCAAGGGCGAGTACGGCAAGCTGTTCGAGCAGCTGCGCGCCGACGGGTTCACCCGGGTCGAGGTCGACGGCGAGGTGCGCGAGCTCGAGGAGGACATCGACCTCGACAAGAAGTTCAAGCACGACATCGCCGTCATCGTCGACCGGCTGGTGATGAAGGAGGGGCTGAGGCGGCGGCTCACCGACTCCGTCGAGACCGCCGCCGCCCTCGCCGACGGCCTCGTCGACGTGGAGCTCGCCGACGACGGCGGCAAGCTCACCTTCAGCGAGAAGTTCGCCTGCGTCCACTGCGGCATCTCGCTGCCGGAGATCGAGCCGCGCATCTTCAGCTTCAACAACCCGCACGGCGCCTGCCCGGCCTGCCACGGCCTCGGGTTCACGCAGGAGATCGACCCGGACCTGGTGGTCCCGGACGGGTCGGTCAGCATCGACCAGGGCGCGCTGCTGCCGTACGGCCAGCTCTCGTTCGGCTGGCTGGAGCAGGTCTTCGAGAGCGTCGCCAAGACGTTCGGAGTCGACACGTCCGTGCCGTGGGACGAGATGCCGGAGGACGACCGGAACCTGTTCCTGTACGGCACCGGCAAGGAGCGCATCCCGCTCAGCTACCGCAACTACCAGGGGCGCATGCGCCACTACAACTCGAGCTTCCCCGGCATCGTCAAGCACCTGCAGCGCAGGTACACCGAGACCGAGTCGGAGCAGGTGCGCGACAAGATCGAGGAGTACATGGCCAACGTGGCGTGCCCGGAGTGCCACGGGGCACGGCTCAAGCCCACGAGCCTCGCGGTGACGGTCGGCGAGCGCAACATCCACGACTTCACGCTGCTCAGCGTGCGCGAGGCGCTCGGGTTCCTCGGCGAGCTCTCGCTCAGCGACACGGAGCGCCTCATCGGCGGCCGCGTGATCAAGGAGATCGGCGAGCGCCTGCGCTTCCTCAACGACGTCGGCGTCGGCTACCTCAGCCTGCAGCGCGCCTCGGCCACGCTCTCCGGCGGCGAGGCGCAGCGCATCCGCCTGGCCACGCAGATCGGCTCGGCGCTGGTCGGGGTGCTCTACATCCTCGACGAGCCCAGCATCGGCCTGCACCAGCGGGACAACCGGCGGCTCATCGAGACGCTGCTGCGTCTGCGCGACCTCGGCAACACGGTGCTCGTCGTCGAGCACGACGAGGAGACGATGCGGCTGGCCGACCACCTCGTCGACATGGGCCCCGGCGCCGGCGAGCACGGCGGCGAGCGTGGTGGCCCAGGGCACGCCCGCCGAGGTCATGGCCGACCCCAGCTCGCTCACCGGCGACTTCCTCGCCGGCCGCCGCAGCATCCGCCTGCCCGGCCAGCGGCGCATGCCGCTGCAGTGGTTCACCGTGCGCGGGGCGCGCATGCACAACCTGCGGGACATCGACGTCTCGTTCCCGGTCGGCGCGTTCACGTGCGTCACCGGCGTGTCGGGCTCCGGCAAGTCCACGCTCGTCAACGAGATCCTGCACAAGGGCATGGCGGCGCGCCTCAACCGCGGCACCAAGCTTCGCGCCGGAGAGCACGACGGCATCGACGGCGCCCAGCACCTCGACAAGGTCATCGACATCGACCAGTCGCCCATCGGCCGCACGCCGCGCAGCAATCCCGCCACCTACACGGGGGTGTTCGACCACATCCGCCAGCTCTTCGCGCTGACCCCCGAGAGCAAGCTGCGCGGGTACAAGCCCGGCCGCTTCAGCTTCAACGTCAAGGGCGGCCGCTGCGAGACCTGCAAGGGCGACGGCCAGCTCAAGATCGAGATGCACTTCCTGCCCGACGTGTACGTGCCCTGCGAGGTCTGCCACGGCAAGCGCTACAACCGCGACACGCTCGAGGTGCGGTACAAGGGCAAGAACATCGCCGAGGTGCTCGAGATGAGCGTGGAGGAGTCGGTCGAGTTCTTCGCCAACGTGCCGCGCATCGCGCGGCGGCTCAAGGCCCTCGACGAGGTCGGCCTGGGCTACGTCAAACTCGGCCAGCCCGCGACGACGCTCTCGGGCGGCGAGGCCCAGCGCGTCAAGCTCGCGAGCGAGCTGAGCAAGGTCGCCACCGGCAAGACGCTCTACATCCTCGACGAGCCCACCACCGGCCTGCACTTCCAGGACATCGACAAGCTGCTCGAGATGCTGCAGCGGCTGGTCGACCAGGGCAACACGGTGGTCGTCATCGAGCACAACCTCGACGTCATCAAGAGCGCCGACTGGGTCGTCGACCTCGGCCCCGAGGGCGGGGACGAGGGCGGCGCGGTGGTCGCGACCGGCACGCCGGAGGAGCTCGCCGGCCTGCCCGAACTCTCGCACACCGGCGAGTACCTCGCGCGGGCGCTGGCCGCGAGGGCCGCCCGCACGGCGCCCGAGTCGCAGGCGCCGCGGGCGCGCGCCGGGTGAGCCGCGCCGCCGATCCCGTGGTCGTCGCCACGGCGCCCGACGCCGTGAGCGGCGCCATGCTCGCCGGCGCCCTCGAGTCGGCCGGCATCCCCGTCCAGGTCCTGGCCGCCGGCACCGGCTGGCTGTTCCCCGGCGCGGAGGGCGGCCTGGGCCCCGTGCGCATCCTCGTGCCGGCGACCGCCGCGGCGGAGGCCCGCGCCATCCTCGAAGAGCTCGACGCGGGCTGAGCGGGCAGGGCCGTCCTCGCGCGACGCCTTACTTCCCGAAAGCCCCGGGACGGTTAACCGACAGCGCCTTCGGGCGCGCTCGCAGGTTGTCGCGCGACGTCAGGAGATCGACATGTCCGGCACCTCCAGCCAGGTCATCGAGGTCAGCGACCTCGTGAAGACCTACGGGGCGAGACCCGCGCCGTCGACCAGGTGAGCTTCGCGGTGGACCGGGGAGAGCTCTTCGGCTTCCTCGGCCCCAACGGAGCCGGCAAGACCACGACGATCCGCATCCTCGCCACGCTCCTCAGGCCGACATCGGGTGCCGCCCGTGTGGCGGGCTACGACGTGGTGCGCGACGCCGGCGAGGTGCGAAAGCGGCTCGGTCTCGCCCTGCAGACCCCGACCCTCGACGCCTTCTCGACCGGCCGTGAGACGCTCGAGCTCGCGGGCCGGCTGCATCGCCTGCCCAGACCGGAGATCCGCAGGCGCACCGACGAGCTGCTCCAGCTGATGGGGCTCGAGGCCGCGGCGAAGAAGCTCACCGGCACCTACTCCGGCGGGATGAAGCGCCGTCTCGACCTCGCGGCGGCGCTCATGCACCGGCCGGAGGTGCTCATCCTCGACGAGCCCACCGAGGGTCTCGACCCGCAGAGCCGCACCGCCCTGTGGGAGGAGCTGGAACGCATCAACTGCCGAGGGGACCACGATGCTGCTCACGACGCACTACATGGAGGAGGCAGACCGTCTCTGTTCGCGGCTGGCGATCATCGACAACGGCCACGTGGTCGTGGAGGGCAGGCCGGAGGCTCTCAAGGCGGGAGTCGGCGCCGACACGGTGGTCGTCCAGCTCGGCCAGGGAGGCCGCGAGGCGACTCGTCCACCGGTCGGGGGGGTCGATCGCGCTGCGGCAGAGGCCGCACCCGACGGCGACGGCGCCGGCAAGGACGCGCGCAAGACCGCGAGTTCTGCCGGCTGCTCGAGGGCATGGTGGCCTGCGAAGCCGTGGCCGCGCACGACGGGAGCGTGACGCTGTCGGTGCCCGACGCGAGCGCCGCCGTCCCGGCGCTCCTCCGGCGGCTCGACGGCAACGGGCTGGACATCGCCGGCCTGCAGATGAGCCAGCCGAGCCTCGACGACGTGTTCCTGAAGTACACGGGCCGCCACATCCGTGAAGAGGCGGCCGATCAGCCCATCATCCTGGGGTTCTGACCATGAACGAGATCACCGCCTTCGCCTACGACACGTACTGGCTGGGCCTGCGGACCACGCGGCGGTTCATCCGCGTGCCGGCCAATCTGATCAGCATCATCTTCTTCCCGCTCATCCAGTTGCTGGTCTTCAGCCAGCTCTTCAAGGACATCATTCAGCTGCCGGCCTTCGCCAGCGACAGCTACCTCGCCTACCTCGCCCCCGGGCAGGTCGTCTTCGCCTCGTTCCTCGCGGTGGGCTGGGCGGGCTACGGGATGCTCGTCGAGTACCGCACCGGCTACCTCGACAAGCTGCGCGCCACGCCTATCGCACGGAGCGCGATCCTCGCCGGCGAGATGGTGCCGCTGTTCTTCGAGGCGGCGTTCATCGCCGGCGTGATCCTCGGCGTGAGCGTGCTGCTTGGCGCCACGCTGGTGACCGGACTGGGAGGGCTCCTGCTGATCCTCTTCCTCTCCGGCGTGTTCGGCCTCGCCTTCGCCGGGCTCAATTTCATCGCCGCCCTGCTCACCAAGAGCGAGCAGGCCGTCAGCGCCCTGTCGCTGCTGATGTTCCCGGTGGTCTTCATCTCGACGGCCTTCGTGCCGGCCGAGCTGATGCCGGGGTGGATGCAGAGCGTCAACGACCTAGAACCCGGTCACGTACCAGATCGAGGCGATCCGAGCCCTGATGACCGAGGGCTACGACTGGAGCGCGATCGGCAGCGCCCTGCTCGCCGACGCCATCGTCGGCGCCGTCCTGCTGACGGGCACGCTTCTGGCGTTCCGGCGGCTGGCGCGCTGATGGTCGAAGGAGGCCCGCGCGGCAGCGGCCGGCCCGCCGTCCGGCGGTACAATCAGGCTGATGACCGATCAGCCCCAGCGTCGCGACCACCTCGACGACCTCCGCGCCACCCTCAGGCGCATCCCCAACGAGCCCGGCGTGTACCGCTTTCTGGACGACGCCGGGCGGGTGCTCTACGTGGGCAAGGCGAAGGCGCTGCGCAAACGCGTGGCGAACTACCTGCGCCCGTCGGCGCAGCCGCACGGGCGCACCGGCGAGATGCTCGCGCAGGCGCGGGACATCGACTGGGTGGTGACGGACTCGGAGACGGAGGCGCTCCTCCTCGAGGACAACTTCATCAAGGAGGAGCGCCCCGCCTACAACCTCCGTCTGCGCGACGACAAGAGCTACCCGTCCATCGAGATCACCCTGACCGACGAGTGGCCCAGGGTGCGGTTCTTCCGTGGCCGGCGCGTGCCGGGCAACCTGTACTTCGGCCCGTTCTCGAGCGCGCGCAAGGTGCGCGACACGCTCGACCTCATCGGCCGCATCTTCCCGTACCGCAAGTGCCGCGGCGCCGAGCCCGGCCGCCCGAGCGGCTCGCCCTGCCTGCAGTACTTCATCAAGCGCTCACTGGGTCCGTGCGACGAGCGCTGCTCGCGCGAGGAGTACCATGGCCGCGGTGAACCAGGTCGTCGACTTCCTGCGCGGCCGCCTCGGTGAGGTGGAGAAGGACATCGAGCGGGGGATGAGGGCGGCGGCCGCAGGGCCAGGAGTTCGAGAAGGCGGCCTTGCTGCGCGACAGGCTCGCCGCCGTGCGTCACGTCCACGAGCGCCAGTCCATCGCACGTCGACGAGCGCGACGCGTTCGACGTGGTCGGGCTCTCGCAGGCAGAGCCCGGCGCCAACATCCAGGTCTTCCTGGTGCGGGACGGGGCGGTCGTCGACCGGCAGTCCTTCTACCTGGAGAACGCCGCGGGCCGCGAGCCGGCCGACGTGCTGGAGGAGTTCCTGCTCGAGTACTACTGGGAGGGATCGGTGATCCCGCCGGAGGTGGTGGCGCCGCTCGAGGACGGCGGCGGGCTCGGCGCCGTCCTCGGCGAGCGGCGTGGCGCCCGAGGGTGGTCAAGGCGGCCGTGCGCGGTCCCAAGCGCCGCCTGCTCGAGCTGGCGCAGCACAACGCCGATCTGGCGGCGCAGACGGAGGTCGACCGCATCGCGCGCAAGTCGGCGGCGCGCATCGAGGCGCTCGAGCGCCTGCGAGACGGGCTCGCGCTCGAGCGCCTGCCGCTGCGCATCGAGTGCTACGACATCTCCAACCTCGGCGAGAAGCACCCGGTCGGGTCGATGGTGGTGTTCGAGGGCGGGCTCCCCAAGAAGGCGCACTACCGCAAGTTCGCGGTGCGCGACGCCGCCGGCCAGGACGACTTCGCGATGATGAACCAGGTGCTGCGCCGGCGCTTCGAGCGTCGCTCGGAGGACGCCGGCGCCTACGACGAGAGCTTCGCGACCCTGCCCGACCTCGTGGTCGTGGACGGCGGCAAGGGGCAGCTCTCGGCCGCCGTCTCCGCGCTCCGCGAGGCCGGCGCCGACATCGACATCGTGAGTCTCGCCAAGCAACGCGAAGAGGTCTTCGTGCCCGGCCGGCGGGACCCGCTGCCGCTTCCGGCCGACGACCCGGGTTCGCTCCTGCTGCAGCGCATCCGGGACGAGGCACACCGCTTCGCGGTGACGTACCATAGGCAGCGGCGCGATGCCGACCTGACCCGCTCGTCGATCTTCGACGAGCTCCCGCAGGTCGGCCCAGTACGCCGGCGGCGCATCCTGGAGCACTTCGGCAGCCCCGAGCGGTTCCTCAGCGCCAGCCGGGAGGAGATCGAGCGCGTGCCGGGGCTGCCACGCAAGGTGGCGAGGGAGATCTATGCGCACCTCCATAAGGCCGGATGAGCTCGCCCGCCTGGGCCGCCTCACGGAGGAGGCCTTCGTCTGCGAGCTCGGCGTCGGCTACCTGCTGCTGGCCGGCGACCTGCCGATAGCGCTCGAGCTCCCGGCGCCGACGCGCTCCATGCGGCAGGCGCACCGCGGCGAGAGCCGGTGGGCGCTCGACCTCGAGCGGTACTTCGCCGGCGAACCTGTGACCTTCGAGCTCGACGTGGACGCCTACGGCGAGGCCCACGGCTTCACCGGCTTCGAGCTCGCCGTCTACAGGGCGCTGGCCGAGGTCCCCTACGGCCGGGCGGTGAGCTACCGCGACCTGGCCGTGGCCGCCGGTCGCCCCAACGCCTACCGCGCCGTCGGCTCCGCCATGGCGCGCAACGCGCTCCCGGTGATCCTCCCGTGCCACCGGGTCATCAAGAACGACGGCCGGCTCGGCTCCTACGGCGACGACCCGGCCTGGAAGGAGCGCCTGCTGGCGATCGAGGGCGTGCGTGTAGTAGAGGGGAGGGTGACGACGTGACCGAGGCGCTGCAGTTCGTGATCATCACGGGCCTGTCCGGCGCGGGCAAGTCGCAGGCCATGGACTCGTTCGAGGACGCCGGCTGGTTCTGCGTCGACAACCTGCCGCCGGAGCTGGTGCCGACGCTGGTCGACCTCTTCCGCCGCGAGGGCAGCAAGGTCGACAGGGTCGCCGTCGTCAGCGACGTGCGCGGCGGCGAGTACTTCGGCGCGCTGGAGCAGCTCCTCGACGAGCTGCACGAGCGCGGCGTGGAGTACACGCTCGTGTTCCTTGAGGCGTCCAACGAGGCGCTGGTCCGTCGCTTCAAGGAGACGCGCCGCCGGCACCCGCTGGCGGCCGGCGGCAGCGTCATCGACGGCATCCGCAAGGAGCGCCAGCGCCTCGCCGGCCTGCGCGAGCGCGCCCACCTCATCATCGACACCAGCGACATCTCGATCCACCAGCTCAAGGCGCGACTCAACGAGGACCTGATCAACCACACGCGGCGGACCAACATCGTGTTCGCCGTGGTGTCGTTCGGCTACAAGTACGGCATCCCCATCGACGCGGACCTGCTGTTCGACGTCCGCTTCCTGCCCAATCCGCACTACGACCTGCGGCTGCGGCCGCTCACCGGGATGGACGAGGAGGTCAGCAGCTTCGTCCTCGAGTCGCCGGGCACCAGCGAGTACCTCGAGCGCCTGTTCCCGCTGCTCGACTTCCTGTTCCCGCGCTACGCGGCGGAGGGCAAGGCGCATCTCACCATCGGCGTCGGCTGCACCGGCGGGCGCCACCGGTCGGTGACCGTCGCCGAGCTCATCGGCAAGCGGTACGAGAAGCAGGGCTACTACACCGTGGTCCGGCACCGGGACCTCACGAGAGACTAGGTACTCGCTCACCGATGAAGCGGTCGCTGGAGTGGCTCGCCCCGGGTCTGGGGCTCAAACGCTGGGCGCTGCTGGCGTTCGCCGGCGGCGTGCTGCTGGTGTACTCCGTGCTCTTCGGCATCGGCGTGCTGTGGTCGCCCCAGCTGATGGGCGGGCTCGGCATGGGCTGGCTCGAGAACCGGCACTGGGCCGCGCTGCTGCTGGCCGTCGACGGCTTCGCGGTGGGCCTGTTCGCGCTGCTGTACGGCGGGCGTCGCGTGTGGCTGTTCCAGCGTACGACGCCCGAGTCGGTGGGCGAGATCCGCGCAGCCAGCCGGCTGGCGCGCGGGCCGCGCGTGGTGGCGGTCGGCGGCGGCAACGGCCTCGCCGCCCTGCTCCGCGGCCTCAAGACGCACACCAGCAACCTCACCGCCGTCGTGACGATGGCGGACGACGGCGGCAGCTCCGGCATGCTGCGCCGGGACATGGGCATGCCCCCGCCCGGCGACCTGCGCAACTGCCTCGTGGCGCTGGCCGACGACGAGTCGATGATGAGCCAGCTCTTCAAGTACCGGTTCCCGGCGGACGGCGGTCTGCAGGGCCACAGCTTCGGCAACCTCTTCATCACCGCGCTCGCCGAGGTCAGCGGCGACTTCGAGCACGCCGTGCGCGAGGCGACGCACGTGCTCAAGGTGCGCGGGCGCGTGCTGCCGTCCACGCTCGACGACGTCGTGCTGCACGCCCAGCTCGAGGGCGGCGACCGCGTGAGCGGCGAGAGCAGCATCACGGCGGCCGAGCGGCTGCCGCGCCGCGTGTGGCTCACGCCCGAGGCGCCGCGCGGCGTGCCGCAGGCGGTCGCGGCGATCGCCCGGGCCGACCTCGTCGTGCTGGGCCCGGGCAGCCTCTACACCAGCGTCATCCCCAACGCGCTGGTGCCCGAGGTGCGCGAGGCCCTCGCGGAGTCGCGCGCCTGGGTCGTCTACGTGTGCAACGTCATGACGCAGCCGGGGGAGACCGACGGCTACACCGCCGGGGACCACCTCGACGCGCTGCACCGGCACGGGCTGGCGGGGATCGTCGACGCGGTCCTCGTCAACGACCGGCCGGTCTCGGCGGCCATGGTGCGCAGCTACGAGCGCTTCGGGTCCGGGCCGGTCGTCGTCGACGACGACCGGCTCAGGGCGCTGGGCGTCAAGGTCGTGCGCGCGCCGGTCGCCGCCGAGAGCGACGTGGTGCGCCACGACTCGGAGCGCCTCGCGCAGGCGCTCGTGCGGCTCGTGAGATAGCGGTGGGCTTCACCCGCGACGTCAAGCTCGAGCTCGTCACGGTGGCGCCCGGGGCGGACCACTGCCGCCGGGCGCAGCTCTCCGGCCTGCTCTTCGGCGCCGGCACCTTCGAGCTCGGCTCCGGCGGCCACTTCGGCGTGCGCATCTCCGTGGGGCACCCGGCCGTGGCGCGCCACGCGCTGGCGCTGCTCAAGCCGCTGCGGGCCGAGGCCCAGCTGCGCACCGTCGAGAGCGCGCCTATAGGCCTGCGCTACGAGGTGCTGCTGGGCGAGGAGGGGCGGGGGCTCCAGGTCCTCAACGAGGTCGGCGTGCTCTCGGACGACCTCGCCGTGCAGATGACGGTGCCGCGCAGGCTCGTCGAGCGGCGGTGCTGCCTGGTCGCGTTCCTCCGCGGGCTGTTCCTCGGCTGCGGGTCCATGTCGGCGCCGGGGGCGCCCGTGCACGCGGAGTTCACGGTGGAGGACGAGGACCTCGCCGGGCAGGTCCGGCGCCTGCTCGCCAGGCTCGACCTGCCGTTCTCGCTCACCTCGCGGGACCGCAACGTCGCCTGTTACACCAAGCGCGGGCAGACGGCCGCCGACCTGATGGCGATCCTCGGCGCCCACGACTCGCTCCTGCGCTGGGAGGAGCACGCGGTGCTCGGGACGGTGCGTGAGAGCGCCAACCGGCTGGCCAACTGCGACGCCGCCAACGCGGGCCGGGCCGCCTCCGCCGGCGGGCGCCAGGCAGCGTTCCTGAGCGAGCTGATGGCGTCACCGGCCTGGGACGGCCTGCCGGCGCAGCTCCGCGACGTCGCGGAGCTGCGCGTCGAGTACCCGTATCTGAGCCTGACGGAGCTCGCGGAGCTGGCCGACCCGCCGCTGAGCCGGTCGGCCCTCAATCACCGTCTGCGCCGGCTCGCCGCCCTCGCGGGCGAGCAGAGCTGACCCGCCGCCCTCACATGGTGCGCGCGGCGCGGATCGTCAGCTCGCCGAGCCGGTACGTGTAGCTGCCCATCTCGTTGTCGTACCAGCCGAACACCTTGACGTGGGTGAGCGGCACGCGCACCACGTCGGGCGCGGCTTGCCCGCCGCCCGGGTCGCTCGGCGGCACCTTGAGGTTCATGAAACCGGTGCGCGTATGCGTCTCCGAGCCTTCGATCACCACGGCCGCATCCTCGCCGAGCATGTCGGCCGAGACGTTCTGCTCGTCGGTGTACTTGAGCAGGCCCTGCGCTTCGCCGGCGGCCGCGTCCTTGTAGATGGCGTTGATCGCGTCTCGCTCGACCGAGACGGAACCGTCCGGCAGAGTCTCGCTCTGGAAGGTGACGTTGAGGATGATGAGGCTGACGCTCTGCGTCGGTACGCGCACGGAGTCACCCATGAACCCGATGGTGCCGATCTCGGGCATGACCTGCTCCAGCGCCGCGGCGGCGTTGGTCGACGTGAGCACCAGGTTGCCGATCGCGCCGCGGGTCTTGCGCAGGTCGGTGGCGCCCGCCTTGGGCACCGAGTCGAGCACCGGCTGCGAGTTGGTCACCGCGTGGATGGTGCTCATGCCGGCGGTGATCATGTCCTTGGTGAGGTCGCGGTCGAGCAGCGGGCGGATCATGTGCGCCAGCGCCGTCGTCGTACAGGACGCGGCCGACACCAGCGTGTGCCGCGCCGGGTCGAACTCGTAGTCGTTGATGCCGTGGACGAGGATCGCCGCGTCGTGCGGCAACGGCTGTCCCTTGTTCCTGCTCTTGAACGGCGAGCTCTGGACGACCACGGCGGCGCCCGCGGCCAGGTGGCCGCGAAGGGCGCCGCGCGGCGCGTCGGCGTCGGCGTGCGGGTCGCGGAACGTGCCGGTGGCGTCGACCACGAGGGTGACGCCGTTGTCCCGCCACGGGATGTCCTTGGGGTTGCGCGCCTCGCGCAGGATCACGATCTCCTTGCCGTAGGCGCTGATGAGGCCCTTGTCCTCGTAGACGACACTCATGTCGCGGGTGCCCGACCTCCCGAAGAGGAACCGGTGCAGGGGCCCGTAGGTGCTGTCCTTGGAGAGGTACTGGACGACCGAGTCGAGCGAGGTGCCCACCTGCCGGCCGGTGTTGACGACGAACCGGTCGAAGTCGTCACGGCCGAGGTGGTGCCAGAGCGTGAGCTTGCCGATCCTGCCGATGCCGTTGATGCCGAGGGTGCGCTGTGCGGCCATGAGCCGTACCTCCTGACGCGGCTGCGGACCTCCCCGTCGCACGGGCCTCTCCGCGCCGCTCGCTACTGCGGACCCGGCAATCCTACCGGGCGCGAACGGAGTAGGGGAGTGGCCGGACGGTCAACGCGCCGCCGGAGCCGCGCCCCGGCGCTCCGGCGCGGTCGGGTATCATCAGGGGCGTGAAGACCTCGCCCATACCGTTCGACTCCGAGGCCCTCCGCGCCAACCTCGCGAACACGGCGCAGCAGGTCGTGATCCCCGATCGCTACCTGCCGCTGCTCGACGCGGTGGACGGGCTGCACGGGGTGCGCTCCGCGCTGTCCGACACCATGCGCGAGTACTTCCACACGTTCCGCAACGCCGAGGCGCTGGTCGACGGGTTCCAGACCACCCTGCTGCGCAACTGGTCGTACTTCGAGCGCTCGCGAGCGCAGGGAGGAGCTGTTCGGCCTGCTCGCGGAGCTGGTCGTCGGCCTGCTTGAGTCGGGACTCACCGGCGAGCAGTTCTCGCTGCTGCTCCGGGCGCTCCTCACGTGGTCGTCGGACGTGCTCGCCGGCAAGCATGCGGACAGGTACGACGGCGCGCTCGACGGTCTTGCCGGCGCGCTCACCGGGCTGCTGCCCGAGCACGCGCCGGCGTTCCTGGAGCGCGACACGCTGGTGCGCAACCTGGTGCAGCGCGCCGCCGCCCGCCCGGGGCTCGCCGCCGCTTACCTCTCGTTCTACCGGGAGCGTGCTCGGGGCCGGGTACAGCCGCGTGCGGGACGGTCTCGACCTGCCCGCGTGGGCGCTCTCGCAGGGAGAGCACCTCACCGATCCGCGCGCGGTCGCCGGGCAGTTCCCCTTCCTCAAGGCGCAGCGCGTCGACACGCTGTTGCAGGCGCTGGCGGCGGCGCCGGACGACAAGCTGCTCGCGCCGTCGTTCCCGCTGTTCTCGACCATCGTCGGCGAGGCCATCGACGCGCTGTTCCGCGTCGACAACCTCGAGGACCGGTTCGCCGTCTGCCTGTTCTTCCTCAAGGACGAGACGCTGGGCTACCGCCAGAAGGAGGTCATGGCCGACCTCCTCGGCGTGGTCAAGCAGATGATGCAGCCCAAGCGCCACACCGACGCTATCCGCATCCTCTCCCGGCTGACGGAGTTCTTCCGCGGCCGCGACAACGAGTTCCTGCTCACCCGCTTCGCCTGCTACGAGGCGATCGGGGTCGCCATCGGCGAGGCCGGCAACGTCAAGGCCGCCGACCACCTCATCGAGGACATCCTGTACTGGAAGTTCCAGTACCCCGACATCCACGGCGCGACCGACGAGTGGGAGACGGTGGTCAACCCGTACCACCTGCCCAAGATCCGCTGCTGGATGCACATCATCGAGTCCAATCCGGCGCTGTTCGAGCGGCTCGCGGCCGCCCTCAACGTGCAGCTCAAGCTCGGCGGCGTCTTCATCGCCGACACCGACCTCTTCCAGCGCGACGTCACGCGGTTCCTCGAGCGCCGACATCAAGCCCATCTACTTCGTCGCCAAGCAGCTGCTCCGCACGCTGCCGGTGTACTTCAACGAGGTCGGCGCGGAGGGCGAGCTGCGCGCCGTCTCCACGCAGATCGACGAGATCTGCGGCCGGCGCGACACGCTCATGCACTTCCTGCGCAAGCAGGTGCATGCGGAGTCCTCCAACCGCATGGTCGCGTTCAGCCGGGCCGTGCTCACGTACTGGCTCACGCTCGACCCGTCCGAGCTCGAGCCGTACGTGTCGGCCAACACGCTGGAGGCGGTGCGCGGCGAGCACACCTGGGCGCAGGGGCCGCACGACGCGCTCGCCGCGCTGGCCGGCGAGGCGCGGCCGAGCGCCCCGGGCGGCGTGCTCGACGAGCTCATCGCGCTGCCGCCCGACCGGCTGGCGGAGCGTCTCGGGACGGCAACGGCGGACGGCAACGGCGACAGGTCCCCGGAGGCCGTCGCCCGGCGGCGTGTGGCGCTGCTCGTGCGCACGTACCAGCTGCTCGCGCGCAAGTACTCCCTGGCCGGCGACGACGTCGGCGCGGCCGTGGGGCACCACCTCGCGCTCGACGGCCGCACGCGGCAGCGGTTCGAGCGGGCGCTGGCGCGCTGGCAGGCGCGCCCGGGCCGGCGCCAGCGCGACCTGCTGCTCGACGCCTCGCTCACGGTGCTCGAGCATCTCAAGGCCATCATTCTGCGCCGCGGCGCGGCCACCGTCACCGAGAACATCTACCAGAAGCGGCACATCGCCGCCGGCATCCCCTCCATCTACGGCAACTACAGCGAGCCGCGGTTCGACGCCCTCGGGCTGTCGTTCCGCGTGGAGAGCCTCGTCGACCGGCTGCTCGACGACGTCGTGGACGAGGGCATCGAGCTCTACGTCACGCGCGCGTCCCTGCGCCGCATGGCCAACGCCCTGCGGCGCTTCGAGCGCGCGCTCGCGGTCGACGGCGTCGACTCGCGCGCGCTCGGCTCCAACCTCGCCATGCTCGAGGCGAGCTTCGCGCTCCGCAACTTCACCTTCCGCCAGTACCAGAACGTGTTCCAGTTCCTCACGAACAGCGTGACGGAGCTCTCGTCGACCTCGGTGCTGAGCCACGAGCAGGTGCTGCACGCGGTGCTCGTCAACGACCCGCGCCAGTGCGAGGCGCGCGGCCTCAGCGTGGACGCCGTCGCCGAGCTGGTGCTCCGCGAGGTACTCGTCTCCGGTCTCGGCCTGCAGGAGCTCGACCGCTACGTCGGCCGCCGCGCTCCGCCAGCTCTCCATGCTGCACGGGCGCCTCGACAGCCGGGGCCTCACGCGCATGATGAACTACGACCCCGAGCGCCTCGTCTCGCCCATCCACAGGCACAAGCCCGGCACCGACGACCAGACGACGCTCGGGTTCAAGGGGCTGGGCCTCAAGCAGATGACCGCCTACGGCCACCGGGTGCCCGAGGGCTTCGTCCTCAGTACCGAGCTCTTCGGCGCCATGCCCGCGATGTCGTACCCACCGCTCTACGACGACACCATCCACCGCCTGCGCGACGCGCTGGCGGCGCTCGAACGCCAGATCGGCCTGCGCCTGGGCGACCCGCGCCGGCTGCTGCTGCTCTCCATCCGCTCGGGCGCGGCGATCTCGATGCCGGGCCTCATGACCACGTTCGTCAACGTCGGCCTCAACGACCAGCTGGTCGAGGCCTTCGCCGGCCGCCCGGAGACCTCCTGGGCGGCGTGGGACAGCTACCGCCGCTTCCTGCAGTCCTGGGCCATGTCCTACGGCATCGACCGCGACTTCTTCGACACCATCATGACCGAGTACAAGACGCGCTACGGGGTGGGGCAGAAGGTCGACTTCACCGGCGAGCAGATGCGCGAGATCGCCTTCGCCTACAAGTCGCGCGCCCGCGACCACGGCGTGGTGTTCGTCGACGAACCGTTCGCCCAGGTGGTGGCCTGCATGCGCAAGGTGCTCGAGTCGTGGGACTCGGCGCCGGCGCGCGTCTACCGCCAGTACCTGGGCGTCGCCGAGGAGTGGGGCACGGCCGTCGTCGTCCAGCGCATGGTCTACGGCAACCTCAGTCGCGACGTCGGGCTCGGGCGTCACCTTCACCAACAACCCGCTCGAGCCGCACAGCCGCCAGGTCCGCCTGTTCGGGGACTTCGCCGTGCGCAGCCAGGGCGAGGACCTCGTCGGCGGCCTCGTGTTCCCGTGGCCCATCAGCGAGGCGCAGCGCCTCGGCAGCCTCACCTACAGGGGCACGGAGCACTCGCTGGAGCGCGACTTCCCGGACATCTACGAGAAGCTCCTCGAGGTGGCCCGCGACCTCGTCGGCGAGCGGGAGTTCGACCCGCAGGAGATCGAGTTCACCTTCGAGTCTCCGGACGCCTCCGACCTCTACATCCTGCAGAAGCGCTCCGCGGTGCAGGAGCAGACGCGCGACGCCGCCTACTTCGACACGACGTCGCCCAACTACGGGCCTCCGGTCGCGGTCGGCATGGGCGTGGCCGGCGGCGCCTACTCCGGGCGCGCCGCCGTCAACGCCGAGCAGATCGACCGGCTGCTCGCCGAGTCGCCGGAGGAGAACATCGTCCTCCTGCGCCCGGACACCGTGCCCGAGGACATCGCCATGATCACGCGGGTCAGCGGCATCCTCACCGCCCGCGGCGGCACCACGTCGCACGCCGCCGTCACCGCCAAGCGGCTGGGCAAGACGGCCGTCGTGGAGTGCGTCGACCTCGACGTCTCGGAGAAGACGGGCACCGTCCGCATCGCCGCCCAGGAGGTCGCCGTCGGCGACTGGGTGTCCATCGACGGCCGGACGGGCAATATCTTCCTCGGGCGCATCCCCACGACCTCGCAGCCGCCGCTCAGGCCCGCTCCCTGAGAGCCGGCCCGGCGGCCGCTTCATCCCACCTTGTCACCAGTCGCGCAAAAGTGAACAATTCGCCCCTGTATCGGACACCTTCCTCTGGTAAGCTGGCTGTCCCTCAAAACGATCGGGAGGACGCAATGACCGTGCGCGTTGGCATCAACGGCTTCGGCCGCATCGGCCGCCTCGTCATCCGTGCCGCTCAGCGGCAGGGCGCCGACGTGGAGTTCGTCGGCATCAACGACCTGACCGACTCCAAGACACTTGGTCACCTGCTCAAGTACGACTCGGTCCACGGCCTGTATCCGGGCACCGTGGCCGTCGAAGAGGACGCGCTCGTCATCGACGGCAAGCGCGTCCGCGTCACCGCCGAGTCCGACCCGGCCAAGCTGCCGTGGCGCGAGCTCGGCGCCGACGTCGTCATCGAGTCCACGGGCCGCTTCACCGAGCGCGCCAAGGCCGCCGCGCATCTCGAGGCCGGAGCCCAGAAGGTGATCATCTCGGCGCCGGGCAAGGGCGCCGACGCGACCATCGTCATCGGCGTCAACGAGGAGACCTACGACAAGACGGCGCACGACGTCATCAGCAACGCGAGCTGCACCACCAACTGCCTCGCGCCGATGGCCAAGGTCCTCGTCGACAACTTCGGCGTGGAGAAGGGCTTCATGACCACCATCCATGCCTACACGGGCGACCAGAAGGTGCTCGACTTCCCGCACAAGGACCTGCGCCGCGCCCGCGCCGCCGCGCTCAGCATCATCCCGACGACCACCGGCGCCGCGCGCGCCGTCAGCCTCGTCATCCCCGAGCTCGAGGGCAAGCTCGACGGCTTCGCCCTGCGCGTGCCGACGCCGGACGGCTCGGCCACCGACCTCGTCGCCGAGCTCCAGACCGAGGTCACCGCGGAAGAGGTCAACGCCGCGATGAAGGCCGCCGCCGAGGGTCCGATGAAGGGCATCCTGGAGTACCAGGAGGACCCGATCGTCAGCATCGACATCGTCGGCAACAGCCACTCCTCGATCTTCGACCCGGCGCTCACCATGGCCAAGGGCAAGCTGGTCAAGGTCATCAGCTGGTACGACAACGAGTGGGGCTACTCGTGCCGCCTCGTCGACCTCGTGCAGAGGGTCCTCTGACACACCTCCCGGGAGGCTGAGAACGCCATGAAGCGCTCGCTCACCGACTATCCGCTCGCGGGCAAGCGCGTGCTCGTGCGCGTCGACTTCAACGTGCCGCTCGCCGAGGGGCGCGTCGTCGACGACACGCGCATCCGCGCCGCCCTGCCCACTATCGCGTACCTGCTCGATCAGGGGTGCTCGGTGGTGCTCATGTCCCACCTCGGCCGCCCCAAGGGGCAGGTCGTGGACGAGCTGCGCATGGCCCCGGTGGCGGCGCGCCTCTCGGAGCTGCTCGGCCGCCCGGTCGCGACCGCGGACGACTGCGTCGGCTCCGCGGTCGCCGCGGCGGCCGCGGCGCTCAAGCCCGGCGACGTCCTCCTGCTCGAGAACCTCCGCTTCCACGCGGAGGAGACCGGCAACGACGCCGCCTTCTCGCGCCGGCTCGCCGAGCTGGGCGACGTCTACGTCAACGACGCGTTCGGCACGGCTCACCGGGCGCACGCGTCCACGGAGGGCGTCACGCACTACCTGCCCTCCGTCGCCGGCCTGCTGATGACCAAGGAGCTCGAGGTGCTCGGCCGCCTGCTGCGCGACCCGGCGCGGCCGTTCGTCGTCGTCCTGGGCGGCCTCAAGGTCTCGGACAAGATCAGCCTCATCCGCCACATGCTCACCATCGCCGACACGGTGCTCATCGGCGGCGCCATGGCCAACGCGTTCCTCGCCGCCAAGGGCTTCGAGGTCGGCGCGTCCAAGGGCGCCGGGGACGAGGTGGGCGTGGCGCGCGACATCCTCGCCGAGGCGGGCGCCGCTCGTGGCCGGCTCATCATCCCGACCGACGTCGTCGTGGCCAGGGAGGCCGCGGCCGGCGCGGAGGCGCGGGTGGCTCCGGCCGACGGCATCGCCGCGGACGAGATGGCTCTCGACGTCGGCCCGCGGACCACGGACGAGTTCGTGCACCAGCTCCGCGGCGCCGGCACCATCTACTGGAACGGCCCGATGGGGCTGTTCGAGATCGCGGAGTTCGCCGCCGGCACCAAGGCCGTCGGCGAGGCTATCGCAGCAGCCGCCGCCGTCACGGTGGCGGGCGGCGGCGACACCGTCTCGGCGGTCCGCTCGTTCGGCCTGGAGGGCCGCCTCACCCACGTGTCCACGGGTGGCGGGGCCTCCATGGAATTCCTGGAGGGCCGGGCCCTGCCCGGCGTGGAGGCGCTCATGGACAAGACCCCGGCCGCGACCCCGGCGGGACGTCGTCCGCTCATGGCGGGCAACTGGAAGATGTACAAGACGCCGGCGCAGACCAAGGACTTCTTCACCGCCTTCCGGCCGCTGGTGGCCGGGGTGGAGGACCGCGACGTGCTCATCTGCCCGCCCACCGTCGACCTGCCCACGGCCAAGTCGTGCGCCGTCGACACCAGCATCAAGGTCGGCGCCCAGACGATGCACTACGCCGCCGAGGGCGCCTACACCGGTGAGACCTCACCCGCCATGCTGGCCGAGATGGGCGTGCCCTACGTGATCCTCGGCCACTCGGAGCGCCGGCAGTACTACAACGAGAACGACGCCGACCTGGCCAAGAAGGTCCGCGCCGCGCTCGACGCCGGCCTCCGGCCCATCCTGTGCTGCGGCGAGACCCTCGAGGAGCGTGAGGGCGGCCATACGGAGAGCAAGGTCGGCGGCCAGCTCGACGCCGGCCTCGCCGAGATCAGCGCCGCCGAGCTGGCCAACGTCGCCATCGCCTACGAGCCCATCTGGGCCATCGGCACCGGCGTCACGGCCACGCCCGACCAGGCGCAGGAGACGGTGGCGTTCTGTCGCCGCAAGGTGCGCGAGCGCTTCAGCGACGCCGCGGACGGGGTGCGCATCCTCTACGGCGGCAGCGTCAAGCCGGACAACATCGACGTGCTCATGGCGCAGCCGGACATCGACGGCGTGCTCGTCGGCGGCGCCAGCCTCGACCCGCAGGGCTTCAGCCGCATCGTCAGGTTCACGGAGCCTTCGTGACCCATCCGGGATCGGACGGGGCGACGTACAGGCCGGTCGTCCTCATCGTCATGGACGGCTGGGGCGTCGCTCCGCCCGGCCCGGACAACGCCGTGAGCCTCGCCGACACGCCGGTCTTCGACCGGCTCGTCGCGGAGTACCCGCACGGCGTCCTCGACGCGTCCGGCCCGGCTGTGGGACTGCCGCCGGGCCAGATGGGCAACTCCGAGGTCGGCCACCTCAACATCGGCGCCGGCCGCGTCGTCTACCAGGACCTCACGCGCATCAGCCTCGCCATCGAGGACGGCAGCTTCTTCGAGAACCGCGCCCTCAAGCAGGCGTGCGCCAAGGCGGCGGGCCGCCAGACCAGGCTCCACCTCATGGGGCTGGTCTCGGGGGGCGGCGTGCACAGCGACATGGGCCACCTCGTCGCCCTCCTGGAGCTCGCCGCGCGCGAGAAGGTCGGCGACGTCGTCGTGCACGCGTTCCTGGACGGCCGGGACACACCTCCGCGGAGCGCCAAAGGGTACCTCGCCACCATCCAGGCGGCGATGGACCGCCTCGGCGCCGGCCGCTACGGCGTCATCAGCGGCCGCTACTACGCCATGGACCGCGACACGCGCTGGGACCGCGTCAAGCTGGCCTACGACGCCCTGGTCTACGGCGAGGGCTTCTTCGCCGCCGACGCGCAGGCGGCGGTAGACGCCGCCTACGCTCGCGGGGAGAACGACGAGTTCGTGCGTCCCACCATCGTCGCTCCCGAGCACGACTCCCGCGTGCGCAGCGGAGACGTCTGCATCTTCTTCAACTTCCGTCCGGACCGGGCGCGTGAGCTCACGCGCGCCTTCACCGAGCACGGCTTCACGGAGTTCGACCGCGGCGCCCATCCGCCGGCCGTCGACTTCGTCACCATGACGCAGTACAAGCAGGAGTTCCCGCTGCCGGTCGCGTTCCCGCCGGACCACCCGCAGCACGTGCTCTCGGACGTGCTGGCCGAGCACGGGCTCACGCAACTGCACATCGCCGAGACGGAGAAGTACGCGCACGTCACGTTCTTCTTCAACGGCGGTGTGGAGCGCGCGGCCGAGGGGGAGGAGCGCGTGCTCGTGCCGAGCCCGCGCGACGTGCCGACGTACGACCACAAGCCGGAGATGAGCGCGATCGGCGTCACCGACGAGCTCGTGGCGCGCATCGAAGCAGACCGCTTCGACTTCATCGTCGTCAACTACGCGAACGCCGACATGGTCGGCCACACCGGCGTGATCCCGGCCGCCGTGAAGGCGATCGAGACCGTCGACGCCTGCCTCGGCAGGGTCGTGGACGCCGTCCTGGCGCGCGGCGGCGTCTGCCTCATCACCGCCGACCACGGCAACTCGGACCACATGCTCGAGCCCGACGGCAGTCCCAACACGGCGCACAGCACCAACCTGGTGCCGTTCGTCGCCACCGTCCCCGGTGCGCGTGTGCGCGAGGGCGGCCGCCTCTGCGACCTCGCGCCGACCGTGCTCGACCTGCTCGGGGTGGAGCAGCCGCCGGAGATGACGGGCGCGGACCTGCTCGAGCCTGCTTCCTGAGGGCCGCCCCGCCCGGCCGCCCCCGGCCGCGCCGCCTTGACGCCCGAGGCGCGTCACAGCGCGGCCACGTTTGGCGGAGGTCGCGCGAGGTGCAACAATGATATGCTCGCTCGCGTCCACGTCCGCCTTCAGGGGGAGAAAGACTTGATCAACGCCATCCTCGTCGCCGTCCAGCTCGTCCTCGCGGTCGTCGCCATCGTCCTCGTCCTGCTGCACTCGGGCAAGGACGCCGGCATGGCCAGCGTCACGGGCTTCTCGTTCGCCTCGTCCGCCAGCGTCATGGAGCGCAACCTCACGCGTTACACGATCATCGTGTGTGTGCTGTTCTTCCTGAACACGTTCGTCCTGATCTGGAGGCTGGGCTGACGCCAGCCAAGCGCAGCGGCTCGAGACTCTTCTGCTTCATCCTGGCCGCCGCCCTGCTCGTCATGGGGGCGGCGTCCCTCGCCGCCTGCGACGGCGGCTCCGGCTCCGGCGCCACCCCTGCCGCCGACGAGGGCACGCCCACGCCGGGCGGCACGCTCGTCTACCCGCTCCCGGGTGAGCCCGTCTCCATCGAGCCGCTGAACGCGCAGGACTCGTCCGGGCTCCAGGTCGCTCACCAGGTGTTCGAGGGCCTCGCGCGCTGGGTCCTGGACGACGGGGTGCTCGCCACCAGGCCGGGCATCGCCGAGACCTGGGAGTCGAAGGACGCGCAGACGTGGATCTTCCACCTGCGCCCCGGGGTCACGTTCCAGGCGCCGGTGAGCCGGCCGGTCACCGCCCAGGACTTCGTCGACTCGTGGACTCGCGTCACCGACCCGGACAACCAGTCCTACGTCGCCTACATCCTCGCGCCCCTCGAGGGCTGCGACGACCGCGGCTACCAGACCGACCCGGCTCAAGGGCTCACAGGGGTCCAGGCGCTGGACGACCAGACCCTCCAGGTCACGCTGCGCTACCCGTTCGCCGACTTCCCGGCCACCCTCGGGCACCCGGTCGCGGCGGTCACGCCCGTCGACTACATCGACGAGGTGGGGGAGAAGGCCTACGCGAAGAAGCCCGTCGGCACGGGCCCGTACGCGGTGGCGTCCTGGAAGCACGACAAGGAGATCGCGCTGACGCGCAACCCCGCCTACTGGGACGAAGAGCGCGCCGGCTACGTGGACGGCGTCGAGTTGCCCATCTACGAAGACGTCGAGGGTATGTGGGAGGCCTTCCAGGAGGGCGACCTCGACTGCTCGCAGGTCCCGTCCGAGGAGCTGGCGTCCGTCTCCGCGAGCCCCGAGGAGGCCGCGGACGGCGCGAGCCCCTCGGCGAGTCCTCGCGCCTGGAGCACCGGCTCCTGGCCCGCCGCGGCCGTGTACTTCACCGGCGTCAACATGACCGATCCCACCTTGGGCTCCAGCCTCGAGCTGCGCAAGGCCATCAGTCAGTCGGCGGACGCCCAGACCGTCGCCGGCGAGGTCGGCGAGGCCGTGGCGACGCCGGTCGCCGGCTACGTGCCGCCCGGCATCCCCGGCCAGAAGGACGCCCAGAACCCCTACCCGTTCGACGTGGCTGCCGCCACGACCGCGGTCACGGCGCTGGGCTCGGCGCCGACCCTGAACTACTGGTACGACGTCAACGAGGACAACCGGCGCATCGCGGAGACCCTCGTCGCCGGCTGGGCGCAGGCCGGCATCAGCGTGGCGCCGAGCGAGTACGAGTGGGGCACCTTCGTGGACAAGCTGTCGCGCGGCAACCACGGCAGCGGCAGCCAGCTCTTCCGCGTCGCGTGGATCGCCGACTACCCGGCGATGGACGCATTCCTCTACCCGCTGTTCCAGTCGGACCAGTCACGCACGGGGAGCTACACCTTCTACTCCAACAAGGGCGTGGACGATCTGCTGCAGAAGGCGCGTGCCACCATGGACGCCCAGCAGCGCCAGAACCTCTACGCCCAGGCGGAGAAGCTCATCCTCACCGACATGCCGGCCGTGCCGCTCTACTCCTACCGCTACTTCCGCGTCGTCGGCACGCGCGTCCACGGGTTCCAGGTGGACCCGATGGGCATGACGGACATGGCATCCCTTTGGCTGGAATGACGGCGCGCGACTGCGCCGCTTTGCATAGTGGAGTAAAGTTGACAAGTCGGCGCTGGCAACGGCACAGTGCCCAGACAGGTAGAGGAGCCACAGGACATCCGTCTACCCGGCCGCCGTTCCAGGAGGGGCGAGGCGGCCAGAACAAGAAGACTCCGGGGGGAGTCTGGCATCGTCAGTCATCAAGGAGGTCACCGTGAAGAACCCTGTGAGGAGGTGGCGCGGCCTGCTTCTCGTGGTCGCGATCATCGTCGTCGCCGCGATGCTGCTCGCCGCGTGCGGCAGTGAAGAACCGACCACGGACGCCAGCCCTACGGCCGGCGGCGAGCCCGTCGCCGGCGGCATCTACAACTTCCCGCTCGGCGCCGAGCCCATCAGCATCGAGCCACTCAACACGCAGGAGTCCGAGGGCGCCAACGTCGAGCACCAGATCTTCCAGGGTCTGTACGTGCTCCAGCTCCAGCCCGACGGCACCACCGCCGCCGTGCCGGACCTCGCCGAGAACACCGAGGTCAACGAGGACGGGACCGTCTTCACCTTCACGATCAAGCAGGGCGTCATGTTCCAGCCGCCCGTCAGCCGTGAGGTGACGGCGCAGGACTTCGTCGACGCCTGGAGCTACAACGCCCAGTCCAAGAACGAGTCCGCCACCACGTACATCATCGCGCCCATCAAGGGCATCGACCCCAACACCGGGTACGCCGAAGGTCCCACCATCAGCGGTGTCAAGGCTGTGGACCAGTACACCCTCGAGGTCACCCTGCAGTACCCGTTCGCCGACTTCCCGGCCACGCTGGTGCACCCCATCACGCACGTGTTCCCCGTCGACTACGCCAAGGAGATCGGCCGCAAGGCGTTCTTCGACAAGCCGGTCGGCACGGGCCCGTACATGGTCCAGGAGTGGAAGCACAACCAGAACATCACCCTGGCCAAGGACCCGGACTACTGGAACAGCGCCGGTGACTCGGGCAACTCCGCCAAGCCGGGTTGGGTCGACACGATCGAGATGCCGATCTTCGTCGACGTCGACACCGAGTGGCTCGCGTTCCAGGCCGGCGACATCGACTACTCCACCATCCCGTCCGGCAACTTCCGTGCGGCTCAGAACAACCCGAGCACCACGGACGGCACGTGGACCGTCGACGCGTATCCGAGCACCACGGTCTACTTCCTGAGCTTCTCGATGGACAAGCCGCTCCTCGGCGGCGACGAGAACCTCCCGATCCGCGCGGCCCTCAACCTCGCCGCCGACCGCGAGGTCGTCAGCAACGTCGTCAACGAGGGCATCTCCATCCCGTCCGACTCCATCGTCCCGGTCACCATCCCCGGGTACAAGGCGGGCCTGAACCCGTACGGCACCAACCCCGACGCCGCGCAGGCCGAGCTGGACAAGATGGGCGGCAGCGTGCCGGACGAGATCCCGTACTGGTTCAACTCGGGCGCCGGCCACGACAAGATCGCCCAGGCGCTGGTCGCCGGCTGGCAGAAGGCCATGCCGTCGCTCAACTTCAAGCTCAACGGCATCGAGACCAACAGCTACTGGACGCAGGCCGGCGAGGGCAAGGCCCCCGGTATCCTGCGCATGGGCTGGATCGCGGACTACCCGTCGATCGACAACTTCATCTACCTGTTCACGACCGAGGGCGGCAAGTACGGGAGCTACAGCTTCTACAGCAACCCCGAGGTCGACAAGCTCTTCAAGGAAGCCCGGAGCACCACCGACGAGACCGAGCGCTTCAACCTCTACAACGAGGCTGAGAAGCTCATCTACGCCGACGCCCCGTCCATCCCGGTCTACACGTACCGGAGCGCCCGTGCCACCAACAACCGCATCGGCGGCTTCACGATGAACTCGTTCGAGCTCATCAACATGAACGAGGTCTGGGTCAAGTAGCCTCACCGTCTGGTTGCCCCTCCGGGGGCGGGTGAGTAAACTCCACCCAGCGATACACACGAGACGGTCCGCGGCCCCGGCCGCGGACCGTCTCGTATCCTGAACATGTCTGCGCCACCGTCCGGCGCAAGGGGTTCTATCCCGTGAGAGCAGCCCGTTGATCGCGTACATCATCAGACGCCTGTTCCAGCTCGTCATCGTGCTGTTCGGCGTCACGCTCATCACCTTCGGCATGCTCAAGCTGGTGCCGGGCGATCCGGCGCTGATGCTGGCGGGCAAGAACCCGACGCCCGAGCGGGTCGCCTTCATCCGTCACGACCGGGGCCTGGACCGGCCGTTCTACGTGCAGTACGTCAAGTACGTCCAGGCGCTCGTCAAGGGAGACCTCGGCGAGTCCCTCTACACGTCGCGGCCGGTGGCCGACATGATCAAGGAAGCCGCCCCGGTCACCATCCAGCTGGCCATCGCCGCGGTGCTCATCGAGCTGCTCGGGCATCCCGCTCGGCGTCTTCTCCGCGCTGCGCCAGTACTCGTTCTGGGACACGGCGCTCACCACGACGGCGCTCATCTTATGGGGCATCCCGGTGTTCGTGCTCGGCTACTTCGCCATGTACATCTTCGGCCTCAAGCTGGGATGGTTCCCGATCGGGGGCGTGGGACCCACGGTGCTCGGCATCATCCCGTCCACGTGGGAGAGCTGGCAGAAGCTCATCCTGCCGGCGGTCACGCTCGGCCTCATCGAGGTGGCGTACATCTCCTACATGCAGCGCGCCTCGATGCTCGAGGTCTCGCGCTCGGACTTCATCAGGACCGCCCGGGCAAAGGGCCTCAGCGAGCGCAAGGTCATCTGGGGCCACGGGTTCAAGAACGCCGTCATCCCCGTCATGACGATCGCCGGCATCGACCTGGGCGCTCTCATCGGTGGCGCCATCATCACCGAGACGGTGTTCAACCGTCCCGGCATCGGGCTCATGATCTACCACGCCATCGCGGCTCGCGCGACACGGCGGTCATCGCCGGCGGCGTGCTGTTCGCGACCTTCTTCTTCGTGTTCGCCAACCTGCTCGTGGACCTCGGCTACGCCTGGGTGGACCCGCGCGTCCGCCTGGAGGACTGATGCATGCCCGACTGGGACGAGCAGAAGCAGCAGGACCGGGACGTCTACGGGTCGGCGTGGGTCACGTCGCCCGAGGGCATCGACGCGCGCCGCACCGACGAGGTCGTCGAGGAGGTCATCGAGGAGCAGACCAAGCCGCTGGGCCTCTGGGCCGACACCTGGCGGCGTCTCAGGCGCAACAGGCTCGCCCTCGTCGGCATGGGCATCATCATCGTGTTTCCTCGATCGGCACCGTGGAGACGGTCTTCTACCAGATGCACTGGCACGTGCGCGCGGGTGAGACCACCCCGCCCGGCTCCGCCGGCTACCTGGCTCCCTACGACCCGAACGAGGTCAACTACGACCTGAGCCCGCAGGGACTCGGGTCGCCGCCCTCGTGGCAGCACCCGTTCGGCACCGACTTCCTGGGTCGCGACGTGCTCTCGCGCGTGCTGGTGGCGACGCGCGTCGCGATGCTCGTCGGCATCATCGCCGTGGCCATCGCGCTCACGCTCGGGCTTCTGCTCGGGCCGGTGTCCGGGTACTACGGCGGCGCGGTCGACTCTGTGATCATGCGCATCGCCGACATCTTCTTCGCGTTCCCGTACATCCTGTTCGTGCTGCTCATCATGAGCGTGCTCGGTCAGGGCTTCCAGAACGTCTTCATCGCCATCGGCGTGCTCGGCTGGGCCACGTTCGCGCGCGTCGTGCGCGGCCAGATCCTCAGCGTCAAGTCCATGGAGTTCGTCGAGGCGGCACGCGCGCAGGGCGCCAGCGACCTGCGCATCATCTTCCGCCACGTGCTGCCCAACAGCATGGCGCCGGTCTACGTCGCCGTCGCCATGGCCATCGGCGGCGCCATCGCCACCGAGGCGGCCCTGAGCTTCCTCGGCATCGGCATCCAGCCGCCGAACTCGTCGTGGGGCCTCATGATCGCGGACTCCGTCCAGTACCTGGCCGCCGGCAACTGGTGGTGGCTGCTGTTCCCGAGCATCGCACTGGTCACCACCGTCTTCGGCTTCATCTCGTTCGGCAACGGGCTGCGTGACGCCACCGACCCGAAGCTCAAGGAATAGGCATGGCTGAACGCCTTCTCACGATCAAGGACCTCTCCACGCACTTCTTCACGCACGCCGGCGTGGTGAAGGCCGTCAACGGCGTGAGCTTCACGCTCGACCGCAGACGAGACCATCGGCATCGTCGGCGAGTCCGGCTCCGGCAAGACCGTCGCCGCCATGTCGCTCATGCGCCTCATCCCGGACCCGCCGGGCAAGGTCGTGGACGGCTCGCTCATGCTCGGGGACAGGGACCTGCGCGCGCTGACGGACGCGGAGATGCGCCAGGTGCGCGGCAACGACATCGCGATGATCTTCCAGGACCCCATGACCAGCCTCAATCCGGTCATGAAGGTCGGCAAGCAGATCGCCGAGGCGATCATGCTGCACCAGGACAAGTCCAAGGGCGACGCGTGGCAGATGGCCGCCGACCTGCTCGCCCGGGTCGGCATCCCGGACGCCGACAAGCGCGTGAGCCAGTACCCGTTCGAGTTCTCCGGCGGCATGCGCCAGCGCGCCATGATCGCGATGGCGATCAGCTGCAACCCGGACGTCCTGATCGCCGACGAGCCCACCACGGCGCTCGACGTGACCATCCAGGCGCAGATCATCGACGTCGTGCGCGAGATGCAGGCCCAGTTCGACTCCGGCGTCATCCTCATCACGCACGACCTCGGCGTCATCGCCGAGATGTCGGACAAGGTGATGGTCATGTACGGCGGCCGTACCGTCGAGTACGGCCCGGTCGACGAGATCTTCTACAACGCCCACCATCCCTACACGTGGGGGCTGCTGGCCTCGCTGCCGCGGCTGGACGAGTCGGAGAAGATGCGGCTCACGCCCATTCTTGGGCCAGCCGCCGAACCTCATCACGCTGCCGCCGGGCTGTCCGTTCACGCCGCGCTGCCCGTACCGGCGCGCGCAGTGCCGCGACAACTGGCCGGCGCACGAGGATGTCGGCCCGGAGCACGGCGTGCACTGCTGGATCCCCTTCGAGGAGCGGCTCACCCTGCGCGCCGACCTCCCGATCTTCAAGGAGTCGGCGGCATGAGCGGTCTCTCTACGGCGGCCCGCTCGTGTACGCTGGAAGGCGAGGCGTCATGAGCCTGCTCGAAGTCCGCGGTCTCAAGAAGCACTTCCCCATCCGCACCGGCGTGTTCAAGCGCACCACAGGTCACGTCTACGCCGTGGACGGCGTCGACTTCGCCGTCGAGAAGGGCGAGACCATGGGTCTGGTGGGGGAGAGCGGCGGCGGCAAGTCCACGGTCGGCCGCACCATCCTGCGCCTCACGGAGGCCAGCGGCGGCGGCGTGACGTTCGAGGACATCGACGTCATGAAGGCGTCGCGCACCGACATGAAGAGGCTGCGCAGGGACATGCAGATCGTCTTCCAGGACCCGTACGCCTCGCTCAACCCGCGCATGCGCATCCGTGACATCGTCGGCGAGGGGCTCAAGATCCACGGGGTCGGCACCGACGCCGAGCGCAAGAAGCGTGTCGCCGAGCTCCTGGACACCGTCGGTCTCAACTCGGAGCACGCCGAGCGGTACCCGCACGAGTTCTCGGGCGGGCAGCGCCAGCGCATCGGCATCGCCCGCGCACTGGCGCTCAACCCCAAGCTCATCGTGCTCGACGAGCCCGTGAGCGCCCTCGACGTCTCCATCCGCGCCCAGGTGCTCAACCTGCTCGAGGACCTGCAGGACGAGTTCAGTCTCACGTACCTGTTCATCTCGCACGACCTCTCGGTGGTCAAGCACATCTCCGACCGCGTCGCCGTGCTGTACCTCGGCAAGATCGTCGAGATCAGCGACAGCGCCGTGCTCTACACGATGCCGCAGCACCCGTACACCGAGGCGCTCCTCTCGGCCGTGCCCATCCCGGACCCGCACACGGAGCGCTCCCGTCGTCGCATCGTCCTCGAGGGCGACGTGCCCAGCCCGGCCAACCCGCCGAGCGGCTGCGTGTTCCACCCGCGCTGCCCGCGGGCGCAGGAGATCTGCACGACGGCCATGCCGCGGCTGGTCTCCAGCAACGACGCCGGCGCGCGGCACGAGGTGGCGTGCTACTTCCCGGCGCGCTTCCCGGGCGGCACGCGGCAGGTCGGAGACAAGCCCTGGGACGAGGCTCTGCCCGAGCCCACGTCCTGAACGCGCGCCTCCCGGCGCGCGTCTTACCGGTGTCACCATGAGCCGCACCTTGAGCCTCATCTTCGCCGCCGCCCTGGCGCTGTGCGCCCTGCCGGCGGCCGCCGCCGTCTCCGCCTGCGGCGACGGCGGCCGGGACGCCCCGGCCGCCTCGCAGTCCCCGGACCCCGTCGTGCTGCGTGTCGACGGCCGGCCGGTGCGGCTCAGCGCGGTCGAGGCGGTACAGGCCGAGCTGCGTCTGGGCGGCGCCTCGGACGCGCGGGCGGGCGCGGAGCAGGAGGCCGTGCGCCGGGAGATCCTCCGCGGCGAGGCGGAACGCCTGGGGGTCGAGGCCGACCCGGACCAGGTCGAGTCGCGGCGCGACGCCATGGTGGAGCAGGCGGGGGGAGAGGAGGCGCTGAGCGCCGCGCTCGCACAGGTGCCCATCACCGACGCCCAACTGCGCAGCGGCCTGGAGGACGGCGTCCTGTACCAGGCCGTCCAGGACGCCCGGTTCGCGGACCTCAGCGCCACGCCTGCCGAGGCCCGTGCCTACTACGAGAAGCACCGCGAGTCGTTCCGCGAGCAGGGGTCGCTCCACCTCTTCTCCATCAGGGTCGCCGCGGAGCGCATCGCCGAGAACGCGCTGGAGCGCCTGCGCCAGGGGCGCCCGTTCGCCGAGGTCGCGCGCCAGTTCAGCACCGACCCGGAGGCGAAGGCCGCCGGCGGCGACATGGGCGTCGTCGCGCTCGCGTCCCTGCCCGCCTCGTTCAGGGACGCGCTCGAGCCGGCGTCGCCGGGCGAGGTCGTGGGGCCCGTCCAGGGTCCGGGCGGGTGGTATCTGCTCAAGGCGACGGACCTGAAGAGGGATCGCGTCGCGCCGTTCGCCGAGGTGCGCGACGACCTCGTGGCGGAGCTGACGCGGCGGGAGCGCTTCCGCGCGCTCGGGAAGTGGCTGGACGCCGCGCGTGAGCGGGCGTCGGTCACGCGTCCCTGACGCCGCCGTCGCAGCGCGGGGCGGCGGACCTGTTGCTATACTCCGCGCGACAGAGACTATCGGAGGTCCCTCGTGCGGAACGCCCTCATCCTGCTCGCCGTCGTCGCCCTGGTCATCCTCTCGGTGGGTGCGCTGAACAACGGGACCGCCTTCGAGATCGACTACGTGGCCGGCACCATGAGCGAGGTCTCGCTGTTCTGGGTGTCGCTGGTGATCGCAGCCATCGTCCTCGTCGCCGGGCTGGCGGCGGCGTGGTTCGCGCTCGCGGGGGCGGCCGGAGGCCGGCGCAAGCTCGAGGCCGAGCTGCAGTCCACCTACGAGCGGCTGCGCGAGACCGAGCGGGAGGCGGGGGAGGCGCAGGGCCTCGGCCGCCGCCGCAACGGCCGCGTGCCGCCCAGGTCACGCCGGAGTTCTTCGAGGCCACCGTGGTCGCCGAGCGCGAGGAGCCGACGGTCGTGGTGGCGGAGGCGGTCACGGTCGTGGTCGACGAGCCCGAGACCGTGGTGGCCGAGGACGTACTCTCGGACGAGCCCGGAGCCGGGTCGCCGGCAGAGGCGGATGAGACCCCGGCGGAGGGCGAGCACGGCTGAAGTCCGCCGGCGAGCAGACCGCCGTGACCATGGTGGCCTCAGCCTCGGAGCCGGCCGAAGCCGCGGAGACCGGCGACGACGAGGCGCCGGCCGAGTCGCCCGCCGCCGACGAGGCTCCCGCGGCGGACGGGGGGCCGCAGGGCGACGCTCCCGCGGAGTCCGCCGGCGACGCCAGGCAGTGACCCTCCGGCGGCGGCATCCGTCGCCTCCGGACGCTACACTCGGTGTCGTGATGCTCTCGTGACTGACCCCGGCACCTGGCGGATCCCGCCGGCTCCCTACGCGGACGTCCGGCGGCTGGCCGCCGAGCTCGGCGTCAGCGAGGTGCTCGCCCAGGTGCTCGTGCGCCGCGGGCTCGCAGAGCCCGCCGCGGCGCGCTCCTTCCTGCATCCCGAGTTCCGCGTCCACGACCCGTATCTCATGGCCGGCATGGCCGAGGCGCGCGCCCGCGTCGACCAGGCTCTGCGGCGCAGCGAGCCCATCGCCGTGCACGGCGACTACGACGCCGACGGCATCACCGCCACCTACCTGCTCGTGAGCGTCCTGCGCGAGCTCGGCGCCGACGTGCGCTGGCGCCTCCCCAACCGGTTCAGCGAGGGCTACGGGGTCTCGTCGGCGGCCGTCGACGAGCTCGGCGCGGCCGGGGTCAAGCTGCTCATCACGGTGGACTGCGGCATCAACGCCCGCGCGGAGGTCGCGCAGGCGCAGGCGCTGGGTATGGACGTCATCGTCACCGACCATCACGAGCTGGAGGGCGAGCTGCCCGCGTGCGTGGTCGTCTCACCCAAGCTCGGGGGCTATCCGTGTGTCCACCTCGCCGGCGTGGGCGTCGCCTTCAAGCTCGCGCACGCGCTGCTCGAGGAGCGTGGGGAGGACCTGGTCGACCTGCCGCTGGCGCTGCGCCCGTACAGCGACCTGGTCGCCGTCGGCACCATCGCCGACGTGGTGCCGCTCGTCGGCGAGAACCGCGTGCTCACCGCCATCGGGCTCGGCCGCCTGCGGAGCTCGCCTCGCCCCGGGCTGGCGGCGCTGCTCGAGGTGGCCGGAGGGCGGCCGGACACCGTGGATGCCGGCGCCGTCGGCTTCCGCCTCGGGCCGCGGCTCAACGCCGCCGGCCGGCTCGAGGACGCCTCGATCGCCATCGAGCTGCTCGGCGCACCCGACCGCGAGACTGCGCTACCGCTGGCGCTGCGCCTCAACGAGCTCAACCGCGAGCGGCAGACCATCGAGGCCGCCATGCTCGCGTCGGCCGTCGCCATGGTCCCCGACCCGCCGCCGCCGGCTCTCGTGCTCTCGTCGCCGGACTGGCACGAGGGTGTCGTCGGCATCGTCGCCTCGCGCGTCGCCGACCGGTTCAACCGCCCGGCCATCCTGCTCAGCGAGAGCGACGATCACGCCAAGGGCTCCGGCCGCAGCATCCCGGCGTTCGACCTGCTCGGAGCCGTCGAACGCTCGTCTGGCCATCTGCTCACGTTCGGCGGCCACCGCGCCGCCTGCGGACTGCGTCTCGAGCGCGGCGCGATCCCCGCGTTCCGCGAGGCGTTCGTGGCCGAGGCCGCGGCGGCGCTCGGCCCGGACGACCTGCTGCGGGTGCGCCGGGTCGACGCGATCGTCGGCGGGGACGAGCTCACGCTGGGGCTCGCCGACGAGCTCGAACTGCTGGCGCCGCACGGGTTCGGCAACCGCCAGGTCACCCTGCTGCTGCACGCCGCCGAGGTGGTGGCGCCGCGGCTCACGCGCGACAAGCGGCACGCTCAGTACCGGGTCCGCTGCGACGGCGCCACCTGCCAGGCGATCCACTTCAACTTCGACGGTCTCGAGCGAGCTGCTCGCGCCCGGACGACACGACGTGGCGCTGGCGCTGTCCAAGAACGAGTACAACGGGGCCGTGAGCGCGCAGGTCCAGGTGCGGAGCCTGCACCGCCTGGAGGCGCCCGCCCGCGACCTGTGCGCCTCCGCATGCGACTTCGGCTGCCGGGACCGTCTGCGCGGCCCGCGGCTCTGGCAGGCGTTTCTCGGCCTTGACGGGACGGCGGAGAGCGCCGGAGCCTGAGCCGGTGAGGCACCGGCGTCCGGCCACGCCGCCGGCGACGCCTCCGCGTCCGCCGCCCTGCACGCCGCCCGCGCCGACGGCCGCCTCGTCGACCGGCGCGGCCGACCGGCGCTGTCCCAGCTCGCCGGGCTCGTCGCCACCGGCGAGCGCACGCTGGTGCTCACCGCCGACGTCGCCCGCCGCCGCCCGCTGCTCAGCGCCGATGTGCTCGCGCCGGGCCTGGACCGCAGCGGCGCCTACGTCCAGCCGGCCTGTGCCCAGCGGCTCGAGGAGGCCGCATCCGCCGACGTCGTCATGACCACGACGGAGGTCGCGCTCGACCACCCCGTGTTCGCGCGCTCGTTCGCGCACGTGGTGCTGCTCGACCCGCCCTGCACGACGGCGGCGTGGGCGGGCCTCGTCGCCGCCGCGCCGCAGGCGTACTTCCACGCGCTCTGGGGACCGGCCGAGGCGGAGTTCACCGGGCGCGTCCGCGAGGGCCAGTTCGACCTCGACGCAGCCATGCGCCGCGTCTGGAAGGCTCTGTCTGCGGCGCAGGGCCGGTTTGACGATGGGCTCGAGCAGGAACTGCTTGGACGGGGAGCCGCTCTCGCGCCGGTGGCGGCTCTCAGCGGCGCGTTCGCTGCGCTGCAAGAGACCGGGCTGCTCGTCGCGGAGGGCGGCGACGGCTATCATCTCGAACGACCGGAGCACAAGGTCGACGTCGCCAGGACGGATGCTCACAGACGATGGCACAACAGGTATCAGACACCAGACTTCCTGCGGACCTGCCTGACAGCGCAGCTCTGAGGCAGGTCCCGGACGCCTACGGTCCGCTGCTCGACGACCTCTTCTCGGCCATCGAGCGGTACAACCCGGACCCGGACCGGGACCTCATCACGCGCGCGTTCGTCGCGGCCTGCATCCTGCACGGCCAGCAGAGCCGCAAGAGCGGAGAGGCGTACATCCACCACCCCGTGGGCACCGCCCTCAACGCCGCGGAGCTCAAGCTCGACTCGGTGACCATCGCCGCCGCGCTCCTGCACGACGTCGTGGAGGACACGGGCACGCCGCTCAGCTGGATCCAGGACGAGTTCGGCGAGGAGATCGCCATGCTCGTCGACGGCGTCACCAAGCTCACCAAGATGCACTTCACCTCCCAGGAGGAGGAGCAGGCAGAGAACTACCGCAAGATGATCATCGCGATGGCCACCGACATCCGGGTCATCCTCATCAAGCTCTGCGACCGCCTGCACAACATGCACACGCTCTGCTACCTGAGCAAGCAGAAGCAGATCCAGAAGGCGAAGGAGACGCTCGAGGTCTACGCGCCGCTCGCGCACCGCCTCGGTATCCACAACCTCAAGTGGCAGCTGGAGGACCTCGCCTTCGCCTCGCTGCACCCGCGCAAGTACCAGGAGATCCAGAAGTGGGTCGCGCAGCGCCGCGCCGACCGGGAGGACTACGTCGACGAGGCGGCCGGGTTCCTGTCCTCCGAGCTGGGTACGGCCGGCATCGAGGCGGACATCACCGGCCGCGCCAAGCACTTCTACTCCATCTACATGAAGATGAGCCGCGGCGGCAAGGAGTTCAACGAGATCTTCGACCTCACCGGCCTGCGCGTGCTGGTCGACAGCATCAAGGACTGCTACGGCGCGGTGGGCATCATCCACTCGGTCTGGAAGCCGATCCCCGGACGGTTCAAGGACTACATCGCGATGCCCAAGTTCAACCTGTACCAGTCGCTGCACACCACGGTCATCGGGCCGGGCGGCAAGCCGCTGGAGATCCAGATCCGCACCTTCGACATGCACCAGACGGCCGAGTTCGGGGTCGCCGCGCACTGGCTCTACAAGGAGCGCGGCGACCGCGACCAGGACAAGCTCGGCTGGCTGCACCAGATGATGGAGTGGCAGTCCGAGACCGGCGACCCCAAGGAGTTCATGGACACCCTGCGGGTCGACCTCTTCGAGGACGAGGTCTTCGTCTTCACGCCCAAGGGCGACGTCAAGAGCCTCGCGGCCGGGAGCACGCCCATCGACTTCGCCTTCGCCGTCCACACCGACGTCGGCAACCACACCGTGGGCGCCAAGGTCAACGGGCGCATCGTGCCGCTGCACACCAAGCTCACCAGCGGCGACATCGTCGAGGTCATCACGAGCAAGTCGAGCCACGGGCCGTCCCGCGACTGGCTCGACATCGTCAACTCGCCGCGCGCGCGCCAGAAGATCCGCCAGCACTTCCGCCGCGAGCAGCGCGAGGACTCGGAGCACTCCGGGCGCGACCTGCTGCAGGAGGCGCTGCGCCGCGAGGGCCTCCCGGCGCAGAAGATCCTGAGCTCCAAGATCTTCGCCCAGATCTGCAAGGACGTCGGCTACAGCAAGCCGGACGACCTCTTCGTGGCGCTGGGCTCCGGCCGCCTGCCGGTCAAGACCGTCGCCAACAAGGTCATGCAGCGCGCCGGCACCATGAAGGAGGCCACGCCGCCTCCTGAGATGCTGCCGTCGCGGCCGGTGCAGGACGTCGAAGAGCCGCAGGCGCTCAGCGGCGAGTTCGGCATCGCCGTCGAGGGCATGAGCGACATCATGGTGCGCATGGCCAAGTGCTGCAAGCCCATCCCGGGCGACGAGATCGTCGGCTACATCTCGCTCGGCAAGGGCATCACCATCCACCGCAAGGACTGCAAGAACGCGCGCGCCCTCATGAAGAACCCGGAGCGGTTCACCAAGGTGGGCTGGAAGGGCCTCGGCGGCATGGCCTTCCGCGTCGAGATCATGGTCGAGGCGCTCGACCGCAACCACCTGCTCGAAGACCTCGCCCGCACGCTGTCGGACTCGGGGGTGAACATCATCGGCGGCTCCATGCAGACGCTGCCCGATGGGGTAGTACGCGACCGGTTCACGCTCGAGGTAGGCGACGTGCGGCAGCTCGACAACATCATCGCCAACATCCGCAGCATCCACACCGTGTACGACGCGTACCGCGTCGTCGGCGGCTGAGCCGCGGCGCCTCTCGCCTCGGGCGCGCCACCGCCGGCCCCCCGCGTTCGACCCTGTCCGCCGCCGTCTGATACGCTAGCTGGCCGACCGATCCACGCGGTGGAATCAACGAGCGGGGCGCCGGAGGCACGCCGCTCAATCCCGACCACTCGAGGTAAGAATGCCTGATCCCGTCGAAGTCTTCGCCGTACCCCTCGGCCCGCTCCAGGCCAACTGCTTCATCGTCGTCCAGGGGGAGAACGGGCTCGTCGTCGACCCGGGCGACGAGGCCGACGTCGTCATCCAGGCGTTCACCGAGTTCGGGTTCGCGCCGGCTGCGGTGCTCGTCACGCACGGCCACTTCGACCACTTCGGCGGCGTCATGCCGGTCGCGCGGCACTTCGACATCCCCGTCTACGTGGGCGCCGAGGACGCCGGCCAGATGGCCGACGGCGGCCTCGGGTCCATGGCCGGCTTCGACATCGAGCCGGTCGAATCCGCGAAGACCATCGAGGGCGAGCAGACCCTGGACCTGCCGATCTCCGTGCTGGCCATCCCCACACCGGGGCACTCGCGCGGCTCGTACACCTTCGCCATCGGCGAAGGGGAGCTGTTCGTCGGCGACCTGATCTTCCAGGGCAGCGTCGGGCGTACCGGACCTGCCCGGCGGCGACATGGACCAGTTGCTCAACTCCGTCGCCACGCTCATCCGCCGGTTCCCGCCGGACGCCACCGTGCACTGCGGCCACGGGCCGGACACGTCGCTGGGCCGGGAGCTCGCGCTCAACCCGTTCCTCTCGCCCATCCGTCACGACCCGGAGCACCGCTGGTGAGCTCGCCGCGCGCCCCCAAGGGGACCTACGACCTGCTGCCGGACGACGCCGCGGAGCGCGACGCCGTCGTCGCCGCCGCGGCGCGCGTCTTCGCGGCCTACGGCTACCGCCACGTCGTCACTCCGGAGTTCGAGGAGACGGGGCTGTTCGAGCGTGGCGTCGGCGAGGCCACGGACATCGTGCGCAAAGAGATGTACACGTTCCTGGACAAGGGCGACCGCTCACTCACCCTGCGCCCCGAGGGCACGGCCCCCATCTGCCGCATGTACGTGGAGCACGGCATGCACAAGCTCCCGCAGCCGGTGAAGCTCTGGTACTACTGCCCGATGTTCCGGTACGAGAAGCCGCAGGCCGGGCGCTACCGCGAGCACTACCAGATCGGCGCCGAGGCCATCGGCTCAGAGGATCCGGCGGTGGACGCCGAGGTCGTGCTCCTGCTGGCGGCCATCTTCGAGGAGGTCGGTGTCGAGGGCGTCACCCTCAACATGAACAGCATGGGCGACAAGGCCTGCCGTCCGGCCTACGTCGAGAAGCTGCGCGAGTACCTTCGCGGCCACGAGCGCGAGCTCTGCGGCGACTGCCTCGAGCGCGTGGACGTCAACCCGCTGCGCACGTTCGACTGCAAGGTCGAGACGTGTCGCGCGGTGCTCGACGAGGCCCCGCGCATCAGCGACCACCTGTGCCCGGAGTGCCGCGAGCACTTCGACCGCGTGCTCGTCCTGGTCCGGGCCGCCGGACTCGAGCCCAATCTCGACTTCCGGCTGGTGCGCGGGCTGGACTACTACACGCGCACCACCTTCGAGTTCAACTCCGACCGCCTCGGCGCCCAGAGCGGCGTGGGCGGCGGCGGCCGCTACGACGGCCTCGTGGAGCAGATCGGCGGGCAGGCGACGCCGGGCGTGGGCTGGGGCAGCGGCCTCGAGCGCATCGCCCTGGCGATGCGCGAGCCGCTCGCCGTGCCCCACTCGACCGGCGTCTATGTGGTCGCGTTCAGCGACGACGTGCGCGCGGCGGCGTTCGCCTGCGCGCAGACAGCTCCGCCGCTCCGGTGTGCCGGCCGAGGTGGACCTCGCCGGGCGCAGCCCCAAGGGCCAGCTCAAGCAGGCCGGCCGCAGCGGAGCCCGTTTCGCCGTGCTGCTCGGCCTCGACGAGCTCGCCGACGGCCTGGCGCGGCTCAAGGATCTTGCCGGCGGCGGGGAAGAGGACGTCGCCGCCGCCGACCTCGCGGCCCTGATCGCCGCCCAGGGGGCTCGAGAGTGAGGCCTCGGAGTCGGAGCACCCTGCGTGACTCGTATCCAGCGGCGAGCTTCGCGCCGCCGACGTCGGCCGCGAGGTCCGCCTCGCCGGCTGGGTGGCGCGCCGCCGCGACCACGGCGGCCTCATCTTCATCGACCTGCGCGACCGCAGCGGCATGGTCCAGCTGGTCGTCGACCCCGAGCACGCCGCTGAGGCGCACGGGCTCGCCGAGCAGGTCCGGTCCGAGTTCGTGCTCGCCGTGACGGGCACCGTCGTCGCGCGCTCGCCGGAGACCGTGAATCCCAAGCTCCCGACCGGCGAGGTCGAGGTCAAGATCGCCGATCTGACGATCCTGAACCGCGCCAAGACGCCGCCGTTCGAGATCGAGATGGCGGAGCAGGTGGACGTCGACGAGACGCTTCGCCTCAAGTACCGCTATCTGGACCTGCGCCGCGCGCCCATGCTGGCCAACCTCGAACTGCGCAACGACGCGACCCAGGCGGCTCGCGCGTATCTCAACGCGAACCGCTTCATCGAGGTGGAGACGCCGGACCTCACGAAGTCGTCTCCGGAGGGCGCGCGGGACTTCCTCGTCCCCTCGCGCCTGCAGCCGCACCACTTCTACGCGCTGCCGCAGAGCCCGCAGATGTTCAAGCAGATCCTCATGGTGGCCGGCATGGACCGGTACTACCAGTTCGCGCGCTGCTTCCGCGACGAGGACCTGCGCGCCGACCGCCAGCCGGAGCACACGCAGATCGACATCGAGACCTCGTTCCTCACGGTGCCCGAGATCCGCGAGCTGCTCGAGGGCCTCATGACGGCAATCTTCGAGGGTGTGGGGGAGACCGCGCCGGCGACGCCGCTGCCGCGGCTCTCCTACGACGAGGCGATGCTGCGCTACGGCTCGGACAAGCCCGACCTGCGCTACGGCCTCGAGATCGTCGAGCTGAGCGAGACGTTCGCCGACGCCGAGTTCAAGGTGTTCCGAGGCGCCGTCGACGGCGGCGGTGTCGTGCGCGCTATCCGGGCGCCCGGCGGCGGTTCCCTCAGCCGGGCCCAGATCGACAAGCTCACCGAGCTCGCCAAGGAGCACGGCGCCAAGGGCATGGCCTACGTGTACGTCGAGGAGGGCCGCGCGCTGCGCGGCCCCATCGTCAAGTTCCTCTCCGAGGCCGAGCAGGCCGCGCTCGTGGAGAAGGTCGGCGGCGAGCCCGGCGACCTCGTCGTCTTCGCCGCCGACGAGGCGCTCGTCGCCGCGGAAGTGCTCGGCGCAGCTCCGGCTCGCCCTCATCCGCCTGCTCGCGCCCGAGCCGTCCGCGCGCTGGTCGCTGCTCTGGGTCGAGGAGTTCCCGCTCTTCGAGATCGACAAGGAGACGGGCACGCTCACCTACGGTCACAACCCGTTCAGCCTGCCCACAGAGGCGACGATGCCGCTGATGGAGAGCGACCCGCTCGCCGTGCGCGGCGCGCAGTACGACCTCGTGCTCAACGGCGTCGAGCTGGGCTCCGGGTCTCTCCGCAACCACGACGCCGCCGTCCAGCGCGCCATCCTGCGCGCCCTCGGCATGAGCGACGAGCGCATCGACGAGGCCTTCGGCTGGTTCCTCGAGGCGCTCGAGTACGGCGCGCCGCCGCACGGCGGCATCGGCCTGGGGTTCGACCGCATCATCATGCTGCTCGCCGGCGCCGACTCCATCCGCGACGTCATCGCCTTCCCCAAGACGTCGTCGGGCGGCGACCCCATGACGGGCGCGCCGGGCACGGTGACGGCCGAGCAACTCAAGGACTTGCGCATCCGTCTCGGCTGACCGGCGTCCGCAGCTACCTCAAGCTTTTTGCAGGGCTGCCGACAAGATTGTTGAATCAGTTGACGTTTGCTACGATGGCGCGGCTCGACCTTGTTCGTGACCTCGCCACATTCTCGAGCCAACACGAACACATCGGGAGCTCGTTCGCCGGACCGTCCGTGGACTGTCTGGGAGAGCACCCACCTGCGAGAGCAGGTTCGAGAATAACGCGAGCACGGCAAGGTGGAGCATTTTCTCTCTTGGGGGGGAGGCCGGCATGGGGATCTTCAAGCGTAACCGCACCTTCCTCATCGGTGCGGTCCTGATCCTGGTCGTCGGCGCGGTGCTGTTCGGCAGCGTCGTGGCCGTCCGGGTGATGGCGGAGACGGGTGCGACGCCTGCCCCTGTCGCCACTCAGCAGGCCTCCTACAACACCGTGAGCAGCTTCGGCATGACGGGGTACGCCCCGCTCACCGTCCAGGCCACCGCCGAGACGCCGGAGTTCATCACCAAGCGTCTCGACGAGAAGCGCGGCATCGTCCTGCTCGTGTACGTCAAGGGCGCGAGCGACGACATGGAGATGCTCTCGTACTTCAACGACATCAAGGGCAACTACGCCGCCGACAGCTCGTTCTTCTCCTTCGAGGCACGCGAGTCCAAGCAGCTCGGCGATCTGCTCTCCCAGCTGCGCGTCAGCGACCCGCCCATCCTCGCCATCATCCGTGGCGACGGCGTCGTCGCCCAGCTCTACACCGGCTGGATCGGCTTCAAGGTGATGGAACAGGAAGTCGCGGACGCCGTCCGCGGCCTCTGACCTCGCCTTCATCCTCGTGTCACGAGCGGCGCCCGTGGGGCGCCGCTTCCGTCTGCGCTTCCGTTTGACCGTCGCCGAATCCGTGGTACATAATGCCGACTGTATTGGTTGGGATTCAGCGCCACACGACCGGAGCCTCATGCGTATCTCTTCGCGCTGCGAATACGGCCTGAGGGCCATGGTGTACCTCGCCGGGCACGACGACGGCCGGCCGGTGCCGCTGCCGGAGATCGCCGCCGGCGAGAACATCCCGGCGCCGTTCCTGGAGCGCATCCTCGCCCGCCTGCGGGAGGGTGGCCTGGTCAAGGCGACCCGCGGGGTGAGCGGCGGCTACCAGCTCGCCCGGCCCGCCGCCGACGTCCCCGTCGGTGACGTGGTGACGATCCTCGAGGGGCCGCTCTCGCTCGTCGGCTGCCTGCCGGACGACGGGGCCTGCGAGCGGGCCGAGTCCTGCGCGTCCCGCGTGGTGTGGCGCCGTCTCGACAGCGCCATCAGCGGCGCCCTCAACAGCATCACACTCGACGACCTGACCCGGGAGGCAGTCTCGCCATGACGACGACGTACTTCGACCACGCGGCCACGACGCCGGTCGACCCGCAGGTGCTCGAGGCGATGCTGCCCTACTTCAGCGAGTGCTACGGCAATCCGTCCGAGCTGCACCGGCTGGGACGGGAGGCGCGCGCGGCCGTCGAGGAGGCGCGCGCCCAGGTGGCCGCGGCGCTCGGCGCCGGTGAGAAGGAGATCGTCTTCACCGCCGGCGGCACGGAGTCCGACAATCTCGCCCTCTTCGGCTATCTCGCCCGCTTCCAGCCGGGGCACCTCATCGTCAGCGCCATCGAGCACCCGGCGGTCATGGAGGCGGCGCGCGGCCTGAACCGCCTCGGCTGGGCCGTGGACTTCGTGCCCGTCGACCGCTACGGCGTGGTCGACCTGGACGCCTACGAGCAGGCGTTCCGCGACGACACCAGGCTCGCCTCGGTCATGTTCGCCAACAACGTCGTCGGCACGGTGCAGCCCGTAGCGGCCCTCGCGCGCATCGCGCACGAGAAGGGCGCCGTGTTCCACACCGACGCCGTCCAGGCCGTGGGCTCACTGCCCGTCGACGTCGCCGAGCTGGGCGTCGACCTGCTGAGTCTCTCCGGCCACAAGCTCTACGGTCCCAAGGGCATCGGCGCGCTGTACGTCAAGCGCGGCACGCGCCTGCAGCCGATGCTCCACGGCGGCGGCCACGAGCGCAGGCTCCGCTCCGGCACCGAGAACGTGCCGGGCATCGTCGGGCTGGGCGCGGCCCTGGTGCTGGCCACGGAGCGGCTGCCGGAGGTCCGTCCGCGCCTCGAGCGCCTGCGCGACAGGCTGGCCCGAGGGCGTGCAGGAGCGCATCCCGGAGGTGACCTACCTCGGCCACCCCACGGAGCGCCTGCCCGGCAACGTGGCGTTCAGCGTGCGCTACGTGGAGGGAGAGTCGATGCTGCTGCAGCTCGACGCCCGGGGCTTCATGGTCTCGAGCGGTTCGGCCTGCGCCTCCGGCTCCCTGGAGCCGTCGCACGTGGTGCTCGCCCTGGGCCTCGGCGCCGAAGAGGCGCACGGAAGCATGCGCATCAGTCTCGGGAGGGAGAACACGGAAGAGGAGGCCGACGCGTTCCTGGAGGCCTTCCCGCCGATCGTCGACAAGCTGCGGCAGATGAGCCCGCTGTACGTGAAAGGCTGACAGATGTACACCGACCTCGTGATGGATCACTTCACGAACCCGCGCAACGTGGGAGAGATCGAGGACGCCGACGGCGTCGGCCAGATCGGCAACCCGGTCTGCGGCGACGTGATGCGCATCAGCATCGCCGTCGACGACAAGGACCACATCGCCGACGTCAAGTTCAAGACCTTCGGGTGCGGCGCCGCGGTGGCGACGTCGAGCATGGTCACCGAGATGGTCATGGGCAAGAGCCTCCAGGAGGCGGCCGACATCTCGAACAAGGCCGTCGCCGAGGCGCTTGGTGGTCTCCCGCCGAACAAGATGCACTGCTCCAACCTGGCGGCCGACGCTCTGCACCTCGCCATCCAGGACTACCTGGTCAAGCACGGCCGCGAGGCGGACGTCGAGCAGATCCTCAAGGCACTCCCAAAAGAGCACGAGCACTCGTCGCACTGAGCGGCGGGGTCGATAGCGCCGTCGCGGCGCTGCGGCTGATCGACGAGGGCCGCAGCCTGGAGACGGCGACGGCGCGGCTGTGGCCGGGGACGGACCGGCGCAGCTGCTGCTCTCCCGGTGCACTGCAGCGCGCCGCCCGTACCGCGGCGCAGCTGGGACTCCCGCATCACGTCCTCGACCTCGAAGCCGAGTTCGAGGACGCCGTCGTCGGCCCGTTCGCGGCGCGGCTACCTCGCCGGCGAGACGCCCAACCCGTGCGTCGACTGCAACCCGATGCGGCTCGCGGCGCTCCTCGCCCTGGCGGGTGAACTGGGGCTCTCCAGACTCGCAACAGGTCACTACGCGCGGGTGGTCTGGCGCGACGGCGAGCCCTACGTGGCGCGCGCCGCCGACCGCGTCAAGGACCAGTCGTACATGCTCTGGTCGGTGCCGCCGGAGGTGCTGGCGCGGCTCGAGCTCCCGCTCGGCGGACTCACCAAGGCGCAGGTGCGGGAGGCGGCGGCAGCAGCAGGCCTCGAGGTCGCCGGCGAACCGGAGAGCCAGGAGGTCTGCTTCGCCGTGGACGGGTACCGGCGGTTCCTCGAAGAGCGCGGCGTGGAGCCCGTGGAGGGCGACGTCGTCGACGCCGAGGGCCGGGTGGTGGGTCGTCACGACGGGCACTGGCGGTTCACCGTCGGCCAGCGCCGCGGCATCGGCGTGAGCGGCCCGGAGCCGCTGTACGTGCTCGAGCGCAGGGCCGCCGGGAACGAAGTCGTCGTCGGCGGCCGAGGTGCTCTCGACGTCCGTTCCGTGCGCCTCCGCGACGTCGTCGACCGCGGGCTCGGCGAAGGGGCGGACCTCGAGGTGCAGTTGCGCTATCGCTCGGAGGCCGTTGCGGTGGAGTCCTTGCGGCGCCGTGGCGACGGCCTCGAGGTCGACCTGCGCGAGCCGTTCGCGGGGCTCGCGCCCGGCCAGGCCGCCGTGTTCTACAGGGACGACGTGGTCGTCGGCGGGGGATGGATCGCCGGCCCTGTGCCGGGGCTCCGATCCGAGCTCGCCTCGAGCTGATCTCCGCCGGGCGGTCTCGTCTCGCGGTGCTATCATTCGCGCCATGACGGCTCTGGAGACCGCGAGCTCCGCTTCTGGTACGCTGCCCGGCGCCGTCCGGCCTCCCGTTTCGCGGACGGTCCTCGTCCTCGTCCTCCTGGTCGTCGCGCTCTCCGCCGCCGTCCGGCTCGTCGACCTCGGACGGTTCCCGGGCACGGTCTTCGACGAGCACTACTACGTGCACGACGCGAGGGCGGTGCTGCACGGCGGGCTGGCGGGCACGCCGGAAGAGCCGTGGAGGCCGTCCGGCGTGCGCTCCGACGCTCACCCCGACCTCGCCAAGCTGGCGATCGCCGCAGGCATCGTCGCGCTCGGCGACGGCCCCTGGGGCTGGAGGCTTCCGGCGGCGCTCGCGGGCATCGCCGTGGTCGCGCTCGTGTTCCCGCTCGCCCGGCGGCTCGGCCTCAGCGACGAGTGGTCGCTCGCCGCCCTCGTGCTGGCCGCCGCCGATCCGATGCTCATGCTGGAATCCAGGCTGGCGGTGCTCGACATGTTCGTCGCGCTGTGCACCGTCCTCAGCGTGTACCTGGGGTTGCGCTTCGTGCAGTCCGGGTTCCGCCTCGGGTGGCTGGTCGCCTGCGCCGCGGCGCTCGGCGCGGCCGTCGCCTGCAAGTGGTCCGGGGTGCTCGCCGTGCTCGCGGTGCTCGTCGTCGTTCTGCCGCCTCTGGTGCGGGCCGGACGTGGCGCCGTACGGCCGGCCGCCGTGCTTGCGGTGTTCGTCCTCGTTCCGCCGGCCGTGTATCTCCTCAGTTCCGTGCCGTACTTCGCCGCCGGCCACGGCCTCGGCGACTGGCTCCGCCTGCAGGAGCACATGGCGACGTTCGGCTGGGGGGTGCGGGGAGACCGCGTGTTCGCCTCGCCGCCGGCCAGCTGGCCGTTCGTCGTCGAGCCCATCTGGTACAAGTGGTCCGAAGGCAGCGAGGGCACCGTGGGCCTGCTGGCCGTCGGCAACTTCCTGCTCTGGTGGGCGGGCGTCGCGATGTGGGTCGTGCTCGGCCTGCTCGCGGTGCTGCGCCGGGACTGGCGGCTCGGCGTCGCCCCGGCGCTGGTCGCCGCCCTCTACCTGCCCTGGCTGCTCACCTCGCGGCAGACCTACATCTACTACATGGTCCCGGTCGTGCCGTTCATCGCGGTGCTGGTCGCGACCGGTCTCGCGCGCTTCGCCGGTGCGCCGTGGTCGCAGCCGCCCGGCGCTGCCGCTCCGGCTGCAGCGGCGCCTCACGTCCGTTCGCGCCGAAGACGCCGGTGGCGTGCGGCGCGGGCGCCGAGCCCTCGCCTGGGCGTTCTGCGCCGCCTGCGTCGTGGTCGGAGCGCTGTACGTACCCTTCGTCCTGGGACTGCCGGTGCCGTTCGAGTACTACGCGTTCCTCACGCCGTTCACGACCTGGAAGTGACCGGCGAGGCGTCCTCCCGCAAGAGCCCAGGCGATTGCGTGCAGGCAGCCGGCCGCGACCAGCAGGACCACGGAATCCCGCCGCGCGAGACGCGGTCTCTCGCGTCCGGCCGTCTCATCTTCCGGTGAATGCGTCATGGTGATGCGACGCGGGCGTCTCCAGATGGGCGCCGCACGCGGTATGATACGCTTCGGACGGTATCGAGACGGCTTGTGAACTACGAAAGGAGCGCTGCATGGTCTCCTCCTTCGCCACGCTTGCGATGAGCACTCCGACCATGGTGCTCAGCTATGCAGCGGCGTTCTTCTTCGTCGTCGTGGCCATCGCCGCCGCGTACGCGCTGTTCAAGGCCGGGGGCACGCTCCAGCGCGTGGACACCGTGCTGGCCGACGTGGACCGCGAGGCCGTGCCGCTCCTGCAGAAGGCGGGCACCACGCTCGACGGGGTCAACGCCAACCTCGGCAACGTCGACCAGATCACCAAGGACGTCGCCGACATCACCGACAAGATCGATGCGATGGCCACGGCCGTCGAGGGTGCCGTCAGCACGCCGGCCCGCAAGGCGGCGTCGTTCAGCGCCGGCGTCCAGGGCGCCGTCTCGAGCTTCATGCGACGCGACAAGACCGCACCAGGCACCGGCGCGGCTGCTGCTGAGCCGCTGCCGGCGGCGCCTCTTCGGCCGGCGCCTGGGCGCCGCCGGAGCCGTCGGCCACCACGTCCGACGCGGCCGCGGCTGCGGCGGATCCGGCCGTGAAGGATGAGGCCCAGGAGGCCGCCGCCGACGCGGCTGCCGACGTGGCCGCCGCGCCGGAGACCGACACGAAGGTCTGAGTATGGGTCTCTCCACCAAGCTGATCGTCGGCGGCGCCGTCGCCGGCACCGCCCTCACCTACTACGTGCGCTCGACACACCAGCGTACCGGTGAGAGCTATCTCTCGATCGTGCGTCAGCTGCCCGGCGACTGCCCTGCGCTGGGTCGGCGACACCAGGACGCGGGCGGTCAAGGCCCTCGAAGAGGGCAAGGGCGCCGCCCGCGACCGGGACCAGGAGTTCACCCGGCAGCTCACCGCCGCCGGCGCGCCCCCCGGCGCCTGAGGTCGCCATGGCAGAGAAGATCTCCCTCGAGGTGCCGGCGACGCTGAGCGCCCTCTCGACCGTGCGTGTGGTGCTCGGTGGTCTCGGCGCGCGTCTCGACTTCTCCCTCGACGACCTCGACGACCTGTTCCTCGCCACGGACGGGCTCCTCGAGGCTGCGCTCGTCACGGAGGAGCTCGACAGCATCCGCGTGCTCGCGGTGGTCGACGGCGAGGCGCTGCGCGTGAGCGCGGGAGCCTTCCGATCCTCCGAGTTGCGCGACAAGGTCGTCGTCACTCCGGGCGACTGCATCGACCTGTGTACTCTCCTGCGGCGTACCGTCGACGATGTGACCGTGCAGGAGGACGGCGAGTGCTTCAGCGTCGTCATCACCAAGCAGCGGACGGGGTCGCACTCGTGAGCAGCCGCGACGACAGAAGGGTCAACGATCCCCTGGACCTCGAGTCGCTGCCCGGCCAGGCGCGCCGGGTCCCGGACGACGAGGAGGAGACCGAGGGCGAGGGGGTCGAGAAGGAGCAGCCTCGGGGACGGGACGAGTCCACGAAGAAGGACCAGTATCTCCTGCGGGTCTATCACTACGGCAAGACGAGCGATGATCCGGTGGAGCGCAGGCGGGCGCAGGAGGCCAGGCAGGAACTCATCGCCATGTACCTCCCGCTGGTGCGCTCGCTGGCGCGCCGCTACGCCTCGCGCGGCGAGCACTTCGACGACCTCGTCCAGGTCGGCGCCATCGGCCTCATCAAGGCCATCGACCGGTTCGACCTCGAGCGCGGCGTGGAGCTCACCACCTACGCCACGCCCAACATCGTCGGGGAGATCAAGCGCTACTTCCGCGACAAAGGCTGGTCGGTGCGCGTGCCGCGCGGGCTCCAGGAGCTCAACATCCGTCTCAACAAGGTCATCGACGAGCTCGTCCCCAAGCTGCAGCGGTCGCCGACCATCAACGAGCTCGCCGAGGCGGCCAACGCCACACCGGAAGAAGTGCTCGAGGCGCTCGAGACGAGCCAGGCGTACAACTCCGTGTCGCTCCAGGCGTCGCCCAACGGCGAGTCGGGGGAGGAGGACGCCGGCCTCATCGACTACCTCGGCGGCGAAGAAGAGGCCTACGACACGATGGAGGACAGGACGACGCTTGCGCCGGGCTTCGCCAAGCTCGACAAGCGCGAGCGGTACATCCTCCACCTGCGCTTCTTCGAGGGGCTCACGCAGAGTCAGATCGCGGAGCGCGTGGGTATATCCCAGATGCACGTCTCGCGTCTCATCAGGCGCTCGCTCGAGAAACTGCGGGAAGAGATCGGCGATCTCGACAACCCCATGCCGCCGCGTTCGTCCGTCCGACGACCGCTGACGGCCGTACAGACATCCATCACCCCCAAGAGGCCCTCACGTGAACGCTGCCGATATCCGTGACCTGTACCGCGACTTCTTCGTCGAGCGAGGGCATCTCGCCGGCGAGCCCGCCAGCCTCGTCCCGGCGGGCGATACCAGCGTCCTCTTCACCACCGCCGGCATGCAGCAGTACAAGCCGTACTTCCTCGGCGTGGAGACCCCACCGGCGACGCGCATCACCACCTGCCAGCGCTCGTTCCGGACGTCGGACGTCGAGAACGTGGGCAAGACGGCGCGGCACCTCACCTTCTTCGAGATGCTGGGCAACTTCTCGTTCGGCGACTACTTCAAGACCGAGGCCATCCAGTGGGCGCTCGACCTCTCCGACCAGCTCGGCATCCCGCGCGACAAGGTCTGGGTGAGCGTGTTCGGCGGCGACGCCCAGGTGCCGGCCGACGAAGAGGCGGTGGAGATGTGGAAGGCCCACGGCTTCGGTGACGACCGCATCGTCCGTCTCGGCCGCAGCGACAACTTCTGGGGCCCGGCCGGCCCTACGGGCCCCTGCGGGCCCTGCTCCGAGCTCTACTACGACTTCGGGCCGGAGATGGGCTGCGACGACCCCGACTGCAAGCCGGGCTGCGACTGCGACCGCTACCTCGAGTACTGGAACCTCGTGTTCGTGCAGTACGACATGGACGAGACGGGCAACCTCACGCCGCTGCCCAAGGGCAGCATCGACACCGGCATGGGGCTGGAGCGTATCGCCAGCATCAGCCAGGGCGTGACCAACGTCTTCGAGACCGACCTCTTCAGTGCCCCTGGTCGAGAAGGGCGCGGAGCTGGCGGGCGTCAAGCCTGCGGCCTCGCCCGCCGTCACCCGCGCCCTGCGCACCATGGCCGAACACGCGCGCGGCGCGTCGTTCCTCATCATGGACGGCGTGCTGCCGGGCAACGACGGCCGCGACTACGTGCTGCGCCGCATCATCCGGCGCGCCGTGCAGCAGGCCGTGGCCATCGGCGTCGAGAGGCCGTTCCTCTCCGCGCTCACCGACGCCGTCGTCGACGAGATGGGCGAGCGCCTACCCGGCTCTGGTCGAGGCCCAGCCGGAGATCCGGCGCGTCGTCGAGGAGGAGGAGGTGCGCTTCCGCCGCACCCTGGACCAGGGGATGGGGATCATCGAGGAGGCGCTGCGCCGCGCCCGTGACGCCGGCACCGAGCTGCCGGCCGAGGTCGCCTTCGAGCTCCACGACACCTACGGTTTCCCGTTCGACCTGACACGCGAGATCGCCGCCGAGCAGGACATGACCGTCGACGAGGAGCGCTTCGGCCACCTCATGGAGGAGCAGCGCGAGCGCGCCCGCGCGGCCCAGAAGGAGGGCGCCTTCGCCTCCGGCCCCGGCGAGGTCGAGGACTTCCAGCGCCGGTACGCCGAGACGGCCTCCGAGTTCGTCGGCTACGAGCGCCTCGAGGTGTTCACCGTCGTGCGCTCCATCGGCGAGCTCAGTGACGGCCGCGTGGCCGTCAAACTCGCCGAGTCGCCCTTCTACGCCGAGGGCGGTGGTCAGGTCGCCGACACCGGGTGGATCCACACCGACTCCGGCAAGCTCGAGGTCGAGAACGTCGTCAAGTTCGTCGACGATCAGGTCGTCGTGGCGCGCCCGGTCGAGGGCAAGGTCGCCCCGGGCGAGCGCGCCAAGGCCATGGTCAACGCCGTGCGCCGTCATCAGACGGCCTGCAACCACACGGCGACGCATCTGCTGCACAACGCCCTCCGCATCGTGCTCGGCGAGCCGGTGCGCCAGGCCGGCTCTCTCGTGAGCCCGGAGCGCCTGCGCTTCGACGTCTCCGTGCGCGAGGCGCCGACGGCGCAGCAGTTGCGCCAGGTGGAGGATCTCGTCAACCGGCGCATCATCGAGAACCACGCCGGTGCGACCGTTCGTCACCACGCGCGAGTACGCTGCCGAGATCGGCGCCATCGGCCAGTTCGAGGAGAAGTACGGCGAGTTCGTGCGCGTGCTCGAGATCGACGACTTCAGCCGCGAGCTCTGCGGCGGCACCCACGTCTCGTCAACCTCGCAGATCGGACTCTTCAAGATCACGTCCAGCCAGTCCGTCGGAGCCAACACGCGCCGCATCGAGGCCATCACGTCGGCCGCGGCGGTGGAGCACTACCGCGGCCTCGAACACGAGTGGGACGCTCTGGCGGCGGACCTCAAGGTCCGGCCCGATCGCGTGACCGCGACGGTCGAGAAGCTCGCGGCGCAGGTCGGCGACCTCGAGACGAAGCTCAAGGCCGCCGAGAGCGGCGAGCGCAAGGACCTGGCTGCGGAACTGCTCGCGAGCGCGGTCGAGGTGGGGGGCATCACGCTCGTCGCCGGCTCTCCCGAGGTCGACACTGCCGACCAGCTCCTCACGCTGGTCGACGAGGTCCGCGGCAAGAGCCCCGACTCCGTCGCGCTGCTCGCGTCGGTCGTCGACGGTCGCGTGGCGGCGGTGGTCGCCGCCGGCGACTCCGCGGTCGGCCGCGGCGTCAAGGCCGGCGACGTCATCAAGGCCATGCTGCCGGCCATCGGCGGCAAGGGCGGCGGCAAGCCCACGCTCGCTCGGGCCGGCGGGTCCGAGATAGGCGGCGTCGGCGCGGCACTCGAGGCCGGTGCGGCGGCCGTCAGGGACATCCTCGGCTGAGCCGAGGTCGCGGGCGCGTGAAGGTCCTCGCACTCGATCACGGCACGGTGCGCACGGGTGTCGCCGTCTGCGACGAGACGGGCACGCTGGCGCGGCCGCTGACGGTCGTGCAGCGGGTCGGCACCGAGGCCGGGTTCGCCGCGTTGCTCGCGCTCCTGGACCAGGAGCGGCCGGCGCGTATCGTGGTAGGCTTGCCGCTGTCGCTCGACGGGCGCGAGCACGGTCAGGCGCGCGCCGCCAAGGCGTTCGCCGCGCGCCTCAGCGCATCCGTCGGTGTCCCTGTCGAGCTGTTCGACGAGCGCTTCACGTCCAAACTCGCCGATCAGCGAGGGGGGACGGCGGCGCGCGACGCGCGCGCCGCTGCGACACTGCTCGAGGACTATCTCAGGACGGTGGATGGCCAGGGGACCTGACGACGGAGCCGAGAGGCCTGCGTACACCGGGCAGCGCCCGCCCGGGCAGGGCTGGCAGCGCTATCAGCCCGGAGTCTCGCCGAGTGGCGACGACCTCGCCATCGAGCGCCGCCGCGGCCCGCGGCACGGCGGCCGCGTGCCTCGCCGGCGACGCGGCCGGCTCGTCGGCTACCTGCTCGTCGCGATCCTCGCTCTCGTCATCGGCGCCGGCGTGGGCTACGCCCGCGCCTACTTCTCCGACGGCGAGGTCGGCAGCACCGTCACCGTCGTGGTCAAGGAGGGCTCGAGCCTGCGCGTCATCGCCACCGCACTCGAAGCGAAGGGCGTGGTCAAGCATGCCAGGGCGTTCGAGATCCGCGCCGACGCCGACGGCTACGCCACGCGCTTCATGCCGGGCACCTACGCGTTCCGCGTCAACGAGCCCTACGACACCCTCGTCGCCAAGCTGCTCAAGGGGACCAGGGCGCCGACCATCAAGGTCTCCATCCCCGAGGGGTCCACGCTGCGTCAGGCGGCCAGGATCGTCTCCAGCGACGTCAAGGCCATCTCCGAGAAGGAGTATCTCGAGGCGGCACGCGAGGATCCGCCGCCGTTCAAGCTCGAGGGCTACAAGAAGGGCGCCACGCTGGAGGGCATGCTGTTCCCGGCGACCTACGACGTGCTGCCCAAGAAGGCCTCGGCCTACGGCTTCGTCAAGACGCAACTGGAGACGTTCGACGCGTACTTCGCCAAGGTCGACATGACTCGCGCCCGCGCCGCGAACCTCACCGCGTACGACGTCGTGATCATCGCGTCCATGATCGACCGCGAGGCGCTGGTGCCGGCGGAGCGTCCGGTCGTCGCCGCCGTCATCTGGAACCGCCTGCGCAAGGACATGCTGCTGCAGATCGACGCGACCATCCAGTACGCGCTGGGCAAGACCAAGCCGATCCTCACCTACGACGACCTCGAGATCGACTCGCCCTACAACACCTACAAGCACACCGGGTTGCCGCCGACGCCCATCTCCAACCCGGGGCTGGCGGCGCTCAAGGCGGCCGCCGGCCCGACGGACGACAAGTACCTGTACTACGTCGCTCGTAACGACGGCACCGGCCGCCACTACTTCTCCACCACCTACGAGCAGTTCCTCGTCGACAAGGCGAAGGCCGAGGCCAACGGTCAGTAGGGACCCGGCCGCCTGCGCGGTCGCGGGCAGGAGGGCGGCCGCCGGCGGCCAATGGTAGGGGTGTACATCCGCGGGGCCACGAGCGGAAGGGGCAACGCTGCTCAGCGGGACCACACACGTCATCGGCATCATCGGCGACCCCGTGTCGCATTCTCTCTCGCCGCGGCTCCACAACGCGGCGTTCGCCGCGCTCGGGCTCGACTACGTCTACGTGCCGCTCCCGGTGCGCGCGGAGGACGTGGGCGCCGCGGTCAGGGGCCTGGCGGCCCTCGGCTTCCGCGGCGCCAACGTGACGATCCCGCACAAGGGCGCCGTCATCCCCTTCCTCGACGAGATGGACGACGACGCGCGGCTGGCCGAGGCCGTGAACACCATCACGGTGGTCGGTGAGCGGCTGCGGGGGCACAACACCGACGTGGAAGGCGTTCGCGGAGCGCTGGTCGCCGTCGCCGGCGACACGCTCGCCGGCGAGCCGGCGCTCATGCTCGGCGCCGGTGGGGCGGCGCGCGCGGCCGCACTCGCGCTCGCGCGCCTCGGGTGTCCGCTCACCGTCGTCAACCGCACGCCGGCCGCGGCCGAACGGCTGGCCGCTCTCATGCGTGACGGCGTGTCCGGGGCGGAGTGCCGCTGGCTGCCGTTGCCCGATCTGACGGAGCAGGACGTCCGCCGGCACCGCGTGGTGGTGAACGCGACAGCGCTCGGGATGGCCGGCCAGGGTAAAGTCCCTGCGCTCCTGGCCGATAACGTGTCTGCGGGGCAGGTCGTATTCGACGCGGTATACGCGTCCGGGCCGACGGAGTTCCTCGCGGCGGCGCAGGCTCGCGGAGCCACCGTCGTCGACGGATTGACGATGCTGCTGGGACAGGCGGCTGCGGCCTTCAGCCTGTGGACCGGCGTGCCGGCGCCGCTGGAAGTGATGAGAGATGCCGTCCGAAGATGACAGGACGACCCGCCACCAGGCGCCCGGGGTTCTGACCGGGCGAGAAGGAGAGACGCTGGAACCGTTCATGGACCCCGCTGAGAGCTTCGGGCAGCAGTCCGCGGAGCGCGCGCCGAGGAGCGCGGCAGACGCCGTGGACGACTTCCTCACCGAGGACCCGGTCCTCGGCGGGACCGAGCTGGCCGGCCTCAGTTTCGCGGAGGACTCGCCCGCCGAGCCTGCGGAGGCCGGCGGGCCACCCCCTGGGGCGGCCGCGCCGGGCGGGGATCAGGCAGCGGAGGATCGGGACGACAACGAGTCCATCGTCCGCAGCCAGCGCACCAGCAAGCTCCGGCTCGGCGACATCCTCAAGGAGATGGGGCTGGTCACCGACGAGCAGGTCGAGAGCGCCCTCGGCCGCCAGAAGGACACACGTAAGCGCCTCGGCCAGCTGCTCATGGAAGAGGGCATCGTCACCCAGCTCGACCTCACCAAGGCGCTGGCGCTGAAGTTCGGCGTCAGCTTCCTCGACCTCACGTCGACGCGCTTCGACGAGCGCAGCGACCGCCTACATCGACGAGAAGCTGGCGCGCCGCTACGGCGCCGTGCCGGTGCGGTTCCTCGAGGACAACACGCTCCTCGTGGCCATGATCGACCCCCAGAACCTGCCGGCGCAGGAAGACCTCGCCATCATCACCGGCTTCCAGATCCAGCCGGCGATCGCCAGCGAGGAGGATGTCTTCGGCGCGATCGCCAAGGTCTACCGCGAGAAGGCCGAGGTCGGGTCGAGCGCCGACGGGATCGGCGCGGAGCTCGTCGACGAGTCCCTCACCGACATCCGTGATGCGACCGAAGAGGCGCCGATCGTCAAGCTGGTGAACTCGGTCATCGCGCAGTCGGTCGACGACGCGGCCAGCGATATCCACTTCGAGCCGCAGGCCAAGGAGCTCGTCGTGCGCTTCCGCATCGACGGCGTGCTCCACGAGATCATGTCGATCCCGCGGCGCATGCAGTCCGGCGTGCTCAGCCGCCTCAAGATCATGGCCGACCTCGACATCGCCGAGCGGCGCGTGCCGCAGGACGGCCGCATCGGCCTCATGGTCGGCGGCAAGCCCATCGACATGCGCGTCGCGACGCTGCCGACCGTGTACGGCGAGAAGGTCGTCATGCGCCTCCTCGACAAGTCCAACGTCATGCTCGACCTGGAGGACCTCGGGTTCGCGGCGAAGGCGCTCAAGCGCTTCCGCAAGTCGTTCACCAAGCCCTACGGCGCGATCCTCGTGACCGGCCCGACCGGCTCGGGCAAGTCCACCACGCTCTACGCGGCGCTCAACATCCTCAACAGCCCCGAGAAGAACATCATCACCGTCGAGGATCCGGTGGAGTACCGCCTCACCGGCATCAACCAGGTGCAGGTGAACACGCGGGCCGGCATGACGTTCGCCGCGGCCCTGCGCTCGATCCTCCGCTGCGACCCGGACATCGTGATGATCGGCGAGATCCGTGACCGTGAGACCGCGATGATCGCCGTCGAGTCGGCGCTCACCGGCCACCTCGTGCTCAGCACGCTGCACACCAACGACGCTCCCGGCGCGCTCTCCCGCCTCACCGAGATGGGCATCGAGCCGTTCCTCACGTCGTCCGCGGTCGACGCCGTGCTGGCGCAGCGCCTCGCACGGCGCCTGTGCCAGACCTGCAAGGAGCCGTTCACCGCGACCCGCGAGATGCTGCGCAAGAACGACTTCCCACCCGAGGTTTGTGACCGGGATGACGTCGTCCTGTACCGTGCGAAAGGTTGCTCCAGGTGCAACAATACGGGCTATAAGGGGCGCTTGGGGCTTTACGAGGTGATGATCGTCAGCGAGGCGATCCGCCGGCTCACCGTCGAGCGCAAGAGCGCGGACGAGATCGGCCGCGTGGCCGCGGCGGAGGGGATGAAGTCACTGCGTGAGGACGGCATCGACAAGGTTCTGCTGGGCATGACCTCCGTGGAGGAGATCGCCCGCGTCATCATTTGATCTGGCAATCCCGGCGAGGAAGTGAACATGGATCTGGTCGACGTCCTTCTCGAAGTGCTGGAGCGAGACGCGAGCGACCTTCACCTCACGGTGGGGTCGCCGCCGATCATCCGCATCAACGGTCAGCTGGAGCGCCTCGACTACCCGCGTCTCAGCGCCAACGACACGCGCGAGCTCATCTACTCCATCCTGTCGCAGGACCAGCGGCAGCGCCTGGAGAACGAGTGGGAGATCGACTTCTCGTACTCGGTCCCGGGGCGCGCGCGGTTCCGCGTCAACGCGTACTTCCAGCGCAACAGCCTGGGGGCCGCATTCCGCCTCATCCCCATCAAGATCAAGAAGCTCGAGGACCTCGGCCTGCCGCAGGCGCTGCACGACCTCACGCGCAAGCCGCGCGGCTTCGTCATCGTCACCGGCCCCACCGGGTCGGGCAAGTCCACCACGCTGGCGGCGATGATCGACGAGATCAACGAGACGCGCGACGAGCACATCATGACCATCGAGGACCCCATCGAGTTCCTCCACCGCCACAAGAAGTGCATGGTCAACCAGCGCGAGATCGGCGCGGACACCAAGGGGTTCAACCGCGCCCTCAAGAGCGTGCTTCGTCAGGACCCGGACATCATCCTCGTCGGCGAGATGCGCGACACCGAGACGATGGCGACCGCACTCACGGCGGCCGAGACCGGCCACCTCGTCTTCGCGACGCTGCACACCCAGGACGCGCCGCAGACCATCGACCGCATCATCGACGTGTTCCCGCCGCACCAGCAGGAGCAGATCCGCGTCCAGCTGAGCACCACGCTCATGGGCGTCTGCACGCAGCAACTGCTGCCCACGCGCGACGGCCGCGGCCGCTGCGTGGCGTGCGAGCTCCTCATCCCGACCCCCGCAGTGCGCAACCTCATCCGCGAGGGCAAGACCCACCAGATCTCCTCCGCCATGCAGACGGGGAGCGCGTTCGGGATGCAGACCATGGACGCGGCCCTGGCCGACCTCGTGCGCCGCGGCATCATCACCCGCGAGCTGGCCAAGAACCGCTCGAGCACCCCTGCGGAGTTCGAGCGCCTGCTTGGCCAGCCCGCCGCCGCGGCCGCCGGCCGGTGAGAGCTGCAGGAATCACGACGCGGGCCGATAAAGACAGGGTAGCAACGCCGGTCGTCGAGGGGCGCGCCGCGCGAGCGGGCGCCGAGGGGGCGTAGGAGAGGCAATGACGAACTTCGCGTACAAGGCACTCGACGGTCGCGGCGCGCAGGCCGCGGGCGAGATCGAGGGCGAGAGCAAGGCTGCCGTCGCGGCCGCGCTGCGCAGTCGCGGCCTGACCGTGCTCGACCTCAACGAGGTCAAGCAGGGCTGGGGTCAGATCCAGATCGGCGGCCGCGTCAAGCCCAAGGACCTCACGGTCTTCTCGCGGCAGTTCGCGACCATGGTCAACTCGGGGCTCTCGATGCTGCGCTGTCTGTACGTCCTCGAGGAGCAGACGCCCAACAAGAAGCTGGCGAAGGTCGTCAGCGAGGTGCGCGCGGACGTGGAGGCCGGCATCAGTCTGTCGGACTCGCTGGAGAAGCACCCCAAGGTGTTCAGCCGGCTCTACGTCAGCATGGTCCGGGCCGGCGAGCTCGGCGGTATCCTGGACGAGGTCCTCAACCGCGTCGCCACCCAACTCGAGAAGGAAGACGCCATCCGCCGCGCCGTCAAGTCGGCGATGGTCTACCCGATCCTCATCGGCAGCTTCGCCATCATCGTCCTGATCGGCATGGTGCTGTTCCTCATCCCGATCTTCGCGAACATGTACAAGGACCTCGGCAACGCCAAGCTGCCGATGCTCACCCGCATCATGATGGGCATCTCGAACGCGGCGCTGAACTTCCCAATCAACGTCCTGATCCTGGCCGCCATCATCGCCGCCATCTATGGGCTGATCCGCTTCAAGCACACCGACCGCGGCACGCACATCTGGGACCGGTTCAAGCTGCACATCCCCATGGGCATCGGCGAGATCATCCGCAAGCTCGCGGTGGCTCGGTTCTCGCGCACGCTCGGCACGCTCATCACGTCCGGCGTGCCGATCCTCCAGGCCATCGAGATCACCGGTCAGGCGGCCGGCAACGTCGTCATCGAGGACGCGATGGTCGACGTCCAGCAGAGCGTCAAGGAGGGGCAGTCCATCACCGCGCCACTCGCGAAGATCTCCGTGTTCCCGCCTATGGTCACGCAGATGATCTCCGTCGGCGAGGAGACCGGCTCTCTCGACGCCATGCTGGGCAAGATCGCCGACTTCTACGAGGACGAGGTCAACGCGGCGGTCAAGTCGCTCACGTCCATCCTCGAGCCGATCCTCATGCTGTTCGTCGGCGGGCTCGTCGGTCTCGTCGTCATCTCCATGTACCTGCCGATCTTCAACATGATGAACATCGTCAAGTAGTGCGGGGGACAACCACCTAGGGGCAAAGGGGCCTGGCGTGGAGAACGAACAACTCCTCGCCGTCTACGCAGAGACGAGATCGCCGGCGACGCTCGACGAGGTCGTGCGCCGCAACCAGAACCTGTTGCACCACATCCTCAAGCGGTTCTCCTACGCGAGCGAGCCCTACGAGGACCTGCTGCAGGTGGCGAACCTCGGCCTGATCAAGGCGGCGCAGCGGTTCGACGGCGGCCGTGGCGTGCGCTTCAGCACCTACGCCACGGCGATCGTCGACGGCGAGCTGCGCCACCACCTGCGCGACTCCCTGCTCATGCGCCAGCCGCGGTGGGTCAAGAAGGTCTACCAGCAGATCCAGGAGAAGTCGAACGAGCTCTCGCACAAGCTCGGCCGCCCTCCCGAGGTTGCCGAGCTCGCCAAGGCCCTCAACATCAACGAGGACGGCATCCTGGAGGTCATGAACCTCTACTCGCGCATCCAGCTGCACAGCCACGACGAGCCGTTCACGCCGGCCGAGTTGCAGGCCGGAGGCAGACCCGCACCTGGTGCACAGCCTCCGGCAGCAGACGTTCGCGCTGCCCATCGAGGACAAGATCGCGCTCTACGCCGCGCTGGACAGGCTCTCGGCGTTCCAGAAGCGCCTCATCTACCTGCTGTTCTTCAAGGACCTCACGCAGAGCGAGGTCGCGGAGGAGATGGGCCTCACGCAGAAGAAGGTGTCGCGCGAGTCGATCAAGGCGCTGGGGCGCCTCAAGGAAGTCATGGGCAAGAAGGTGTTCTAGCGGCGGTGCGTCCCCGAAGCGGTCGCACTGCCGTCAGCCGACCTTGGCGTGGGCCACCATCCAGGCCGCCGAAAGGACGACGACGACCAGCCAGCGAAGCCGATCGACCCGGCGCAGCTCCACCCCGGACGTGAGTGCGAGGCCCGAGAGCAGCAAGAGAACCGGGAAGTCGACGTACCGCTGATACCAGGCCGGTCCAATCATGGTGGCCGCGAGGAGACCCAGCAGCGAGAAGACGAGCACGCGATCCACCGGTGCGCGACAACGAGTCAGCACAAGGGTGGCGGCGACAGCCGCACCGATCGGCACGAGGATCCAGAGCAAGACGCTGGTGCCCTGGGGGCCGGGGTACAGGCGACCGGCGAACGACAACCAGCCGAGTGAGTACGGATCGTCGCCGACGACGCCGCGCAGCTCCCCAGCCGCGAGCGCAGCTGCCGCGAGCGCCATGGCGGCGACGGCGATCGACGCCCCGCGACGGCGCACGCGGCGGGGCAACCGGGCGATCTCCTGCGAGGGCACCATGAGGACGCCGTAGACTCCTACGACGGCCAGGCTCAAGAGCAGATTGCTCAGGGCCGGTGGGTGGCCGAGGCCGCTGGGCGCGGCGCTGCGCGGAAGCAGGCCCCCCCAGAGCGAAGTCAGCAGCACGAGCGGCAAGAGGCCCGCGCTGAGCGCTGCGGCTCCCGCAGCGAAGCGCCGGGGCGGGAGGCCGCTGCTGAAGAGCGCCGCGGCCGCCGGCACGAAGAGCCATGCGGAGAACTGTCGCATCAGCGTGGCCGCGCCGGCCAGCACGGCGAACGCCGCCAGGCGGCTCGGTCCTGCGGATCGAGCGGCATACGCCACGAGACAATCGATGCGCGGCCACGACGAAGAGCCAGGTCGGGATTGTCCGTGAGCACGCGAAACGCCTGACCGAAGAAGAAGGGAGAGAGCGCCAGCACGAGGGCCAGAGCGAGAGCATCCTTCGGACGCGCCTTCAGACGGTCGCGAAAGAGGTGGTAGGCGATCGCGCAGGTTCGCCCAGGACGAAGACGGCCACGACGAGGCGTGTCGCCGCTAGAGAGCCTCCGAACGGCAGGCTGAGCCCTGCCAGCAGCCAGTACACCAGGGGGCCCGACCAGGCAGCCGTAACCCCAGAGAACGGGGCGCGGCCACCGCAGCGCGACCTGGCTGACGATGTCGAAGTGGATGCGTTCGTCGCCGCTCTGGAAGACCGGCAAGTCGTGATTGAGTCCTGCCAGCGCGATCACCGTCACGAGGAAGGGGATCGCTAGGATCACGAGATGAACGGCGCGCGCGTCGGAGAGGTGGTGGCGCATAGCCCCGGATTCGGCATGGACTGGGTGCGGAACAGGATACCGCAGGGCGCCGGGTCATGTCCGCCGCGGCGTGGAAGGGGTGGCGTTGCCGATGACTCGGTTTCCTACCCGCGGTGCATGCGACCGCTGAGGCGCGGGTCCGCTCGCGCCGGGCATCCGCTGACGCACCGCCGCCTAGACATTCGTTCTAGTCCAGCTCTGTTCTTGCTGGGCAGAGTGTTGTCAGAACAGTAAAGAGTCATGGCGAGCTGCCGAAGTATGTGTCTAGGAAACGGGCGAGGAGGCACTATAGGGGAGAAGGCGCAAAGGGCAAACCACTTGCGAAGGTGGGGCGCAAAGCCACAGGACTCCAGGAGTCGGCTGGGCTGCCGCCAGGAAGTAACGACACCTCGCAGCCTGTGGCGCCCGAACGACGGAGCGCTACGGGCTTTTTGGTGGGGCGCCGCGGAAGCGGAAGGAACGAGTTCCGCGGCGGAGTACATGTCAGAGCACAAGCCAGGCAAGTCAGAAGTTCGCAAGAGTAGGAGAGGAGTAGGCACATGAAGAGGTTCCGCAAGAGCGAGGGCTTCACCCTCATCGAGCTGCTGATCGTGATCATCATCATCGGCATCCTCGCCGCGATCGCGATCCCGATGTTCCTCGGCCAGCGCGACAAGGCCAAGGAGAGCGCCGTCAAGGAAGGCGTGCACAGCATCCAGGTCGGCGTGCAGAGCTACGCGGTCGACAACAACGACATGTATCCGGCCACCGACTGGCAGTGAGCGACACCACCATGGCGTCCTACGTCGACATCTGGCCCAAGAACCCGTGGAGCACCGCGGCCATGGGCGCGAACGTCCGCGACGCAGGGCAACTGCATGTACACGGGCACGAACAGCAACACCTCCTTCACACTGGTCGGCTACGGCAAGGGCGACACCGTCGTCATCAGCGTTCCGTGATCTGAGCGCTCGACCTGACGAAGCTCCATCGCCCGGGGCGGCTGCGACTGCAGCCGCCCCGGGCGTTTCTCGTGTGCCGATCCGGGTCGCCCTGCGCGGAGGGCGGCGGCTGCCCGCTTGTTGTCCCTGCGCCGGCGCAGGGACAAGCAGGCTGTCCGGCGAATCCGTACTTGGGCAGGATGTGTATGAAGACGCAAAGGGCAAACCACTTGCGAGGGTGGGGCGCAAAGCCGCGGGACTCCCTGAGTCTGCCGGGCTGCCGTACTGGACGACACCTCGAGCCTGTGGTTGCATGATGCGGCCGCAGGCTTCGTCTCGAGGTCGCCGGTACGCAGGGGGAGAGTGGGCAATGGAAGGTTCGCGACAGAGACGCGGGTTCTCGGAGGGCTTCACCCTCATCGAGCTGCTGATCGTGATCATCATCATCGGCATCCTCGCCGCGATCGCGATCCCGATGTTCCTCGGCCAGCGCGAGAAGGCCAAGGAGTCGGCCGTCAAGGGGGCCATCCACAACATCGAGCTCGGCATCGGCAGCTACGCCGTGGACCATGCGGATCAGTATCCGGCCGACGGCGGGGTCACGCATGGCTCTCGATGGCGAGCTACGTGGACAACTGGCCGGTGAATCCGTGGACCAGGCGTCGACATGGCGACCCGGCGCGGACCAGGGCGACTACGTGTACACGGCGGGAGCCGGCCTGAACTCCTTCACGCTCGTCGGGCTCGGCGGTGGCGGCGCGCCCATCTTCAGCGTCCCATGAGGCGGGGCGGCGCGTGACGGAGCAGCAGCGCGCGCTGCGCGTCAGCGACCTCCACAAGACCGTCCACGTCGGCTTTCGCCGGCAGAAGGTGGTCATCCTCAGAGGGGTGGACCTGGAGGTCCACCCCAATGACGTCTTCGGCCTGCTCGGGCCCAACGGCGCCGGCAAGACGACCACCGTCAAGGTCGCGCTTGGGCTGATGCGGCCCACGTCCGGTTCTGTCGAGCTGGGCGTCCCCGGCGTCTCGCACGTCGGGTACCTGCCCGAGAACCCCTACTTCTACGACTACCTCTCCGGCCGCGAGTTCCTCACGTTCTGCGCCCGGCTGTTCGGCCTCGACGCGAGCCGCAGGCACGAGCGCGTCGAGGCTCTCCTCAACGACGTCGGCCTGCAGCGCGCTGCCGACACGCACCTGCGCAAGTACTCCAAGGGCATGCTCCAGCGCATCGGCATCGCCCAGGCGCTCATCAACGACCCCGAGCTCGTGCTGCTGGACGAGCCGATGACGGGGCTCGACCCGGTCGGTCGCGTGGAGGTCAAGCGCATCATCGAGGACCTGCACGAGCGTGAGAAGACGGTGCTCTTCAACTCGCACATCCTCAGCGACGTGAACGAACTCTGCACGCGCATCGCGATCATGCGCGAGGGTCGCGTGGTCTGGACGGGCGCCGTGGACGAGGCGCTGGCGGAGGCGCCCACGCTGGAGGACTTCTTCATGCAGGTGGTGACTGCGTGAACCAGGTCCTCGCCATCGCCGCCAACACGTTCAAGGAGACGATCCGCGACCGGGTGCTCGCGGTGATCGTCGTGTTCGCCCTGGTCATGATCGCCGGCGGGCTCTGGCTGGGGAGCATCAGCCTCGGCGAGCAGGGCCGGATGATGAAGGACTTCGGGCTCGTGGCGGTGACCTTCTTCGGGCTCATCGTCGCCGTGTTCATCGCCGCGAGCCTCGTGCACAAGGAGGTCGAGAAGCGCACGGTGTACGTGCTCTTCAGCAAGCCGGTGAGTCGCGCCGCGTTCATCACCGGCAAGTTCATCGGCCTCTGCGGCACCATGGCTGCGGTGCTGGCAGGGATGGGCGTGTTCCTCTTCCTTCTGGTGTGGGCCGTGGCCGGCGACGCGTCCGGCATGGTGCTCGTCGCCGTGGTCATGATCTACGTCCAGTTGCTGGCGATCATGGCCGTGACCATCTTCTTCTCGACGCTCGGCTCGGCGATCCTCGCCAGCGTCCTCGGCATCTGCGTCTTCGTCGCGGGCCAGCTCAGTCACAACGTGCTCGCGCTCACGCGCCTCGGCCACAACGTCGTGACCGAGGCGCTGTCCTGGGTCGTCTACGTGGTCATCCCGAACCTCTCCGCCGTGGACGTCAAGGCCGGCGTGGTGGGGGAGAGCACGCTGGCGTGGAGTGAGATTCTCGTGTGGACGGCCTACCTGTCGGCGTATGTGGTGGTGGTGCTCGCGCTGGCGACGCTGGTGTTCCGCCGCAAGGAGTTCTGACGTGCTGCGGCGGGTCGTCGTCGTGCTCGTAGTGCTGGCCTGCGTGACCGGCGTGGTCGCCTATCAGGCTACCCGGCCGGCCAGGGCGCCCGCCAGCCCAAGGGTGTTCGTCCCGTCGCCGAAGTTCTTCCAGGACTTCTCCCCGAGCTTCCGCACGTCCATCGCGGACCTCTACTACTTACAGACGGTCCAGTACTACGGTGAACACGTCTCCGGCGACGGTCGTCTTGACTCGCTGCCGGCCATGGCGGAGCTGGTGACGAGCCTGAGTCCGCACTTCACCCGTGCCTTCCTCTTCAGCGCCTTCGCCCTGATTGACGCCGGGCGAGTGGACGCTGCGTATGAGCTGCTCAAGAAGGGCTTCGAGGAGAACCCGGACGACTGGCGCTTCCCCGCATATCTCGGGTTCTTCGCCTACCGCTATGGAGCCGGGGAGCAGAAGAACCTCGCGGCTGCACGGTGGTACCAGAAGGCCTCGGAGATTCCGGGCAGCCCGGACTATCTGCCGCGGCTCGCCGCCGCTCTGCTCGCCAAGGGCGGCGAGCAGGAGAAGGCCGTGCTCATGCTCGGCCAGGCGTACCTCGCCGGCGATAAGTACGCACAGGAGAAGGCAGTCAAGGGCCTCGAGTACATCCTGCCGGAGGACAAAGAGGCCCGTATGCGCGCGCTTGCTCCTCTGTACGAGACCATGCCGAAGGCAGACGCCGACGCACTGGTGGCCGAGCTCTTCAAGGACTACGTCCAGTGAGTGGCTCGTGTCTCGGGACAAGGCCGGCCCCTGCCGCGCGGCGGCATGCCCGAGGCGGCAGCGCCGGATTCAGCCTGATCGAGGTGCTGATCGTCATGGTGATCATCGCCATCCTCGCAGCCATCGCCATCCCCATGTACATCGGGCAGCGCGACCGTGCCAAGGATGCGGCCGCGCGTGCCGGTGGACACCAGATCGCGACGGCCCTCCTCTCGCGGGTCCTCGACTCCGATGCCGAGGACCCTTGGCCCGCCGAATGCACCCCGGCGACTCTTGGGCCCTACATGGTCCCCGACCAGTGGCCCGGTAACCCCTTCGACGGCGGGACGCTGATGCACACGGTGACGGAGCGCTCTCCCGGGAACTTCCTGTACGAGCGCGATACCTCGGGGCCCGAGCCGCGGCCGTACAGACTGACCGTCTTCCTCAGGAGGCAGGCCGACTTCGTGGCGCCATGACGCCCCTGCTCATCGTGATCGCGGCCGTCTACGGCCTGCTCATCGGCAGCTTCCTCAACGCCTGGGCGTGGCGGCTGGTGCACCACGAGAGCATCACGCGCGGCCGCTCTCACTGCCCGTCCTGCGGCCACCAGATCCGCGCCTACGACAACATCCCGGTGCTGAGCTGGCTGCTGCTCCGCGGCCGCTGCCGTGATTGCGGCGCCACCATCAGCTGGCGCTACCCTGCCGGCGAGGGGCTCACTGCCGTGCTCTACGTCGGGGTCGTGCTGCTCGACGGCCTCGACTGGGTGCTGGTCCCGCATCTGCTGTTCGTCTCTGCCCTGGTCCTCGTCAGCCAGGTGGACCTCGAGGTGCGTCTCATCCCCGACGTCGTGATCCTCCCGGTCGCCGCCGCCGGCGTGCCGCTGATGATCCTCTTCGGTGACGGGCCGTGGTGGGAGTGGCTCGTGGCCGGCCTCGGGGCGGCCGGTCTGCTGTTCCTCATCAGCGAGGTGTACTACCGCGTGCGGCACGTCGAGGGCATGGGCTTCGGTGACGTGAAGCTCGCCCTGTGCATGGGTGTCTACCTGGGCGCCGCCGTGGCGCCGGCTCTCTTCATCGGGTTCCTGAGCGGCGCCGTCATCGGGGTCGTCGTGATGGCCGTCACCAAGGCCGGGGCCAAGACGGCCATACCCTTCGGACCCTTCCTCGCCGCAGGTGCTGTCGTGGCGCTGTTCGTCGGCACGCCGCTGATCGACGCGTACCTCAGCCTGGCGCTCGGGCGCTGACGTCGTCCGGTGGGCTTCGGCTCACCGCGGGCGACTCAACGTCAACGGTGCCGGGCATACGTCATCCTCCCGCTGAGCCTCCGCACCTCCTAGGCTGTCCGTGGGCGCTCGACCACGACGCGGAGGACTGAAGCGGTATGCGCACGCAGGAGGGCACGACGATGCTTGAGCTCGTCGCGGTGATCGCGATCGTGGCCGTGCTTGCGGCCGTCACCGTGCCGGGGGCGTCGAGGGTGCGGGCGGCGGTCTCGGCAGGAGAAGCCGCACGCAGGCTCGCGCTCGTGCTCCGCAGCGCTCAGGCCGAGGCGCAGAGCTCCGCTTCGCGGGTCAGGGTCGAGGTCGCCGCCGGCGGGGCCTACGTGGTGCGCGAGGAGTCGGGCGCCACGGTGATGAGCGGGAGCCTCGGCGCGGGTGTCCGGAGCACCTACCCCGGCGGGACCCTCGAGTTCGGCGCGCGGGGGTGGGCCGGCCTCCCCGGAGCCACGAGCCCCCGGGCCGGCCACTTCGACTTCGACGGCACGTCGGACACCGTGATCGTGCAGTTGTCGGGATGTGTGCGATGCGGGTGACCGCGGGTTTCTCGCTGCTGGAAGTGGTCGTCGCCGGGGCATTGCTGCTCGTGACCGTCACCGGGGCGACGGCGTGTGTGACGGCCGTCTCCCGTGCGGGACAGCAGGCGGAGGGCGCGATGGCCTCCGACCGGGCGCTGGCGGCTGTTGCCACCCACCTGAGCAGTCTCCCGTTCTGCCCCAGGGAGCTGCCGGCGCCGGCTGCCGCGCGCGGGGCCGGCGCCGCGGACCTGGTCTCTGCCGTCTTCCCGCACGCTGATGCACGGGACGGTGCGGAGGACGGCCGCTTCATCGAGGCGGGTGAGGATGGGCTGCCCGCCGGGTGCTTCGTCACGACCCTGAGCTTCGATGGCATCACCGTCGTCTGTGTGGCTCGCTTCCGCGATGCGGCCCGCGGCTGGCTCGGGCCGGACGACCTGGCCGGATTCGACGTGCGCACCGCCGCCGGGGTGCCGGCCGCCCTTCTCGCACTCGATCTGAGGGCGACGACGCCCGGCCGCTCGCGCTCGTATCGCTTCGAGCGCCGCGCCGGCGCCACGACGCTTCTCGACCCCGAAGCGGGCCCATCGTGAAGCCGGCGCTCGGGAGGACTGGGCCGACCGTCACGGTCGGCGGGGATCACGGCTTCACGCTTGTGGAGGTGCTGGTCGCCCTGGTGGTCGCGGGCATCGTGCTGTCCGCGTCCTACGGCTGGGTGTGGGGTCTCGGCGGGCTGGCTCGCGTGCAGGACGACCGCGCGCAGGCCGGCACGATCGCTGCGGCCGCGGCGCGGAACATCGCAGAGGACGTCCGCGCCGCCGTCGCCGTGAGACCTCCGTCCGCGATCGACCCGTCGCGCGCATTGACACTTGTCCATGACCACGTCGATGCGGCGCGCGAGGAGGTCACGGTCGTGTGGGATCCGGGTCGCAAGGTGGTCTGGCGCAACGCGCCCGGCACCTACATCGCCGATCACGTGACGCTGTTTGTCGTCGCCTACGCGCTGCAGGATGGGCGTGAGGCCGACGCCGCGGCGATGTCACCGGCCGACTGGCCGCTGGTGTCGGCGGTTCTCGTCAAGCTCACGACGGAGACCGGCTCGGCGCGCGCCTCGAGGACCGTGCTCGCGGAGGTCGGCGCGTGACCGATCGCCCGCATCCGGAGGCCGGGTACGCGATGCTCGTCGCCCTGCTTGTCGGCGTCCTCGCGGCGACCTTCGCCCTGGCGGTGGTCGCAGCGGTACACGTGACGCAGGTCGTCGGTGCGTCGGATGCGTCGGCGTGGCGCGCGTCGGTGCTCCGGGGCGGGGCAGCGGATGCGGCGATGGCTGCGGCACGGTGGCGCCCCACGGACGTGAGCGGCGCGCTCGTGGGGGCGGACGAGGCTGAGAACGAAGCATGGTCGGCGACCTGGGAGCCGGCGCCGCCGGACGGCTCGTCGCCCTGGGCGCGGCGCCGCGTACGAGTGAGCGCCGCCCACGGACGCTCCCGGCGCCGCGATGACTTCACGGTAGAGTGTCGTGCGGAGGAGTGGGCGACGGGTGTCACCTGCACCGGCGACGCCGAGTTCGCTGCGCCGTTCCAGATCGCGGGGAGCGGCGTGTACGTCGGGGGTTGCGTGAGGGGGCGCGAGCACGTCGCGTTCGTCGCCGGCGCTGCCGGGACCACCACCTCCGGTGAGCCGGCGGACTGCTGTCGCGGCGTGGACGCACCGGCGGCCGTCCACGCCGTCGCGGGCATCTTCTGGGACGGGATCGAGGTGCACGATCCAGCGTCCTCGGCTACCTATCTGGACGACGGCGACCTGCATACGGGCGAGACACTGCCGGGCGAGTGGGTGGCCGGGCCCTCCCCGGAGTTCCTCACGGCCGCCTCCGAGCTGGCGGAGGCGCCGGGGGCGGCCCTGGCCGGCGGTGTGCTGCGGCTCGATGAGGTGGGACCAGCCACGTCCGAAGGCCTGCTGACCGGGCGCTGCCTGCTGCTTCCGCGCGGCGCTGAGGTGCGCATCGAGGGAGAAGCTCGTGCCGAGGCGGGGGCCCTGCTCGTCGTGGTCCAGGGCGACGCGGTCGTCGGTCAACCCGGCGGGAGCGTCTCGATGACCGGTGCACTGGTGGTGCGCGGGCGCCTCACCGTCAGAGGAGACTTCCGCGTGGAAGGATCTCTCCACGCCGGGAGCCTGGAGACTGGATCGCCGGTGTCCATCACGGTCGAACCGGACTGGCGAGACCGCCTGCTCCCGGGAGCTGTGCGGCCGGTCGTGACCGAGCACGGCACGTGACGAGGCAGGATGACGATACCGTCATACCGAATCATCTGTACGCAGTACGTGTTTTGTGAGAAAGTAGCGTTCCTCGACTGGGGGGGCAGGGGGATTGCGCCGACCCGTCGAACGAGTGCCTAAAGGTATCCCGCGAGGGTGCCGACACTGGCGCTAGGGCAAGGCAAGCTTTAGGGGCGATAATGGCCATGAACGCGGTGCGCGTCGGCATCGACATCGAGCAGGCCTCGATGGTCGGTGCGCAAGTCAGGACGGGACGACAGGGGCATACGCTCGCGGCGGTCTCCGCTCGGGCGCTTCCGGACGGACTCATGTTCGAGGGCGAGGTCGTCGACGTCGAAGGGCTCGCGGCCGAGCTCAAGACCTTCTGGAAGGAAGGCGGGTTCACCGGCAAGCGCTTCTCCGTCGGTATCGCCAACCAGAAGATCGTCGTCCGCACGATGGAGTTCCCGATCATCGACCCCAAGGAACTGCGGGCGGCCATCGAGTTCCAGGCGCAGGAAGCGATCCCGATCCCCCTCGACGAGGCGATCCTGGACTTCCAGGTGCTCTCGACGACGCCGGGCGAGGGAGAAGGCTCCGGGCGCCAGCAGGTGCTCATCGTTGCCGCGCAGCGCGACATGATCGGCCAGTTCATGCAGGTGGCCAAGAAGGCCGGCCTCAGCATCGACGGCATCGACCTGCAGGCGTTCGCCCTCATGCGCTCGGTCGCGCCTCCCGTCGCGTTCGTGGACCAGGGGGCGCCCCAGGCCGACGGCGCGAGCGCGCTGATCAACATCGGCGCCGGCATCAGCAATATCGTCGTCGCCTCGGGTGGCACGCCGCAGTTCACGCGTGTGGTCAACCTCGGCTACGAGGCCATGGTCCAGGCGCTCATGCAGAATCGCGGCGTCACGCACCAGGAGGCCGACCTCATGCGTCTCACGGTCGGCCTCACCGGCAGCGCCGCCGCCGCCGCGGACCTCGAGGCCTCCACCGTGGGCGAGATCCACGGGGTCCTGGACTCCACCTGCGAGTCGTTCGCGGACGAGATCAGGCGTTCCGTGGACTACTACCACTCGCTCCAGCAGGATGCCCCGATCGCTCGCATCCTCCTGAGCGGCGAGGGGTCCCTCACGCGCAACATGTGCGACTACCTTGCGGGCGCCCTGCACCTTCCGGTCGCGCTGGGCAACCCGCTGCAGTTCATCGCCGAGAACAAGTCGAAGCTCCCCCAGCAGGAGCTCGAGCTGATCGCCCCTCGTCTGGCGATCGCCCTCGGCCTGGCCTTCGATGACGAGGAGTAGGCCATGAAACGCATGAACCTGCTGCCGCAGGAAGAACGCGTAAAGGCGTCGAGGGAGCGTGGGCTCATCTGGGCGATCCTCATCCTCGTCCTCGTCGTCGTCGCGCTCGGGCTGGTGTACGTCAAGTACCGCAGCGACGTCAACGCCAAGCAGGACGAGCTCTCGGCGATCCAGACCGAGACCGCCAGCGTGCAGGTCAAGATCGCCGAACTCAGTCCGTACGCGGTGCTGCAGGCGCAGCGCACGGCCATGACGCCAGGCGGCGAAGGGCATCTACGAGTCGAGTGTGCCCTTCTCCATCCTGCTGCAGGAGCTGAGCCTGGTCATCCCGGAGAACGTCCGCCTGCAGTCGCTCACGGCGACGGTCCCGCCGGCCATGCTGCCGGGCGTCGCCGCCGCTGATCCCGCCGCCGCCGCCGCTGCCACCAGCGACTCGTGTTCACGGGCCAGACCGAGAAGCACAGGGACGTGGCCGAGTTCCTCACGAGGCTCGGCCTCATCCCGCAACTGAAGGGCATCACCCTCACGAGCTCAACGGATACGGCGTCCACGGGGACCGCCGGGACGACGACCGCTTCGTACAAGGCGTTCACCGTCACCGCGGCGCTGCGTCCCTACACGACCCAGCCACCGACCACGCAGTTGCAGGCGGTGGCGCCATGAGGGCCCGGGGCAAGGAGATCTACATCATCACCGCCGTCGTCGCGGTCGTCCTCATCGTCGCCTGGTACTTCCTGCTCTTCAGCCCGACGCAGCGCAAGCTGAGCGACCTCGGCACGCAGGTCCAGTCCGCGCAGAGCGAGCTCGACATGGCCAATCAGGAAGTCATCAAGCTCGAGTCGTACAAGAAGACAGCGCCGCAGTCCAAGGCCGAGATCGTCCGGCTCGGGAAGATGCTCCCCGAGAGTGAGGGCATCCCCGGGCTCATCATCGAGCTCACCAAGACGGCTGAGGCCTCGGGTGTGGGCATCACCAGCATCGCTCGCGGCACCACGACGCCGGGCAGCCCCTTCGGCATCCAGACGCTCACGATCCAGGTGTCCGGGCGCTTCTTCGATGTCGAGGACTTCCTCTACCGGCTCGAGGAGTACGTGGCGTTCCGCAACGCGAGCTTCCGGGTCACAGGCCGGCTCCTGCAGGTCACCCAATTGACGATGCAGGCCGCCACCAGCACCGAGACCGCGACCAGTGGCTCGCCGCCACTGGCCGTCACGATCGGCCTCAACGCCTATCTCTGGGGCGGCGCCGGGCAGGCGGCTGCGGCGGCTGGAGGTGCGCAATGAACCGACGCATGCTCACGTATGTGGTCATCGCCCTCATCGTCGGCGCTGCTCTCGCGCTTGCCGTCGCCGTGGCCAGTACTCGCTCGGAAGCCACGGGTGCCCCGAACGTCGTCACGGAGGCCGGTGTCGCCGGACTCAGCTCGGATGCCGGACACCGAAGCGCTCGCCGCGGCGGATCCCGCCAGGGAGCAGCCACTCCTCGACAAGTTCACCAGCAAGGACCCGTTCATCCCGTTCCCTGTAGCCGGCGGCGGTGGTACCGCTTCGCCCACGCCGAGTCCGACGAGTACGTCGCAGCCCTCCAATAATCTGTCGGCCAAGATCAAGGTCGACGGGACCTCGTACAACGTCGTTCAGGGCGACCAGGTACCCGGCGGTTCCGCCGCCGAGTTCACCATCACCGGTGTCTCGTCCGGTGACGTGACGTTCGAGGTCATCGACGGTACGCTCGAGAACGGGGATAAGTCGTTCCCGGTCAACCTGGGCGAGGCGGTGCGAGTCACGCTGGACGGCGGCGTCTCCTACGACATCTCCGTCATCTCGATCGGCCAGGGTGGCGGTGGCGGCGGTGGCGGCACGAGCCACAGCATCAGCGTGCTGAGTGTCACCAGCCAGAACGGCACAGCCCTCGTCACGCTCGAGGTGGACGGCAAGACGTACAGCGATCTGGAGCAGGGCGACGTGATCAGCACGTCGTGGGGCGAGATCCAGATCATCGCCATCAACGTGAACGCCCAGACCGTCACCATCCTGCACGGCGATCAGACGCTGACGCTGCACGCGGGCCAGGTGATCGTGAAGTGAGTCTCGCGGCAGCGAGGCACACGTCGGACGGGGCGGCCGCAGGCCGCCCCGTCCGCGTACGGAAGCGCTCCATGAGCCGGTCGCCGCGTGCCGGGCGCACGTTGTACCTGCGTGCGGAGCGCGGATAAGGTAGGAGCATGAGCCGACTGCGCTACCTCACCGCCGGGGAGTCTCACGGCCCGGGCCTCACGGCCGTCCTCGACGGCTGTCCGGCCGGGCTCGACGTCGACGTCTCCGCGATCGACGCCGAACTGGGGCGTCGCCAGAGCGGCTACGGGCGCGGCGAGCGGCAGAGCATCGAGCAGGACCGCGTCCGCGTGCTGGGGGGCGTGCGTCACGGGAGGACGACGGGTGCGCCGCTCGCGCTCTTCGTGCCCAACCGGGACGCCTCCAACTGGGGAGACGTGCTTGCGGTCGAGGCGCCGCCGGCGGGGGGCGAGGCCGCGGAGCGCGTCGTGGTGCCGAGGCCGGGCCACGCCGATCTGGGCGGCGCCCTGCTCTACGAGTTGGAGGACATCCGCGACGTCATCGAGCGCGCCAGTGCTCGCGAGACGGCCGCCAAGGTGGCGTGTGGCGCGGTCGCCAAGGCGCTGCTGGCGGCGCTGGGGTGCACGGTCGCCAGTCACGTGGTCGCGCTCGGCGGCGTCACCGCGGAGTCGGGCCTGGATCCGGGCGACGTGGGACGTGTCGAGGCGAGCCCGGTGCGCTGCGCGGACGAGGCCGCGGGGCAGCTGATGATCGCGGCCATCGACGAGGCCGCCGCCGCCGGAGACACGCTCGGCGGCGTCGTCGAGATCCTCGCGTTCGGGTATCCGCCGGGCGTCGGCAGCTACGTGCAAGGAGATCGCCGGCTGCAGTCTCGGCTGGCCGCGGCCGTGCTGGCCGTCCCGGCCATCCGCGGCATGGAGTTCGGACTCGGGTTCGCCGCCGCGGGCCTCCCCGGCAGCCGGGTGCACGATCCGCTCGGCTACGACCCCGAGCGCGGCTACGTGCGCGAGAGCAACCGGGCCGGTGGCATGGAGGGCGGCATCTCGACCGGCGAGACCATCGTCGTGCGCGCGGCGATGAAACCCATCTCGACGCTGAGGGAGCCTCTGGACAGTGTGGAGATGGACTCGCACAGGCCGGTCAAGTCCCGGTTCGAGCGGTCCGACGTCTGCGCGGTCCCCGCGGTCGGCATCGTCCTCGAGGCGGTGATCGCGCTCACGCTTGCGGACGCGGCGCTCGAGCGCTTCGGGGGCGCCACGGTCGGCGACGTCGTCGCCGCGGCCGACGCCTACAAGCTGCGCATCCGGGAGCGCTGAGCCGGTGGTGGCGCGAGCGCCGCATCCACCGGCCGTCGTGCTCGTCGGCTTCATGGGGGCGGGCAAGAGCGCTGTGGGGCGTGCGCTCGCAGCGCGGCTTTGCGTAGCCTTCCTGGACACCGACGAGGCGATCGTCGCAGTCGCGGGCCCGATCCCCGAGATCTTCGCGTCCCGGGGTGAATCCGGCTTCCGCGCGCTCGAGGCCGCGCTCGTGGTCCGCGAGCTCGGCGCTTTGAGCGCGGAGCCCAAAGTGCTCGCGCTCGGGGGAGGAGCCGTACTCGCCGCCGACGTGCGTGACGCCTTGCGGCTCGTCGGGCACGTCGTCTGGCTCACGGCGCCCGCCGGCGAGCTCTGGCGCCGCGTCTCCGCCGACGAGGGCGAGGAGCGGCCCCTCGCGCTCGACAAGCAGGCCTTTACGGCGTTGCTCGCCGCCCGCGAGGCCCTGTATGGAGAAGTGGCCACGCTGGTGGTCGATACGTCGGACCGTGATGCCGCGCAGATCGCCTCGGAGCTCGCGGCGGTGCTGTCGGACTCGGCAGCCACCGGCGAGTCCACACGGGCGACCCCGACGCCCGAGGAGGGAGCCGCGTGAGGCGTCTCACCGTCAGGGCGGACTCGAGGACCTACCCGGTTCTGATCGGCCGCGACCTGCTGTCTCGGCTGGGCGCCGAGGTGAGGCGGCTCCGGGGCCGCGGTCAGGTCGTCGTGCTGTGCGACGAGAACGTCGCTCCGCTGTACCTCGAGCACGCGCGCGGGAGCCTGCGCGAGGCCGGTCTGAGCGCCTCACACGTGATCCTGCCCGCCGGCGAGCGGGAGAAGAGCCTGGCGCGCGCGGAGGAGCTCTACGGCGTGCTCTACGACCGCGGGATGCGCCGCTCGGACACCCTGCTGACGCTGGGCGGCGGGGTCATCGGCGACCTCGGAGGGTTCGTCGCGGCCACGTATCAGCGAGGGTGCGGGTTCGTCCAGGTACCGACGACGCTGCTCGCCCAGGTGGACGCGTCCGTCGGCGGCAAGGTCGCGGTGGACTTCCGTGCCGGCAAGAACTACGTCGGGACCTTCTACCAGCCGAGTCTCGTGCTTGCGGACCTGCGCGTGCTGCGTACGCTGCCCGCGCGCGAACTGCGTTGTGGGGCCGCGGAGGTCGCCAAGCACGGCCTGCTGGCCGGAGGGGTCGTGCTCCGGAGGGCGCAGCGTCTCGCGTCCGCTGACCTCACCGCGGAGACGGTCTCGCAGCAGTTGGTCGCCGATTCGATCGCGTACAAGGCCGGCGTGGTGGAGCGCGACGAGCGGGAGTCCGGGCTGCGCGCCGTGCTGAACTTCGGGCACACGATCGCGCACGCCGTCGAGGCGGCCACGGCGTTCCGCCGCTGGTCCCACGGCGAGGCGGTCGCGCTCGGCCTGCACGGCGCCTTGCGCCTCTCCGCCGAGCTCGCCGGGCTCTCCGCCGCCGACGAGCAGGCGGGTCACGACCTGCTCGACGGCCTCGGTCTGCCGGCCCGGCTCACCGGCCTGCGGGCGCAGGACGTCTGCGAGCTGGTCGCCCGGGACAAGAAGGCGGGTCCGGAGGGCGTGGGCTACGTGCTGCTGCGTCGTCCGGGGGAACCGGTGCTCGGCGTGCGCGTGCCGCCGGCGCTCGAACTGGAGGTCGTGGAGTGGCTGCGCAAGCGTTGAAGACCCTCTGGCTGCTGCACGGCGTGAATCTCGACATGCTCGGGCGGCGCGATCCGGCCGTGTACGGCACCATGACGCTGACCGAGCTCGAGTCGTACGTCGCGCGCCACGGCGAGAGCTACGGGTTCACCGTGTACAGCTTCCAGACCAACTTCGAGGGCGAGTTCGTCGAGAAGGTGCACCAACTCGTCGTGGACGCGGCCGACGCCGCCATCGTGAACCCCGGAGCCTGGACGCACTACAGCTACGCGCTCCACGACGCGCTCGAGCTGGTCTCCGCTCCCGTCGCGGAGGTGCACCTCTCGGACGTCGACAGCCGGGAGGAGTGGCGGCGCGTCTCGGTGATCGCCGACGTGGTGGACGTGCGCGTAGCCGGGAAGGGAGCCGCGGGCTACGTCGATGCGCTCGCCGCGCTGGCGGAGCTCGTCAAGGGCGGGAAGGCCAAGTGAGCGCGCGTCTCGACCGCTGCCGCGCGCTGTTCGAGAGGCTCCGCGTCGGACGGCGTCCTCGTCACCGACCCGGAGGACGTCCGCTACCTCTCCGGGTTCCGGGGCGACGACGCCACGCTGGTCGTGGGGCCCGCCGAGGCACGTGCTCTGCACGGATGCGCGCTACTGGGAGCAGGTCCACGAGGAGGTCGCGGACGCCGAGCTCAGCAAGGTCATCACCCATCCGCTGCTCGCGCACAGCGCAGCGGAGGCGGCGCGCCTGCTCGGCGCCGGAGCCACGCTCGGCTACCAGGGTGGCCGGCTCAGCCACGCGGCGTACCGGCGCCTCCGTCGCGCCCACGACGGTGGCCTGCGCGACGTCGGGCAGAGCGTGACACTGCTGCGCGCCGTCAAGGACGACGCGGAGGTGGCGGCGATGCGGCGTGCCGCCGCGGTGACCGACGAGGCGCTCGGCCTCGTCGTGGCCCGCGGCCTCGTCGGCCGCAGCGAACGCGACGTCGCCTGGGACCTGCAGGCCGAGTACCACCGCCTGGGGGCCGGCGGCGAGGCCTTCCCGGCGATCGTGGCCACCGGTGACCACGGGGCGCAGGCGCACGCGCTCCCGGGGGAGCAGGGTGATCCGCGCCGGCGAACTGGTGGTGATCGACACCGGCGCGCGGGTGGACGGGTACTGCAGCGACATCACGCGCACCTATGCGGCCGGAGAGCCGTCCGCCGAGCTCCGCCGCATGTACGAGGTGGTGCTCGATGCTCAGCTTGCCGGCTTGGCCGCCGTGCGCGCGGGGGCGCACGGTCAGCGCGACGTGGACGCGGCCGCGCGCGCCGTGATCGACGCGGCGGGGTACGGCGACAGGTTCGGCCACGGCACCGGCCACGGCGTGGGGCGCGAGGTCCACGAGGCGCCCGGGCTGGGCCGCTCGCGGGGTGACCGCCTCGAGGCCGGCATGGTGTGCACCGTGGAGCCCGGCATCTACGTCGAGGGCGTCGCCGGCGTGCGCATCGAGGACACGGTCCTGGTGACGGCGAGCGGCTGCGAGCGGCTCACGAACTCACCCAAGGAGCTCCAGGTCGTGGAGTGACGGCGGGCGCGTCGCGCGCCGAACGCGGTCCGTCGGCGCGGATCCTGCCCGGCCGGCCTCGCGTCGCCCGTGCCCCGGCCTTGCTGTATCATGGCCTACTACTGCGGACTCCGTGCAGACCAGCCCCCTCGACCCTTGAGTAGGACCACATGGCAGACGTCGTCAGCACCAATCAGTTCAAGACCGGCATGGCCATCGAGATCGACGGCCAGCCGTTCACCATCGTCGAATTCCAGCACGTCAAGCCCGGCAAGGGCGGGGCGTTCGTGCGCACCAAGGTGCGCAACATCGCCACCGGCGCGGTGCTCGACAAGACCTTCCGCGCCGGCGAGAAGTTCGACCGCATGCACACGCAGTCGCGCAAGATGGCGTTTCTGTACGCCACCGACGACGAGGTCGTCCTGATGGACAACGAGACCTACGAGCAGGTGTCCGTCGCGCCGGCCATGGCCGAGGGCGCCCTGACGTGGGTCGTCGAGAACATGGAAGTCGAGATCATGTACCTCAACGGCCAGCCGTTCGAGCTGGCCGCGCCGAACTTCGTGGAGCTCACGATCACGCAGTCCGATCCCGGCGTTCAGGGCAACACCGCCCAGGGCGCCACGAAGCCCGCCACCCTCGAGTCCGGCGCCACCATCCAGGTGCCGCTGTTCATCGAGGAGGGCGAGAAGGTCAAGGTCGACACCCGCAGCGGGGAGTACCTGGGCCGCGCCTGAGCGCGCCTGGGAAGGAGAGCCATGCGCGCGCGCCCGGTAGGCATCACCGACACCACCCTCCGTGACGGGCACCAGTCGCTGTGGGCGACGCGGATGCACACGTCAGAGATGATCCCGGTCCTCGAGCTGATGGACTCCATCGGCTTCCACTCGCTCGAGTGCTGGGGAGGAGCGACGTTCGACGCGTCCCTTCGTTTTCTCGACGAGGACCCGTGGGAGCGGCTGCGACTCATCAAGAAGCACGTGGCGCGCACGCCGCTGCAGATGCTGCTGCGCGGCCAGAACATCGTGGGCTACCGCCACTACGGGGACGACATCGTGCGCCGGTTCGTCTACAAGGCGGCGGAGAACGGCATGGACATCTTCCGGGTGTTCGACGCCCTCAACGACATCCGCAACTTCGAGACGGCCGCCGCGGCCATCAAGGAGACGGGCAAGCACTTCCAGGGCGCCGTCGTGTACACGATCTCGCCGGTACACTCGCTCGACCACTACGTGGACGTCGCCCACCGGCTCGTCGACATGGGCGCGGACTCCATCTGCATCAAGGACATGGCGGCGCTGCTCTCGCCGTTCTACGCCGAGCAGCTCGTCGGCCGCCTCAAGGCCGAGCTCAAGCGTGCCGATCCAGCTGCACTGTCACTACATCGGCGGCCTCGCCCCGATGACCTACCTCAAGGCCATCGAGGCCGGCGTGGACGTGATCGACACGGCCACGGTCCCGCTGGCCTTCGGCAACTCGCAGCCGGCCACCGAGATGGTCGTCTCTGCGCTCACCGGCTCGCCCTACGACAGCGGGCTCGACCTCGAGAAGCTCTTCGAGATGGCCAAGTACTTCGAGAAGGTCCGTCAGGAGGGCGGCTGGGACCGCGGCGTCACCTCGCTCACGCACATGCAGGTGTACTCGCACCAGGTGCCCGGCGGCATGATCAGCAACCTCGAGAGCCAGCTCAAGGAGCAGAGCGCGCTCGACCGGCTGCCCGAGGTGCTCGAGGAGATCCCCATCGTGCGCGCCGAGGTCGGGTTCCCGCCGCTGGTCACGCCCATGAGCCAGATCGTCGGCACCCAGGCCGTGCTCAACGTGCTCTCCGGGCGGCGCTGGCACATCGTGCCGGACGAGATGAAGCAGTACCTGCGCGGCAAGTACGGCGCCGCGCCGGGCTCCATCTCGCCGGAGGTGCTCGCACGCGTTCTGGAGGGCGAGCAGCCGATCGGCGTGCGCCCGGCCGACCTCGTCGACGAGACGCTCGAGGACTACCGCGAGGAGATCGGCGACCTGGCGCGCTCGGAGGAGGACCTCCTGAGCTACGCGCTGTTCCCCCAGACCGCACGCGTGTTCCTCGAGCGGCATCACGTGGGCCCCGAGTCGGATGTGTTCCAGGTGCACCGCTACCTGCAGACGCAGCCGGGTAGCGCGCTTCTCGAGGAGAGCGCCGACCGCGTCAAGGACATCCTCGGCATGATCGAGGAGAGCGAGGTGGACGAGGTCGTCATCGAGGAGGGCGACCTCAAGATCACCGTGCGCAAGTCGGGGATGGAGGCCGCCGCCCCGGCGGCGGCCGCTCCGCCAGCCGGCGGCCGTGGCCGTCGCGGAGGCGCCCGACGACGGCGCCGACGGGTTCCACCTCGTCAAGTCCAAGTGGGTGGCCACGTTCTACCGCTCGCCGTCGCCGCAGTCCCCTTCCTTCGTGGAGGTCGGCGACAGCGTCGAGGCCGGCCAGACGCTCTGCATCCTCGAGATGATGAAGATGATGAACGAACTCACCGCGGACGTCGCGGGTGTGGTGCGCGAGATCCTGGTCGAGAACGGCGAGACGGTGCAGTACGGGCAGCCGCTCTTCGCCATAGAGCCCGTCTGAGACTGGGCAGGCCTTCCGCGTGAGCCCTGCCGGACCGAGCCGCAAGCAGGCGCGCCGCGACGCCGTCTTCCTGCTGTACCAGACCGAGGTCACGGACCTCCCGATGGCCGACCTCGTCAACGGGCAGAAGCTCCGCGAGGGCTACGCGCCGGACGAGTTCACCATCAAGGCCGTGGCCGGCGTGTTGCGCGAGAGGGAGACGCTCGACGCCGAGCTCGAGGCGCACTCCAGAGGGTGGCCGCTCGACCGCGTCGCCCCCCTCGAGCGGAGCATCCTGCGCCTCGCGCTTGTGGGAGATCAGCGGCGAGGTCACCCCGCCGGAGGTGGCCATCGACGAGGCCGTGCGCCTCGCCAAGCGGTACTCGACGGACGAGGCCGGCGCGTTCGTCAACGGCGTGCTCGGCGGCATCGTCCGCGGCGATCAGTCCGATCCGGATGTCGGCGGCGAGCAGGCCGAGGAGGACGCCGGCGGGGAGCAGGCCGGCGCGCCGGGAGCGGACGCCGGCCCGGTGGAGACGCCCACGGGCGATGAGGAGGGCGAGGATGGCTGACGAGCAGATCGCGGGCCTCGCGCTCACGCGCGAGCAGGCGCTGAAGCGCCTCGAGGAGATCCTCGCCCAGCTCGGAGAGCTGGAGCCGCGGCTGGCCGCCTCCTCCTCCGCGGAGGTCGAGATGACGCTGCTCGAGCGCGCCACCGAGCAGGTCGAGGAGGCCGGCAGACTGCTGGAGCAACTCGGCCGCGTCGCCGGGTGAGGTCGTGCACGTGAGCGGCGAGCCTGCGGCGAGCTACCCGGCCGACCTGCTCGCGCTCGCCGAGCAGTACCTCGAGAGCCTCGACTTCGGCGCCGACCGCAGGGCGGCGCGTCTCGTGGAGGCCATGCGCTACTCGCTGCTCGCCGGGGGCAAGCGCATCCGGCCCGTGCTCGCGCTGGCTACGGCCCGGGGCCGTGGCGCGGACCCGGCCTCCGTGCTGCCGACGGCCGCGGCGCTCGAGCTCATCCACACCTACTCGCTCATCCACGACGACCTGCCGGCGATCGACGACGACACGCTGCGGCGCGGCCGGCCGACGTGCCACGTCGCCTACGGCGAGGACGTGGCGATCCTGGCCGGCGACGGGCTCTTCGCGGAGGCGTTCAGCCTCGTGCTGACCCGCCAGGCGGGAGGCTGCGCGCCGGTGCTCGCGGCGCTCGGCGAGATCGCCGCCGCGACCGGCGTGCAAGGCATGGTCGGAGGCCAGTACATGGACGTGGCCGGGGAGGCGGACGCGGACGACGACCTGCGCACGCTCCACGCGCTCAAGACCGGCCGCCTCATCCAGGCCGCCGTGGTCTGCGGCGCGCTGCTGAGCGGCGGGGAGGACGTCGCGCCCTACCGGGCCTACGCGGCGGAGCTCGGGCTGCTCTTCCAGATCGTCGACGACATCCTCGACGAGACCGGCGCCGAGGACGAGCTCGGCAAGAGCGTCGGCAAGGACAGGGCGCTCGACAAGGTCACCTACGTCTCGCGCTTCGGCATGGAGCGCGCCGGCGGCCTGGCCGACGAGGCGCAGGAGCGCGCGCTCGGTCTGCTCGGCGATCTTCCCGGCGACACCGCCGACCTCGTCGCCGTCACCAGGTTCATCCACGACCGGCGGCGCTGACCGCCGGCCCGAACGGGCCGCCTCGAGCCCGGTGCTATACTCCGTTGACGATGCGGTATCTGGACAAGATCTCCGACCCCGCCGACCTCCAACAATTCTCAGAGCGAGAGCTGACGCTGCTCGCCGACGAGGTCCGCGAGACCATCCTCTCCTGCGTGAGCGAGACCGGCGGGCACCTCGCCGCGAGCCTGGGCACCGTCGATCTGACAGTCGCCCTGCACAGCGTGCTGCGGAGCCCCAAGGACAAGATCGTCTGGGACGTGGGCCACCAGTGCTACGCGCACAAGCTGCTGACGGGGCGCCGCGACCGGTTCGGCACGATCCGGCAGTACGGCGGCCTCTCCGGCTTTCCCAACCGCGCGGAGTCGCCTCACGACGTGATCGGCACCGGGCACGCCTCGACCTCCATCAGCTACGGGCTGGGTCTGGTCGAGGCGGAGCGCATCGCCCGCGAGGACGGCGGCAACGTCGTCTGCGTGCTGGGCGACGGCGCCCTCACGGGCGGGGTCGCCTTCGAGGCGCTCAACCAGGCCGGCCATCTGCGCACGCCGCTGGTGGTGGTGCTCAACGACAACGAGATGTCCATCCGCGCCAACGTCGGCGCCCTCCAGCTCTACCTCAACCGCATCCGTCTGGACCCGACGCTCACCCGGCTGCGCGAGGACCTGGAGCACGGTGTCGCGAGGATCCCCGCCATCGGCGGCAAGGCGTACCGCCTGGGCAAGGACGTCAAGGAGTCGATGAAGGCGTTCCTCGTGCCCGGCATGCTGTTCGAGGAGCTCGGGTTCGCCTACATCGGCGTGGTCGACGGTCACGACATGCACGCGCTGCGCCAGAGCATCCGCCAGGCCATCGACACGCGCCGCCCTGTGGTGGTGCACGTCAAGACGGTGAAGGGCAAGGGGTACGAGCCCGCGGAGGCCCGGCCGGACACCTATCACGGCACCGGGCCGTTCCACATCGGCAACGGGGCGAGCAAGGCCGCGGCGGTCGGGACGACGTACACGCAGGCGTTCGGCGAGGCGCTGGTGCGCCTGGCCGAGCGCGACGAGCGCGTCGTCGCCATCACCGCGGCCATGACGCAGGGCACCGGCCTCGAGGCCTTCGAGCGCCGGTTCCCTGACCGCTTCTACGACGTCGGTATCGCCGAGGAGCACGCGGCCGTGTTCGCCGCCGGCCTCGCCATCGGCGGCATGCGCCCGGTGGTCGCGCTGTACTCGACGTTCCTGCAGCGCGCGTTCGACATGCTGGTGCAGGACATCGGCCTGCAGCGCCTGCCGGTGGTCTTCGCCGTGGACAGGGCCGGCCTCGTCGGCGACGACGGCCCCACGCACCACGGCGCCTTCGACCTCTCCTTCTTGCGCATCGTCCCGGGCATGACCGTGATGGCGCCCTCCAGCCAGGAGGAGCTGCAGCGGCTGCTGGCGACGCGCGCTCACGCTCGACGGCCCGGCCGCCATACGGTACCCGCGCGGGCTCGCCGCGCCGTTCGCCCCTCTGGAGGAGCTCGAGCCGGTGGAAGTGGGCCGCGGCGTGGTGCTGCAGGAGGGCTCGGAGGTGGCCCTCATCGGCGCCGGCACCGGCGTCGGCCTGGCCAGGGAGGCCGCTCAGCTGCTGGCCGCGGAGGGCGCCGCACCCACGGTCGTCGACGCAAGGTTCGTCAAGCCTCTGGACACGGAGCTGCTGCAGAGGCTCGCCGCCACGCACAAACGCCTCGTCACCGTGGAGGAGAACACGATCGCCGGCGGCTTCGGGAGCGCCGTGCTCGAGGTGGTCGGCTCGTCTGTCGAGGTCGTGCGCATGGGACTCCCGGACGCGTTCGTGCAGCACGGTGACCGGGCGCGCGTCCTCGCCGAGCTTGGGCTCACGCCGCAGGCCGTGGCGCTCGCGGCGCGCGCTCAGGACCCGGCGCTGACGCGCGTCGAGTAGGGCGCCGTGCGCGAGCGGCTGGACGTGCTGCTCGTCGACCGCGGCCTCTTCGCCACGCGCGCGCAGGCCCGGGCGGCCGTGCTGGCCGGCGAGATCACCGTGGACGACCGCGTGGTCGACAAGCCCGGCACCCCAGTGGCCGGCGAGGCGACGCTGAAGGCCGCCGCGCGCCGGCGCTACGTCTCGCGCGGCGGCGACAAGCTCGACACGGCGCTCACCCGGCTCGGCGTCGGCGTCACCGGGGAGGACGTCATCGACCTCGGGAGCTCCACCGGAGGCTTCGTCGACCGGCTGCTCCAGGGTGGAGCGGCGCGCGTGATCGCCGTCGACGTCGGGTACGGCCAGCTCGACTGGAAGCTGCGCGAGGACCCGCGGGTCGCCGTGCTCGAGCGCACGAACGCCCGGCAGCTCACGCCCGAACGTCTCCCCTTCGCGCCCTCGTTCGTCACCGCGGACCTCTCGTTCATCTCCCTGACGGTGGCCCTGGGGCCGGTGCTAGAATGCCTGCGCGTGGGCTTCCGCGGTCTCGTCCTGGTCAAGCCGCAGTTCGAGGCGGGGCGCGAGCGTGTCGGCAAGGGCGGCGTGGTCAGGGACCCTGCCGTGCACTCCGACGTGCTGGAGCGCGTGGCGGACTGGTTGCAGGAGAGGGGCACCGTGGTAGAAGGCGTGTGCGACTCGGGCCACCCCGGACCGAAAGGCAACGTGGAGTACTTCATCCTGTTCAGGGACGCGGGGACGGCTGGGGCGGTTGCGTCGCCGGCCGCCGAGCTGGTGCGGGCGGCGGTAGAGGCGGCTCATGGGTGAGCCGCTGCGCCGCATCGTCGTGCTCACGCACCTGTTCACCGGCGCGACGGCGGCTCCCCTGGCGCAGCTGGCCGCGGCCGCGGACCGCCTCGGCCTCGAGCTGCTCATGCCCGAGGAGGAGGCCGTCAAGCATCCGGACGCCGCCGGACTCGGCTACCGCGCGGTCGACGAGTCCGGCCTGCGCGCCGCCGACCTCTGTCTGGTCTTCGGCGGCGACGGCACCATCCTGCGCGGCCTCTCCCGCCTGCTCGGAAGCCGCGTGCCCACCCTGGGCGTCAACTACGGCAACGTCGGGTTCCTCGCGTCGCTGCCGCGCGACGCCTGGCAGGCCGGCCTGGAGAAGATCCTCGGCGGCGACTACCAGGTCGTGGACCTGCTCACCGTCGACGTGCAGCTGGCCGGGGAGCACCACAGCGCCGTCAACGACGTCATCCTCAGCCGCGTGGCGCCGCGCCACGTGCTGCAGCTCGAGTACGAGGTGGCGGGCGTCACCGTCGGCAGCATGTTCTGCGACGGGCTCATCATCGCCTCGCCCACCGGCTCCACGGCGTACAACCTCTCCTGCAACGGGCCCATCGTGGAGTGGAACGCCGGTGTGCTGGTGCTCAACTTCATCGCGCCGCACTCGCTCGGCTTCCGTCCTGTGATCCTGCGCCCGGACCACGTCATCACGGCGCGCAACGTCTCTCCTCTGCAGGAGTGCGAGGTGGTCGCGGACGGCGACGTGGTCGGCACGCTGTGCTGCGGCGACGAGGTGCGCGTCACCGCCGGGCGGCAGGTGGCGCGGCTCCTCATGCAGAGCGAGGGGTCCTTCTACCAGAACGTCGAGGAGAAACTCTTCGATCGCCGCGATGCTCGCTGAACTGAGCATCGACGACCTGGTCCTCATCGCCGCAGCCCGGCTGGAGTTCTCGCCGGGCCTCAACGTCATCACCGGCGAGACCGGCGCCGGCAAGAGCCTGCTCGCGCAGGCCATCGGGCTGCTCCTGGGCCAGAAGGCCGGCGGCGAGCTCGTCCGGCCGGGGGCGGACAGAGCACTGGTCCAGGCGCTGTTCGAGAGCGGGGACGAGGAGCTGGCGGTGGCTCGTGAGCTGCCGCGCGGCGGACGCTCGCGGGCGCGCATGGACGGGCTGCTGAGCAGCGCCGCCGCCGTGGAGGACGCCTTGCGGCGGCGCCTCGCGTTCTACGGGCAGCTCGAGCACACGCGCCTCCTGCAGCTCGAGCGGCAGCTCGACCTGCTCGACGGCGCCGTGGCCGACGAGGTCGAACCGCTCAAGGCCGTCTATGCCGAAGCGTACGGGCGCGCCCGCGCGCTCACCCGCGAGCTGGAAGAGCTGCGCGGCGCCGGGCGCGACAGGGAGCGCGAGCTCGACATGCTGCGCTACCAGGTCGGTGAGATCGAGGCGGCCGGTGTGGAGCCGGGCGAGGACGAGCGGCTCGCCGTCGATCGCGAGCGGGCGCGGCACGCCGGCAAGCTCCTCGAGCGCACCGGAGGCGCGCTCGCGCTGCTCGTGGGCGAGTCGGAGGCCGCGGCGCTGGACGGCGTGCGCGTGGCGCAGCGTCTCGTGGACGAGGCGGCGCTGCTCGACGAGAGCCTGGCGCCGCTCGCACAGCGGCTCGGCGCCCTCTCGGCGGAGCTCGACGACCTCGCGGCCGCACTGCGCGACTACATCGAAACGCTCGACGTCGATGCGGCTCACCGCGACGCGCTCGAGCTGCGCTACGACAGGCTCAAGGCGCTCATGCGCAAGTACGGCGGTTCTGCAGACGAGGTGCTGGCGTATCTCGAGGAGGCCGGGGCTCGGCTGGCGGCACTCGAGGAGTTCGCCGCCGACGAGGATTCGCTGGTGGCCAGGGTCGCGACGGCGCAGGACGCGGCAGTGGCCGCCGCCGCTCGCCTGAGCGAGGCTCGACGGCGGCTCGCCCCAGGCGTGGCCGTGCGCATCGAGGAGGAACTGCGCGGCCTCGCTATGCCGCATGCGACGTTCGTCGTCGAGGTCACGCCGCGCGGCGAGGGCTGGGACGGCCTGGCGCCTTCGGGAGCCGACGACGTGGAGTTCATCTTCGGCGCCAACCCCGGTGTCCCGGCGCGCCCGCTGCGCGAGACCGCCTCCGGCGGCGAGCTCTCGCGCGCCATGCTCGCCATCCGCGGGCTCGTCACGCTCGGCGACGATGTCGAGACGCTCATCTTCGACGAGGTCGACACCGGCATCGGGGGGGTGACGGCGGCGGCGCTCGGAGAGCGGCTCCGACGCCTGGCCGAGCGCCGCCAGGTGCTCTGCATCACCCATCTGCCCCAGGTCGCCGCCTACGGGGACCGCCAGTTCGCCATCGCCAAGGAGAGCGACCCCGGCGAGGGCGTCACGGAGACCGTCGTGCGCCGCGTGGACGGCGACGAACGCCTCGCCGAGCTCTGCCGCATGCTCGGCGCCTCCCCGAACGACAAGGCCGCGCGCAGTCACGCCGAGAGCCTGCTGGCGCGCGCGGCAGCAGGCGCCTGAGGGGCGCGCACGCCGACGGCGCCGCTCCTTGCCGCGCCGATGCCCGATGGTATACTTGCCGACGTGATTCGTGGCCTCGCCGGGCATATCGTCGTGCCGGCCCGTCGTCTTCGAACGGGCAGGACCCCGGCCCCACAAAATCCCCCGCTCGTCTTGTGCAGATCCGCCGTGCCCCGGGTGCGTTCCCTGGTGGCTGCGACCGGAGCGTTCGACGACGGCTGCGTGCGGAACGGCGGGATACTCACCAGGAGGGCACAGGGGGCATGACCAAGCACATCTTCGTCACGGGCGGGGTCGTCAGCGGGCTCGGCAAGGGCATCACCGCGGCATCCGTCGGCCGGCTGCTCAAGCAGCGCGGGCTCAAGGTCGCGAGCCAGAAGTTCGACCCGTATATCAACGTCGACCCGGGCACGATGAGCCCGTTCCAGCACGGCGAGGTCTTCGTCACCGAGGACGGCGCCGAGACCGACCTCGACCTCGGCCACTACGAGCGCTTTCTCGACGAGTTCGTCCAGCGCGACTCCAACGTCACCACCGGCGGCATCTACAACAGCGTCATCACCAAGGAGCGCCGCGGCGACTACCTGGGCGGCACCGTGCAGGTCATCCCGCACATCACCAACGAGATCAAGAGCCGCGTGCACCGGCTCGCCAAGCTCACCGGCGCGGACGTGCTCATCACCGAGGTCGGTGGCACCGTCGGCGACATCGAGAGCCTCCCGTTCCTCGAGGCCATCCGCCAGTTCCGCAAGGACGTCGGCCGCGCCAACGTGCTGTACATCCACGTCACCCTGGTGCCCATGATCGGCGTCGTCGGAGAGCTCAAGACCAAGCCGACGCAGCACTCGGTCGCCGAGTTGCGCGAGATCGGTATCCAGCCAGACATCATCGTCGCCCGCTCCGAGGAGCTCCTCTCGCAGGGCATCCGCGAGAAGATCGCCCTGTTCTGCGACGTCGACCCCGAGGCGGTGGTTTCCGCCGCCGATGCCGACGACATCTACCGCGTGGTGCTCAAGATGCACGAGGAGAAGCTTGACGACCTCGTGGTCAAGATGCTCGGGCTCGAGGTCGGCCCGCCGGACCTGGCCGAGTGGGAGGCGCTGATCGACCACATCGACGCCTGCGACAAGCCCGTCACCATCGCGCTGGTCGGCAAGTACATCCAGCTCCATGAGGCCTACCTCTCCGTGTGGGAGGCCCTCAAGCACTCGGCCATCTTCCACGGCCGCAAGCTCGACCTGCAGTGGGTCGACTCGGAGGAGCTCACGCCCAAGACGGTGGCCGAGCGGCTCTGCAACGTCGACGGGGTCATCGTGCCCGGCGGGTTCGGCCAGCGCGGCATCGAGGGCAAGATCGAGGCCATCCGCTACTGCCGCGAGAACAAGGTGCCGTTCCTCGGGGTCTGCCTCGGCATGCAGTGCGCCGTGGCCGAGTTCGCCCGCGACGTGTGCGACATGACCGGCGCCAACTCCACCGAGTTCGACCCGGACACGGAGTTCCCGGTCATCGACCTGCTGCCGGAGCAGAAGGACGTGGAGGACATGGGCGGCACCATGCGGCTCGGCGCCTCCCACGTCAAGCTCGTGCCCGGCACCAAAGCGCAGGTGGCCTACGACGCCGACGAGGTCTGGGAGCGCCACCGCCACCGCTACGAGGTCAACAACGACCTGCGCCCCGAACTGGAGGCCGCCGGCCTCGTCATCAGCGGCACCACGCCGGACGGACGCCTCGTCGAGATCTGCGAGCTCCCCGACCACCCCTGGTTCGTCGCCTCCCAGTTCCACCCCGAGTTCAAGTCGCGGCCGACGCGGCCGGCGCCGCTCTTCCGCGACTTCGTCGGCGCCGCCGCGCGTCTGCGCAGCGAGCGCGACGACGAACTGGAGGACGTGTGCGCCCAGGTATAGACGACCGGGGCGCACAGGGCGACACGCTGCTCGACCTGTTCGTCCGGCTGGCCGGCATCGCCTCTCCCACCGGCTCCGAGCGCGAGATCGCCGACGTCGTCGCGGCGTACCTCCGCGAGCTGGGTCTGGCCGTGCGCGAGGACGACAGCGCCGTGGTCACCGGCTGTGGCTGCGGCAACCTGGTCGCGCGCATCGCCGGGCGCGGCGCGGCCCCGGCCATCGGGCTCTGCGCGCACCTCGACACCGTGCCCATGGAGCGCGCGCCGCGGGTCACCGTGGCGGACGGCTACGTGCGCAGCGACGGCGCCACACCGCTCGGCGCGGACGACAAGGCCGCCGTGGCGGTGCTGCTCGAGCTGGCGCGCGCGCTGGTCGCGGAGCCTCCGGAGGGGGACGTGGAGCTCATCCTCACCGCGGGGGAGGAGGTCGGTCTGCTGGGCGCCAAGGCGCTCGACCTCTCCGCGCTCGCGGCCACCCGCGTGTTCGTGCTCGACAGCGACGGCGCGCCCGGTACGCTCATCACCGGCGCCCCCACGCAAAAGCGTGTGGAGGCCGAGTTCAAGGGCCACGCCGCCCACGCCGGCATCGCGCCGGAGCTGGGGCGCAGCGCCGTCGTCGCCGCGGCGCACGCCATCGCCGCGATGCGGCTCGGGCGGCTTGACGAAGAGACCACGGCCAACGTGGGCGTCGTCCGGGGCGGCACCGCGGCCAACGTGGTCGCGGAGCGGTGCTTCATCTCCGGCGAGGCGCGCAGCCGCGACGAGACCAAGGTGGCGGCCCAGGCGGAGCACATGGTGCAGGCCGTCGCGGCCGCGGCGGCCGCGGCCGGCATCGACGTGGAGATCGACGTCCGCGAGGCCTTCCGCGGGTACCGGCACGCGCCGGACAGCCCGCTGCTCGCGATGGGCGCGGAGGCGGCCCGGCTGGCCGGGCTGGAGCCGCGGCTGGTCGAGGGCGGCGGTGGCTCGGACGCCAACGTGTTCAACGCACAGGGACTGCCGGCGCTCACGCTCGGCGTGGGGTTCGAGCACGCGCACTCTCCGCTCGAGTCGATGAGCGTCGAGCGCCTGCACGGGCTCTACGGGATCGCGGCGGGTCTGGTCCGCGCCGCCGGGACGGCCGCGTAGCGGCCGCGGGGCGGCGCGTGGACGACAGAGGCGCCCCGCCGGCCGGGCGGCCGCTCGACCCCCTCGTCCAGGAGTACCTGGACTACGTCAACTACGAGCGCGGCCTCAGTCCAGAACACCGTGGCCGCCTACAGCCGCGATCTCGCCGCGTTCGCCCGGTTCCTCAGCGCGCGCGGAGTGGCGCCGGGAGCGGCGCGACGCAGGACGACGTGCGCGCCTACTTCGCCGGGAGCGGCGGCGACGGCGCGGCCTCGAGCGTCGCGCGCCGCATCGCCGCCGTACGGACGTTCTACGCGTACCTGGTGCGCGAGAACGTCCGCGAGGACGATCCGGCCGCGCTCCTGCGCACGCCCAAGCGGCCGCAGGAGCTCCCTCGCGTGCTCTCGGTCGAGGAGGTCGAGGCGATCCTCGCGACCGTCGTCCCGGCCGGCGCGCTCGGCCAGCGCGACCTGGCCGCGCTCGAGCTCCTGTACGGCTGCGGCCTGCGCGTGAGCGAGCTGGTGGGCCTGCGCGACGGCGACGTGGACCTGGAGGGCGGAGCTCGTCCGCTGCGTGGGCAAGGGTGACAAGGAGCGTGTGGTGCCCATGGGTTCCGCCGCCGCCGCGGCGGTGAGCCGGTACGTCGCCGACGGGCGGCGGAGCCTGCTCAAGGGACGCCGCCGCCCCGAGCTCATCTTGAACGCGCGCGGCGGCCCGCTCACGCGCCAGGGACTCGACTACATCCTGCGCAAGGTGCTGCGCCGCGCCGACATGCTCGGCGCCGCCAGCGCGCACACGTTCCGGCACTCGTTCGCCACGCACCTGCTCGCCGCCGGAGCCGACCTGCGCAGCGTGCAGGAGATGCTCGGGCACGCCGACGTCGCGACCACGCAGTTGTACACTCACGTGACCGTCGACCACCTGCGCGAGGTGTATCTGGAGACGCACCCGCGGGCACGCCGTCGACGCCGGGAGGAGGATCCATGACACGGGTGTTCGTGTGCGTGCTCGACGGCTGTGGCGCCGGAGCGCTGCCGGACGCGGCGAAGTACGGTGACGAGGGGTCGGACACCCTGCGGCACGTGCTCGAGCGCACCGGCGTGCCGCTGCCGAACCTCGCGGCCCTGGGCCTCGGCGAAGTCGTGGGACTCCCGCTCGGCCGGCCGCGCCGGGACGCGACCTACGGCCGGCTCGCCGAGCGGGGCGCGGGCAAGGACACCACCACGGGGCACTGGGAGATGATGGGGGTCGTGCTCGACCAGCCGTTCCCGACGTATCCCGAGGGGTTCCCGCCCGAGGTCCTCGAGCCGTTCGAGGCGGTCGTCGGCCGGCGCGTGCTCTGCAACCGGCCGGCCTCCGGCACGGCGATCATCGACGAGCTCGGAGACGAGCACGTCGCCACCGGCCGGCCCATCGTGTACACGTCGGCGGACTCGGTGTTCCAGATCGCCTGTCACGAGGACGTCGTGCCGGTGACCAGGCTCTACGAGTGGTGTGAGGCGGCGCGCGGCATCCTGCAGGGCCCTCACGGCGTGGGCCGCGTGATCGCCCGGCCGTTCGACGGCGTCCCGGGGAGCTACGCGCGGACGCCCCGGCGGCGCGACTTCTCGCTCGAGCCACCCGGCCCCACCTACCTCGACCTCCTGCAGGAGCGCGGCGTGCCCGTCGTCGGCGTCGGCAAGATCGGCGAGATCTTCGTGCAGCGCGGGGTGGACGTGGACGACCACACGACCGACAACACGGCCGGTATCGCCGCCTGTACCCGGTACCTGCGCGAGATGGAGGACGGCCTCCTGTTCGCCAACCTCGTGGACTTCGACTCGGTGTGGGGCCACCGCAACGACGTGGAGGGCTTCGCCGGCGGGCTGGCCGAGGTGGACGCCGCTCTCCCCGGGTGGGAGTCGCTCCTGGGCGACGAGGACGTGATGATCGTCTGCGCCGACCACGGCGTGGACCCGACCACCGCGAGCACGGACCACTCGCGCGAGTACTCACCGCTGCTGGCCCTCGGGCTCACGCCCGGTCGCTACGACGGCGTGCAGGAGGACGTCGGGGCGACGGCGTTCGCGCACCTGACCGGCGAGGAGCCGCCGCTCTCCGGAGAGCCCATCGGATGACGGCCTCGCCGCCCGAGGCCCCGCCGCCACAGGCCACGGCCGCTTCCGGCCGGGCCTTGCGGCGGGTGGAGCGGTGGCGGCCTCACGTCGCCGTCGTCTACGGATCCGGGCTCTGGGCGCTTCCGGCGGGGGCGCGCGTCGAGGACGCAGATCCCGTACGACGTGCTGGGGTGGCCGTCCGGGGCCGTGCCCGGCCACCAGTACGTGGTGCGGCTCGCAGCTGTGCCCATCGCCGCCGGCCGTGAACTCCGCCTCGCGCTCGCCTGCGGGCGGCCTCACCGGTACGAGGGCTGGAGCGACGCGGAGCTCGAGACGCCGGTCCGCGCTCTGGCGGCAGCCGGCGTCTCGCGTGTGCTCCTGACCAACTCCTGCGGGTCGTTGCGCCCCGGCGCCGCCCCGGGTTCGGCGGTGGTCTGCTCGCAGGTCGTCGACCTGCAGCGCGCGCCCGGCAGGGTCCGAACCGGAGCGGATCGTCCTCTGCCGCGAGACGGAGGCCGCCCGGGTGGCGGCGGCACTGGGCGCGGTCGCCACGGGCGGCGCCGGCACGTACGTGTCGGTATGTGGCCCGCAGTTCGAGACGCCGGCTGAGGCCGCGTGGCTCTCGCGGCTCGGCGACGTGGTCGGCATGTCCGCCGCGCCGGAGGCTCGCGCGGCGGCCGCGAGCGGCGTAGAGTGCGGCCTTGTGGCCCTCGTGGCCAACGTCGCGGCCGCGGTCGACTCACACGAGGACGTGCTCGCCGCCGGTGGCCGTCTTGCCGGGCTGCTGGCCGCCGGCCTCAGCGCCGCCGTCCTGGCGCGCTGGCCGGATCTGCTGGAGACCGGGTGAGGGGAGGGGAGTGGACTTCGTACACGACGTGATCGCGCGCAAGCGCGACGGCGCGGAGCTCGACGAGGCGCGCATCCGCGCGTTCGTCGACGGCGTGGTGAGCGGGGCCGTGCCGTCGTACCAGGCCAGCGCGCTGCTCATGGCGATGGTCCTGCGCGGCCTCAGCGACGACGAGACGCTCTGGCTCGCACGGGCCATGGTCGAGAGCGGCAAGATGCTCGACTTGAGCGTGCTGCGCCGTCCCGTGCTCGACAAGCACTCCAGCGGCGGCGTCGGGGACAAGGTCACCCTTGTGCTGGCGCCGCTCGTGGCCGCCTGCGGCGCCATCTTCGGCAAGATGTCGGGGCGCGGCCTCGGGCACACCGGCGGCACGCTCGACAAGCTCGAGTCGATCCCGGGGTTCCGCGTGCAGTTGCCGCAAGGGGACTTCCTGCGCCAGCTCGAGCGGATCGGGGTGGCCGTGGTCAGCCAGAGCGAGCGCATCGTGCCGGCGGACAGGCTCCTGTACGCGCTCCGCGACGTGACCGGGACGGTGGAGTGCGACGGGCTCATCGCCGCGAGCATCATGGCCAAGAAGGTGGCCAGCGGGACGTCCGCCGTCGTGCTCGACCTCAAGGTCGGCCGCGGCGCGTTCGCCGCCGACCTGGGGCGCGCCCGCGAGATCGGTCGCCTCTGCCGCATCATCGGGCGCGCCTACGAGCGCCCGACCACCTGTCTGTACACCTCCATGGACGAGCCGCTCGGTCGCACCGTGGGCAACAGGCTCGAGGTGGAGGAGGCGTGGCAGGTGCTCAAAGGCGAGGGGCCGGTCGACGTGCGCGAGGTCACACTGGCGCTGGCCGGGGAACTGCTGCCGCTCGCGGACCTCGGCCTGGACGCGGCGGCCGCGCGCGAGCGCGCCGAGGCGGCGCTCGCCGACGGCCGCGCCGCCGAGCACTTCGAGCGCTGGTGCTACGTGCAGGGTGGCCGCTGGCACCCCGGCGAGTTCAGCCGGCTGGCCGCTCACGAGGTCAAGGCGCAGCGCGCCGGGTACGTGACGGCTGTCGACGCGCTCGCCGTAGGCCGTGCGGCGCAGCTCGCGGGCGCCGGCCGCAGGACGGTCGACGACACCGTCGACGCCACGGCCGGCGTGCTGCTGGAGCGGAGGATCGGCGATCCGGTCGAGGCCGGGGAGCTGCTCGCGGCCGTGTTCTCTCGCGACCCGGCCCGCCGGCAGGAGGCGAGCCGGGTGCTGGAGGCCGCGTTCACCGTCGGCGACGCGGCTCCCCCGGCTCGACCGGTGGTGCTCGCGCGCGAGGCAAGGTCCGGCGACATGGGGCGAGACTCGTGAGAGTCGTCGGCGGCGCCTGGCGCGGCCGCCCGTTGCAGGCGCCGCCCGGCCGCGGTACCCGTCCCACCTCCGACAAGGTGCGGGAGGCGATGTTCGACGTGCTCGGCGCTCTCCCGGAGGCGCGACTCTGTGTGCCCGGCGGCGACCCTCCGGCCGGGGAGGGCCCGCTCGCGGGCCACGCCGCCCTCGACGTGTTCGCCGGCAGCGGCGCGCTCGGGATCGAGGCGCTCTCGCGCGGCGCCGGCAGCTGCACCTTCGTCGAGTCGGCGCCGCCCGCCGTGCGCGCTCTGCGCGCCAACCTGGAGCGTGTCGGCGTCCCCGTGCGCCGCGCCGGGCAGGCTCCGGGCGCGGCGCCGGCCGCAGCCCGGGACGCCGCGGGACCCGCGGCGTCCGCCGCCGGGACGGGCCCGGAGACTCACGCCGTCGTGCTTGCCGGCGACGCGCGCCGAGTCCTCGCGGCTGACGCTCGAAGGGGCGCGAGGTATACTCTCGTGTTTGCGGACCCGCCGTATGACCTTTATGAGCAGGTCCGCCCCGCCCTCGTCAGACTGCTTGGGCGGGTGCTCGTCCCCGGCGCGGTGCTGGTCGTCGAGTCGGCCGCCGGCACGGCGGCCGGGCTGCCCTGGACCGTCGTGCGGGAGAAACGCTACGGCGACACGCGCGTCACGTTCCTCGTGACGGAGGCCGAACCGCCGGCAGAAGGAGAAGCAGCAGACCGATGCCCAGCAACGTAACGGCCATCTGTCCGGGCACGTTCGACCCCGTCACCGTCGGCCACCTCGACATCATCACGCGCGGCGCCACGAAGTTCGGCCGCGTGGTCGTCGGTCTCATCGACCACCCGCAGCGCAAGTCGCCGCTGTTCGGCCCCGACGAGCGCGAGGCGTTCCTTAAGGAGGCGCTCGCCCAGCACGACAACATCGTCGTCGACCGGTTCAACCAGCTCGTCGTGGAGTTCGCCCGCAAGTGGGACGCGCAGGTGATCCTCAAGGGATTGCGCGCGATCTCCGACTTCGAGTACGAGTTCGCTATGGCCCAGCTCAATAGGAAGCTGGCGCCCGACATAGAAACAGTCTTCATGATGGCCTCGCCCGAGCACAGCTTCCTCAGCTCGAGCGGGGTCAGAGAGATCGCCGCGTTCGGAGGCTCCGTCGCTGACCTGGTGCCCCCGGCCGTCGCCCGTCGCCTCGCGGAGGTCTATCCGCGCGGCGACAAGGCATAGGCTACCCAAGGAGGGTTGCTGAGTATGGACGTCCTCGTTCTTATCGACAAGCTGGATGACATCATCCACAACGCACGGTCGGTGCCGCTCACCGACAGCGTCATGATCGACCGCGAAGAGATCTACGACATCCTCGACCAGATGCGATCCACGATCCCCGAGGAGATCAAGCAGGCGCGCTGGATCGTCAAGGAGCGCCAGGAGATGCTCTCGGAGGCCAAACAGGAGGCCGAGCGCGTGCTCGCCGAGGCGCAGGACCGCGCCGACAAGCTGGCGTCGGACACCGAGGTCGTGCGGCTCGCCGAGAAGAACGCGCACCAGATCATGGAGGATGCCCGCGAGCGCGAGCGTGAGGTGCGGCTCGGCGCCGAGGACTACGCCGACGAGGTGCTGGGCAATCTCGAGATGAACCTCGAGAAGTTCATCGCCGCGGTGCGCCGCGGCCGCGAGCGGCTCCAGGGCCGCGGCGGCGACGACGACCTGCAGCCGTAACACCAGACGATCCGCCCGCGCGGGCGGGCTCCACACATGAAGCGATTCGATCTCCGCTCACTGCGGTTCCACGATGCCAGCGAGGTCTGGCGCACGCTGCCGGTCGAGGTCGCCCCGTTCCTGTATGGAGGCCTCGAGTATCGCGTGCCGGGCGACGTCGTTGATGCCGGGCTCACGGTGGCCCGGGTGGGCGACAACCTCACGCTGACCCTCGAGGTGCCGACGGCCGTCCTGGGCCCGTGCCAGCGCTGCCTGGACGACGCCGACATCGAGGTGGAGGCGCGGGGCATCGAGTACGTGCGCCACGGGGAGTCGGGCGCCACCGGAGAGGACGAGGACGAAGAGGCCTACGTGGTCGCCCATCAGGTCGATCTCGAGCGCTGGGTGCGCGACCTCATCGCTGAGGCGATGCCGGTCAAGCTGCTCTGCCGCGAGGAGTGCCGGGGCCTCTGCGCCGTCTGCGGCGCCGACCTGAACGCCGACCCGGACCATCGCCACGAGGAAGCGTGAGCGGGGGCCTTGTGGTACAGTCCCTTGTCTGCTTGAACCTAGGAGAAGAAGCCCCATGCCCGTACCCAAGAAGAAGACCTCCCAGCGGCGTCGCGACCAGCGCCGGTCGCAGCAGAAGCTCAGCGTCGAGACTGCGAGCGTCTGCCCGCAGTGCAAGAGCCCCAAGCTCCCGCATCGCGCGTGCCCCAAGTGCGGCACCTACAAGGGCCGCGAGGTCATCGTCCTCGACGGCGACTGAGTCGGCCGGCAGATCCCAGCAGGGGCTGAGCGGTGATGAGATCGCTCTACATCGCCTCCACTCAAGGCAGCGGCGGCAAGACCACCATCGCCGTGGGCCTCTGCATGGCCCTGCGCGAGCGCGGCCTCAACGCCGGCTACTTCAAGCCGGTCGGGACGCTCGCCGCGCACGCGGGCGAGGTGCTGCTCGACGAGGACGCCGAGTTCGTCGCCGACCTGCTCCAGCTCGAGGACGACCTCACCGACATCTGCCCGGTCGTCCTCGACGAGGACGCGCTGCACGACGTCCTCAGCGGTACCGAGGTCGACGCCATGAGCCGTGTGACGGCGGCGTACGAGCGCATCCGCGCCGGCAAGGACGTCGTCGTCTGCGAGGGGCTGGGCGAGATCTGGCAGGGCCGGTTCCTGCGCACCAGCGGCACCCAGGTGGTCAACGCACTCGACCTCGGCACGCTGCTCGTCGCCAGATTCGCCGGCGCCCGCCTGCTGGACGACATCATCTACGTCAAGGACGCCCTCAAGCAGCACCTCCTGGGCGTCCTCTTCAACATGGTCCCCGAGTCGCGCCTGCAGCTCGTCGAAGAGGAGTACACGCAGTTCCTCGCCCGCAACGGCGTGGAGAGCTACGGGGCGCTCGTCTCGAGCGCGATGCTCTCCGCCGTCTCCGTCGCGGAGATCGTCGAGGCGCTGGAGGGCACCTACGTCACCGGCGAGCGCTACGGCGAGCGCCTGGCGGAGACGTACATGATCGGCGCGATGAGCCCCGAGCACGCGCTCCGCTACTTCCAGCTCACGCCGAACAAGGTGGTCATCGTCGGCGGCGACCGCGCCGAGATCGTGCTCGCCGCGCTCGATACGCCCACCGTGGCCGTGGTGCTCACCGGCAACTACGTCCCGAGCCCCGCGGTGCTCGAGCGGGCGGAGGAGCGCGGCGTCCCGCTGGTCTCGATCGAGACCGACACGGTGTCCGCCGCGGACGGCATGCGCCGTCTCTTCGGCCGGCTCCGCGTCAAGGACCGTACCAAGATCGAGCTCATCGCGAAGCTCATCGAGGAGCAGGTCGACCTCGATCGCCTGGTGCGCGACCTGCAGGCATGAGGGGCGGAGTCAAGGGCAAGCCGTACGTGTCGCCCCACTGGGTGACCGACGCGTGGAGCGACATCACCGACGACCGCGTCGTGCGCGTCGTGGTCGACGCGGCCGGCGGGGACAACGCGCCCGACGAGATCGTCAAGGGCGCGCTCGACGCCGTCGGCCCCCAGCTCCAGGTGGTCCTCATCGGTGACGAGCCGCGCATCCGCGCGCTGCTGCCGCAGGGCGTGCAGAACGTCAGCGTCGTGCACGCCCCAGAGGTGATCGGCTACAACGAGGAGCCCGCCACGGCCGCGCGCGCCAAGACGGGGTCGAGCATCGTCGTCGGCCTCAAGATGGTGCATGCGGGCGAGGCCGACGCGTTCGTGAGCGCCGGTAACACCGGCGCCGTGGTGGCTGCCAGCGTGCTCTACGTGCGCCGCATCCCCGGCGTCAAGCGGCCGGCCATCTGCACCATCATGCCGGCCATGCCTGCGCCGGTCGCCTTTCTCGACGTCGGCGCCAACGCCGAGTGCCGTGCCGAGTTCCTGCGCCAGTTCGCGATCATGGGCCAGGCGTTCGCGCGTGAGGTCATGAGCATCCCCGAGCCGACCATCGGCCTGCTCAGCATCGGCGAGGAGCCCACCAAGGGCACTCCCGAGGTGATCGAGGCCCATCAGCTCATCGCCGGCGACGACCGGGTCGCGCACTTCTACGGCAACATCGAGGGGCGCGACATCATGAACCGGCTGGTCGACGTGATCGTCACCGACGGATTCACCGGCAACGTGGGCCTCAAGACCATCGAGGGGTCGGCCAGGGCCATCATGGGTGCTCTCAAGGCCGTGATCATGGACAGCGTCAAGACCAAGATGGGTGGCCTGCTGCTCCAGAAGGACCTCCAGATCCTGCGGGACGCCCTGAACCCCGAGGAGTTCGGCGGCGCGCTGCTCCTCGGCATGAACGCGCCGGTCATCATCGCGCACGGCAACTCCAGGGCGCGCGGCATCGCCCAGGCCGTCCGCATGGGCCGCCGCGGCGTCGTCACCGACCTGCTCCCGACCATCGCGCGGGAGCTTGGGACGCAGACGGCCTCGGTGTAGACTCTCCCAAACTCGCCCGGAGGTTCATTGCATGACCCGTGAAGAGGTGTTCGAGCACGTCAAGGGGATCCTCGTGGAGACCCTCAGCGTCGACGAAGACAAGGTCACCATGGACGCACGTTTCCAGGAGGACCTCGAGACCGATTCCCTCGACCTGGTCGAGCTCGTCATGACCATGGAAGAGAAGTTCGGCATCAAGATCACCGACGAAGAGGCCGCCGAGATCAAGACGGTCGGCGACGCGGTCGACTTCGTCATGACGCGGGTCGACGCCTGACCGACGCCTTCCCGTGAGGGGCGACGAGGGGGTGTCTCCTGCAAGCAGGGGGCGTCCCCTCGTCGTCTGTGTGGCACCGTGACACAACGACTTCTGACGCTCGCACAACAGCTGGACCAGGCCACCCTGCGCCAGGTGTTCACGCACACCTCGTGGGCGCCCGACCGGGTGCAGTCGTACGAGCGCCTCGAGTTTCTCGGCGACAGCGTCCTCAGCCTGTGCATCACCACTGAGCTGTACCGCCGGTTCCCGGACTTCGCCGAGGGGCACCTGGCGCGGCTGCGGGCGTACATCGTCAGCCGCGCGACCTGCGCCCGCGTCGCCGCCAAGCTCGGCCTCGGCAAGCTGCTGCGCCAGTACGCGGGGGCAGGGGGAGACGGCAACGACGCAGCCCAGCTCCAGAGCAACCAGAACGTGCTCGCCGACCTCACCGAGTCGCTCATCGGCGCCGTCTACCTCACCTTCGGCTACGAGGCGGTCCGCCCGGCCGTGATCGAGGTCTTCGAGGAGCACATCAGCTACGCCGAGAGCAGCTACATCGACCACAAGACGGAGCTCCAGGAGCACCTGGCGCGCGGTGGGCAGTCGGTGGCCTACAAGGTCCAGGGCTTCAGCGGCCCGCCGCACAACCGCGAGTTCGAGATCGAGGCCGTCGTCGACGGCGAGTCCCTCGGGCGCGGGTTCGGCACGAGCAAGAAGCGCGCCGAGCAGGAGGCCGCGGCCGAGGCGCTGCACGCGCTGCAGACCAGGGCCCGGCGGACCGCGCGCAGGGCGCGCCTCCGGGGCAGCCGCTCCCGGCGGCCGCAGGCCGACGAGGCCGGATCCGGCGACGCGCCGGAGGCCGGCCCCGGGGAGGCGCCTGAGACAGGGCTTCAGGGCGCCCCGGGCGAGGCCGAGGTTGCACCGCAGGCCGGCCCGGAGGACGCCGCGCCCGGCGCCGCCGGGGCCACAGAGGCCGGCTGAGGTGTACCTCAAGGCGCTCCGCCTCAAGGGCTTCAAGTCGTTCCCCAAACAGACCGAGCTCCTCTTCGAGCCCGGCGTCGGCGTCATCATCGGCCCGAACGGGAGCGGCAAGAGCAACCTCGCCGACGCCGTCATCTGGGCCCTGGGCGAGCAGAGTCCCACCACCATCCGTGGCTCCTCCATGCAGGACGTCATCTTCGCCGGCAGCGACGGGCGCAGGGCCAGCGGGTCCGCCGAGGTCGAGCTGACGTTCGACAACGGTGACGGCGCGCTGCCGCTGCCCACGCCCGAGGTGAGCGTCATGCGCCGCGTGCAGCGTGACGGCTCCTCGCACTACTCCATCAACCAGTCCACCTGCCGGCTCACCGACATCGTCGAGCTGCTGGCGCAGGTCGGCCTCGGCAAGGAACTGCACTCCATCATCGGTCAGGGCAAGGTCGAGTCGTTCCTGGCCGGCAAGCCCGAGGACCGCCGCAGCCAGATCGAGGAGGCCGCCGGCCTGGGCGCGTACAAGCGCCGCCGCGAGCGCGCAGAGCTCAAGCTGCGCGAGGTGCGGCGCAACCTCGAGCGCGCCCTGCTGCTCGAGCGCGAGGTCGGTTCCCAGCTCGCGCCGCTGCGTCGCCAGGCCACCGCCGCCGAGCAACTGCGCACGGTGGAGACCGAGATCGCGGAGACCCGGGGGCGGCTGCTGACGGGCGAGGTCCTGGTGCTCGACGCAGGGTTGCAGGCACGCCGCGACGAGCTGGCCGAGGTCGACGCCGCGCGCGCCGGGCACGAGGGCGGACTGGCGCGCGTGGCCGCGGCGCGGGCGCGTGAGGAGGAGACGTTCGCCAAGAGGCTCGCGGAGCGCGAGCGCAACGCCAGGCGTCTGCTGCGCGCCCGGGTGCTGGACGGCAGGCTCGAGAGCGTGCGCCGCCTCGCCGAGCAGCGCCGGCACCTGCTCGACGAGGTGGGGCGTGCGGCGAGCGCCGAGCGGGAGCGCCTCGTCGCGGAGCTGACCGGGCGGCCCGAGGAGCACGACGACGAGACGTGGCCCCAGGAGGAGCAGCGGCTCGCCGGCGAGCTCGAGGCCGCGGAGACGGAGCACGCACGCGTCTCGGGCGAGCTGGAGGCTGCTCGAGCCACCGTGAGCGAGCGCCGGGTCGCGCTCGACAGGCTCGCCGTGGAGCGAGAGAGCGCCCTCGCCACGTCGGCGCGGCTCGAGCGGCGCCGTGAGGCGCTCGGCGGAGAGCAGGAGCGCCTCACGGCGCAGCACGAGGCGATGAGCGCCGAGGTCGACGGCAAGGCGGACGAGGAGCGCGACGCCGTGGCGGCCGAGGCGGCGGCCCGCGAGACGCTGCGCGCCGCGGAGGCTGCGGCGTCCGCCGCCGCGGCCGCTGTGGTGGAGGCGCAGCGCGCGGTCACCGAGGCCGAGGACGCGCACCGCGTCACCGCGGTGGAGCGGCGGGGGATCGAGGCCGAGGCCGACCACATCGAGGCGGCGCTCCGCGACATGGAAGACGTGGGCGGCGAGGTGCTCGAGGTGGCCGGGGACTTCCCCGGCACCGTCTCGCTCGCCGGCAGTGTCTCCTGCGAGCCCGGGTACGAGCGCGCGCTCGCCGCTGCGCTGGCCCAGCTCTCGGGCGCGCTCGCCGTCCCCGCCGGCGTCGACCAGTGGTCCCTGCTCGACGCGCTCAAGCGCGCCGGGGTGGGTCTGGTGCGTCTGGTGGTGCCGTCGCGGCGTCGCCCGCCGGTGGCGTTCCCCGGCGCCGCGGCGCTGGCCGACAAGGTCAGCTTCGGGGAGCACGAGGGTCTCGAAGGGGCGCTCGCGGACGTGGTGATCGTCGACGACCTGCGCGCCGTGCCCGCCGAGTTCACCGGTCTCGCGGTGACCCGCGAGGGAGCGTACTACCGGCCGTCGGAGGGCCAGATCGGCCTTGCGAGCGGCGTACCGGCCGCGCTGCTTCTGGAGCGGCGCGCCACGCTGGAGCGGCTGGGGGAGAAGCTGGCGGCGGTCGCCGCGCGCGAGGTCCGCGAGGAGGCCGCCGTGACGCTGGCGGCGCAGCGCCACGGCGTCGCCCGGGAGGCTGCCTCCGCGGCCGCGGCGGCGGAGCGCGAGGCGCGCATCGCCGCGGAGACGACGGAGCGCGCCCTCGCGCAGGTGCGGGCGCGCCGCCGCGACCTGGAGGACCACCTGCAGCGCGACCGGCGCAGCGTCGAGGCCATCGCCGCGGAGCTCGCGGAGGCGGCCGCTGCCAGGGAGACCGCCGACGAGGCGGCTGCGGCCGCGCTCCTTCAGACCGAGCAGCTGCGTCCGGTCGCCGGCGACGCCGATACCGCGCTGCGCGAGGCGGAGGCGACTCACTCCGGCTCGCTGGCGCTGGTCACGCGGCGCCGTGTGGAGCTCGAGGAGCGCCGCGCCTCGGCTGCGCGCGCGGCGGAGCGGCGCGAGGCCGCGCGCCGGAGAGCCGCGGCCGACCGCGAGCGGCTGGAAGAGCTCGACCGCCGTCTGGCGGAGATCCCCGGGGTGCGCGCCGCGTGCACCGGGGTCGAGGCGCGCACGGGCGCCCTGCGGGCGCACTCCACGCGCCTCATCGCCCAGCTCGACGTCGGGGACGAGGAGGGATCCGGCCTGGAGCGCGGCGAGCTGCGCAAGCTCGCCGACGAGGAGGCGCAGATCCGCCGGCAGCTCGAGCTGGCGGGCGACCGCCGCACCGAGGTCCAGGTCGCGCTGGCCCGCCTCGAGGACCGGCGCGGCGAGCTGGCCGTTCAGCTGGACGAGGTGAGCGAGCAGCTCGACCAGGCCGGGTTCGCGCCGCCGGCCGACCAATCCGAGGAGGCGCAGCTGCGCGAGCGCGTCGAGCGGCTCACGCGCCGGCGCGAGCGCATCGGCCCGGTCAACCCTCTGGCCGAGGCCGAGTGCGCCGAGCTCTCGGAGCGAGCTTCCTTCCTGCGCGAGCAACGGCGCGACCTCGAGAAGTCCATGGACGACCTCGAGTCGCTCATCAAGGAGCTCACTGCGCAGGTCGACGCCGAGTTCGCGGCCACGTTCGAGGCGGTGCAGGAGCAGTTCGCGCACATGGTGACGGTGCTGTTCCCGGGTGGCCGCGGGCAGCTCAAGCTGGAGGAGCCGGACGAGGACCACCCGCAGGGCGGGGTGGCGGTGGAGGTCAAGCCGGCCAAGAAGCTGGGCAAGCGCCTCCAGCTCCTCTCCGGCGGCGAGCGAGCGCTGGTGGCGATCGCGTTCCTCATGGCTCTGGTGCTCGCGCGGCCGTGCCCGTTCTACATCCTCGACGAGATCGAGGCGGCTCTGGACGACGTCAACATCGGCCGCCTCGTGCAGCTCCTGCGCGACTACCGGGAGCGCACGCAGTTCGTCATGATCACGCACCAGAAGCGCACCATGGAGGCCGCGGACGTGCTCTACGGCGTGACGATGGGCCCCGACGGGGCATCCCAGGTGGTGAGCGCCAGGATGGCGGAAGAGGAGATCGAGCGTGAGGAGCGCGCCAGGGCGAAGCAGCCGGGCGCGCCGGAGCAGACGGGAGACTGACGGCGTGGAGTGGCACGAGGTGTTCAAGGGCGTCGACGAGTCAGAAGTGCCGGCGGCGGTGCTGGAAGAAGAGGCGCAGGAGCGCAAGGGCCTCTTCGGCCGCCTGCGCCGCAACCTCGGCAAGGCCCACGGCGCCGTCACCGACGCGCTCAAGAGCGCGGTGTACGTGGGCGTCGACCGCCGGTTGTACGAGCAGACCGAGGAGATGCTCATCGCCGCGGACGTGGGCGTCGACGGCACCATCAAGATCGTCGACGAGCTCGAGCAGCGCTGCACGGCCAAGAAGATCGAGACCCGGGAGCCGTTCCAGGACGAGCTCGCGGACGTCGTGGCCGAGCTGCTCAGCCCCGAGGACCCGGAGCGGCAGCGCATCGACGTCTCGCACGAGCCCACCGTCATCCTCATGGTCGGGGTCAACGGCACCGGCAAGACCACGACCATCGGCAAGATCGCCTGGCGGCTCAAGGAGATGGGCAAGACGCCGCTCATGGTGGCCGGCGACACCTTCCGCGCCGCCGCCGTGGAGCAGCTCAGCCAGTGGGCCGACCGCGTGGGCTGCGAGATCGTCAAGCAGGGACCGGAGGCCGACCCCGCCGCGGTGGTGTACGACGGCGTCGCCGCGGCCCGGTCGCGCGGGGCCGACGTGGTGCTCGTCGACACGGCCGGCCGTCTGCACACGCAGGTCAACCTCATGCGCGAGCTCGAGAAGGTGCGCCGGGTCATCGAGAAACAGCTGCCCGGCGCCCCGCACGAGACGCTCCTGGTGCTGGACGCGACCACCGGCCAGAACGGCCTGCGCCAGGCGCAGGAGTTCAAGCAGGCCGTGGACATCAGCGGCGTCGTCCTCACCAAGCTCGACGGGACGGCCAAGGGCGGCATCGTCGTCGCCATCCACGAGTCGCTCGACGTCCCCATCAAGCTCATCGGCGTGGGGGAGCAACTCGAGGACCTGCGGCCGTTCGAGCCGGACGTCTTCGCGCGGGCCATCTTCGGCTCCGCCGAGGGCTACGAGTCGGCCGGCGACATCGCCGCTGGGTGAGCCTGCCGATCCGCACGGACCGGCTCGTCGTGCGCGAGTTCGCGGACGACGACGCGGCTGAGCTGGCGCGCGCGTTCGCGAGTCCCGAGGTGCTCTGGTGGGACCCCGCGCCCTTCACGCTCGAGAGGGCGCGGGCGTGGATCGCCAAGGCCCGGGACGGGTACGCGCGCTCGGGCTGCGGCCTCTACGCCGTCGAACTGCGTGACGGCGGCCGCCTGCTCGGCGACTGCGGGCTCGTGCTGCAGACGGTCGAGCGTGAGGAGCTCGTGGAGATCGGCTGGCACCTCGAGCGCAGCGCCTGGGGGCGCGGGTACGCCACGGAGGCCGCCCGCGCCGTACTCGCGCACGCGGAGGAACTCGGCGTCCGCCGCGTGTGCTCGCTCATCGTGCCGGGCAACCTGCGCTCGCGGCGCGTCGCGGAGAAGCTGGGGATGACGATCGCTCGCGAGGTCGTGCACGCGGGCCTGCCGCACGACCTCTGGGTGCTCGACCTCGTGGACTGACTGCGGCGCTCGCGACGGGTCCCCTCAGGGGAGCCCGGACGGCGTGCTACGATGGACGTCCCGTAACCAGACCAGGGAAGACTGATGTTCGACTCACTCTCCGACCGCCTCCAGGCCGTCATGCAGAGCCTCAAGGGGCACGGCAAGCTCACCGCCGAGGACATCGACGCGGCCATGCGCGAGATCCGCCTCGCTCTGCTCGAGGCGGACGTCAACTTCAAGGTCGTGCGCGAGTTCGTGGCGCACGTCAAGGAGCGCGCCCTCGGCTCCGAGGTCATGGAGAGCCTCACGCCGGCGCAGCAGGTCGTGAAGATCGTCAACGAGGAGCTCGTCGCGCTCATGGGCAGCGGCGACTCCAAGCTGGCGTTCAGCGGCCATCCGCCGACCGTCGTCCTGCTGGCCGGCCTGCAGGGCTCCGGCAAGACCACCACCTGCGCCAAGCTCGCCAAGCTGCTCAAGAAGGACGGCAAGCAGCCGGTGCTCATCGCCGCCGACGTGTACCGGCCGGCGGCCATCGACCAGCTGCAGACGCTGGCCGGGCGCGTGGGCGTGCCCTGCTACGCGCCCGGCGCCGACCTCGACCCCGTGGACATCGCGCGCGACGGCGTCGCCTACGCGCGCCAGCACGGCGACGTGGCCATCATCGACACCGCCGGCCGCCTGCACGTGGACGAGGAGCTCATGGCGGAGCTCGTCAACATCCGCGACGCCGTCAAGCCGCACAACGTGCTGCTCGTCGTCGACGCCATGACCGGCCAGGACGCGGTCAACGCCGCCGACGCCTTCAAGGGCCACGTCGACCTCGACGGCGTCGTGCTCACCAAGCTCGACGGCGACGCCCGCGGCGGCGCCGCGCTCAGCGTGCGCGCCGTCACCGGCAAGCCCATCAAGTTCGCCAGCACCGGCGAGAAGCTCGACGACTTCGACGTCTTCCACCCGGACCGCATGGCGAGCCGCATCCTCGGCATGGGCGACGTGCTCAGCCTCATCGAGAAGGCCGAGGAGAACCTCGACGAGAAGCAGGCGGCGGAGATGGAGGCCAAGCTCCGCCGCGCCGAGTTCACCTTCGAGGACTTCCTCGAGCAGCTCAAGCAGGTGCGCAAGATGGGCTCGCTCTCGAGCATCCTCGGCATGCTGCCGGGCGTCCCGGGCATGAAGCAGCTCAAGAACGTCCAGGTCGACGACGGCAGCTGGACCGCATCGAGGCGATGATCTTCAGCATGACGCGGCAGGAGCGGCGGCACCCCGACATCATCGACGGGAGCCGCCGCCGGCGCATCGCCGCCGGCAGCGGCACGAGCGTCCAGGACGTCAACAACCTGCTCAAGCAGTACCGCGAGATGCAGAAGATGCTGAAGATGTTCTCGAGCGGGAAGATGAAGGGGTTTCGCCTTCCCGGCATGAGCGGGTAGACTAGCGTTTCTTGCGACCCGATGCCGGGTCGCATAAGGTTCATACACCGCTGCGACCCTGTGCGGTCGCAGTGCGTCGTTCTACTACCCTGAGGGGGTGACACAAGTTGGCAGTGCGAATGAGATTGACCCGGGTAGGGAGCACCAAGAACCCGATCTACCGTATCGTCGTCGTGGATTCCCGCGCGCGGCGTGACGGTCGCGCTATCGAGACCATCGGCCAGTACAACCCACGTATGGAGCCGTCGCTCATCGAGATCGATGCTGAGAAGGCCAAGAAGTGGCTGGGTGAGGGCGCGCAGCCCTCGCGGACGGTCAAGAAGCTGCTCTCCATCAAGGGCATCGAGAAGTAAGGATGTCCTCTCGGAGACGACGGAGGGAGTAGTGGGATGTTGAAGGACCTGCTCGAGTATCTGGCCAAGTCGCTGGTCGACAATCCAGACGAGGTCCACGTGGAGGCTACGGAGACCGACACCACCGTCGTGTTGGAGCTCTCAGTGGCGAAGGACGACGTCGGCAAGGTCATCGGCAAGCAGGGCCGCATCGCGCGCGCCCTGCGCACCATCGTCAAGGCCTCGGCCGTCCGCGACGGCAAGCGCGCCATCGTGGAGATCGTTGATTAGGCACCGCAAGGCGGGTCTGAGGGCGGAAGCGCAAAGCGCTGCCGCGCGCACAGCCGCCGAAGGCGCCGACGTCGGCAGGGCGCCGAAGGTGCACCGACATCGACTCGTCAAGACTCCCATGACTGACTCCGCCCTCTGGTCCTGCGGCGTGCTCGGCAAGGTCCACGGCCTCAAGGGCGAGCTCTACCTCAATCTCGGCCCCGGCGGCCTCGAGCGGCTGGAGCTGGGCGAGAGGTTCTACCTCTCTGGTGCGGGCGCCGGTGAGCCCCGTCCCTGCGTGGTCACGCGCGCGGGCGGGACGGACCAGCGCCCTCTCGTCGTCACGGACCTCGCCGCGACGCGCGAGGCGGCCATCGCCCTGCAGGGGTGCGGAGCTGCTGGCGGCCGGGGACGAGCTGGACGCGAGACCCCACTACCGTGTGGGAGATCTGCTCGGGCTGCCGGTCCGTACCGCCTCCGGCCGCCTGGTCGGCGAGGTGCGCGACGTGATCGAGTCGCCCGCCCACGAGATCCTGGCGGTGCGGGCGCCGCAAGGCGCCGACGTCCTCATCCCGCTCGTCGACGAGCTCCTGAGCCTCACGGACGACGGGCTCGTGGTGGTCGACGGCCTGCTCGACGAGCCTGAGGCTCCCGGCCCGGAGGCCTGAGGCGTGCGCTTCGACGTCTTCACCCTCTTCCCGGAGGCGTTCGAGTGGTACCTGACGCAGGTGCACATCCGCGCCGCCCAGGACCTCGGCCACGAGTTCGGGCTCACCAACTACCGCGACCACACGCCGCTCACCCACCTGCAGGTGGACGACACCCCGTACGGGGGCGGCGCCGGCATGGTGCTGCGCATCGACGTGGTCTGCGCCGCGCTCGAGGCCGCGTTCGGCGGCGAGGCTGAGCGCATCCGGGAGACGCGCCGCGTCGTGGAGCTCACGCCCAAGGGGCGCCAGCTCGACGACGCGCTCGCGGACGAGCTGGCCGCCGGTCCCGACCTCGTGCTGCTCTGCGGCCGCTACGAGGGCATCGACGAGCGCGTGACCCACCTCATCACCGACCGCGTCTCCATCGGTCCCTACGTGCTCTCGGGCGGTGAGGTCGCCGCCATGGCCACGCTCGACGCCGTGACGCGCAAGCTCCCCGGCGTCATCAGCAACCCGGAGAGCGTCGTCAGCGAGTCGCACGCGCCGGAGCTCGAGGGAGGGGCGGAGTACCCGCACTACACCCGTCCGGCGGAGTTCCGCGGCTGGGAGGTGCCCGAGGTGCTGCGCAGCGGGCACCACGCCGAGATCGAGCGCTGGCGAGCGGAGCAGGTCAGAAAGCGGTAACATATCCCTTCGTGGCCGGAGGCCGGCAGGGGGTTTTGCGCCGTCCGGCCCGCCCTGCTAGACTAGCCGCCGCTTTTCTGACGAAAGACGAGGGTCCGTGAACATCATCGAGAACATCGAGCGCGAGCAGTTGCGCGACGACATCCCGCAGTTCAAGGCCGGAGACACCGTGAAGGTCCACTTCAAGGTCGTCGAGGGCACGCGCCACCGCATCCAGGTCTTCCAGGGCATCGTGATCAAGCGTCAGGGTCAGGGCGTGCGCGAGACCTTCACCGTCCGCAAGCAGTCCTTCGGCGTCGGCGTCGAGCGCACGTTCCCCGTGCACTCGCCGAAGATCGACCACATCGAGGTCTTGGCCATCGGCGACGTGCGTCGTGCGAAGCTGTACTACCTGCGCCAGAAGGTCGGCAAGCAGGCGCGCGTCCGCGAGAAGCAGCGCTGACCTGACGCGGCCGTCCAGGCCGTCCGTCACGTGAAGCGCGTCCTCGAGTACGCCGCGGTCATCGCGGTCGCCGTGCTGGTGGCTCTCGCCGTCCAGGCGTGGCTGGTCAAGCCGTACCGCATCCCGTCCGAGTCCATGCTGGACACGCTGCGGCCCGGTGACCGCGTCCTCGTCAACCGGGCCGTCTATCACCTGCGCGAGCCTCACCGCGGCGACGTCGTGGTGTTCCACTACCCGAACGACCCCAGCGTGGTGTTCATCAAGCGCATCGTCGGGGTCCCCGGGGACGTGCTGGAGGTCAGGGACGGGCGGCTCTACGTGAACGGCGAGCGGACCGGAGAGCCCTACGTCCACCGCACGGCCGGCCGCACCGATCCCACGGTCGCCCAGGCGGCCATCGCCGGCAGCACCCTGCACGACCCGTGGTCGCTGGCCGAGCCGTACCGTGTGCCGGACGGGCAGTACTTCGTGATGGGCGACAACCGTACCGACAGCGACGACAGCCGCGACTGGGGCACGGTGCCGCGCACCGCCATCGTCGGCGAGGGGCTGGCCACCTACTGGCCGCTCTCCCGCCTGCGGGCGCTCTGAGCGCGAGCGCTCTGATACACTCGCGCCGGTCGATTCAGGAGAGAGATGAGCAGCCAGGACGCCTCCACGGAACAGAGCGGCAAGAAGACCACCACGGGCCGCACCATCCTCGAGTACGTGGTGCTCGCGGTCGTGGCCATCGCGGTGGCGCTCCTCATCCAGGCGTTCCTCGTCAAGCCGTACCGCATCCCCTCCGAGTCCATGGAGGACACCCTGCTCATCGGCGACCGTGTGCTGGTGGACCGCGTCTCGTGGCGCTTCACCGAGCCGGAGCGCCAGCAGATCGTGGTCTTCCATCCGCCGTTCGCCGGTCCGGTGCTCATCAAGCGCATCATCGGCATGCCGGGCGACACGATCTCGCTCCAGGACGGGGCCGTCTACATCAACGGCAAGAAGCTGGACGAGCCCTACGTGCGCAAGATCGACGGCCAGGCCGTACCGTCGGAACCGTTCGACAACGGGCTTCCCTGGGCGCTGCAGCGGCCGTACAAGGTCCCGGCCGGCAACTACTTCGTGATGGGCGACAACCGCATCGACAGCGGAGACAGCCGCGACTTCGGGCCGGTGCCCCGCAGCCAGCTGGTCGGCAAGGCGTTCGCGAAGATACTGGCCGCCCAGCCGCATCGGCGGGGCGGATTAGGCTCCCGGACATGGCCGGGGGCGGCGGAGCCGGCGAGAAGTTCGCCTTCGACCTGGCCGCGGCGGGTAAGGAGGGCGCCGCGGTAGCGGGGGCCGACGAGGCCGGCCGCGGGTGTCTTGCCGGCCCGATCGCAGCCGCCGCTGTGTGCCTCGACTACGCGGCCCTGGGCGAGGCCGGCCGCGAAGCCCTCTCCGGCCTCGACGACTCCAAGCGCCTCACCCGGGAGCGGCGCGAGGCGCTCTACGAGCCGATCCTGCGGCTGGCGCGGCAGGTCGTGGTCGTCCTCTTCTCGCCGGCGACGATCGACCGTGACGGACTCCACAAGTGCAATCTTCGCGCCTTGGCGTGCTGTCTGGAGCGCCTGGACCCGGCTCCGGATGCGGCGCTCGTCGACGGCTTTCGCCTGCCCGGGTGCGGCTGCGACCACCAGGCGGTGGTCGGCGGCGACCGCCTCTCCGCGGCAGTGGGCGCCGCATCCATCGTCGCCAAGGTCACGCGCGACCGTGTGATGCGCGGCCTCCACGAGCGCTACCCGATCTACGGGTTCGACTGCCACGTCGGGTACGCCACCGCCGCCCATCAGGCGGCGATCTGCGAGCACGGCGTGTGCACGCTCCACCGGCTCTCCTTCGCCAGCGTCGCCTATCAGCAGCTGGGGCTGGGGCTCGGGGAGGGCGCAGGCGCCCGCTGACCGTCGACGCCCGGCGACGCGGCCGGTCACGCCGCCCGCCGGGACCGTCGCCGCACCGGGTTCCCAACTCCGCAACGTCACCCCGCGCGCCCTATCGGCACCCTCGGCTCGCGCCGCCGCGGGCTCTACGCTGCTCTGCATGAACGCACGGCAACAGTTCGGTCGCGCCGCTGAGGCGGCCGCAGCCTCCTATCTGACAGGGCGCGGCTGGACGCTGCTCGGGCGCAACGTGCGCATCGGCCGCGGCGAGCTGGACCTCATCGCCCGGCGCGGCCCGGTGCTGGCCTTCGTGGAGGTCAAGGCGCGCCGCTCGGCCGCGTGCGGCGCGCCCGAGGACGCCGTGGACGCGCGCAAGCGCCGTCAGGTCGCGCGCCTCGCCGAGCTCTGGCTCGCGGCGCGGCCGTGGGCGCTCCGCGGCGTGAGCGACGTGCGCTTCGACGTCGTCGCCGTGGACGCCACGGTGCGGCCGCCGGAGGTACGGCACCTGGCCGCGGCGTTCACACTCGACGGATGACGGCAGAGGTCCCGGCCCAGAGACGCTGCGCCGGGAGGGAGGAGGGGCCGTGCTCGCACGGGTCGCCAGCGAGGCGCTCAGTGGGTTGCAGGGCCACCCTGTGTGGGTGGAGGCGGACGTCGTGGCGGCAGCGCCGGCGTTCAGTGTGGTCGGTCTGCCGGACGCGGCCGTGCAGGAGAGCAGGGAGCGGGTGCGCGCCGCGATCGTGAACTCGTCGTTCGAGTTTCCGTCACGGCGCATCACCGTCAATCTGGCGCCGGCCGATCTGCGCAAGGAGGGGCCGTCCTTCGACCTGCCAATCGCCCTGGCGTTCCTGCTCGCCACCGGCCAGGCGCGGGACGGGTCGGACGGCGACGGGCCGCTCGCCGCCGTCGGCGAGCTCGGGCTCGACGGGAGCCTGCGGCCCGTCGCGGGAGCGCTCGCCGTCGCCCAGAGCCTGAGGGCGCGGGGCATCCGCGGCCTCGTGCTGCCGACGCGAACGCCGGCGAGGCCGCGCTCGTCCCCGGGCTCGAGGTGTACCCTGCCTCGTCACTCTCGGAGGCGGTGGCGCGGATCGAGGCCGGCGGCGGCGAAGCCGCCCCGCCGGCCGACCTGCGGTCACTCCTGGCCGCCGTGCCCGTCGTCCGACGCCGACTTCGCCGACATCGCCGGTCAGGGCGTGGCCAAGCGGGCGCTGGAGGTGGCCGTCGCCGGCGCGCACAACGTGCTCATGGAGGGGCCGCCCGGCGCCGGCAAGACGATGCTGGCGCGCCGGCTGCCGGGCGTCATGCCGCACCTGACGCCGGACGAGGCCGTCGAGATCACCCGCATCCACAGCGTGGCGGGCCTGCTGCCGCCCGGGGTGCCGCTCGTGACCCGGCGGCCCTTCCGCGCGCCGCATCACACCATCTCCTCGCCGGGCCTCATCGGGGGCGGCGGTACGCCGCGCCCGGGCGAGGTCAGCCTCGCCCACCTCGGCGTGCTCTTCCTCGACGAGTTCCCGGAGTACCGGCTCTCGGCGCTGGAGGGGCTCCGGCAGCCGCTGGAAGACGGTGAGGTGACCATCAGCCGGCGGTTGCAGTCGGTGACGTATCCTGCACGCCTCATGCTCATCGCCGCGATGAACCCGTGCCCGTGCGGGTTCCGCGGCGACCCCCGCCGCGAGTGCGACTGCGAGGGCTACCGTCTGCGCCAGTATCGCAGCCGCCTGAGCGGTCCCTTGCTGGACCGCATCGACCTGCGCCTCGACGTGCCCCGGGTGCCGCCGAAGGAGCGGCGCGAGGCGGGCAGGGGAGAGTCGTCTGCCGACGTGCGCGAGCGCGTGGTCGCGGCGCGCAGGCGGCAGCAGGAGCGGTTCGAGGGGAGCGGCATCTACGCCAACGCCCACATGACGACACGGCACCTCCGGCGCTTCTGCCGGCTGGACGCGAGGTCTCTGGCCAAGCTCGACCAGGCCTATGAGTCCCTGCACCTCAGCGCGCGGGGGGCGGACCGGGTGGTGAAGGTCGCCCGTACCATCGCCGATCTCGAGGGCGCTCCGCAGATCGCCCTGGAGCACGTCACCGAGAGCCTGAGCTACCGCGACCACCGGGTGGGGTCCCATGCGTGAGTCGGCGGCCGGCGCCAGGGCCATGTGCGTCTGGCTCGGCACGCTGGCCTCGTACCGGCCCGGGTTCGTCGGCGAGCTCGTGCTCCGCTACAGGACGACGGCGCAGGTGCTCGCGCGGCCGCCGGAGGACATCGTCGCGTTCGCGATGCGGAGGAGGCGGGCGGTGAGGCCGCCGGCCGGCGACGGTGTGGCCTCACGGGCCGGCAGCGAGGCGGAGTCCGACGCCGCGCGGTTCGCGGCGGTCCTCCGCGAGGGTCCTGATGTCTGCCTGCGTCGCGCGGAGCGCCGCCCGCCCGGCGACCTGGTGGTCGCCTGGAGCGAGGCGCTCTATCCCGACCAGCTCCGCGACCTCGGAGACCCGCCGTTGTGCCTGTTCGTGCGCGGGGGGGCGGACCGGGAGAAGGTCGCGGCCAGGGTGTCCGCGATCGTGGACGCGCCGGTCGTCTCGGTGGTCGGCACGCGTGCGCCGTCGTCCTACGGCGAGGAGATGGCGCGCGGCATCGCCGGCGGTCTGGCGCGAGCCGGCGTGATCGTGGCCAGCGGGATGGCCATGGGTATCGACGCCGTCGCGCAGGCGGCCGCAGTGGACGCGGAGGCGCTGGACCCGGCCACCGTGGCCGTGCTCGGCTGCGGGGCGGACGTCGTCTACCCGCGCTGCAACGCACGGCTGTACGCCCGCGTCACGGCGACCGGCCTCGTGCTGAGTGAGTTCGCCTGGGGCGTTCCCGCGCGGGCGTGGCGGTTCCCCGCCCGCAACCGGGTGATCGCCGGTCTGGCGCGGGCGGTGGTGCTCGTGGAGGGCGCGGAGCGCAGCGGCGCGCGCATCACCGTGGGTCACGGAGTTGGACGCCGGCCGCGAGATCCTGTGCGTGCCCGGCGAGGCGGGGAGGAGGCTCAGCCAGGCTCCGAACCGGCTGCTCGGCCACGGGGCGCAGGTGTGCGAGAGCGCCGTGGACGTGCTCGACGCCATCAAGTACTCCGCGCGCCCGCCGGGTGTGGACGGCCGCGGGGACGCCGCCGGCGAGTCGCCGGTCGTCGTCCTCGACCACGGAGGGGCCGCCATCCGCGACGTACTGGGGGCGCTGAGCGAGGCGGCGTTCACCATCGACCAGCTCGCGGCACGCTGCGGGCTGACGGTCGCCAAGGCGGCGTCGGCCGTCAGCGACCTCGAGGTCGAAGGGCTGGCGCGACGGGTGGAAGGGGGCAGGTACCGTCTGATGCGCCGCTGAGGAGTGCGCGGGGAGGCAGGAAGGCGAACGCCGGGCGTTGAAACCTAGGTCGCCTCAGGGGGTGCCTGTGACTGCTCCGCGCGAGCGGCGTTCCGAACAACCCGAGTCGACCCAGACCGGCGCGGCGCAAGCCGATCCCGCCGGCCGGCAGGCCGCGTTCCTTCGCGACCTCGAGGTGCGCGGCGCGTCCGTGGCGACGCGCCGCTCGTACGCGTCGGACCTGCAGCAGTTGCTCGAGTGGCTCGCCGGCCGCGACCTCGACGTCGGAGACCTCGGGCGCCGGGAGGTGCGCGCGTTCTCCGCCGAGCTCGGCAGGCGCGGGTACGCGCCGGCGACACTCGCGCGGAAGCTCTCGACGCTCCGCGGGTTCACGAGGTTCCTCACCGAGTCTGGCGTGCTCGCCGCCGACCCGGCGCGCAGCCTGCCCGGCCCGCGCCGCCGCCGCCGGCTCCCGCGAGTGCTGAGCCTCAGCGAGGTCGACACCCTGGTCGCGGCGACTGAGGGCACGGATCCTCTCGCGCTGCGCGACCGGCTCATCGTGGAACTGCTGTACGGGTGCGGCCTGCGCAGCATGGAGCTCGTGGCGCTGCGGCTCGGGGACGTGCAGGCCGCCCAGGCCCAGATCGTCGTCCGCGGCAAGGGCGGCAAGCAGCGCATCGTGCCGCTCGGAGACGAGGCGGCGGCGGCGCTGCGCCGGTACCTCGAGCGCGGCCGTGGCGAGCTCGAACGGCAGCGGGACAGGGTGCAGACGAGCGCGCGGGTCACCGCCGTCGTCGCGCGCCGCGAGGAGCCGCTGCTGCTCTCGCGCAGCGGCCGCGGTCTCCTGACGTCAGACGTACGTCGCCTCGTAGTAAAATACAGCCGGCTGGCGGGCATCGACCCGGCGTCGCCGCACATGTTGCGGCACGCCTACGCGACACACATGCTTGAGAGGGGAGCGGATCTTCGTGCCATCCAGGAACTGTTGGGGCACGCCTCCGTCTCGACCACGCAGGTGTACACCCACGTCAGCGGGGCGCACTTGCGTCGCACATATGACCTTCACCACCCACGGGCCTGAGGGCGCGCGCTGAGATGACGAGACTGGACGAGGACAAGGTCAGAGAGCTCTGGGGGCGGTACAAGTTCCAGGGCGACAAGGCGGCGCGCGACCGCCTCATCCTCGCGTACTCGCCCCTCGTCAAGTACGTCGCCGGGCGCATGAGCAACGGTCTGCCGTCCCACATCGAGGAGTCGGACCTCATCAGCTACGGCCTGCTGGGCCTCATCGGTGCGCTCGAGCGCTTCGACCCGGACCGCGAGATCAAGTTCGAGACGTACGCGATCTCGCGCATCAAGGGCTCCATCATCGACGAGCTGCGCTCGCTCGACTGGGTGCCGCGCTCGGTGCGCAGCAAGGCGCGCGAGATCGAGAAGTGCTGCGCCGATGCTCGAGAACCGGCTGCAGCGCGCGCCCACCGACCAGGAGATCGCCGACGAACTGCGCATCTCGGTGCCGGAGTTCCAGCAGTCGCTCACGCAGATCGCCAACACGAGCATCGTGGCCCTCGACGAGCTGTGGTCCATCTCCGGCTCGGATGGCGACCAGGCGTCCCTGATCGACACGCTCGAGGACCCGAAGGCGAAGGACCCCTCGCGGGCGCTCGACCTCAGCGAGATGAAGGCCCGCCTCGCGGCGGCCATCGACGCGCTGCCCAAACGCGAGAAGATCGTCATCGCGCTCTACTACTACGAGAACCTGACGCTGCGCGAGATCGGCGAGGTGCTCGGGGTGACGGAGTCTCGCGTCTCGCAGCTGCACACCAAGGCCATCCTGCGCCTCAAGGGCCGGCTGCGCGACGAGATCGAGCCGGCCGCGATCGGCTGACGCCGGCGCGGCCGCTGCGCGGATGCGTGCCGGCGCGGGGCTCGACGCTCGGCATTCTGGCCTCGAGTCGCGCTTTCTGGTATCATTTCCGGCCGTTGTGTCCATGCCGACCCGGCGGATCCCCAGGTCCGTGGCGGTGTCGGGTGACGAGGCGCCTGCGGGCGCGCGGCACTCGATTCCACTGACCCTTCTGCCGGCAACAGAGGCGGCGCGTGCCGCCGGCGCACCCGCGCCGGACCGTGCGCCGCGGTAACCGTTCTCAGAAGGAGGCAGTCTTGCCTGCAATGCCCCAGCACACCGTGAGCATGAAGGACCTGCTCACGAGCGGCGTGCACTTCGGCCACCAGACCCGGCGCTGGAACCCCAAGATGAAGCAGTTCATCTTCGGCGAGCGCGGTGGCATCTACATCATCGACCTGCAGAAGACGACGGTCCTCATCGACGAGGCCTGCGACTTCCTCAAGAAGACCGCCGAGCGCGGCGGCAGCGTCCTCTTCGTGGGCACCAAGAAGCAGTGCCAGGAGACCATCCAGGAGCAGGCCGCGCGCGTCGGCATGCCCTACGTCTCCAACCGCTGGCTGGGCGGTCTGCTCACCAACTTCGCCACGCTGAACAAGCGCATCAAGCGCATGCACGAGCTGCGCGAGCTCTCGGCGAACGGCTCGCTCGACCTGCTCCCGACGCGCGAGGAGATGCAGTTGCGCGGCGACCTGCGCAAGCTCGAGCAGAACCTCGGCGGCGTCGGCAACATGGACCGCCTGCCGGCCGCCGTCTTCGTGGTCGACCCTCGCAAGGAGGCGATCGTCGTCAAGGAGGCGCGCAAGCTCAAGATCCCGATCATCGGGCTCGTCGACACCAACTGCGACCCGGACGAGATCGACTACATCATCCCCGGCAACGACGACGCCATCCGCAGCTGCTCGCTGATCATCCGCACCATGGCCGACGCCGTGGCGCAGGGCCGCCAGCTGCTCACCGAGGCCGAGATGAAGGCCGAGGCCGAGCGCAAGGCCGCCGAGGAGGCCGCAGTGGCCGCCGCCGTGGCGGCCGCTGAGGCCGAGGCCGCCGAGCAGGCCGCCGCCGCGAAGGCCGACGCCGAGAAGGCCAAGGCCGAGGCTGAGGCTCCGGTCGTCGAGGCCAAGCCGGCCGCGAAGAAGCCGGCCGAGAAGCCGGCCGCCGAGAAGCCGGCCGAGAAGCCGGCCGCCAAGCCCGAGCCGAAGGCGGAGGCCAAGCCGGCCGCCAAGGCCGAGCCGAAGGCGGAGGCCAAGCCGGCCGCCAAGGCCGAGCCGAAGGCCGAAGCCGGCAGCCAAGGCCGAGAAGGCCGACGAGCCCAAGGCGGAGGCCAAGGCGGAGAAGGCTGCGCCGGAGGCCGCCGCGGAGAAGCCGGCCAAGAAGCCGGCCGCCAAGCACGTCGAGGCGAAGCCCGCCGAGAAGCCGCGCCAAGAAGGCCGAGGCCAAGGCCGAGCCCAAGGCCGAGAAGAAGGCCGACGAGCCCAAGGCCGAGGCCGACAAGCCGGCCGACTGAACACCCTCACGTTCGACGAACAACGCCGACCCTACGAAAGGATCGTGCTGTGGCTGAGATCACCGCTGCACTGGTAAAGGAGCTCCGCGAGAAGAGCGGAGCCGGCATGATGGACTGCAAGAAGGCGCTGACGGCGACCGCCGGCGACCTCGAGAAGGCGATGGACGAGCTGCGCAAGCAGGGCCTCGCGACTGCGCAGAAGAAGAGCGCCCGCGCGACCAAGGACGGCGCCGTGGACTCGTACATCCACGCCGGCGGCAAGATCGGCGTGCTCGTCGAGGTCGGCGTCGAGACCGACTTCGTCTCGCGCAGCGAGCCGTTCAAGGAGTTCACCCACGACCTCGCCATGCAGGTCGCCGCGTCGGCCCCCATCTGGGTCACTCGCGACGAGGTGCCCGAGGACGTCATCGCGCGCGAGAAGGCCATCTACGCCGAGTCCGACCAGATCAAGGGCAAGCCGGAGAACGTGGTCGAGAAGATCATCACCGGCAAGCTCGAGAAGTTCTTCGGCGAGACCTGTCTCATGGAGCAGGCGTTCGTCAAGGACCCGGACCGCACCATCGAGCAGGTCCGCACCGACCTCGTCGGCGTCATCGGCGAGAACGTCGAGGTGCGCCGCTTCGTGCGCTTCCAGCTCGGCGAGACGACGGTAGCGGGCTGACCCGCATGGAAGGCGAGCCAGGCACTCACGCCTTCCACCGCGTCCTTCTCAAGCTCAGCGGCCAGGCCCTGGGCAGCGAGGCGCGGGCGATCGACCCGGCGACGACGAAGTCGATCGCCGGGACGCTCAGGACCGCCCGCGCCCTCGACGTCGACATCGCCATCGTCGTCGGCGGCGGCAACATCTTTCGCGGGATGGCCGCCGCCGCCGGCGGCATGGACCGCGCCACCGGCGACTACATCGGCATGATGGCGACCGTGCAGAACGCCCTCGCCCTCCAGGACGCCCTCGAGGACGAGGGCGTCGACACGCGGGTGATGAGCGCCATCGAGATCCGCGAGGTCTGCGAGCCGTACATCCGCCGGCGGGCCATCCGCCACCTGGAGAAGGGGCGCGTCGTCATCTGCGCGGCCGGCACCGGCAACCCGTACTTCAGCACCGACTCCGCCGCCGCGCTGCGCGCCCTGGAGCTCGAGTGCGAGGCCATCCTCATGGCCAAGCGCACGTTCGACGGCGTCTACAGCGCCGACCCCGAGAAGGACCCCTCGGCGGAGTTCATCCCCGAGATCACCCACCTGCAGGCGATCGAGCGCGGCCTCAAGGTCATGGACACCACCGCGCTCAGTCTCTGCATGGACAACCACATGCCGATCCATGTGTTCAAGATGACCGGCGACAACATCGTGCGTGTGCTTTCCGGCGAGCGTGTGGGCACCGTGGTGCACACGCCCGCCGCCAGTTGACCCCGGCAAAGGGAGGACCGGTGGAGAAAGAGCTGCTCGCCGACGCCAAGCATCGCATGAGCAAGGCGGTCGAGGCCGTCAGGGTCGAGTTCAACACCGTGCGCAGCGGTCGCGCCAGCGTCGGTCTGCTCGACCGCATCCACGTCGACTACTACGGCACCTCGACGCCGCTCAAGCAGATGGCCAACATCGCCACGCCCGAGTCGCGACTGCTGACCATCCAGCCGTTCGACACGACGGCCATGAAGAGCATCGAGAAGGCCATCATGGAGAGCGACCTGGGCCTCAACCCCAGCAGCGACGGCAAGGTCATCCGGCTGCCGATCCCGGCGCTCACCGAGGAGCGCCGCCGCGACCTCGTGAAGCTGGTGCACCGGCTCGCCGAGGACGGCAAGGTCGCCGTGCGCAACGTGCGCCGCGACTGCATGAAGGACCTCAAGGAGCTCGTCCACGAGGGCGAGGTCGGCGAGGACGCCGAGGTGCGCGCCGAGAAGGAGCTCCAGAAGTACACGGACGAGCACGTCCACCAGATCGACGAGCTCCTCAAGCACAAGGAAGCCGAGATCCTCGAGGTCTGAGCCGGCCGCGCCGGCGCCCGCCTCGAGCATCCACCTCCATGGCTTCGCTGCGTACGTGGCTGGCGGGCTGGCGCCTGCGCAAGTCGGGCGGCGCCGCGGAGCCTGCGGCCGGCGGCGCCACCTGCCGCTACCTCGCGATCATCATGGACGGCAACGGCCGCTGGGCGCAGGGCAGGGGCCTGCCCGTGGCCGCCGGGCACCGGGCGGGCGCCAAGGCCCTGCGCCGCGTGCTCGAGCACGCGCTCGACCTCGGCATCGAGGAGGTCACGGTCTACTCCTTCAGCACCGAGAACTGGAACCGGCCCCGGGACGAGGTCGAGGCGCTGATGCAGCTGTTCGTCGAGATGATAGATTCGCAGGTGCCCGACATGCACGAGCGAGGGGCGCGCGTGCGCTTCGTCGGGCGTCGTGAGGGGGCTCCGGACGAGCTGGTCCGCCGCATCGAGGAGGCCGAGGCGCTGACCGCGGGCAACACCAGGATGACGCTCTACATCGCCTTCAGCTACGGCGGGCGCCGCGAGCTGCTGGACGCGGCGCAGGGCCTCGCCGCCGAGTACGCCGCCTCCGCCTTCGAGGGCGACGTCGTCGCACCGGGCGGCGAGCCGGAGTTCTCGGACGACGACCTCCGGCGTCACCTCTACGCGCCCGAGATGCACGACCCCGAGCTGCTGATCCGGACCTCGGGGGAGCTCCGCATCAGCAACTTCCTGCTCTGGCAGTGCGCCTACTCGGAGCTGTACTTCAGCGACCGCTACTGGCCCGACTTCGGGCCTGAGGAGCTGGACGCGGCGCTGGCCGACTACGCCGGCCGCCAGCGCCGCTTCGGCGGCCGCCGCGCGGCCGCGCCGGAGACGCAGGCGTCGCCCGGCGCCGCGCAGGGCGGCGCCTCGTGACGACGCGCATCATCACCGGCGTCGTGCTCGGCCGTGCTCGGCGTCGTCGTGGTCGTCCACGGCGGCCTCATCTTCTTCGCGCTCATGGCGATCGCTCGCCCTGCTCGGCCTCAACGAGTTCTACCGGCTCACGAAGAAGTACCGTCCGCTGCCCCTGGCCGGATTCCTGGGCGTGGCGCTCATGGTCAGCATGGCGTGGTTCTTCAGTCCCGTCGCCGTGTTCGGCGCCATCTGCGCCGGCGTGCTGTTCACGGCGCTGCTCGGCCTGCTGGCCGGCCCCAAGCCGGGCGTGACCGTGCGCATGGCCGTCACGCTGCTCGGCATGCTCTACATCGGACTCGGGTTCAGCGCCGTCCTGCATGCATGCGGCCGCTGGACGTCGGACGGGCTGACCCTGCTCACGGTCATGTTCGGCACCTGGGCCGGCGACACGATGGCGTACTTCACCGGCAGGTTCTTCGGCAGCACGCCGATGGCGCCGGTGCTCTCCCCCAAGAAGACCTGGGAGGGGTTCGCCGGCGGCGCCATCAGCACCGTGCTGCTGGTCGTCTTCATCGGCCTCTACACGCCGCTCGGCGCCGGCCGACTCGCTCATCCTCGGCGCCGTGATCGCCGTGGCCGGCCCGCTCGGCGACCTCTTCGAGAGCCTCGTGAAGCGCGACGTGCAGATCAAGGACTCCGGCCGCGGCATCCCCGGCCACGGCGGCGTGCTCGACCGGTTCGACGCGCTGATCTTCGCGTCGGTGTCGGCGTACTTCGTGCTGACGCTCGTGCTCGGGTTCTGACACCGGTCTGGCGGACCGCCGTCGGCGTCCTAGGGTCACGCGCCTCCCGGCGTAGAATCTCTCCACAGTTGCCCGTTCGGGCTACGGAAGCGCGCGCGCGTGCCGATACAGACACAGGAGCCGAGACCAGTGGAGGTCGCATGAAGGTCGTCATCCTCGCCGGCGGCCTGGGCACGCGCCTGTCGGAGGAGACCCAGGTCAGACCGAAGCCGATGGCCGAGATCGGGGAGCACCCGATCCTGTGGCACATCATGAAGATCTACGGCGAGCAGGGGTTCACCGACTTCGTGGTCTGCCTCGGCTACAAGGGCTACGTGGTGAAGGAGTACTTCGCCAACTACTTCCTCCACAACTCGGATGTGACGTTCGACCTGCAGGGGCAGTGCATGGAGGTCCACGAGAACAAGGTGGAGCCTTGGCGGGTGACGCTGGTGGACACCGGCGCCGGCGACGCAGACGGGCGGGCGCCTCAAGCGGGTGGCCCCGTACGTCGCGGACGAGCACGTTCATGATGACCTACGGAGACGGCGTGGCCGACGTCGACCTCGCCGCTCTGCTGCGCTTCCACGAGGAGCAGGGCCGGCTGGCGACGGTGACGGCCGTCCAGCCGCCGGGCCGCTTCGGCGCGCTGCGACTCGACGAGGACGGCACGTGCGTGCAGGACTTCGTCGAGAAGCCCGAGGGCGACGGCGGCTGGATGAACGGCGGGTTCTTCGTGCTGGAGCCGGAGGTGCTGGAGTACATCGCCGGCGACGAGCACGCTCTGGGAGCGCGAACCGCTCGAGGGTCTGGCCGCGCGACGGCCAGCTCGCCGCCTACCGGCACGCGCGGCTTCTGGCAGCCGATGGACACGCTGCGTGACAAGCGGACGCTCGAGGCAGCTGTGGGAGAGCGGCGGCGCGCCCTGGAAGAGCTGGTGATGTTCGGCGGGCGCGTACGCCGGCCGGCGCGTCTTCGTCACCGGCCACACCGGGTTCAAGGGCTCGTGGCTCACGCTCTGGCTGCTCGACGCTGGGCGCCGAGGTGACCGGGTACGCGCTCGAGCCGCCTACCGAGCCGAGCCTCTTCGAGTGCGCTCGGGCCTGGCGGCGGCGGTCCGTCACGATCGTCGCCGACGTGCGCGACCCGGAGCGGCTTGGAGCGCGAGCTGCTCGGCGCGCGCGGCCGGAGGTCGTGTTCCACCTCGCTGCGCAGCCGATCGTGCGCGAGAGCTACCTCCGAGCCGCGAGACGACCTTCGAGACCAACGTCATGGGCACGGTCAACCTTCTCGAAGCGGTCCGGCAGTGCTCGACGGCGTGCGGGCCGGTCGTGGTCGTGACCAGCGACAAGTGCTACCGCAACCGCGACGACGGCCGGCGCGTTCGTGCGAGGACGACGCCCTGGGCGGCCGCGACCCCTACAGCGCGAGCAAGGCCTGCGCGGAGCTCGTCGGCGGCGGCGTATCGGCGCGAGCTTCTTCTGCGCGCCGCGCGAGTCGCGCGGTGGCCACGGCCCGCGCCGGCAACGTCATCGGCGGCGGAGACTGGGGCGCGGACCGCATCGTGCCCGACTGCGTGCGCGCGCTGTCCGCCGGCGAGCCCGTCGAGGTGCGCAATCCCGGACGCGGTGCGCCCGTGGCAGCACGTGCTCGAGCCGCTGCTCGGGCTACCTAGCCTGCTGCGGCGCTGGTGGCCGCTCGATGACCGGTGCGGACGCAGTCGAGGGCGCCTGGAACTTCGGCCCGTCCGCCGAGCGACGTCCGTGTCTCGTCGTGCGGTGGGTCGTCGAGCGGTTCATCGAGGAGTGGGGGACGCGGCGAGTGGGCGGCCGGCGCCCGGCGTGGCCGAGCAGCCGCACGAGGCGCTGCGCCTGCGACGCTGGACAGCTGGCAAGGCGAGCGCGGAGCTCGGCTGGGCGTCCGGTGTGGGAGTCGCACGAGGCCGTCGCGGCGCACCGCCGCGTGGTACAAGCGGTTCTCACGGCGATCGGCGGGCCGCGGCTCGCGCCTCGTGCAGGAGGACATCGACGCGCTACATCGCCGCGGCCGCGGCGGCCGGCGGCGGGCGCATGGAGGCAGCCGGAGACGATGACCGGCGCAGCGGACGCCGACGAGCTGCGCGCGCAGATCCGCGAGCTCGTCGGCGAGTACTACGACGGCCACCTGGGGCTCGAGCTGAGCCCTTCGTGCCCGGGCAGAGCCGCGTGCCCTACGGCGGGCGCGTGTTCGGCACCGGAGGAGCTCGAGAGCTGCTGGTGGACTCGTCTCTCGACTTCTGGCTCACGCACGGCCGGTACGCGGAGCGGTTCGAGCGCGAGCTGGCGGCGTACCTCGGGCTGCGACACTGCGCTGCTCGTGAACTCGGGGTCGTCGGCCAACCTGCTCGCCTTCACGGCGCTCGACGTCCGAGCGGCTGGGCGACCGGCGCGTGCGGCGCGGCGACGAGGTGCGTCACCGTGGCCGCCGGGTTCCCGACCACGGTCGCGCCCGATCGTCCAGTTCGGCGCCGTGCCGGTCTTCGTCGACGTGACGCGACGGACACCGCGAACGTCGACGTCGAGCTGCGCTGGCGGCGGCGAGTCGGACCGCGCACCCGAGCCGTCTTCCTCGCGCACACGCTCGGGCAACCCGTTCGACGTGGATGCCGTGCGGCTGGTCTGCGAGCGGCACGGCCTCTGGCTCGTCGAGGACAACTGCGACGCGCTCGGGTCCCGCTACGCCGGCCGGCCGACGGGCGCGTTCGGCCACGTCGCGCACGTCGAGCTTCTATCCGCCGCACCACATCACCATGGGCGAGGGCGGCGCGGTGTACACGCGACGACGACGAACTCGCGCAGCATCGCTCGCGTCCCTGCGCGACTGGGGCCGCGACTGCGTCTGCCGCAGCGGCGAGGACGACCACTGCGGTCGCCGGTTCGCGCAGCAGTTCGGGACGCTGCCCTTCGGCTACGACCACAAGTACGTCTTCTCCGAGTTCGGCTACAACCTCAAGGCGACGGAGATGCAGGCGGCGGTCGGCTGCGCCCAGCTCGCGCCGCCTCCCCGAGTTCACGCGGCTGCGGCGCGAGCACCACGACGACGCTCGACCGGCCTGCTCGCGCCGGTACGCGCACCTCCTGCGGCCGCAGCAGGCCACGCCGGACAGCGAGCCGAGCTGGTTCGGCCTCCTGCTCACGGTGACCGAGGAGGCCAAGGCCGCCGGCCTGACGCGCGACGGCATCGTCGCGCGTCTCGAGGAGGCCGGCATCCAGACCGGATGCTCTTCGCCGGCAACATGGTGCGGCAGCCCTGCTTCGACGGCATGCGCGACCGGATGGAGGCGGTGACGCAGGGCGCCGGGCTACCGCGTCGCCGGCGAGCTGCGCCGTCACCGACGCGATCATGAACGACGCCTTGTGGATCGGCGTGTATCCCGGGCTCACCGACGAGATGCTCCGCGTACATGGGCGAGCAGATGCTCCGCGCCTGCGAGGCGAGGTGAGCGCCGTGCCGGACGCACCCAAGGTGCAGGAGCCCGCGGAGACGCCGGGACGCCTCGCCGCCTTCATGGAGGACTTGAGCTATTGGCCCGCTGTCGGGGGCATCGTCCGCGTCTGCCGCTCCCGCAGGGAGCAGATCCTGTACCTCATCGTAGGGGGCTGGAACACTCTGTTCGGCTATCTCATCTGGGCTCTGCTCCAGTACCTGCTGCACGACTACCTCTATTACCTCGTGATTCTTGTGCTGGCGTGGTTCCCCGCGGTGCTGAACGCGTATTTCGGCTACCGCATCTTCGTGTTCCGCAGCAGGGGGAGGATCTGGCATGAGCTGCCGCGTTTCTCGCTCGTGTACGTGGGGACGCTGTGCGTCAGCCTCATCGTGCCTGCCGATCCTGCTGCACGTGCTGCCGTTCAGCATCTACGTGACGCAGGGCCTCTGTTCACGGTGGTCGATGGTGGGGTGCAGCTACCTGGCGCACAAGTTCTTCAGCTTCGGCGGTGGGCACTCCCGCTCGGCGCCGCCTTCAGCGAGGCGACGGAGCGGCAGGAAGAGTGCCACCCGCAGAAAGGACCAGCGTGACTCTCGTCACCATACTCACGCCGTGCTACAACGAGGAGGCCAACGTTCGCGAGGTCTACGACAGGTGCGCGACGTCATGGCGCCGTGCAGGACTGCGACTACGAGCACCTCTTCATCGACAACGCGTCGGAGGACCGACGGTGGCGATCCTCGTGATCTGGCCGCCGAGGACGACGCGTAAAGGTGATCGTCAACACACGCAACTTCGGCCACATCCGCTCGCCGTACCATGGGTTCCTGCAGGCGGGGGGGACGCGGTCATCGGCTGCGTGGCCGACCTCCAGGATCCTCCCGAGATGATCCCGCGGTTCATCGCGAAATGGCGGGAGGGCTACAAGGTCGTCGTCGGGATCAAGGAGGGCAGTGAGGAGTCCTGGCTCATGTTCCGGATGCGGAAGTTCTACTACTGGCTCATGGGGCGGCTGTCGTCCGACGTGGAGCTCGTCCAGAATTTCACCGGGTTCGGGCTCTACGATCGTCAGGTAGTGGAGCGTTCCGGAGCACCAACGAGCAGTATCCATATTTCAGGGGTCTGGTGTGCGACTTCGGGTTCGCGCGGGCCGAGATCCCCTACGTGCAGCCCGTTCGCACCAAGGGCAAGACCAAGAACAACCTGTACACCTGTACGACAACGCCATGCTTGGAATCACCAACCACTCCAAGGTCCCGCTGCGCATCGCCACCATGTCCGGGTTCGCCCTGTCTCTGCTCAGCCTGGTATCGCGTTCGCTCTACCTCGTCGCCAAGCTGCTGTTCTGGAGCGACATCACGCTGGGCCTGGCTCCCGCGCTCGTCGGCATCTACTTCTTCGGCGCGGTGCAGCTGTTCTTCATCGGGATCCTGGGCGAGTACATAGGCTCCATCCACACCCAGGTGCACCGGCGACCGCTGGTGGTGGAGCGGGAGCGCATCAACTTCGAGGGACGTCCGGAACGCCGGAGTCCGTGCTGGCCAGCCGGGAGCTGCCGCCGATGCCGTGAGCGGTCGCCGCGTTCTCAGGGCGGCGGCCGGGGCTTCGTGCCGGGGCCATTCTCATGCTACACGTCGTAGAGCAGGATGATCTCGTTGGTGAGGCCGAGGTCGCGGCGAATCTGTCGCTCGATCTCGGTTTGGTAGAAGCGACTCGAGATCAGGATGGGCTCGTCGCGTCCCGCCAGCGCCTCTGGACCGACCACCGGGGCTCCATGAAGCTCCCCGCCCTGGTACCTGGGGTTCGAGTCGACGAACGCCGCGATCCGCGCGCGGCCGAGTGGACTCTCCGCCAGCAGTCGCTGGGTGTGCGTGCCGACTCCCCAGACGACGATGGGCCGCCCGTTCGCCACGACGGGGTCGAGGGCGGCGTGGATGCTGCGCTCAATGACGGCGGAGGAGGCAACGTAGGCCTCGAGGGCGGGGCCTGTCTCATGGTCGGGCTGCGACCGGATCGCGAGGCCGTCCGACGGGGTGAACACGGCCATGATCACGTCTGCGGTCGAGTGCTCTCCCTGGATGGTCGTTATCGTGGTCGACTGCACCTCCTCGAAGCCGGCCCCCGCCATCAGATTGCGCAGCGACCGCCGCGAGAAGTAGTTGACGTGTTCGACGCTGAACTCCTGGAACGGCGCATCCGGAGTCGAGCCGAATCTCTTGACGTCCGGAACCTCGACGTACACCCGGCCCTGCGGTGCAAGCAGGCCGCGCACGTGCCAGAGCGCGTCCCTGAGGTCGCGAATGTGCTCGAGCACGGCGCTGAGCAGCACGAGTTCGGCCGGACCGGCCTCTGGCGGTGGCGCCGAGAGCGTTCCGGTGAGGACGCGCAGGCCGTAGAGACGCTGCGCGGCGCGAGCGGAGGCGGGCGAGGGGTCGAGGCCGAGGAGGTCGTCAAACCCGGCTTCGGCCAAGGCATGCAAGAGACCTCCGTTGGAGCAGCCGACATCCAAGACGCGCGCGTGTACAAGCGGGACCGCCGCGCCGATGAAGGCGGCGGCCGCCGGGAAGCGCTGGTCGGCGAACGCGCCCTCCCGCCCGCCCTCCCGGGCGTGCTCGTACTTGGACATCCGAGCGTAGTACGCGTCGAACTCCCCCTGTGTCGGGATGCCGTCGGCGTACCCGAAGCCGCAGCGACCGCACACGACCACGTCGTAGCCCGAGAGGAGGATCCGGTCAGGTCGCCGGCGAAACGCTGCGTGAACACCGCGCGCCTGTCGGACGAGCCGCAGACCTCGCAGGTCCGCGGTGGGAATCCGGGGCTCACGACGCTCGCTTCCTATCGCAGTACAGCACGGTGTCGTACACCTCCGGAGTGTGGTGCCGGAGGCGGAAGGCGTAGTCGTCGCGCATCGTGGCCACCCAAGCCGGCAATTCCCACAGGTCTTGGGGCGAGTGATAGACCGATAGGGCCAACCTGGGGCCGGCGGTCGCGATGAGCCGCTGGGCGCCCGCGAGTGTGGCCCGCTCGAAGCCCTCGACGTCGACCTTGACGGTGGCGACGAGTTCACCGGCGAGGTCGTCGTCGAGGGTGATCATCTCGACCTCCAGGGCTCCGGCCTCGGCCACTCGAGACTCACCGCCCCGACCGGCGGCGAACGGGAGAGTGCCCCGGCGGTCGCCCGCTGCGCACGGCCTGACGACGGACCCTGGGGTCGCGGAGGAGGTCGACCGAGCGTCGCAATTCGGTGAGGTTGTCAGGATCGGGCTCGTAGGCGTAGTAGCGCTCGAACTCCCCCTCGGTCCACGTGAGGAAGTCGGCGAGCGTGTCGCCGGTGCAGGCCCCGACGTCGACGTACACCTCCTTCGGGTCCGGCACCAGAGCCCATCCGGGAAGTATTGACACCAGGGGTTGGGTCCGGCAGGGTCCGCAGGATCCAGCGTGAGACGAAAACGCAGCAGGCGGACGTAGAGGGCGCGCGACTCCTACGTCGGCCAGCCTCTCGAACACCGCGTGGGGATCTGCGAGGACGCCGGCGGCGCACGCCGTTCGGCCGACGAGCTGGTGGATCGCCCGCGGGGGAATCGCGGCAGGGAAAGAGGACGGGCAGCACGTAGTGCGGGATCGAGGCCGGAGCCGCACGGCCACTCGCGCGAAGCCCCGCGACGATGTCCTTGACGGACTTCTAATGACGATGACCGGCCTGCTCGGGACGGAGCGTCGGCGGGCTGTACGACCTTCAGGCCCGCGATGGTCGCGTCCACCGCTCCGGGTCGTTGTCGATCCACGGGACTGGCCGAGGTCCTGCGCCGTCATGCTCCGCCGCGAGGGCGGCGCCGAGGAGCCCCGTCCCGAAGACTATGGCGCCGGTGAGGTCCCCCGGTGCGCGCAAGGCAGTAGCGGTCCTCGAGCATCCGCCGTTGCTGCTCGTCCGAGGCCGGGCAGAGGCGCAGGACGTCGTCGAGTGCGGTCACGGGCAGTCCGCTGGGAAGGGCTAGCAGGTCATCGGCGTCGTTGTCGATGGTGTCGATGAGGTTGTAGACCGCCTCGCAGCCGGTACAGAGCGGGTGCTCGTTGCGCCGCTTGCTCAGCTGCATGACGCGGAAGCAGTGTACTCGCGGCCTTCCCAGATACTCCGAAGGCTCTCGTCGTTGGCGTTGCCCATAATCAGGCCGTGACGCCAGTCGAAGCTGGAGGCGGACACGTTGCCGTTGAAGTTGATGTTCATCGTGTAGAAGGGCAGGGTACATACCTCCTTGTACGTCGATTCGTACATGTCGTGCGTGGTGCCCTTCATTATACCGAGCGAAGTGTCCTTGACCTCCGGCTGCGTGTAGCTGATGGGGAGCTCCATTCCACGGGAGTCGCACATTCCTCGAGTTGTCGTGGAACTTGTGCTTCTCCTCGTCGCCGACCCCGAGTCCATGTCTTGACGTTCATCGTCGTGTCCGGATGCTTGTGCGCCCACAGGTAGGCGACGCTCACCGACGATCTTGTCGTAGTCGACTTTGGCGCGGGAGACCTCGAGGTAGCCCACGTCGGAGACCGCCTCCAGCGAGATCTGCAGGTACGTGGGTCCGACGTCCATTATCTCACGCGCGAGACGAGGAGTGAGCAGCGACCCGTCGGTGACGAGCGTGTACTTCCGCGCGACGCCCTTGTCCTTGGCGTAGCGAAGCATGTCCACGAGGCGCTCGTGCAGCAGCGGCTCGCCGTTCTTGTGGAAGATGAGCTCCTTGACCTGTCGTCAAAGTCGCCCAGGTCGTCGACGATCTTGCAGAAGAGTCCGTAGCTGATGTAGCCCTTGGGCCGGTTGTGACGCGCGAGGAGCTCGTGGTCGCCGGTGGTGCAGAAGCGGCAGCGGAAGTTGCACACGTTGCAGGTGTCGACGTGGACCACCAGCGGGGTGGCGAGCGGGATGGCCCTGGTGAGGTTGGTGCGGTTGGTGCGGTCTCGATTATGCGGGTCTCCCTGCTCTTGCGCATCCTCCCCAGGATGGCCTCGGCGTGCGCGTCCACATCGTCGATCGTGCAGCTCATGAGAGCCGTGCAGCCCCGGCACAGCTCGATGTCTTCGCGCTCGCGCCGCAGATGCCTGACCCGCAGTCGCGCAGCGCCGGCCCGTTCCAGACGTCGGCGGCAGAGTCCTGTGTGAGGTCCCCGATGACGTAGTGCCGCTTCCAGTCCACACAGCAGGCGACGACGACGCCGTCCGGGTTGATGACCATGCGCGTGAAGATGAAAAGGTATATGTCCTTGTACGTGAGCGGCTGGCCGTAGGTACCGAGCGCCGCCTCCTGCCCTCGTTGACGTCCGTGTCGCGCCAGATGGGCGAGACACGCTCGATGAAGATGTCGTCGCAGCAGTCGCCGAAGAGCCGGTAGAACTCCTGCTCGTCGGTTTCGGACAGGGAGCCGTCGTCCGCGAGCTTGACGTAGATGTGCAGGTCGCCCTTGTGCCGAGCAGGTGCCGAGGGTGGCGGTGAAGCGCGCGAGGTCGACCTTCACACCCGAGACCTCGCGGTACCGCTCCTCGGTGATGCTGCTCACGGAGATGTTGACCTGCGACAGGCTGGCGTCGACGAGCTCCAGGTTGAGCTTCTCGGCGAGCAGGATGCCGTTGGTCGCGCACTCGACGTGGTTGGTGACGCCGCCGTGTTGACGGTCGCGGACCATCTCCGGCAGCAGCGGGTGCAGCAGAGGCTCGCCGAACTCGAAGAGCCTGCCTTCTGGACCCTGTCGGGGAAGGCGCAGGTCGCCGACGATCTTCGAGAAGAGCGGCATCTCCATGCGCCCCAGCGTGATACCCGACCGCCGACCTCCGTCTGTCGGCCTGGAAGCAGAACGAACACTTGAAGTTGCAGGTGCTGCACACGTCGATCTCCACCGAATAGGGGGTCTTCAGAGGGATGACCGTCTCGAGCGGTGTACGTTCGCGTGTATAAGTCTTGGCTGGTCTGCGAGCCTTCATGTCAGTAGGTGAGCCGCTTCTGCAGCACTCGCGCGTCCAAGGGTCACGGCAGAGAGCACCTCGGCGATGCGCGGACCGGCGTCGCCGGAGCCGTAGGAATCGCGGCCGGCGCGCAGGCGGCGCGGAACTCCTCGTCGTCGACGCACCGGCGAGCGGCGGCCTCGATGGCGCCGCGGCGTCGTAGGGCGACGTCGAGGACGTTGTCGCCGCGCAGACGCCCGTGCTGCCGGGGGCCGATGTTGACCCCCGGGCAGCGGAAGGCGGGCGTCTCCTTGATGCCGGCGGAGGAGTTGCCCGCGAACGCGCCGCGGGCGTGGTGGCCGATGACGTCGAGCACGCCGAGGAAGCGCCGCCGGCCGAGGCTCTTGACGACGACGAAGCCCGGGCCCCTCGCGCAGACCTCATCTCCGCGACCATGCGGCGGCCGCCGGCGTCGTTGTTCGGGGTAGGTCGATGATGATCTGGTGGCCGTCGCCGGCCAGGCGGCGCAGCGCCTCGAGTGAGGGCCGGAGTTGCGTCACGGCGCGTCGGCCTCCGTCGCCACCGAGTGCTGGCAGAACAGGTGGATGGGCCGCTCCGTGGTCAGGCCGAGCTCCCTGCCAGAACTCGTCGCGGCGCGGCGAAGTCCCCGGCCAGGCGACGAGGTCGAGAGACGGCAGGCCGACGGTGTGCACGCGCCAGGGCTCCTCACCGAGCCGCGAGGACCCTCTCCGTCGCGTCGGCATTGGTCGTGAAGTGCAGGTGCGCAAGTTTGGTCATCGCGTGGCGGACCGAGTCATCCAGGCGCCGCCGTCGGTGTAGTCGCCGCCCTCGACGTGCGCCGTGGGTATCCCCATCTGGCGGGCCGCCACCAGGGCGGCGAAACTCTCGTAGCGGTCGCCGTAGACCACCAGCCAGTCCGGGTGGAGCCGCGCCAGCGTCGGCGCAGACGCTCAGGATGCCGCGCCGATGGCTGGGCGGTCCGCCACCGTGTCTGTGTCCGCGCCACATCCACCTGCGCGTGCACCTTGAACCCGTCGTCGTCGATCTCGTCCAGCGTCGCGCCGAAGTCCTCGTCGAGGTGCGCGCCCCCGGCGATGAGCCGATACTCGAGACCTGGATGGACGTCGATGGCTCGCAGGATGGGGAACTGAAGGCCGTATTCCGCCCGGTTGCCGGTGAAGACGGCGACGGTGCGCCGCGCCGTCACGCCGGTGCCTCCACGCCCGTCACGTCGAACCAGGTGATCTGCGTGTCCTTCTGCAGGTCTCTCGCCGCGGCGCCGGCCGAGCACGCGCTCGTAGTGCGCCGCCTTGATCTCGCCGGTCCCGGGGCGCTTGACCCAGATGTTCTCCGGTGAACCGTTCGCCCGCGCGGCGATGTCGCGATCGTGACCACGCAGGCGTAGGCGAAGTCGATGGTCGGCTGCTCCTCGGGGAGGATCGTCTTGGAGCCGCCGAGGGCGGCGTGGACGGCCGCGGCCGCCGACGAGGTCGGCGAGCTCGCCCGGGTCGATAGAGATCGGCATGTCGGGGCCCGGCCAGGTCTTGTCCGAAGTGAAGTGCTTCTCGAGGATGCAGGCGCCCAGGGCGACGGCGCCGAGGCAGGTGTAGATGCCGAGCGAGTGGTCGCTCAGGCCGAGCACGGCGTCCGGGAACGCGCGGCCAGCTCGGCCAGCGCGCCCAGGCGCACCTTGTCGTAGGGCGTCGGGTACATCGACGTGCAGTGCAGCAGCGCGAACGGGACGCCGGCTGGCCCGCAGGATCTCGACGGCCGGCGCGATGGAGGCGAGGTCGTTCATGCCGGTACTGAGGATCACCGGCTTGCCGAACGCGGCGATGTGCTCGACCAGCGGGTAGTTGTTGCACTCGCCCGAGCCGATCTTGTAGGCCGGCGACGCCCATGTCCTCCAGGCGGACGGCCGCGGCGCGCGAGAACGGCGTGCACAGGTAGATCATGCCCTTGGGCTCGACGTACGTCCTTGAGCTCGCGCTCCTCGTCCTCGGTGAGCGCGCAGCGCGCCATGATGTCCCAGATGCTCTCCGTGGCGTTGCCGGGCACCACGTCGTTCGGGATCATCTCGTCGTCGACGACGTGGGACTGGAACTTCACGCACTCGCAGCCGGCCGCGGCGGCGTCGTCGACCATCCGCACGCGCCTTGTCGAAGTCGCCCTCGTGGTTGATGCCGATCTCGGCGATGACGAGCGGCGGTGTCGTCCGGGCCGACGTGTCGGCCGGCGATCTCGAGGAGAGGCATCACTGCGCTTCCTCCTCCTGCGGCAGTGACGTCTGGGCGCGCGCGTAGTCGTCGTGCTGCCCAATATCGATCCACTGTTCGAAGATCGGAAAGCTGATGACGGAGCGGCCCGCGTCGACCAGTCGCGTGATGAGATCGGTCATCTGGAGCGGTTCGCCGTTGCGCACGTACTCGTACACGGACGGCTCAAGCAGGTAGATGCCGGCATTGACGAGCATGTTGATGCTGTGGCTTCTCCTTGAGCCTGCAGATGCGCGGACCCTCGCACTCGACCACCCCGTAGGGGACGACGATGCCGTACTGGCTGACGGCGACGGTCATGTCGGCCTCGTGGTGTCGGTGGTACATGAGCATCGTGCGGAAGTCGACCTGTGTGAGGACGTCGCCGTTGATCACCAGCGTCGTCTCCTGCGGCGTCGGGAGAGGCCCAGCGCGCCGCCCGTGCCGAGCGGCAGATCCTCGTTCACATACGAGATGTCCACGCCGAATGCCTGGCCGTCGCCGAAGTGCTCGACGATCTTCTCGGGCTTGAAGTGGGTAGTGACGTTGATCTGGCGCACCCCCGAGTCGCGCAGCCGCTCGACGATGCGCTCGAGCAGGGGGCGGCCATCGACGTGGAGCATGGGCTTGGGCAGGTTCTCGGTGTAGCGGCAGCAGACGCTTGCCGAAGCCACCGGCCATGATCACGGCTTGGATCGGCGTGGCCGGCTGCGGGAGCAGTTCCTGAAGCGTGACCACGTCGACGACCCGGCCCTCCCCGTCGACCAGCGGGTCGATCGCACCTGGTTCTCCTGCATGATGCGCAGAAGCTCGGCCGGATCGGCTGTGGCCGGCGCCGTCGTCGGAGTCGGGTGCGGCGTGGTCGCCTTGATCGGCAGGAGCGCGGTGACGGGCGCATCCAGACTGATACCGCCGAGGATGCCTCGTCGCACGTCGCCGTCACTGATGGTGTTGGACAGCCTGCCTGCCTCATCCACGATGAGTGCGAGACCGATCCACCGGCTGCGGTCGATGCACACGACGGCCTCGCGGATCGAGGCGTCTGCGGTCGTTGTGAACGTCGAGCGGCTGTGGCCGGTTCATGCGTGCCCCGGGATGGGGTCGTCGAAGAGATGCATCGCGCGCTCGAGTTCGTCTCTGGGGAGCAGCGGCGTCATGTCCTCCAGCGGTCGCGAGACGAGGGTCCCGTCGGGGAGTCGAGAGGCAGCGGAACGGGGCTGGATCTCCTGGTCGGGAGAGATCATGACCTCGCAGAAGTGTGGCTGCGGGCCGGTCGAGCGCGAGCGCCACCATCTTGCGCATGTCCGTGTTGTCCTCGATGTCGGGAGTAGCCGACCCCGAAGGCTGCGGCGAGCGTCGCGAAGTCGGGGTTGTCCACACCAGTGTCGACGCCCGAGGCCGACGAGCCGTCCGTTGAACAGCCCCCGCTGAGTCGCTCTGATCGTCGCATACCCCGCGTTGTTGAGGACGAACACGGTGACGGGGAGATCATAGTGGCTGATCGTCCGAGCTCCTGAAGGTTCATCTGGATGCTGCCATCCCCCGTGATGCAGACTGTGCGTCTCCCGCTGCCCACGCACGCCCCGACCGCGAGGGGAGGTCCCAGCCCATCGCTCCCCAGTTTGAGTTCAGCACCGAGCGCTGGCCCTCCTTCATGCGGAACGCCTGCACGTACGCCACGCTGTCGAGACCGTTGCCCGTCACCAGCACGTCGTTCGCGTCCGCGGCCTCCGAGAGCGCATCGATGAAGGCATACGCGTCGACAAACGGGGCGGGTGCGTAGCGCTCGCGTCCGACCGGCGGGTAGGCGGCGCGCCACCCTTCGATGGCGTCCAGCCAGCGTTCGTCTGGAGCCGGAGGGTCCGGCGCCAGAGATCGGGTCACGCGGCGGAGGAAGTCCCCCACGTCTGCGTTGACCGCGATGTCGGGACGCACGACCTGGTGCTCCAGCTGTCGGGCATCGATGTCGACGACGATCTTGACGGCGCCGCGGGCGAAGTCGTCGTAGGCGAACCCGGTCTTCTTGGCGCAGAGGCTCGCCCCGAGGACGAGCAGACAATCGGCGTTCTGGACGGCGAAGTTGCCTCGCCGCTGCGCGGCCGGTCCGAAGACGCCGGCATCCAGGGCGTGACCCTCACCCAGAAGGTCCTTGCCGGAGTCGGGCACGACGGCGGGCAGCCCGAAGGCGTTGATGAACTGCCGGAAGGCGTGTTCGGCGCCGGAGAGCCGCACGCCGGCGCCGCCCACCACCAGCGGCCGGCGCGCGCTCCGTAGGGCCGCAGCCGCCTCGGTGATGGCGCGGGAGAGCGCCGGTGATGATCCCGTCTGTGCCGGCGGCTCCCACGCGGCCAGTGATGCCGGGTCCACAAGTGCACCCTGGACATCGAGAGGGATCTCGACCCACGCCGGCCCCGGACGACCCTCCGTGCACTCGTGCCAGGCGCGCTCGAGAGCGCGGCGGATGTCCACGGGATCGGCGACCGAGCACGCGTACTTGGTGATGGGGCCGACCGTGCGGAGGATGTCACCCTCCTGCGGACCCTTCTGCCGCAGGCATGCGAAGTCCGCCATGAGCTCGCGCTTCACCTGCCCGGAGACGACCAGCAGGGGAACGGAGTCTGTCCAGGCGCCGAGGATGCCCGAGGCCGCGTTGGTGGCTCCGGGCCCGGTGGTGGCGAAGCAGACGCCGGGCCGGTTGGTGACCCTTGCATGACCCTCGGCGCTGATGGCGCAGGCCTGCTCGTGCCGGTTGCAGACGTAGCGCACATCAGGGCTCGCCGCAAGGGAGTCCAGGAGGTACATGATGCCGCCGCCGGCGACGAGGTAGACGGCGGAGACTCCGCGCTCAGCGAGGAAGCCCACGACGTAGTCGGATACCCTGATGTCAGTCACGTTCGCTCCCGCACGCTCCCAGCCACTCCCAGGTCCTGCGCAGTGCATCGTCAAGACCTATGCTGGCCGTGAGCCCCAATTCCTTATGCGCGCGATCGATCGAGGGTACGTAGCGTGCGGGCGATGCTCCGGGGACCGGCGTCTCGCCGATCAGTACCGGGAGCGGAGGATCGACGAGCGCCGCCACGCGAGCGGCGAGCGAACCCACGCTGACGGCGGCGTCCGACCCTACGTTGTAGGGCACGCAAGACCGGCCGCGCATCAGGATGGTCAGAAGCCAGGCTGCCAGATCCGCGGCGTGGAGGTAGGAGCGCAGGGGAGTCCCGTCGCCGGCAACGCGGACTGCCTGGCCTCGCAGCGCGTCGCCGAGGAAGTCCCCGACAGCGTAGCCGGCAGTGAGCGGCAGTCCGGGCCCGACGAAGGCGAAGCAGCGCGCGATGAGGCAAGTCCTGCCCGTGCGCGTGGCGAACTCCTGCAGCAGGACCTCCGAGACACGCTTGGCCTCGCCGTAGGCCGACGCCTGCGGCGCCTCGCCGGCGCCGGGATCGAAGGCGTCCTCGGTGACGCGGTCCACATCCAGGGGCTGCGGTCCGTAGACCGCGCCCGAGCTGGTGAAGAGGACGCGCCGCGCGCCGCACGCGGCTGAGACCTTGAGGACATTGCGCGTCGCGAGCACATCCGCCTGCCCACGGGCCGATTGGTCGGCAGCCGAATTGCTCGCGGGTGCGTGTGCCGCCGCGTGAATCAGCAGGTCGTGCTCGTCGCGCGTCGTGAACGTCTTCACGTCTCCGGTGAGCAGCGTGACCCGGGGGTCGTGAGTCAAGGACGGAAGTCGATGAGCGAGCGTCGCAGGGTCGCGGGTGAGCAGGGTGATACGGACGCCGAGTTTGCGCTCGGTGTCCGCCCACAGCAGGGCCGCCACCAGCCACGAGCCGACGAAGCCCGTCCCGCCGGTGAGGAGGACACGCTTGCCGCGGAGGTCGGACCAGTCCACGGGAGCGGTGGCGACGGTGTGCTCCAGGTCACCACGTGGGAACGGCTTCTGTGCGAACAACCCTGTGTTAGACGCGCATGCCACCAGCGAAGGGTACCATCGCGCGCGCCCAGCCGCATGGAAGGCCCGGGCTCACCTCGTTCTGGCCGGCGAGGCCAGGGCCAGCGAGGGGAGATGCGCGGCCATTGGAGACCGATTCTGGTACTCTGCGCCAAGGCTCGGCTTCGGATCGACGCCGGCGGACCATGAGGGGGCAGGCATCGCGACTCCGTCGACAGAGAGCGTAGCACCGCGGCGGCGCCACGGAGTGGCGCCGGTCTTGTTCGGCGTGGCGGCCGTCGCCGCCGTGCCACCATCGTCGCGCTCACCTGGCGGCGCCTCTTCATCGGCATGGACCTGCGCGACGAGAGCTTCTACATCCTCGTGCCCTGGCGCTGGGCGCTGGGCGACAGGCCGTTCGTGCAGGAGGAGAACCTGGCGCAGGTCTCCGGGTTTGTCATGTATCCCTTCGTCAAGCTCTTCGCGCTCGTGCGTGACTACGACATCACGGGCTACGTGCTCTACATGCGGCACCTCTACCTGCTGATGATGCTCTTCGCGGCGGTCGTGGTCTTTCTGCTGCTCCGCCGCCTGGTGCGCTGGGAGCTGGCGGCCCTGGCGTCGACGGTGTTCGTGACCCACATCCCGTGGGCGACGCCCCAGCTGAGCTACAACACCATCGCTCTTGCCTTTCTCACCATCGCTGCCGCGCTCGGAGCCTGGGTCGTCGTGCTCGAGAAGGGGAGGCGGTACGCGTTCGCCTCGGGTGCCGCGCTCGGCGTCGCCGTCGCGGCGTATCCGCCCCTGCTCTTCATCGTCCCGTTCTACGCGGTCTTCCTGGCGTTCGCGCTCGGCCGTCGGGCCGTGGCCCTGCTCGCGGAGGGGACTCTGCTGCCTCCGCCCGACCCCGAAGGCCCGCCGACCGGGCCAGCGGCGTGGCGGGCCCTGAGCGCCTGGGTGGCCGGTGGGCTGGTGGTCCTGCTGCCGCTCGCGCTGGTGATGCTCAGCTTCGGGCCGGAGAGCATCCTGCGGAGCTGGAGCTACACCATGGCGGGCGCCCGGGTGATCCACCAGTTGGGCGGCGCCTCCAAAGCCCTGAGCGTTACCAGGGGATTCTGGAACTTCGTCACGTCGCAGCCGTACCTCGTCGTCGCCGCGCTGGTGGTCTATCTGGTGTACCGCCGCTGGCCTCGCCTCGGCAGGGCGCTGCTCGCGGCGGTTCCCCTGGCGCTGTGGGTGGCCGGCCAGCGACCCTTGCTGCAGGCGTCCGGGTTCGTCCAGATCTACGCCTTCCTGACGCCCTACCTCTACCTCTTCATCCCTCGCGAGAAGCGAGAGGCCGGTGCCAAGCTGCTCATCTGGATCTGGGCTCCGGCCATCATCACAGGCGCCATGACCGCCTACACGAGCGCGGCCGGCTATGTGAGCTCCGCCGTCGGCCTCGCGCCGGCGATGATCGTCGGCGGGCTGTTCCTTGCCTGGTCGCTGGAGGCCGTGACGAAGGACAGGACGCCCTGGCTGGCCCTGGCGGCGCTCGTGGCGATCGCCGCCGTCACCGTGAGCTTCAACTTCCAGTATCAGTCGCGGGACGTCCCGTACGCCCAGCTCACCAGTCGCTTCGACTCGGGGCCGTGGTGGGGCATCAAGGTCACGCCCGGACGTCGCCTGCAGATGGATGGTTTCGCCGGCGACCTCAAGGCGCACACCACGCCGGCGGACAAGCTCCTCGTGTTCTTCGAGGGGAGCGGGTACTACCTGTACTGGGACGGCGCGATCGCATCGAACACGTACTGGGCCGGGCCGGACCTCGAGACCGCCGACCTGTCCAGACCACGATCGACTACTATCGGCGGCATCGGCTGGTGCCGACGGTCGTTGCGCGTGTGCTCGCGCCGGCCGGCCTGAGCGAAGAGGACTCTCGCGGCGGCCGGCGACTGGCTCGGCTATCCGATCGTGGTGGTGCGTCCCGCGTACGTCATCTCCCGCAAGCCTCCGGACGAGAGCACGAGCGACGTGCTGGAGCGGCTGCCGCGAGCCCGGCAGGCCCCATGACCGACAGCCCTCATGACGCGAGTCGCTCCGGCTCCGTCGGTCCTCCGGGCGAGATGTCGCCTCGGCTGCTCACCCGCCAGGAGCTCGGGCTGCTCTTCGTGGCGGCTCGTCGCCCTGCAGGCCATGGCCTGGGCTCTCGTGGTGTCTCTGGTCAGCCGTATCGGGCCCGTCTCGTGGGGGGTGACGTCGACCGATGTGGCTCGCTATGCGCTGATCGCCGAGTGGATCCGCCAGGGATCATGGCCGTATGCGCAGTTCCAGTTCGAGTATCCGCCGCTTACGCTGATCCCCCTGCTGATCCCGCCTCACTCCTCGACACTCGCCCCCTATTCGCTCGAGTTCAGGATCGAGATGCTGGCGGTGTTCGCGCTGACCGCGCTCGTGACGACCTGGGTCGCTCTGAGGTTGTGGGGCACGCTGGGCCGGTCGCTGGCGGCGGCCGCTGCGTTTGCGGCCGCCGTGGTCGCGACCGGCATGATCGGGCTGAACCGCTTCGACGGTAGCGTCGCCCTCGTGATCGCGCTGAGTGTGCTCTGCCTGGTGTACCGGCGCTGGGCGCTTGCCGGGCTGCTGGTGGGCCTCGGGTTCAGTCTCAAGCTCATGCCCATCGTCCTGCTGCCGCTGGTGCTGGTGCTTGCCCGGCGCCGACGGTCGGTCGTGGTGGGCCGCACTTGCCGCGGCGGCCGGGGCGGCGGTCCCGTTCATCCCCTTCGTGGCTCGCGACCCCGGACGCCTCTGGTCGAGCCTCGTCGGTGGCCAGACCGCTCGAGGCCTGCAGATCGAGAGTGTCGCGGCGAGCCCCTTCCTCCTGCGCGACATCCTGCAGCCGGGGAGCGTGACCGTGGTCGTGCCGCCGGGTGGCTCCATGAGCATCCTTGCGACGGGCGCGCAGGTCGCGAACAGCCTGGCCCCGATCGCCGTTCTGGGGCTGATCATCGTTGCGTACGTCGTGATCTGGCGGGCTCGCGACGTACTCCGCGCGGACTCAGAGGCGATACCGGTGGCCGTGCTCGCGTTGCTGCTCGCGGCGATGTGCGGCAACAAGGTGCTCTCGCCACAGCACCTCATCTGGGTCCTGCCGGTGGTCGCGCTTGCGCTGGTCGCCAGACGGCCGGCGTTCCGGGTGCCGGCCGCCATCGTCTTCGCCGCCATGGTTCTCACCCAGGTCTTGCACCCCGGCATGTACATGGGTCTGATGCACCTGGAGCGTACGGCCATCATAGTGGTGGCCGCGCGCAACCTGCTGCTAGTGGCGGCGTTCGTCGCGGCCCTCGTCGTGCTGTGGAGATCGCGACCTGCGGATCAGGCGGCTGCGGCTGCACGCCTGCGGAGACCCACGCCTGACGGGCCCGCGTCAATGGAGGAGGCCGGGACCTGCTCGGGCGCGAGGCAGCCCCGTGGTACCCTTGCGCCCGTGACTGAAGCCGCCCCCACACGCCATCTGCTCATCCTGGGCTCGACCGGGTCCATCGGCCGCCAGGCGCTCGAGGTGCTGCCGGCGGTGCCGGGGCTGCGCCTCGTCGGGCTGGCGGCGGGCCGTGGGGCCGCCGGGGTGGTCGAGCAGGCGCGCGCGCACGCAGTGCGCGAGGTGTGCCTGCACGACGCGGACGCGGCGGCGCGAGGCGGCGGCGCTCGCGCCCGAGCTCGCCGTGCACGCCGGCGAAGCCGGCATCGGCGAGCTCATCGCCGGCGCCGCCGAGCGCGCGGCCGCCGAGGGCGCGCCGCTGGTCGTCCTCAACGGCGTCGTCGGCGCGGCCGGGCTGCGCGCCACCATCGCCACGCTGGAGGCCGGCGCGACGCTCGCGCTCGCCAACAAGGAGAGCATGGTGGCCGGCGGGCCGTTCGTGCTCGACCTCGCCCGCCGGCGCGGCGCGCTCATCCTGCCGGTGGACAGCGAGCACAGCGCGCTCTTCCAGTGCATCTCGGCCGGCGCCCCTGCCGGGAGCGGGGGAGAGGCCGGCGCCGACGTCGTGAGCGCCGGCCCGCCGCGCGCGCTCGAAGAACTGCTGCTGACCGGCTCCGGCGGCCCGTTCCGTGGCCGGAGCGCTGCTGGACTTGAAGCCGTCACGCCGGACGAGGCGCTCGCCCATCCCAACTGGTCGATGGGCCCCAAGATCACGATCGACTCGGCCACGCTGATGAACAAGGGCCTCGAGCTCATCGAGGCGCACTACCTCTTCGGCGTGCCCTACGAGCGCATCACCGTGGTGCTCGACCCGAAGAGCACGGTGCACAGCATGGCGCGGTTCACGGACGGCGCGATCCTCGCGCACCTCGGCGTGCCCGACATGCGCACGCCGATCGGGTGGGCGCTGGCGTACCCCGAGCGGCCGGAGCTGCCGCAGGTCGGCCGGCTGGACCTCTTCTCGACGGCGATCGCCTTCTCCGCGCCCGACACGGAGACGTTCCGCTGCCTGGCGCTCGCGCGCGAGTGGGGGACGCGGGCGATGCTGGCCGAGCGCGCCGCGGCGGAGGCCGGCGAGGGACCACGCACCATCGCCGGCCCGATCGTCCTCAACGCCGCCAACGAGGTCGCTGTGGCGGCGTTTCTGGAGCGCCGGCTCACGTTCCCGGGCATCGCCGAGGTCGTCGAGGCGAGCCTCGACCGGCTCGGCGCCACCAGCGTCGCGTCGCTCGACGAGGTGTACGCGTGCGACGCCGAGGCGCGGCGGGTGGCGACGGAGGTCATGGCGGCGCGCGCCTGACGGCCACGGCAGCGTGCGCCTGACGGCCACGGCCGCCCCCGGCGGCAGTCGCGGCGCGAGACGCCCTCCGGCACGCGGGCTCCAGGTCCATCCGAACCGATGCGCGTTCTCAGGCGTTAATCTGAGCGTAACCTCGAGCGGGTATGGTAGGTGCACATGAGCGACGATCACTCCCGGCAGAACCCCGACGATCCCCGCCTTGGCGCATCTGACGCGCGGCCGGATGGTCGCGCGGCCGGAGGGCCGACGCGCAGCCGGCGGCCGCGGCGCAGCCGCGCAAGGAGCCGCGCACGCTGAGCCCGTGGTCGCTGCTGCTCGGCGGCGCCGTGCTCGCGGCCATCGTCCTCGGGCAGTGGACGTGGCTCGTCCCCATCCTCGGGCTCGCTCTGCTCATCACCGTGCACGAGTTCGGCCACTTCATCGCCGCCAAGGCGTTCGGCATGCGCGTCGAGAAGTTCTACGTGGGGTTCCCGCCGGCGGCGCTGCGCCGCACGTGGGGAGAGACGGAGTACGGCATCGGCATCATCCCGCTGGGGGGCTTCTGCAAGATCAGCGGCATGATCCCGGAGGAGCCGGTCGGCGACGGCGTCGCTCTCGAGATCGTCCTGGACGCCGAAGACGGCGCGCTGGGCCGCACCTACACGGTCGCCGAGGTGGACGAGGGGCTCAAGGAGCTTGACGCGCGCATCCGCGGCGAGCACATCGACGGCGCCACCGACGCCGATCCGCAGGTCGAGCGCCTGGGCGAGCTCAAGCGCGTGCTCGAGGCGTACCGCGCCGAGCGCCTCGCGCCGGACGGCCCCGGCGACCCCGTCTACTACAAGCAGGCGGTCTGGAAGCGCAACATCACCATCTTCGCCGGGCCGTTCATGAACTTCCTGGCGGCGGCTGTGATCATGGTCCTCTTCGTCGGCATCGCCGGCGTGCCGACGGCGTCGCTCACGCTGGAGGAGGTCGTCGAGGGGATGCCGGCGGCCAAGGCGGGCCTCGTGGCCGGCGACACGATCACCGGCGCCGACGGCGCCACCTGGACCACCTGGGAGGCGGCGTCGGCCTACTTCCGCGCTCATCCCAACGAGACCATCACGCTCACCTACGAGCCGAAGGCCGGCGGTCCGGAGCGTACCGTCGAGGTCTCGCTGGTGACGAACCCCGAGGACCCGCAGAGCGGCTACATGGGGGTGCAGGCCGGGGTGACGAGAGACAGACCCGGCCCCATTGAGACGGTCAAGCTCGGCGCGATCGGCTTCAAGGACGTCGTGGTCGGCACGTTCACCGGCTTCTGGTGGCTGTTCAGCGGCAAGATCAGCGCGACCGGGCCCGACGGAGCGGCCGGCCCGGTCGGCATCATCAACGTGAGCCACCAGGCGGTGGAGCAGGACTGGTACCCCATCCTTCTCGCGTTCCTCAGCTTCAACCTCGGGCTGATCAACCTGCTGCCGATCCTGCCGTTCGACGGCGGGCACATCCTCATGAACGTGGTGGAGCGTGTGCGTGGCCGGCGCATCGACTCGCGCGTGTTCGAGAAGATGGTGGCGTTCGGGACCGTGCTGCTCGTGCTGCTGTTCATCTTCCTCACGTACAACGACGTCAAGCGCCTCTTCGGCGGCTGATCCCCCGCCGGACGCCGCGACGCCTCGCTCGCGGCGGACCCTGCGTGAGACTGGGTCGGCATACGCTTTGGCGTATCGCGGACAGCCTCTGTGAGCCACCTGCCTCCCGTCTCTGCGAACCACCGACTGCCTCGTGCCCCGACCCCCGCTCCCGTGCCGTAGGATGGGCGCATGGACGGACTCACCCTCGTCACCGGCGGAGCCGGGTTCATCGGGTCGCACGTGGTCGACGCGCTGCTTGCGAGCGGGCGCGACGTGCGCGTGCTCGACGACTTCAGCACCGGCAAGGACGAGAATCTCGACGCCGCCTGGGCGCTGGCGGCTGAGGGAGGCGCCGGGCTCCAGGTGATCGAGGGCGACGTGCGCGACGAGGTGCGGATGCGCGACGCGTCGGACGGCTGCGACACGGTGATCCACCTCGCAGCCGTCCCGTCCGTCGCGCAGTCGGTGGAGGACCCCGTGGGCTGCGACAGCGTCACCCACGGGGGCACCGTCAATGCCGTGCGCCAGGCCGTGGAGGCGGGCGCCGGCAGGTTCGTGCTCGCCTCGAGCTGCTCCGTGTACGGCGACGCCGCGGTCCTGCCTATCGCCGAGACCACGCCGCCGCGTCCGCTGAGCCCCTACGCCGGCGCCAAGCTGGCGTCGGAGGCCGTGTGCGCCGACGCCGCCGACGCCGGCCAGCTCGCCGCCGTCTGCCTGCGGTTCTTCAACGTCTACGGCCCGCGGCAGGACCCGGGGTCGGCGTACTCCGGCGTCATCAGCCTGTTTCTCTCGGCTGCCGCAGCCGGCGAGCCGGTCACGATCTTCGGCGACGGGCGCCAGTCGCGCGACTTCGTGTTCGTGCAGGACGTCGTGCGGGCGATCCTCGCGGCCGCGGACCGGCCGCTGGTGGGCGCCTCGGTACTCAACGTGGGCACGGGGCGGCAGACGGACCTGCTGCAGATCCTCGAGGTGGTCGAGGAGCGCGCGGGCAAGAAGCTGGAGCGGATCATGGAGCCGGCGCGCGAGGGCGACATCCGTCACTCGCGCGCCGACGCCGGCCGCGCCAAGTGGGTCCTGGGGTGGGAGGCGGAGACGTCGCTGGCGGCCGGCCTGGCGCACACCTGGGCGTGGTCGGCGGGAGGGTACGGCGCCGAGGTCGCGACGTGGAAGTTCCCGCCGGGAGGCCGCGGTGGGGAGTAGAGGCCGCGATGGGGAGTAGGCGGCGCATCCAGGTGGGCGCCGTGCCCGTCGGTGGCGGCGCCCCGGTGGCCGTGCAGTCCATGACGTGCACGCGTACCGGCGACGCCGAGGCGACGCTCGCGCAGGTGCGCGCGCTGGTGGACGCCGGATGCGAGATCGTGCGCGTGAGCCTGCCGACGGCCGAGGAGGCGCCGGCGTTCGCGCGCGTCGTGCGCGAGGCTCCGGCGCTGGGCGCGGCCCGGGAGTCGGCGATCGCGCAGGGCCCGAGGCCGGCGACGGTGTACGCGTGCCCATCATCGCCGACATCCACTACGACTGGCGCCTGGCGCTCGCGGCGATCGACGCCGGGGCGGCGGGCGTGCGCATCAACCCCGGTACGATGGCGGAGAAGTACGTGCGCGAGATCGTGGAGGCCGCCGCTGCGGCGCGCGTGCCTGCGGCGGCCGGAGAGCCGGACGTGCCCGTGGCGATCCGCATCGGCGTCAACGCCGGGTCGCTCCCGCGCGACCTGCGGGAGCGTGCCGGCACGGACGCCCCCGGCGCGCTGGTGGAGGCTGCGCTCCGCTGGGCGGAGCGGCTCGAGGAGTGGGACTTCACGAGCTATAAGCTCAGCGTGAAGTCCTCATCGGTGCCGGACACGATCGCCGCGTACCGCCTCCTCGCGCGGCAGACGGACGCGCCGCTCCACGTGGGCGTCACGGAGGCCGGCACGGTCTGGAGCGGCACCATCAAGAGCGCCGTCGGCATCGGCGCGCTGCTGGCCGACGGCGTCGGCGACACCGTCCGTGTGAGCCTGACCGGCGACCCGGTCGAGGAGGTCAGGGTCGCCTGGAAGATCCTGGCCGCGCTGGGCCTGCGGCGGCGCGGCCCGGACGTCATCTCGTGCCCCACCTGCGGGCGCACCGAGGTCGACATCGTGAGCCTCGCCGAGGAGGTCGAGCGCCGGCTCGGCGCGGACCCCGGCCTCGCCGGCGAGGTCATCAGCGTGGCCGTCATGGGCTGCCGGGTCAACGGTCCGGAGGAGGCCCGCCACGCCGACTACGGCATCGCCGCCGGCGCCGGCGAGGGCGTGCTCTTCGACCACGGCGAGCGCGTCGAGACCCTGCCCGAGGGGCAGCTGGTCGACGCGCTCCTGGACCTGATCCGCTCCGCTCGCTGAGCTGACGCGGAGGCCCCGCCGGCCGCGCGCCACGTGCTCGGCGTGCAAGCCGATATGGACGAACGTTCCAGTCACAGACCGGCCCATCTGCGGCATCATGATGATGAGATTCGTGGGTCGGCGATCCGGCCCGAAGGGAGCGGGGATGGCGGAGCGGGTGGACGAGCGTGTGGAGGTGCTCGGAGACGAGCGGGATCTGCCGGTCAGGGCCGCGGCGCAGGTCGCGATGATCGGCCTGCTCGTCGGGCTGAGCGCCTTCTTCGTCACGTTCGCCCCCGGCATCTGAGGTTCTCCCGGGCGCGGCCGCTAGGCTGCCGCCCGCGGGACGAGGCCCCGGCGCTCGTGTGGAGCGGGAGCGCCGGGGCCTCTGCACGTACGGGGAGCGGCCGGGCTGCTGCCCCGCCGGCGGGCATGCAACGGCGCCGGTGCGCTCGACTCCCGCGCCGGCTGGGTATCACTCCCTAAACAGTCGTTCTCTCCTGCTCGAGAAGGCACCGGACGATACGTCCAGTGGAGCACGAGAGGGAACAACGACCAACGCGAGCAAGGGGCACGGAAGATGGGTACGAGGGAGCATCTGGAGGCGGGCGATCCCTACAGCGAGGCGACCGCGCTCGAGCTGTGGGCCGCGGGCGAGCTTCACGACGAGGCCGGCGCCGGCAACCCCGCCTTGGCGGTGGGCGCGATGACGGGGCTGCTCGTCGCGCTGGCGGCTTTCTTCGTGGCGTTCGCGCCGGGCGTCTGAGGGGTCTGACGCAGCGATGAGGTCCGGCGCGGGCGCGCCGGACCGGAGACGGGGCCGGACGGGCCGGGTGGGGCTGAGAAGCCTCGCCCGGCCCGTCCTCATGGTCCGGCCCGGGCGACGCAGCCACTCAGTATCGATCGACCTGATCGCTGCGGACTTCTTTCAGGATTCAAGCGTCACACGCCGAAGGATGGGGTAGGCACCGGCGGACGATCGCCATATGGAGGGAGTCGCATGACTAACGACAACGTCCTCGTGACGGGCGCGGCGGGCTTCATCGGTTCTACACGGTGCAAGTGACACGTCCACGATCGCCTCCAAGGTCGACGGCATGGTCTTCCTCGTTGACATGGACGTGGTCAAGCGGCCGCAGCTCATGAGTGCCTCCGAGCAGCTCTACCGCCTGCCGGTGAGGTTGCTGGGCACCATCGTGCGCGTGCATCACAGACGCAGCGAGCGGTACTACTATCACTCGTCGTACTACTACTACGGCTACTCCTACGAGGAAGACGGCAGCAAGGTCAAGGACCGGCGGCGGCGCGGAGGCGGCGGCGGCTCCGGCCAGGCCCGCCGCGCAGAGGACAGGGCCGCGAACCAGACGTTCACTGGCTGACACCGGCCTGACGCCGCCCGACCCCTGACATTCGTCCACTCCCCGAGCGGCCGCGGAGGTCGTACACTACTCGGGCTTGAGTGAACGAACGTCGCCGCGCCGGTCAACGAGCCGTGCCCGGCGCCCAGGAGGGTCCGAATCATGCACCGTCTCTCAGCTCCGCATCTCCGCCGCGGGCGTCTGCTTCTGCTCGTCCCCGCGGCGCTGGCGCTCGCGGCGGCGGTCGCGGCAGCGCCCGCCGCCGCCGCGCCCACGCCGACCGTCCTCACCGTCACGCCCCAGAGCTCCAGCGTCACCTGGGGAGCCAAGGCGGTGCTGAACGGCGTGCTCCAGACCACCGTGGACCCCATCCAGCCGGTGGACCAGCAGCAGGTCCGGGTCGAGTACTCCACGTCCTCCGCGGCCCGTGGCTGCTGGCCGGCACGGTCACCAACACGGCGGCGCCGTACTCCTCGGGCGCCTACACCTACGTCATGGACGGCCGGCCGCACCTCCTACTGGCGCTTCGCCTACGAGGGCACCGCCGAGTGGGCGCCCTACCACGAGCATCTTCGTGCTGGTCAAGGTCAAGGCCGCGGTCGGCAAGCCGGCCTGCCCGGCGTCGGTCAAGGCGGGCAAGAGGTTCACCGTGTCCGGCTCGCTGAAGCCCCGGTTCCCCAAGGGGGCCAAGACGGTGACGGTCAGGGCCCAGCGCTACGCGAACGGCAAGTGGAGGCCGTACAAGAGCTACAGGGCCACCAACGCCGACTCGGGCGCGTACAGCAAGTACTCGGTCAGGCTCAAGATCACCAAGAAGGGCAAGTACCGGTTCTACGGCACGACTGCCGCCACGGGCACGCTGGCGGCCGGCAAGAGCGCCTACAGCCGCACGCTCAAGGTGAAGTGACGCGCTGAGGCGCGCTTTTCGCTGCGCCCCGGGGCGAGTACGATACCGGGGCATGTCCCTCGCCCACACAGATCCCCAGTCCAGCGTCCCGTCCGCGGCGCGGCCCGAGCTGCCGCAAGGCTGGCGGTACTCTGACGAGGCCGAGATCCAGCACGACATCGCGACCGCGCGCCGTCGCCGGCTCGGCCTGGGCATCGCCGTCCCCGTCGTCATCGTCGTCGTGCTTCTCATTCTGCTCGTGCTCAACGCTGAACGCCACTACTCGCGGGGCGTCGCCGCGCTCGAGGACGGGCGGTACTACGACGCCGTGAGCGAGCTCGCGGCGGCCGATCTCGTCGTCATCTCGTACCGCGACTCGGCGCTGCTGGCCGAGAACGCCCGCCGGCAGATCCTTGTGGAGACCGGCGGGCAGCAGCAGGCGCAGGCGCGCCTCGAGGCTGTCACGGCTGCACTCGCCGCCGCCGCCGCGGCGCTCCAGAGCGAGAGCGGCGCGGAGCTCGTCACGGCGCTGCGCTCGGTGCCCGCCGCCGACCTGCGGGCAGTGCTGAGTGAGGACGACGGAGCCCGGCAGTCGGCGGACGCCTTGGCCAAGGACCTCACCACGGAGGGCCGCAAGGCCCTCACGCATCTGGAGTGGGAACGCGCCGGCCGCTACGCAGCGGCGCTCCTGCTGCTCGAGCCGTCCTCCGTCGCGGCCGGCGAGATCACCGGCAAGGTCGAGGCGGGGCAGAAGCTCAGCGCCAGTCTTGCGGACGCCAAGCAGGCCGCGCGCGACGGTGAGTGGCGCAAGGCCCTGCGCCTGGCGCTCGCCGTGCAGGCGGCGCGCAAGGACTTCCCCGGCGCCGCGTCCCTCGTCGCCGACGCGCGCAAGGCGCTCAAGCCAAAGCCCAAACCGGCGGCGCCCGCCACGGTCACCGCGCCCGCCGCGACCACCACCACGTCTGGCGGCACGTCCGCGGGCGGCGGCGGCTCCTCCGGCGGCTCGACCCAGCCGCCGCCGCCATGATGCGCCGGCCCGTCGCCCGCTGCGACGTCCACCTCTCCGCCACCCGCCGGCCCGCCACCCGCCGGCCCGCTGCCCGCCGCGGCGTTCTCCCGGCTGCCCGCCGCGACGTCCTCCCGACGTTCGCACTGCTCCTGGCCCTGGCCGGGCTCGTCGCCGGCCTCGTCGTCCCGAGCGCCTCGGATGCGCGCGCCACCTCTGCGTCGCGCGCCGCCTCCGAGCCACCGTGGGCGCCGGTCGCGACGCCCGCCGGCGCCTCCTGGGCCGTCCACGACGTCACCTGCGTCGGCACCCTCAGCCTCGCGCTCGCCGGAGACGGCCACGTCGCCGTCTCCCGGGACGGCGGCCAGACCTGGAAGACCACCGTGCCCAGCGGGCACGGCGGCACCGCATTCACCGCCGTGGCCTTCGCCACAGGCGGCCACGGCGTGCTCGTCTCGGGCGGCCTGCTGCTGGTCACCTCCGACTGGGGCGCCACGTGGGCGCCGCCGGCCTACGTCGGGCCCGGGCCCACCCGGGCCGTCACCGACGTGGCCCTGAACGGCAAGCGCGGCGTCGCCGTGGGCGACGACGGCATGATCCTCGCCAGCAGCGACTCCGGCGCCACCTGGCAGCAGCAGGCATCACCCGTGACCACGGACCTCACGTCCGTGGCGCTCACCGCGGACGGCACGGCCGTCGCCGGGTCCGCCGCGGGCGACGTCCTCGTGCGCACCACCGCGTGGGCCGTCGCCGGCGCCGCGGGCGCGCCCGTCACCGGCGTCACCGCCGTCGCCACGCCCGCGTGGGGCGACGGCCAGGCCGACCTGTTCGCGGCCACCGAGCACGACGTGCTGGGCAGCGACGACGCGCTCGCGTTCGCGTCGCTGCCCGGTCTGCCGGATCTGAGCGCCGGCTCCTGGGGCTCCGTGGCCTGGGCCGGCCAGCCGGAGCGCTCGCTGCTCATCGCCGGCTCCGCCGGCGCCGGCTACTTCAGCTCGGCCGGCGCCTGGGTCTCCGGCGCCACCGGCCTGGACGGACTGGCCGGCGCCGTCGCGCCCGCCGGCCAGAGCGCCGGCTACCTGCTGGGCACGGACGGCCGGCTCCTCCGCACGCTCAGCGCCGGCCGCGCGCCGGCCGTCGTCTCGCTCAGCAAGAGCCGGGTCGGCGCCGGCGGCGTCTCCGTGCTCTCCGCGACCGTCCGCGTGGCGGCGCCGGGCTCGCTGCTGCTGCGCACGCGCGTGCCCGGCCGCTCCTGGACCACGCTGCGCACCATCCCCTGGACCGCCGACGACTGGGGCGCCGTCGTCCGCTTCGACCTCAAGCCCAAGCTCACGCACGACTACCTGCTCGCGTTCAAGTACGGCGGCTCCACCACCAGGCTCGCGCCTGTCTCCCAGGTGGCGGTCGTGCCCAAGGTCTCCACCGCCAAGGCGAGCTACACTGTGCGCCGCGGCAGCGTCTTCCGCTTCTCGGGCACGGTCTCGCCGCGGCTGAGGGGGGAGAGGGTCGAGCTCTTCACCGACCGCGGCGGCAGCTGGCGGCCGGTGAGCCTGCAGCGCACCGTCGCCCTGGTGGACGGTCGCACCTGGCAGAGCCGCCAGTTCGGCACGCCGATCGCCGAGACGTACCACCTGCGCGCGCACCTCCCGCGCACGCGCACCCACGCCGAGGCCTGGAGCCGCATCGTCACCGTGACGATCCGCTAGCTGCGCGGCGCAGCCAGCGGACGCGCCCAACGGCGGCGCCTGGCCCGCGTTCCACGCCGGCGCCATCCCGCCCTGCGCTCCGGCGTCGGCCGGCGCTCTGAGCACGCTCCGCCGCCCGCGGGGAGGTATGTCGTCTGGGGGTCGGAGCCTTATCCGGTACCCGATGTGGCACCACATCTGGCACCGGATAAGGCTCCGGAAGAGGCTCCGACCCCCGAACACACATATCCCCCCGGGCGGCGTCGGCTGCGGAGATCTGGCGTTGGCTCGAGACTGAGGTATGGCCGCTCGTGCCAGACGAGCTTCGCGGCACGCCGCACGACCCTCACGCCGACGACGAGATCCTCGGCTACGGCCCCGACGGCGTGCCGGAGTGAGCCGATGATCCTCGACACGTCGGCCATCGCAGCTGTTCTCTTCGGGCAGGCCGAGAGGACCGTGTTGCACACCTGCCTGGTCGCTGGTGCGCCCTCCTCGGTGGGTGCGCCCACGCTGGCCGAGGCTGCGAGCGTCCTGCAAGCTCGCATGGGTGCAGCGGGGATGTCGGCGCTGCGGAGCTTCCTCGTAGAGTACGACGTGCGCCTGTCGCGTTCGGTGACGAGCACTGGAGGGTGGCTGCCCAAGCGATCGGCAAGTACGGCAAGGGACGGCATCCCGCCGGGCTCAACTTCGGCGATTGCCTCACGTACGCCACGGCCAGGCTCGCCGGCGAGCCTCTGCTCTGCCTCGGCGGCGACTTCGCGCAGACGGACCTCGATCTGGTGCCGCTGCCGGGCTGACGTCGCCCGGATCGCGCGTTGGGCAGCGTCACGCCAAGGTCTGGCAGTGTCACCCCGGGTCCCCGGTCTTCCACCTGTTGCGGCCGCCACGTCAGCGCTATCGTTGAGCGGGTAACGGCGAACGCTGTCTGAGAGGTGGTCCATCGTAGTAGCGACGGTGTGCGCTTCGTCGAGCAGCCGGCCTGACGTCCGCGCGATAGCCGCTGCCGTACAAGACGTCCAGCGGGTAGACTAGCCCGCGAGATGAGCGACGCGCCGAACACCGCACTCGTGAGCACGTCCAGCCGCATCTTCCTCGCCGGACACACCGGCCTGGTGGGCGGCTCCATCTACCGCACCCTGCAGGCGCAGGGGTTCACCGACATCATCGTGCGCGACCTGCGCGAGCTGGACCTCACGGACCCGGCCGCGACCCGCCGGTTCTTCGACGAGGAGCGGCCCGACGCGGTGATCGACGCGGCGGCCAAGGTCGGCGGCATCATGGCCAACTGGGAGCAGCCCTGGGAGTTCGTCGAGCAGAACCTGCTCATCGAGCTCAACCTCATCGGCGAGGCGTTCCGCCACGAGGTGCGGCGCGTCGTCTTCCTCGGCAGCTCGTGCATCTACCCGCGGGAGGCTCCGCAGCCGCTCAAGGAGGAGTACCTGCTCACGGGCCCGCTGGAGGAGACCAACCGCTCCTACGCCATCGCCAAGATAGCGGGCATCGAGATGTGCCGCAGCCTCAACCGCCAGTACGGCACCGACTACCTCTCGCTGATGCCGACCAACCTGTACGGCCCCGGCGACAACTTCGACCTCGAGTCGAGCCACGTGCTGCCGGCGATGATCCGCAAGTTCCACGACGCCAAGGTGGCGCTGGAGGCCGGCGCCGTCGGTCCCGAGACCGGCCTGGCTCTGTGGGGCACCGGCAAGCCGCGGCGCGAGTTCCTCTACGTGGAGGACGTCGGCCGGGCGATCACGTTCTGCCTGCAGCACGTGCACGCGGCCGACGTCCCGGACGGCCTGCTCAACGTGGGCTGCGGCGAGGACCTCACCATCCGCGAGCTCGCCGACATCGTGCAGAGGGTCGTCGGCTACGAGGGCCCGGTGCTGTGGGACGACTCGCGCCCGGACGGCACGCCGCGCAAGCTCATGGACGTCACGCGGATCAAGTCCCTCGGCTGGGCGCCCGAGGTGGGCCTGGAGGACGGCATCCGCCGCACCTACGACTGGTTCCTGG
>CAVPXA010000034.1:0-97481 GCA_963709635.1 uncultured Thermoleophilia bacterium
GTCGTACTCCTCCTCGCTCATCTCCGTCGTGGGCTTCTCGATCCAGATGCCGGCCGAGTTGACGAGGATGTCGAGGCGGCCGAACCGCTCGATCGTCTCGGCGACGAGGCGGTCGCAGTCGGCGACGACGGAGACGTCGCCCAGCACGACCGCGTGGTCGCTGCTCGTGGCCGTGCCGCGCGCGAGCGCTCCGCCGCCTGGGCGGCGACGGCTCGCGCCCGCTCCGCGTCCCGGCCGCCGACGGCGACGCTCACGCCCTCCTCCGCGAGGCGGTAGACGATCGCCTCGCCGAGGCCCGAGGAGCCGCCGGTGACGAGGGCCACCTTGCCGTTCAGTCCGCGCATCGGTCCTCCTACTGGGCCGCGTAGCCGCCGTCGACCGGCAGCAGCACGCCGGTGACGAAGCTCGCGTCGTCGCTGGCCAGGAACGCGACCGCCGCGGCCGCCTCGGAGGGCAGGCCGATGCGGCCGATGGGGTGCGCCTCGTTCAGGAGCTCCCGGTACGAGTCGGGCGTCATGCCGATCTGGTACGACTCCTTGACGAAGAGCGGCGTGTCGATCTCGCCGCAGCAGATGGCGTTGACGCGGATGCCGCGGGCGGCGTAGTCGAGCGCCATCTGCTTGGTGAGCAGGGCCACGCCGCCCTTGCTCGCGCAGTACGGCGGCGCGCGTGAGGTCGCCGACGAGGGCGGCGACGGAGGCGTTGTTGACGATCGCGCCGCCGCCCTGCGCCAGCATCACCGGCACCACGTGGTGCGCGACGAGGTAGACCGCCCGCAGGTTGACGCCGAGCTGGCGGTCCCAGGCCTCCTCGTCGACCTCGTGGACCTCGCCGGGCTCGAAGATGCCGGCGTTGTTGAAGAGCACGTCCAGGCGCTCGTGGCGTGCGACCATGGCGTCCACGAGCGCCTTCGACCTGGTCGCCGCGCGTCACGTCGCAGCGCGGGGCGCTCGACGCAGCTCGAGGCCGCGGCCGCGCAGCGCGGCCGCCGCGGCCTCGCCCGCCTCGCCGTCCAGATCGGCGATCACGACGGCGGCTCCCTCTTCGAGCAGCCGCTTCGCCGTCGCCAGCCCGATGCCCGAGGCGCCGCCGGTGACCAGGGCGACCTTGCCCTCGAACCGGCGGCAGCGCGCCGCCGGCCGCCCGCGCCGCCGTCCGCGCCGCCCCCGCGCGCCGCTCACGCGCCCGCCTCCCCGACCGGCGCCACGAACCCCGCGTGGTCGAGCGCCCGCTTGTACTCCGAGTCCATCTCGAGCACGCCGCCGGGGAACCCGTACTCCTTCTGCATGGTGACGAAGTCGTCGCAGGTGAACGCCTGCGCCGGGAACACGCCGGCCTCCGGGTTGCCCTTGTAGCCGGCGAGCTTGCCGGTCGCGAGCAGTTCCAGCGCGATCACGCCCGGGAACGCCGTCTGCGCCACCACGCCCTGCGTGCCGAAGAGCGCGACGCACTCCTGGTTGTCCACCACCTGGTAGAGGTAGACCTCGCCGCTCGCGCCCGTCCTTGCGGCCCGCGCACCCAGGTGCCCGCGCACGACTGCCCGACGTACCGCTTGCCGATCTCGTTGGGGTCGGGCGCGGCCGCCTCGATCACGTCCCGCGGCCGCACCTCCTTGCCGCGCACGCTCACGGGCTTCAGCGAGTGCATGTTGACCGACTTGAAGACCTCCATCGCCTGGATGAACTCGTCGCCCAGCGCGTACTTGAAGGTCGCCTTCTTCACGCCCTTGAGCAGCTCGTGGAACCAGCCCACGTGCAGGACTTCTTCGTGCTCCACGTGGGCGACGTCCACCCAGCCGATGCCCTCCGGCAGGTAGAACGGCTCGGGGTCGCTGAGCGGCGGCACGGTGTAGAAGCCGCGGTCCTTCTCCCACACGACCGCGGGGTTGGTGCACTCCTCGATCGTCATCCAGATGGAGAAGCCGAAGCTGATGCCCTTGAAGCCGGGGATCTCGAGGTTGGCGCCGTCGCGCACACCGATCTCGTCGATCTCGTCGAAGAAGTGGTCGGCGGCGTAGCGGCAGTACCAGTCGGCCATCCCCGGCTCGACGCCGATGCCCATGAGCCCGAGCTTGCCGATCTTCTCGAACTCGGCGCTCAGCGCGATCTCGGTCTCGCCGAGGACGACGTTGGCCTGGTTGAACGGGTCGGTGGGATGCGGCACGGACAGCGTCGTCGAGGCGTCCAGGTGGTGCACGCGCGCCTTGAGCGCCGCCTGCAGCGTGTACGGGTTGAACTCGACCGGCAGGAAGCTGCAGAGCACGTCGACGTCGTGCTTCGCGCAGAGCGCGACGACGGCGTCGACGTCCGCCGCGTCCACCTGCTCCGCCGGGAACCGCTTCTCGTCGCCCATGCGCGCGGACGCCGCCTGCGCCCTGGCGAGGTCGTAGTCCGCCAGCACCATCGTCTCGAAGAGCTCGCCGCCCGGGTCCCGGCGCTTCGCGATCGCCGTCGTGGACTCCCCCACCCCGCCGCTGCCGACGATAAGGACCTTCATGGTTCCCCCGCTTCTCGTGGTCTGCTGACGCCCCGTGCCCGGGGCCTACTTGACGCGGAACTCGGACTTGGCCACCCACTCGTAGCCGTCGGCGAGCAGGTAGTACAGGACGTAGTCGCCCGAGGGCAGCGGCCACGGCTCGCCCTCGACGGTGTCCTTGTCCATCGTCATCGTGCCGGCGACGGTGCCGGCGCTCGTCCCGGAGCCGGCGCCGCCCGTGTACTGCCAGATGAGGTAGGAGTCGATGTTCGGGTCCGCCGCGTCCGTCTTGTAGACGCCGAGCCAGTCCCAGCGGTTGGCCGGCGCGTTCTTCCAGGTCACGACGATCGGCTCCCCGGAGCCGTAGGCAGTGCTGTCGGTCCGGAGGATCGGCTTCGCCCCCGGCTTCTGGATCCAGAGCGGAGCGCGGGCCTGCACCTCGTCGCCCGCGCCCACCAGCAGCACCTCGTAGTCGCCGGGCGCCAGCGACTGCGTCGCCACCTCGGCCGACCCGTGCGCCTCGCCGCCCGCCGCAAGCGGCGACGCTCTCGAGGGCGTCCGCCGGCGTCTCGCCCGGCGGACGACCGCGAGCGACGCCGCCGCCCCGTCCGCGCTGTAGTACGCCGTGACCGCGTCCCCAACCGTCGCCACCTGCGGCGAGACCGCGACCATCACGGGCAGCGCGCCCGGGCACGACCTCGAAGGTCGACATGACGGCGCGATGGTCAGACCCCCATGGGTCGACCTCGAACGTCACCTCAGGGCCGCCCTTCTCGCCGGCGAGCTGGGCGGCGGTCGCCTTCGCCGGGCCCAGGGAGTAGATGAAGTCGATACGGTCCTGGGGCGCGTTCGGACCCGGGTTCTAGCCGTCCACCCTGGGTCGCGCCGCCCACCACGTGAGCCCGAGGCTCTGCAGCGGGTCCGGGTACACGGCCCGCCACGAGTCGATGAACCCCGCCGCCTCCACCGCCTTGCTCACCGGCCAGTCGACCACGTACTTGACGTAGTCACGCGTGCCCACGACCTCCTGCCGTGTAGTCGCGGCACGAGGGTGCGTTGAAGTCGCCGAGCAGGAACGACGGGGATGCCCTGCTTCGCCAGCGGCGGCAGGACCTCGAGCTGGTCCTGGATGTACGGGCAGCCGGACCGCCTCCTCCGTCGCGACGACCTTCTCCACGGGCTTGCCGATGCGGATGAGGTGCGGCCCGGGCTCGTCTGAGGGCAGGTGGACGTTGGCGAGACGGCCACGCAGCGGCCGGGCTCGCACCTGCACGTAGAGATACTGCCCATCGGCCTCCGGCGGCTCCAGCAGCGGGTAGCGGGAGACGACCTGCGTGGCGTTGCTCCAGTACGCGTAGCCTGTCGCCTTCGCGATGCGCCCGGTACTGGTCTCTGCCTCCTCGAGGCCGATGATGTCCGGCTGCGCCTTCTTCATCGCCTCGAGGACCTTGTCGAAGTCGACCGTGTCTCCGCCGTACTCGATGTTGAACTCCATGACCTTGAGCGTCATGGGAGTGGCGGATGGCTCGGGTGACGCGGAGCCGCCGCCGGACGTATCGCCGCAGCCGGCGAGGACGACCAGCGCCGGCAGCAGCGCGCAGAGCAGCGTCACGACGGCGCGCAGTCCGTGCCCGGTGCCGCGGATGCCCATGAGAGACCTCCCTCGCCTCGGGCGCCCTCTCAGGGCGCGTGACACCACCCTACGTGGCGCGGCGGCCCGCGTCAACGAGCGATTCTTGGGCAAAGTGAGCGCCGCCCGCGGGACCGGGGCGCCGGTCAGACGCCGAAGCGCGCGCGGAAGCTCTCGCTCGCGCGCGGACCCAGCGGACGGCCGTGCGCGAAGAGCGCCGTCTCGAACTCGAGCCCCGAGAGCCGGCGCAGGCTGCCCAGACCCTCATCCACGTCCTCGTAGATGGGACCCACCCCGAGGCGAACGAAGTTGGTGGCGGCGTCGCCGGCGAACAGCACGCCGCCGTCCCGCGGAGAACAGCAGTGCGAGGTGACCCGCGGTGTGACCGGGCGTGTGCACCGCGGTGGCGCCGAGCGGCAGGAGGTCGCCGTCGTGGACATCGTGCTCGACGGCGACCGGCTCGTGCTCGCGCAGCGTGCGGTCGCCCATCGCGCGCACGACGAGCGTGCGCGATGAGGCCGGGCCCCGGCTCCAGCGCCCGGCCCCTCCTCCCTGCGCGCACCAGCGCCGCGTCCGCCGCGCCCATCCAGACCTCCGCCCCGGTGTGCGCCTTGACGGCGGCGAGGCCGCCGGTATGGTCGGGGTGCAGGTGTGTGACCACCACGCCGCGGAGCTCCTGCGGGGCGCGGCCCAGCGCCCTGATCCCGAAGCCGATGCGCCCGGCGTCCGGCTCCGTCCCGGTGTCGACCAGCCAGAGCCCGCCGTCATCGTCCTCCACGAACAGGACGTTCACCGCTCCGAGGCCCAGCTGGTAGATCCCGCTCGCCACCTCTTTCGGTATCGCCGTCTCCTCACGGGGTCCAGTATGCACCCGAGAGGGTAGGAAAGGGGGCGAATCTCGCAGGAGGTACAGGTTCGTGGGGCCGGAGCCGATAGAGCCGGCAGCAGGAGGCGCGCACGGGGCGCGGAACTCCGAAGACAGCGCCTCATCGAAGGCGACGGGGACGCGAGAAGGAGAAGGCCATGTCTGTCGGTGAAGTCTTTTCGAAGGCTTACGAACTGTGGAAGAAGGACGTGCTGTGGCTGATCCTGGCCGCGCTCGTCGTCGGGCTCATCATCGCGGTCATCGCCGGGATCATGTTCGCGATCGTGTTCGGTGTCGCCCTCGGCGGCGTGGGGATCGGGCTCAGCGCGAGCGGTGACTCCATCAGCGGCGTCGGCGCGGGGATGATCTTCCTCGCCATCATCGGCTACATCATCGGCATCTTCGTGATCATGGTCGTGGCGATGACCTTCTACGGCGGCATCTTCGAGATGGTGATCGGCGCCGCCAGGGAGCGCCGGCCGGTCCGGTTCGGCGACCTGTTCAGCGGCTTCAAGAAGTTCGGGGCCTACGCCCTCTTCGCCGCGGTGATGGCCGGCATCGTCATCGTACTCAGCCTGCTCAACATCATCCCGATCCTCGGCACCATCGTCATGATCTGTGCCCTGGTCTGGATCGAGATCCTGTGGTTGTACGTGCTGCCGCTCATCGCCGACCGCGGCATGTCGTTCGGCGAGGCCCAGACGCGCAGCCGCGAGATGGTCAAGAGCACAGGATGGTGGAAGACCTTCGGCACGCTCATCCTGCTCATGGTGGCCATCTGGGTGGTCGGCCTGATCATCATGCTCATCTCCGCCGGCCTGAGCAGAGCTTCCGAGAGCGCCGGCTCCATCATCGGCGGCCTGCTGTTCATCGTCTTCGAGGTCGTCGTCGGCCCGTACGCCATCTGCTACATCGCGACGATGTACCTGGAGTCCGAGGGTGCGCAGCCGGTCCTGGCCGGCGCCGGCGCAGTCCCGCCGCCGCCGCCCGCCGCCGGCACGTTCGCGGCCCCGCCGGCGCCGCCCGCTCCGCCGGCCGCACCGGTCACGCCGGCTGCCCCGGCCGCAGGTCCGGCCGCCCCGGTGACGCCGACCCAGGCCACCACGCCGGCCGCGCCGGTCACACCTCCGGTCACGCCTGCCCAGACCGCGGTGACCGAGGCGGCGCCTGCAGAGACCGCGCCGCGCCGAGACGGCCGTCACGGATGCGGCCGCGGACGCCGCTCCCGAGGCCCCGGCCGCGCCGAGCGCGCCGCCGCCTCCGCCGCCGCTCGCCTGAGGCGCGGCGACACACCCTCACGCTCAGGGCCGGGGCTGCACCGCAGCCCCGGCCCTTCGCCTTCTGCGCTCTTCGAGGCTCGCGGGCGCAGAGTCCGACTCCGGGGTGAAGCCCGAGCGCCGGCGCGCCGATACCTGAAGTCAGGCAGGAGGTCTCTCCTGCGCGGGGAACAGGCAGCCGAGCGCTGAGGAGTCGCAATCACACGCGAGGAGGAGCTACATGGACTACAACTACACCTATGAGACGGGCGGAGGTGGCCTCTTCGCGGGAGCGATGATCGTCATCTGGCTGTTCGCGATCGCCTGGGCCGTGCTCACGATCATCGGCCTGTGGAAGACCCTCAACAAGGCGGGACTGCCCGGGTGGGCCGCCATCATCCCCTTCTACAACGAGTACAACGTCGTCAAGATGTCCAACCGGCCCATGTGGTTCTTCTGGGCCCTCCTCGGCGCCGGCCTGCTCGCATGGATCCCGTTCATCGGCTGGCTGCTCATCATCGGCGCGTTCGTGCTCTGGGTCTTCATCGCCCTGGACATCGCCGCCAACTTCGGGCAGGGCACTGGGTTCGCCATTCTGCTCATCATCTTCCCGGCCATCATGTTCCTCGTGCTCGGGTTCGGCAGCGCGCAGTTCAACCGCATCGCCGCTCCCGGCTCCGCGGGGTTCGGAGCGCCGCCGATGCCCGCGGGTGGCGGCTATGTGGCCGCTCCGCCGGAGGCCGGCGGCTACACGGCTCCGCCGGCTCCGCCCGCTCCGCCGGCCGCGCCGGTCACGCCGGCTCAGGCCACCACGCCGAGCGCGCCGTACACGCCCCCGGTCACGCCTGCCGAGGCCGCACCGGCCGAGACGGCCGTGACGGAGGCCGCCGACGCGCCCCCCGAGGCTCCGGCGGCGCCGAGCTCGCCTCCGCCGCCTCCGCTCGCCTGAGGCGAACGCCACACGACGACCAGCCGGAAGGGCCGGGGCTGCGCTGCAGTCCCGGCCCTTCCGCTATCCCGCATTCGCCGGGTTGCCGCCGCGTCTAGACCGATGACCCCGTTGCGATATGGGTACGGCGCGGGTAGGAACATCTCGACCGCCGATCGGCGGAGCGCCGACAGGAGGAGGGCACATGCACTTCATCTTCGCGGAAAGCTGGTCCAACCAGGTCTTCGGGGGCTTCAACGGCATCATCGGCCTGATCTGGTGGGTGCTCGTGATCGTCGGCGGCTGGAAGATGTACGTCAAAGCCGGCAAGCCGGGCTGGGGCGTGATCATCCCGTTCTACAACACCTACCTGCTCTGCAAGATCGCGGCCGCCCGGGCTGGTGGCTCATCCTCTTCTTCATCCCCATCGTCAATATCATCATCTACTTCATCGTGTGCCTGGGCATCGCCGAGAACTTCGGCCACGGGGCCGGCTATGGATCCTGTTCTTTCGCGCCGATCATGTTCCTGGTGCTCGGCTTCGGTGGCGACACATACAAGAACATCCGGGCCTGAGACCTCGGCCGCCGGCAGAGCCGGCGCGGATCGGACGGGCCGGCGAGGGCGCAGCGCCTTCGCCGGCCCGTCCCGCGTACGGCCTCCCGGCGTGCGACCCGTCGACGCGAGGGCGTTTCCCGCCGGGTGGTCGAGGGCACGCAGTCCCTATCAGGAGAGAATTACTCCGGCTTCCGCTCCCGGCGGAGCCGTGCAAGGAAGGGACACCATGCGAATCTCGACCACCACGCTCGCGCGCGGGTCGGCGAGGCGGCCGTGGCTGACGCTGGGGCTCTGGGGCGCCGCCCTCGTCGCCGCCGGCGCGATCATCGCGCTCGTGCTCCCGGGGACCCTGACGGCGCAGTACAGCTTCCTCGGAGACCCGGACTCGCAGGTCGGCCGGGACCTGCTCCAGGAGCGCCTCGGCATACCGCAGAAGGCGAACGAGGTCGTCATCGTGCGCTCGACGGAGGTGGCGGCGACCGACCCGGCGTTCCGCGCGGCCGTCCTCGCCGTCCAGCGCGACATCAACGCGCTCGGACCGGCCGTCGTCGACGGCGCCGTGAGCGCCTTCCGCGGCGGCGACAAGACGCTCCTCTCCGCCGACGGCCGTACGGCGATCATCCCCGTGGTCATGGCCGGAGGCCTCACCGAGGCCGAGAAGAACATCGACAAGGTCCACGACATCGTGCACGCCGCCGACGGCCAAGGCGGCTTCGACACGCTGGTCACGGGCACGGCCAGCATCAACAGCGACTTCAGCCACACCGCGGAGTCGGACCTGCGCAAGGGCGAGGGCATCGGCGTGCCGATCGCGCTCGTGATCCTGCTCATCGTGTTCGGCGCGGTGGTCGCCGCGGGGTTGCCCATCCTGCTCAGCCTGCTCGCCATCACCATGGCGGTGGCCCTCACCGCGCTGGTCGGCCAGACGTTCGACGTCTCGGTGTTCGCCATCAACATGGTGAGCATGATGGGCCTGGCGACGGGCATCGACTACTCGCTGTTCATCATCTCGCGCTTCCGCGAGGAGCGGGCGCGCGGCCGGAGCAAGGAAGAGGCCATCGCCGTCACCGGCGGCACCGCCAGCCGCGCCGTGCTCTTCAGCGGCCTCACGGTGGTGCTGGCGCTCCTCGGTCTGCTGATCGTGCCGACCAACATCTTCGCCAGCCTCGCCATCGGCGCCATCCTCGTGGTGAGCATGTCGGTCGCCGCCGCGCTCACACTGCTGCCGGCCGTGCTCAGCCTGCTCGGCGACCGGGTCAACAGCCTCAAGGTGCCGTACCTCGGCCGGCGCATCCTCGACAACCGCAGCAACGGCCGCACCTCCTGGATCGCCCGGATGGCGTACCGGGCGATGAGGCGCCCCGCCCTCGCCCTCGTGGTCGGGGTCGGTATCCTGCTGCTCTGCGCCTACCCGGCCCTCGACATGAGGACCGGGGTCTCGGGCGTGAACAGCTTCCCCAACGACTTCGAGAGCAAGCAGGGCTTCGCGGTGCTGGAGGGGCAGTTCTCGGCCGGTGGGGTCAACCCGGTCGAGGTCGTCGTGGACGGCGAAGCGGCCTCCACCGCCGTCAAGACGGCGATGACGCGCCTCACGCAGGAGCTGGCCGGGGACCCGGCGTTCGGTGAGGTGCAGATTCAGACTGCCGAGTCCGGCGACCTCGCGCTGCTCACGGTGCCCGTCAACGGCGACGCCGTGGGCAGCCTCGCCCTGGACAAGGTCCGCGAGCTGCGCAGCACCCTCATCCCCCAGGCGTTCGACGGCACGGAGGCCTCCGTCTACGTCACCGGCCAGACCGCCGGCAACCTCGACTACATCGACATCGTCAACAGCTACTTCCCGTGGGTGGTGGCGCTGGTCCTCAGCCTGAGCTTCCTCCTGCTCCTGGTGGCGTTCCGGTCGGTCGTCATCCCGATCAAGGCGATCCTGATGAACCTGCTGAGCGTCGGCGCCGCCTACGGCCTGGTCACGCTCGTCTCGCTCAAGGGCTGGGGCGCTGACCTGCTGGGCTTCCAGCAGGTGCCGGTGGTGGAGCAGTGGGTGCCGCTGCTCCTCTTCGCGGTGCTGTTCGGCCTCTCCATGGACTACCAGGTCTTCCTGCTGAGCCGCATCAAGGAGGCCTGGGACAGGACCGGCGACAACACCGCGGCGGTCACCGAGGGCGTCGGCGCCACCGCCGGCATCATCACCGGCGCCGCGCTGATCATGGTCGCCGTGTTCGCGGGCTTCGCCGCCGGCGACCTCGTGATGTTCCAGCAGATGGGGTTCGGCCTGGCCGTCGCCGTGCTGCTGGACGCGACGCTCATCCGCACCGTCCTGGTGCCCGCGGCGATGAAGCTGCTCGGCCGCTGGAACTGGTACCTGCCGAGCTGGCTCGAGTGGCTGCCGCACCTGAGCATCGAGGGTGCGCCGGCCGCGCCGCTCGCCGGGCCGCCGGCCGTGCCCCCGAGCGGTCCGGGGCTGGAGCCCGCTCCGGCCGAAGAGCGCGCGGCCTGACGACGACGGGCCGGCGGGAGGCACAGCGTCCTCCCGCCGGCCCGCTCATCGGGGGACGCACCCCGCCACGCGCCCGCCTCTAGTGTCCCGGGGCGGAGGTCTCGGCCACGTGCGCCCCTCGCGTCAGCGAGACCAGCGCGCCGATGACGGCCAGCGCGGCGCCGGTGAGCATCGCGTAGCCGTACCCCTGCGCGAACGAGTCCACCGCCCGCGCCCCCAGGCCGCCCCCGCCGCCGTGCGCGAGCAACAGGCGCCCGCCGAGGGCGCCCAGCTGGCTGGCCGCGATGCCGCCGAGCAGAGCCACACTGAGCGCCTGGCCGGTGGTACGCATCGTCCCGAGGAACGCGCTGGCCTGGCTGAGCTGGTCGCGGCGCACACTGCCCATGATGGCCGAGGCGTTCGGGGCGCTGAACGCGGCCATGCCGACCCCTACCACGCCAAGGCAGGCGACCACGTACCAGAGTGCCGCATCGTCCGGCAGAAACGCGAGCAGGGTCATGCCGGCGGCGATGGTCAGCATGCCGCCGGTCGCGAGCACGCGCGAGCCGATACGGTCGCTCAGACGGCCGCTGACCGGGCTGAGCGCCGCCATCAGCAGCGGCATCGAGAGCAGGAGCCATCCGGTGAGCGACGCCGAGCGGCCCTGGACAAGCTGGAGGTAGAAGGCCGTCAGCAGGCCGACGCCGTGCATGGCCATGTAGTTGAGCAGCGCCGCGGTGTTGGCGGCCGCGAACAGACGGTTCTTGAGCACGAGGTCGAGGTCGAGGATGGGCGAAGCGACGCGCCGCTCCACGAGCACGAAGGCGACGAACGAGACCGCCGCGACGGCGAGCAGGCCGGCGGTGCGCGGCGAGGCCCAGCCCCACTCGGGCGAGAACGTGAGCGGTACGAGCAGACAGACGAGGAACACCCCGAGCAGCGCCGAGCCGGCCACGTCCAGGCGCGGCGCGGCGCTCGCCCGCTCAGAGCGGGGGAGCATCGACCAGCCCCAGACCAGTACCAGGACCCCGATGGGCAGGTTGATGAGGAAGATCCAGCGCCAGCCGATCGAGTCGGCGATGAAGCCGCCCAGCGGGCCTCCGACGGTCAGCCCGATGTACACGGCCATGACGTTGATGCCCAGGGCGCGGCCGCGCTCGTTGGCCGGGAACACCGAGGTCACGATGGCCGGAGAGGTCGCTCCGATGAGCGCGGCTCCGCCCCCCTGGAGGATACGCGAGGCGATCAGCCACGGACCGTTCATGCTCAGCGCGCACAGCAGCGAGGCGACGGTGAACACGGCGATGCCGGCCAGGTAGAAGCGCACGAGGCCGTGCTGGTCGGCGAGGCGTCCGGCCGGGATGAGCAGCACCGCGGTGGTCAGCAGGAAGGCGGCCGAGACCCACACCGCGGCGGTGAAGCTCAGGTGCAGCACGGGACCCATGACCGGCAGGGCCACGTTGACGATGGATCCGTCCAGGGGCCACATGAAGGCGCCCACCGACGTCAGCGCCAGCAGTTGCCAGCGGCGCCGGTGGACGTCCTCCGGGGTGATGCGCTTGAAGATGCTCACGCCGTCAGGCGCGGTTGCGCCCGGAGCGTCAGGAGACCCAGGTGACGAGCTCGTCCAGCGGCGCGCGCGAGCGCTCGAAGGTATTCGCCGGAGCGTCCGCGTCGGGGTAGCCGAGCGTGACGGCGACGACCATCTTCTTCTCCGCGGCGCCGGGCAGCATCTCGCGCAGCAGGGACGCGTACCTCACCAGGGTCGTGGACTGACAGGTGCCGAGCCCCTTGTCGTGCGCGGCGAGGCACACGTTCTGTACCAGGGAGGCGGTGTCGTAGCAGGCCGACGCGTCGGCGAGGCAGGCCTCGAACCCGAACACGAGGAGCGCCGGCGCGCCGAAACAGTCGGCCATGCGCGCCATGCGAGGCGGCCGGGCCCGAGGCCTCGCCGGCCGCCTCCATCGTCGCGGCGCGCGTGGCTCATGAGCTCCACCGCGCGCGCCGAGCACGTCTGCGGCCAGTCACCGGTCACGGTCCCCTGCGATATCCAGAGGCCTCCGGCTCCTCGCGTTCCAGCGCCGCCTTGAAGGCGGTCTTGAAGCGCTCGAGGGCCTCGCCCATCACGACCCAGATGCTCCAGGCCTGGGTGTTGCGCGACGAGGGCGCCCAGCGCGCCTCGTCGAGGATCTCGCGGATGAGATCCTGAGGGACCGGCTCGGTGGTGTAGGCGCGGATGCTGCGGCGACCGCGGACGACGTCCTCGAACTCCATGGCTTTCTACTCCTTCGTACCGGGGGGTCGGCCCAGCCTACACCGAGCCGAGTACCCCCTGCTCGCGAGGGCATGGTTCGCGGGGATCATCCAGCCGCTCGAGTCGCTGTGCGGCGCCACCCTCGTCGTCCCTCGCGTGGACCACCTCATCGCGATGCTGCCGGGCTCCAATGAGGCGTTCACCACGGAGGCGGAGAAGGAGCGCGGCAGCTACTATCTGGCAAAGGCGTATGTGCAAGAGTGCGACAACCTCGTCGGCGAGCACGAGGCGATGGCGGAGGAGTACGGTGAGGAGCGCGCGGTCAGGATGATGAAGCTGATCTTCAAGCACGCGGTCGCCCCACCGGGCCACAAGCTCACGCGGCGGGGCTTCCGGCCCGAGCTGTTCGCCGCCACGGCCGCCGACCGCGCGCCCGAGGAGTCGCCGGCCTCGGCAAAGGCGCACCCGGACGAGCAGCCGGCATGAACGTCCTCTGCATCGCCGGGTTCCTCGGCTCGGGCAAGACCACCGTCCTCCTGGAGGTGGCGCGCTCCCTCACGGAGGCCGGCGCGCGTGTGGCCGTGATCGAGAACGAGATCGGCGAGGTCGGCGTCGACGGCGGGTACGTGCGCGAGCAGGGCCTGCCGGTGCAGGAGATCTTCGGCGGCTGCATCTGCTGCACGCTCCAGATCGGCCTGGTGCAGACCCTCGAGAAGCTGACCGCCACCTACAGCCCCGACTGGGTGCTGCTGGAGCCGACCGGCCTCGCCTCGCCCGGCGACATCCTCGGCCTCCTCGTCGACCACGTGGACGACCTGGACGCGCTGCGCGTGCTCACCGTGGTCGACGCGGCCCGCTGGCCCATGCTCCTCGAGGTCGTCGAGCCACTCGTGACGGCGCAGCTCCGGAGCGCCGACGTGGTCGCCGTCAACAAGGCCGACGAGGTGGATGCCGAGACGCTCGAGGCTGTGATGGCGAGCGTCCGGGACCTGGCCGGTGACGACGCCCGCGTCCTGGCCGTCTCCGCCGCCAAAGGCACCGGCATGCGCGCCCTCCTGCGGGCGGCGCCGTGACCGGAGGGCACTCGCACGAGGACGGCCCCGGCGGCCGTGTGGACCACGGCCACGGCGGCCACGAGCACCTCAGCCACGTGCCGGACTCCGCGCTGCCGGCCGTGTTCGCCGCGCGCGCCGACGTGGTCCTCGACCCGCCGGCCCACCCCGACGAGCTCGAGAGCCTGATCGCCGGGTTCTTCCGGGCCCTCCTCCCCGCCCTGGCCGCGGCCGGTTGCACGCTGGTCGGCCACATCAAGGGGACCGTGGCCGCGCCCGGCCGCGGCGACCTCGCCTTCCACGCGACCGACCTGGAGGCGCCGCCCGCGCTGACCGGCGGCGTCGCCGGACTGGCGCAGGACGCCGTCCTCACCATCAACGTCATCGTGTTCGGCGTGGACGAACAGGCACTGCCAGGCCTCGTCCGCCGGGCGTGGGCAGACGCCACTGCCGCGGCGACCACCTGGCCGCTGAACCGCGAACGGAGCGGCGGCGGAGGCCCTTCCGGCCTCCGCCGCCGTGTGACACCTTCTCTACGGCCCGCTCAGGGCCGCTCCGCACCCCGCGAGCTCACTTCCCGTACTTGCGGCCGGCCTCGATGAACGCGCGGTACGAGGCCGGGTCGGCCTCGTCGAGCACGATGCCGCTGCTGAGGATGAACCCGCCGTCCTGGGCCGTCTTGCCGAGCAGGTCCTTGACGTAGGCGTCCATCTCCTCGGGTGTGCCCATCGCGAACAGCGCCGCAGGCACGTTGCCGCCGATGCACTGGCGCTTGCCGACGATGGCCTTGGCGCGCTCCATGTCGGTGGCGTCGAACATCCAGATCATGCGGTGGGCGGGGATGTCCTCGTCGGCGATCACCTCGAGGCGCTCGTTGTACGACCCCTCGACGAACACCCACGGCACCAGGCCCTCCTCGATCAGGCCCAGGAGCACGGCCTTGAACGTCGGCCAGTACAGCTCCTTGAAGTCGGCGTCGCTCATGAACCCGTCGGCGCCCTTGTGGATCGGGATGAACACGATCGGGTTGCCGGTCATGTTGTTGGAGCGCACCGCCCAGTCGATCGCCTGCGGCACCAGCCGCTCCATGGCGGCCTTGACGTTCTCCGGCTGGCGGAACTTGTCCAGCATGAGGCCGCGCGTGCCGCGCATGGTGTCGCCGAGGATGTCGTAGGGGGCCTTGGTGGCGCCGCCGGCGGTCTGGGGGATGCCCAGGCCCGCCATGACGCTGCCGTCGGCCACCATGGCCGCCTGCAGCCACTCCATGGCGGCGTCGCCGGCGTCCATGAGCTTCTGCAGCATCTGCTTGACCGGCGGAGCCGAGAAGCCGGCGAAGAACGGCGCCGTGAAGGGGATCTCCACGAGGTCGGTCCACGGCGGCAGCATGGAGAACGGCTCCATGGCGCCGAACACGCGCGGCAGGTAGGTGCGCTGCCAGTAGCGTGCCCGGATCCTGGATGAGGGCGGCGTACTCGTCGCCCTTCATCCACTCCTGCTCGCTGTACTGGTAGCAGGTGTCGTCGGGCGTACCGTGCCCGGGCCAGTCGTAGAGGTGGTAGTCGAGGATGTCGAAGAGCTTGCCCGGCACGATGCCCAGGGTCAGGCCGAGCCCGTCGGGCCTGGTGTCCTCGTGGAACCGGAACCAGTCTTCCTTGAAGATCTCGTAGTCGTAGTAGGCCTGCTTGCCGGTGTGGCCGTAGAAGCGGAACGGCAGGAGGCCGATCCAGGGCGCGATCGGCACGGTCGCCGGCTTCTTGAGGTCGAGTACGTCACGGTACAACTGCACGCGGTCGCGGTAAGCCTTGGCGACCTCAGGGGTGGCGAACTCGATGGGGATGTTCTGCCAGGCGTCCAGCCGAGCCTGCAGCCGCTCGTCGGGAGTGAGCTCGTTCCAGTTGTCGGGCAGCGTCATGACGCACCTCCCACCCAGGACTTGGCGAGCTCGACGGCGGCCACCGCGTCCTTGCCCCAGGCGTCCGCGCCGGCGAACTCGACCACCACGTCGGTGACGGGCGCGCCGCCCAGCATGACCTTGACCTGACCGTGGAGGCCCGCCTCGTCGATGGCGGCCACGGTGGCCTTCATCGAGTCGAAGGCGACCGTGAGCAGACCGCTGAGCCCGAGCACCTGAGCCTTGCTCTCGCGCACCGTCTCGACGACCTTGGCGACCGGTACGTCCACGCCCAGATCGACGACGTTGAATCCGGCGATGTCCAGCATGGTGACGACGATGTCCTTGCCGATGTCGTGGATGTCGCCCTGTACGGTGCACATCACCACGGTGCCGAGCTTCTCGCCGCTGGAGTCGGTCTTGAGATACGGCTTCAGCCGGGCGGTGATGCCCTGCATGATCTCCCCGGCCATGATGAGCTCGGGGATGAACGCCTGGCCGTCGGCGAAACGCTTGCCGATGACGTCCATCGCCTCACGGCAAGCCGCGACGACCTCGAGCGGGTCGGTCCCTCCCTGCAGTTCTTCGTCCGCGATCCGCAGCGCGTCGTCCTCGCGCAGCTCGATCACGGCTTCCTTGAGTCCGCCTGACATCGAACCTCCCTGGTCTGTCGTGACGAGCCGCGCACCACCGCAAGAGGCCGCGGCTCCCCCGTCGCCGGCGCCGCCGGACGGCGGCGCCGTGCAAGTCCGGAACCAGCATAGCAGCAACTTCCCTACTGGTCTAGGGAAGTTGCTGCATCGGTGATAGAATCCGGCGACAGCCGCCCAAAGGATGGCGGCGCGCGACCTGGAGAGCGCCGAGGTGACAGCCCCCAAGCCGATCGACCGGGAGTCGTTCGAGCCCCCCTACGCGCAGCTCGCGCGCGCCATCCGGGAGCGCGTCGGGCGCGGCGACTACCGGCCCGGCGACCGCCTGCCGTCGGAGGCGGAGCTGTGCGCGGCGTTCTCCGTCAGCCCCATGACGGTGCGCCGCGCCATCGGGGAGCTGGTGCGCGAGGACGTGGTCGTCACCGAGCACGGCCGCGGCACGTTCGTCAAGCCGCCGCAGCTCGCCGCCGCGACGTTCGACCTCGACGAGCTCACGCGCTACCTGGCCAGCCCCGACGTGGAGGCGCGCATCCTGGAGGCGCGCATCGTCTCGGCCGGTCCGCGCGTGGCGGAGAAGCTTGCCGTCGCGGAGGACGACCGCGTCATCAGCATCAAACGGCTCCTCCTGCGCGGCGAGGAGCCGGTCTTCTACCACAGCGAGTACCTCGTCTTCGATCCGGCGCGCCCGCTGGTGGAGGCCGAGCTGGCCACGACCGCGCTGCAGGACCTCTTCTCCGGCGCCTCGGGCGCGGACCTCAAGTACGGGCGCCTCACCCTGCACGCTTCCGCCTTCACGGAGTCTGAGGCGGCCCAGCTGGGCGAGCAGCCGGGCACGCTCGCCTGGATCCTGGAGCACCTCTTCTACGACTTCGACGACCGCCCGGAGAGCTGGGGCCGGTTCGTCGGCCGCGCGGACCGGCTGAGCTTCACGACCACTGTCGGCATCGTGGGCGCCAAGGAAGGAGCGTGACCGCGTGAGCAGCCCCCCTGCTGAGACCCTCGACGAGCTCATCGTGCGGATGGACGAGCGCGAGGCGCTCGCGCAGATCCGCGCGCGCCTGGACGAGGGCGAGGACCCGGCCGTCCTCGTGGAGGAGTGCCGCACGGGCATGGAGCGGGTGGGCCACCTCTACGAGGAGGGCACCTACTACATCTCGGCGCTCATCATGGCCGGAGAGATCATCCGCGAGGCGACCGAACTGCTCATCCCCCGGCTCACCGAGACCCGCGAGAAGACCGGCGGCGGCAAGATGGTCATCGCCACCGTGCGCGGGGACATCCACGATATCGGCAAGAACATCGTGATCGCGATGCTGGACGCCGAGGGCCTGACCATGGTCGACCTCGGCGTGAACGTGGCGCCCGAGCGCATCGCCGAGGCGGTCGAGCTCGAGCGGCCGGACGTGCTCGGGCTGTCCTGCCTGCTCACGTCCGGCTACGAGGCCCTGCGGGAGACCATCCAGCTGGTGCGGGAGCAGTCGGTGGCCTGGCACCCGCACCTCCCCATCGTCCTCGGCGGGGCCGCCGTCGACGAGATGGTCAAGGAGCGCACCGGCGCCGACGGCTGGTGCGCCGACGCGGCGCGCGGCCTGGGCGTGGTGCGCACCCTCCTCGCCTAGCGGCGCGGCCCCGAACGAGCGGCGGCGGGGGTTCTCGCGGGCCGCCGCCGTCCTCTCAGCTCCAGACCCCGAGCGCGCTCGTGGCCGTTCCGGGAGCGTCGCACCTGCGAGCCGGTCACACCTCCCCGCCGTACTCGAGCCCGGCCCGGCCGGCGAGATCTTCCGCGAGGCGATGGTCGCCCTGGGGCCGCTGCTCCCGCCCGAGACCGAGGACGCCGCGCAGGGCAGCGTGCTCATCGCCACCGTGCGCGGCGACATCCACGACCTCGGCAAGAACATCGTGGTCATGATGCTGCGCTCCTACGGCATCGTCGTGCACGACCTGGGCGTGGACGTCTCGCCTGACGAGGTCGTGGCCAGGACGGTCGAGCTGCAGCCCGACATCGTGGGTCTCAGCGGGCTGCTCACGGTGGCCAGCGAGGGGATGAAGACCACCGTAGCGGCGGTGCACGCGGCCGAGAAGCGCATCGGCCGCCACGTGCCGGTCATCATCGGCGGCGGCATCGTCGAAGAGCAGACGGGCACGTGGACCGGCGCGGACCTGTGGGCCAACGACGCCTCGCGCGGAGTGCGGCTCATCCGCGAGGCGATCGCCGCCGCGCGCGCTTGACAGCCTCCGCCGCCTGCCCTACGGTTCCCAGACCGCCTGCCGGGACGGCAGGCAAGCGATGAAGGGCCCGGTGCTCACCGGAGGTGTCACATGATTGGCCCGTGGCGAAGGACATACGAGTAACACCTGAGCTGGTCGAGGCGCGCCGCCTCGCACTGGCCCACAACGTCCTGCCCATCACCCACTCGTTCGTCTCCGACCTCGAGACCCCCGTCTCGGCGTTCCTCAAGCTCGGCGCGCCCCGTCGCGCGTTCCTCCTCGAGAGCGCGGAGCAGGGGCAGCACATGGGCCGGTTCTCGTTCCTGGGAGTCGGCGCCCGCGCCCTCGTGACCTATCAGGACGGGCGCCTCACCGTGCAGGAGAACGGCGACCGGCTGAGCCTGGAGCACGACGACCCCTTCACCGCCGTCGCCGACCTCATGCGCAGCTACCGGCCGCCCACGAGCGGCGTGGCCGCCGACCTCCCGCCGCTCGCCGGCGGCCTCGTCGGCTACTTCGGCTACGATCTCGTCCGGCGCCTCGAGCCGCTGCCGGACGCGCCTCCGGACGACCTCGGCCTGCCGGAGATGGCGTTCCTGCTGGCCGACACCGTGCTCGTCTTCGACCACCTCAAGCACACCATCACCATCGTCGCCAACGCGTTCGTGGACGGACGCGACGTGGACGGCCCCTACGAGCGCGCCGTCGAGCGCATCGCCGGCGTGCGCGAGAAGCTGGCCGCGCCCCTCCCCGCCGGCGCGGCCGGGCGCATGGTCGACGCGGCCGGCCTCGCAGTCGCGGGCGAGCCCGGCCCCTCGCGGCCGGTCACCTCCTCCATGACGCGCGAGCAGTATGAGACAGGCGTGGAGCGCTGCCGTGAGTACATCTACGCCGGCGACGCCTTCCAGATCGTGCTGAGCCAGCGGTTCAGCACGCCGGTGGACGTCTCGCCGTTCTCCGTCTACCGCGGCATCCGCGCCGTGAACCCGAGCCCGTACCTCTACTACATCGCCTTCGACGACTTCGCGCTCTGCGGCTCCAGCCCGGAGCCACTGGTCACCGTGCAGGGCAGCCGCGTCGAGACGCGGCCGATCGCCGGCACTCGCCGGCGGGGCGCGAGCCCCGCCGAGGACCGGCGCCTCATGGACGACCTGCGCGCCGACGAGAAGGAGCGCGCCGAGCACGTCATGCTGGTCGACCTCGGGCGCAACGACCTCGGCCGCGTCTGCAGGCCGGGCACGGTCAAGGTGGACGAGTTCATGGAGATGGAGCTGTACTCGCACGTCATCCACATGGTCTCGTCGGTGAGCGGCGAGCTCTCTCCCGGCAAGGACCCCACCGACGCGCTCAAGGCGGCCTTCCCCGCGGGCACCGTCAGCGGCGCCCCCAAGGTCCGCGCGATGCAGATCGTCGACGAGCTCGAGACGGTGCGGCGCGGGCCCTACGCCGGCGCCATCGGCTACCTCAGCTACGGCGGCGACCTCGACACCTGCATCTGCATCCGCACGGTCATCGTCAAGGACGGCGTGGCGCACGTGCAGGCCGGCGCGGGCATCGTCGCTGACTCAGCGCCCGCGCAGGAGTACGCTGAGACGAAGAACAAGGCGGCGGCCCTGCTGCGCGCCATCGACCTCGCCCACGAGCAGTTCGGCGACGGAGGCACGTCATGACGCCATCCACTCCCCGGCCCGGCGACGGCACGCGGGTCTTCATGATCGACAACTACGACTCGTTCACCTACAACCTCGTCCAGTACCTCGGAGAACTGGGCGCGGACGTCACCGTCAAGCGCAACGACCACGTGACCGTCGCCGAGATCGAGGCGGCCGAGCCGACGCACCTCGTGGTCTCCCCCGGCCCCTGCACCCCCAACGAGGCGGGCATCAGCATGGACGCCGTCGCCCACTTCGGCGCCGCGCGCCTGCCGGTGCTCGGCGTCTGCCTCGGCCACCAGGCGATCGGGCAGGTGTACGGCGGCGTGGTGCGCAGAGCGGGCGCGCCGGTGCACGGCAAGACCGACCAGATCCACCACCACGGCGCCGGCGTGTTCGCCGGCCTGCCGGACCCGTTCACGGCCACGCGGTACCACTCGCTCGTCGTCGACGAAGCCCTGCCCGACTGCCTCGCGCTGACGGCGTGGAACCAGGAGGGCATCGTGATGGGCGTCGGGCACCGCGAGCTGCCGGTCCACGGCGTCCAGTTCCACCCCGAGAGCGTGCTCACCGAGGTCGGGCTGGACCTGCTGGCGACGTTCCTGCGCCTGACCGGCGCGGAGAGCGGCGCGGAGGCGCGCGATGCCGAATGACGTGCTGAGCGCGGCGCTGGCGGAGCTCACCGCCGGGCGCGACCTGCAGGAAGAGGACGCGCGCGCCGTGCTGCTCGAGATCATGGGCGGCCGGGCCGGAGAGGCCCAGACGGCCGCGTTCCTGAGCGCGCTGCGCGTCAAGGGCGAGACCGCGGCCGAGATCGTCGGCATGGCCCGCGCGATGAGCGAGCTCGCCGAGAAGGTCGAGGTGGACGCCGACGTGATCCTCGACACCTGCGGCACCGGCGGCGACGCCGCCGGCACCTTCAACATCTCCACGGCGGCGGCGCTCGTGGCCGCCGCCGCCGGCGTCACGGTCGCCAAGCACGGCAACCGCTCCGCCACCAGCAAGTGCGGCAGCGCCGACGTGCTGGAGGCCCTCGGCGTGGCCATCGACCTGCCGCCGGACCGGGTGAGCCGCTGCATCGCGGAATGCGGCATCGGGTTCATGTTCGCCCCGCGGCACCACCTGGCGATGAAGCACGTCGCCCCCGTGCGTCGCGAGCTCGGCATGGCGACGACCTTCAACCTCATCGGCCCGCTCACCAACCCGGCCGGGGCCAGGCACCAGCTCATCGGGGTCGCCGACGCCCGGTACGTCGACCGCATCGCCCAGGCGGTGCGCATGATGGGCAACGCGCGCAACCTCATCGTCCACAGCGAGGACGGGCTCGACGAGATCTCCACCACCTGCACGACGAGCGTGGTCGAGGTGTTCGCCGGCCAGGGGTTCGACGAGCGCTACGAGGTGACGCCGGAGCAGTTCGGCCTGGAGCGCGCGCGGCTCGGCGACCTCGCCGGCGGCGACGCCGCCGAGAACGCGGCCCTGCTGCGCGCCGTCGTGGACGGCGAGCCGGGGCCGCGCCTCGACATCGTGCTCCTCAACGCCGGCGCGGCCCTGTACATCGCGGAGGCCGCCGGCAGCATCGCCGAGGGCGTGGACGCGGCACGGGCGGCGGTCGCATCCGGCGCCGCCCGCGCCAAGCTCGACGCCCTCGTCGCGACCAGCCGGCGGCTGGCGGAGGAGGGCGGGTGAGCGCCGAGCAGCCCACTCCAGGCTCGGCGCCGAGGCCGGCGAGCCCCTACGAGCAGCCCAACCCCGGCGGGTTCCTCGCCGAGATGGTCGCCGGCTCGCGCCGGCGCGTGGCCGCCGCCCGGGTGGGCGGCCGGCTGCGGCGGCCGGAGCGACCCGGCGAGCCCGGGCGCCTGCGCGACGCTCTCTCGCGCCCGAGCTGGACCCCCGGCGCGCCGAGTCCGCAACTCGCCGTCATCGCCGAGGTCAAGCGGCGCTCGCCCAGCAAGGGCGACATCGCGCCGGAGCTGGACGCCGTCTCGCAGGCGCGGGTCTACGAGGCCGCCGGCGCGGACGCCGTCTCCGTGCTCACCGAGCCGACGCGCTTCGGTGGGTCGCTCGACGACCTCCGGGCGGTCTGCGAGGCGATCGAGCTCCCCGTGCTGCGCAAGGACTTCATCGTCGACAAGGGGCAGATCTGGGAGGCGGCCGAGGCGGGGGCTGCCGCCGTGCTCCTCATCGTCGCCATCCTGAGCGACGAACGCCTCCACGACCTGTTGCTCGAGGCGCTCGACTGCGGCCTCGACCCGCTGGTGGAGGTCCACGACCTGGACGAGACGCGCCGTGCCTGCAGCGCCGGCTGCACCCTGGTCGGCATCAACAACCGCGATCTCGTCACCCTCGAGGTCGACATCGCCACCACGGAGTACCTGGCGCCGGCCCTGGGCCCCTGCATGTTCCCGGTGAGCGAGAGCGGCATCTCAACGCCGGCGGACGCCTGCCGCGCGGCCCTCTCCGGCGCGCGCGCCCTGCTCGTCGGCGAGACGCTGGTGCGCACGCCCGCGGAGGACCTGCCCGCGCTCATCTCGAGCCTCAAAGACCCCGGATGGCCGGCGTGACGCTGGTCAAGGTCTGCGGACTGACGCGCGACGATGACGTCCGCCTCGCGGCGGAGCTCGGCGCCTGGGCGCTCGGGTTCGTGCTCACGGAGAGCCCTCGCCGGGTCGCCGCCCCTCGGGCGGCGGAGCTGGTGACCGCCGCGCGGGAGAGCGGCGACGGTCCCGGCGCGCAGGCGCCGCACACCGTCGCCGTCGTGACCACGGAGTCGCCGGCATGGATCGCGGACGCCCTCGCCGAGTCCGGCGCCGACGGCGTGCAGCTCTCCGCCGGAGCGGACGGGCCTTCGGTCACGGACGTGCGCGCGGCAGCCGCCCGCCTGCGGCTGACGCCGCTCGTCATCGCCGCGGCCGACACCCCGGACGCGCGTCTCGCCGACCTCGTCCTGCTCGACGCGCGCACCGCCGGGGCCTACGGCGGTACGGGCGAGACGCTCGACTGGGACGCGCTCGCCGCGGATCCGGGGACTCCGAGACGACGGCCTCGTCCTGGCCGGCGGGCTGCGCCCCGCCAACGTCGCCGAGGCGATCCGCACGCTGCATCCCGGCTGCCGTGGACGTCTCGAGCGGCGTGGAGGCCGCACCCGGCCGCAAGGACCACGCCGCACTGCGTGACTTCTTCGCCGCCGTGGTACATGCCGACAGAGAAGCGGAGGCTGAGAAGGCCGACGGCGACCGCGCCCCGACCCCTGAGGAGGACCACCGGATGAGCATCGAGACGCGGTACGGCCCGTACGGCGGGCGGTTCGTCCCCGAGACGCTCATCCCGGCCCTCGACGAGCTGACGCTGGCGTATGAGGATGCGGCGGGTGACGCGGCCTTCCAGGCCGAGCTCGCCCGCCTCCTCACCGACTACGCCGGCCGGCCCGACGCCGCTGTTCCACGCCGAACGGCTCAGCGAGCGCTGCGGCGCCACCATCATCCTCAAGCGCGAGGACCTCTGCCACACCGGCGCCCACAAGATCAACAACGTCCTCGGGCAGGCGCTGCTCGCGAAGAGGATGGGCAAGCGCCGCGTGATCGCCGAGACCGGCGCCGGGCAGCACGGCGTGGCCACCGCCACCGCCTGCGCCCTGCTCGACCTCGAGTGCGCCGTGTACATGGGCGCCGAGGACGTGCGCAGGCAGGAGCTCAACGTGGTGCGCATGCGCCTGCTCGGCGCGACCGTCGTCCCCGTGGAGAGCGGCTCCCGCACGCTCAAGGACGCGATGAACGAGGCGCTGCGCGACTGGGTGACCAACGTGCGCGACACGTTCTACTGCATCGGCTCCGTCGCCGGACCCGCTCCGTACCCGGCCATGGTCCGCGACTTCCAGGCGGTGATCGGCGACGAGGCCATCGCCCAGGTGCGCGAGCGCTTCGGCCACCTGCCCGACGAGGTCGTGGCGTGCGTGGGCGGAGGCTCCAACGCCATGGGCATCTTCCAGGCGTTCCGCGACCTCGCGTCGGTGCGCCTGACCGGCGTGGAGGCGGCCGGGGAGGGACTGGACGGCCGCCACGGCGCGCCGCTCGCCAAGGGCACGCCGGGCGTGCTGCACGGCTCGTACAGCTACCTGCTGCAGGACGCCTGGGGCCAGGTGACCGAGGCGCATTCGATCTCGGCCGGCCTGGACTACCCGGGAGTGGGGCCCGAGCACTCGTGGCTCAAGGACTCGGGCCGCGCGGCCTACGCGGCGGCGACCGACGAGGAGGCGCTCGCCGCGTTCCGCACGCTCGCCGAGCTCGAGGGCATCATCCCGGCGCTGGAGAGCGCCCACGCCGTGGCCTACGTGCTGCGCGGACCGTCCCAGCTCGAGGCGACGGCGCCGTCGCCTTCGCAGACCGGCCGGTTCACCATCCCCGGCGAGACCGACGGGTTCGAGCCCGGCGGCACGCGCTTCGCCGAGGGCGACCTGGTCGTCGTCAACCTCTCGGGGCGGGGCGACAAGGACGTGTACGAAGCCGGCGCGAGACTGGGGGTGCTGCGATGAGCGTGCGCAAGCTGCCGCATCCTCCGGAGGGCCGCGAGCCGCGTCCGCTGCCGCAGGAGCAGGTCGCCGCCGGCGCCCGCGTGGACGCCGAGGCGCCGGCGCTGCCGCGCGGTCTCGCGCCGCGCCTGAGGCGCGCGTTCCGCGCGCCGCGCGCCCGCAGAGCGGCGCTCATGCCCTACCTCACCGGCGGCCACCCGTCACTGGAGACCTCCGACCGGCTCGTCGCCACGCTCATCGACGCCGGCGCCGACATCGTCGAGCTCGGCGTACCCTTCTCCGACCCCATCGCCGACGGTCCGGTGGTCCAGCGGTCCACCCACGCGGCGCTCTCCGCCGGCGTCACCCCGGACGACGTGCTCGCGCTGGCCGCGGCGCACAGCGCCGGGGCGCCGTTCGTGCTGCTCACGTACCTCAACTCCGTGCTCGCCTACGGCGCGGAGCGGTTCTTCGAGCGCGCGGCGACCGCCGGCGTGGAGGCGCTGGTGATCCCCGACCTGCCGCTCGACGAGGCCGGCGGGCGTGACGTCGAGCTGGCGCGCGCGTCCGGCGGGCTGGCTCTGCTCGCCGCCGGCCACGGCGTCTCGCTGGTGCCGATGGCCACGCCGACGAGCACCGACCAGCGCCTGGACCTCGTCGCCGCGGCGGCGACCTCGTTCGTCTACTGCGTCGCCGTGACCGGCGTCACCGGAGCGCGCGCCGAGGTGGGCTCCGAGCTCCCGAGCTTGCTCGCCCGCCTGCGTGCGCGCACGGATGCGCCGCTCGCCGTCGGGTTCGGCATCTCGACGTCTGCCCAAGCCGCGGACGTCGCGACGCTGGCCGACGGCGTGATCATCGGGAGCGCTCTCATCGACGCCGTCTCACGGGCGGCGTCGGCCGACGACGCCTGCGCCGCCGCCGGGCAGTTCGTCGCAGAAGCGAGCGCGGCCATCGCCGGAGCCTGACCGCCGGCCCTACCCCGCCGGGGCTTGCTCTCCGCCGTCCCCCGAGTGCCGGTACGTGATCACCTTGACCTGTTCCAGGGTCACGAGCCCCTCGGCCATCATCCCGTCCAGCACGGGCAGGAACGCCTCGATCTTCTGCGGCTCGTCCACGATCTCCACCACCACCGGCAGATCCTCGGACAGCCGCAGGATCTTGGCGGAGTGGATGCGGCTGTGGGCGCCGTAGCCGAGATGGCCGCGCAGCACCGTGGCGCCGGCGAGGTGATGCTCCCGCGCCGCCTCCACGATCGCCTCGTACAGCGGCTTGTGGTGGTAGCGGTCACCGTCACCGATGAAGACGCGCAGCAGTTCCGCGTACTCGGGCAGATGCATGACTCCTCCTCTCCTACACCAGCCGCGAGGCCACGAGGCCTCCGTACAGCGCCAGCGCGCCCAGCCCGTTCTGCAGCACCAGGTTGCCCGCCGCCCAGAGCCACTGCGCGTCGCGCGCCAGTTCCGTGGTCTCGAGCATGAACCCGGAGAACGTGGTGAACGCTCCGAGGAACCCGATGAAGACGATGGTCCGCGCCTCGCCGCTCAGTCCCCACCGGCTCTCGAAGAGCCCGAACGCGAGCCCGGCGACGAGGCAGCCGGTCAGGTTCACCGCCAGCGTACCCCAGGGGAAACGGCTGCCGAGGCCGCTCTGCACGAGGCCGGCGAGGCCGTACCTGCAGAGCGTCCCCGCCGAGCCCGCGATCACCAGCAGCAGCAGTCGTGTTGCCACTCGCACCCTCCGTTCCGTCGTCCTGGTCCCGGAACGAAGAGAGGCTTCCGCCCCGGGGGCAGAAGCCATCAGCGCCGATGCGCGTAACGCGAGCCTCATCGCGGCGCGGACCTCCCGCGCGGAGCCGCCGCAAACGACGGAGAAAGAGAAGTGGTGGGCGACGTTGGAATTGAACCAACGACCTCCTGCTTGTCGAGCAGGCGCTCTCCCAACTGAGCTAGTCGCCCACGCAGGACCGGGAGTATAGCAGCGACGCGGCGTGGTGTCAGCCGGACCCGGGAACCATGAAAACTGAAGGCTGATGGAGGAGGGGACATGGCACCGTTCCAGGGACGCCCGACTGCGGTGGCCGCCTCCGCGCTGGCGGGTGTGTGGCCCCGTTGCCTCGCCCAGGTGTTCGACGTCGTGCTCATCAGCGTCGTCGCGGCGGCCGTCCAACTGCTGCTCAGCCCGACTGAGTACGCCTTCGGAGCGGAAACGCTGCTGATCTGGCTGCCGGTGGCGCTCGGCTACTTCGTCGTCACCGAGGGCTTCTGGAGCACGAGCGCCGGCAAGTGGCTGATGGGCCTCGTGGTCGTGCGCGTCGACGGGTCCGACCCCGGCCTGAGGGCAGCGTGCATCCGCACCGTGGCGCGGCTCGTGGACGGTCTCTGCTTCTACGCCGTCGGCGCCGTGCTCATCTGGGCGAGCGAACGCCGTCAGCGCCTGGGTGACAGGCTCGCCGGTACACTGGTGGTGCGGGTCAGTCCGGGCCCCCGGCTGCGCAGCGACGGGACGCACGTGCTGGCCTCTCAGGTGCCGCTCGCGGGCACCAGCCCGCAGCCGCCGCACACCACGTCCTGGCTGCCGAACCCCAGCGAGGACGTGGACGAACTCCCACCGCCGTCAGCGCTGCCGACCTGGGACTACGACCCTCCGGCCGGGCAGGGACCGACTGCTCGTCAGCCGTGACGGAGGCGGCCCGTCATGCAGAGACGACTGAGGCCGGGCCGGCCCCGAAGGGGCTCGCCCGGCCTCGGCCGTCACTTCAGTGCGCCGCAGGCGCGCCGCGTGTCAGCGCGAGCGCTTGCCCGGGACGCGGCGCTTGACGCCGGTCTTGTTCCAGGCGCGGTGGGCGCCGCCGTTCCAGAGCAGCTTGCCGGGACGCGGCCTGACCTGGCTGCTCTCGAGGATCACACGCTTGTCGTAATCGAATTCCGGCAGGTCGTGACGCTCGAGCGTCGCCCCGATGAGCCGCTCGATGGCGACCAGGTCGTGCACGTCCTCGGAGGTGAGCAGGCTCACGGCGATGCCGCTGGCTCCCGCCCGCGCCGTGCGGCCGATGCGGTGCACGTAGTCCTCAGGGTTGGTCGGGATGTCGAAGTTGATCACGTGCGTGATGTTGTCGACGTCGATGCCGCGCGCGACCACGTCGGTCGCTACGAGCACGGCGATCTTGCCGCTCTTGAACCCGTCGAGCGCCTGCTGGCGCTGCCCCTGCGTGCGGTCGCCGTGGATGGCCTCGCAGGTGACGCCGGCCTTGTTGAGCGTGCGCGAGAGGCGCTCCGCCCGGCGACGCGTACGCGTGAACACCAGGGTGCGCTCGGGATCGTGGTGGCGGAAGTACTCGACCAGCAGGTCGACCTTCTGCTCCTGGTTGACCGGCAGGACCTTCTGCTCGACGTTGTCGACCGGCTGGGCGCTGCCGCCCAACTCGATGAAGATCGGGTCGTGGAGCGTGTCGGCGATGATGCTGAGCACGGTCTTGCTCATGGTCGCCGAGAAGAACAGGTTCTGGCGCTGCGAGGGGATGGCGTCGATGATGCGCTTCACGTCCGGCCAGAAGCCCATGTCGAGCATACGGTCGGCCTCGTCGAGCACGAGCGTGTCGACCTTGTCGAGCAGGACGTCGCCCTGGCGGAGCATGTCGAGCAGGCGCCCGGGGGTCGCGACCAGGAGGTCGACACCCTTGCGGATGCGCTTGGCCTGCGGGTCGTAGGGAACGCCGCCGAAGACCGCGACGACGCGGCGGCCGCTGTAGGTGGCCAGCGTCTCGCCGACCTCCTCGATCTGGCCGCAGAGCTCGCGGGTCGGGGTGACGACGAGGGCGGTCGGATGCGCCTTCTTGCCGTCGACGATCATCGGCGCGCTCATGTTCTGCAGGATCGGCAGCACGAAGGCGGCCGTCTTGCCGGTGCCCGTCTGGGCGCAGCCCACGACGTCGCGGCCGGCGAGCACGCGCGGGATGGCGTGCTCCTGGATCGGCGTCGGCTCCGAGTAGCCCATCGCGGCGACGCCGGCCAGCAGCTTGCCCTCGAGGCCGAGAGCGGCGAACAGCCGGGATCTCGACCTCGGGGGCGGGTCCGGCGGGCTGCTCGACGTGCTTGCGCTCCTTGTAGGACTCGTCGACGCCCTGGCCGCCGCGGTCGCGGCCGTGGCCGCGGTCGCGCTCACGGTCGCCGCGGCCCTTGCCGCCGCGGTCGTCGCGGCGCGGGCGGTCGCCCCGGGGGCCGCGGCTCTCGCCGCGCTCGCCGGAGCGCTCGCTGCGCTCGGAGGTCGCTGCCGGCGCGGCCGGCGCCGGGGCGCCTGAGTACCCCGAAGCCGGTGAATCCTGCGCAGGAGCGGCCGCCTGGGCGGGCGATAGCCTGCGGAGCGCCGCTCTGGGCGGCGCCGTCCGCGCCGCCACTGCCGTGGCGGCGCCTGCCGCCGCGCTTGCGGCGGCGCTTCTCCGTGCTCTCTGCGGACGCGGCGCCCTCGGAGGAGCGCTCGGCCGGGGCAGGGATGGTCGTGTCGGTGGTGCTGGGGGTCACAGATTCTCTCTTCCTCGACGGCTCCGTACGCGCGGCACCGACCTCCTCGGGGGCATGCGACTGCTCGCCCGGGATCAGCGGTGTGCGTGGGAGTTCGTCTTGCGGGGGGCCACCCTGGGGGCGGCCAGACTCGGTACGGACTGGTGTTCCTTTCCTTCAGAACACTGCCCGGTTGTCACAATGTCTGTGGGTCGTTGCGGGAAGATGGCCCGGCGCGTGGCGCCTGGGCGAGAAACCGGCTCCCGTCTGCTGAATCAAACCTTATCAGGTCTGCATTCTACCCTCAAGTGCCCGATGCGACTCCCGACGCGCGGGGCGCCCTGCCGGCCGCGGTCGCCGGGCGGGGTCACCCGGCTGGGCCGCCGCGCTCCTGCTTGGCGTCGTACATGCGTGCGTCGGCCTCCGCCAGCACGGCGGCGGGAGTCTCGAGGCCACGCCAGTCCGTGGTCACCTGACCGTGGCTGAGGCTGAGCGGCAGGCCGATCTCCTCGCCGGCCGCGACGACCGCGGCGTCGAGCCGCTCGGCGAGCAGGTCCGGGTCGATCTCGTCCGCCTCGGCGATCACGCAGAACTCGTCGCCGCCGAGGCGAGCGACCAGGTCCGTCTCGCGGAAGGCGCGCCGCAAGGCACTGCTCACGGCCACGAGCGCCTCGTCGCCGCGATCGTGGCCGTAGGTGTCGTTGAGCTTCTTGAACCGGTCGATGTCGCCGTACACGACGATGACCGGCCGGCCCGAGCGCTTGGCGCGCTTGGCCTGCTCGGGCAGCATCACGTCCAAACCCCGGCGGTTGAACAGCCCTGTCAGCTCGTCACGCAGCGTGAGCTCCTGCAGCCGGCGCACCTCGCGCTGACGCTCGCGGACGTCGCGCGAGATCGTCAGCACCACGAGCTCGCCGCCGACATCGGTGAGGCTGGAGCTGATCTCGACGGGGATCAGCTCCCCCTCGCGTGCGCGGCGCACGCTCTCGTAGCGCACCGTGCCTTCCTTGAGCAGTTCCGCCATCTTGCGGCGCAGCTGTCCGGGCGCCGGCGCGGCGTCGATCGCCCGGGGCGTGAGGCCGCGCAACTCCTCCCTGGTGTAGCCGAGGAGCTCGCAGGCGGCGTCGTTGACGGCGATGAAGCGCGTGGGCTCGCCGTGAGCGTCGAGCCCGTGGAGGTACACCGGGTCGGCGCTGCTCTCGAAGAGCAGGCGGTAGCGACCCTCACTCGCGGCCAGCTGCTTGCGCGCCAGCCCCGCCAGCTCGACCGCCTCCTCGAGCTCGTGGCGCTGACGGGAGAACCGGTCCACGGCCAGCCCGACGAGCACGCCGATGACCAGGTAGCCCGCCACGGTGACCACGTACACGACGAGCGCGCCGTCGTGGACCACGAGGAAGGTGACGGTGGCGACCAGGACGGCCCACAGCGCGACCACGAACCCGCCGCGGAGGCCGAGGAAGTAGGACCCGGCGACGACCAGAGGCGCGCCGAGGATCTCCACGACACCCAGCGGGAGGAACAACCCGGCGATGCCGTAGGCGAGGCAGGCAAGGGCGGCGATCCAGTTGAGACGGTGTGCGTGCACGGTGGTCCTCCCGGACGCTCCCTACACTGTGCCCAGTCGCCGGAGCGGGGAGCTCGGAGCCCGATTGACGCAGGTGTCCTCAGGCGTGAGAACGCGCGGACGGCGGATCAGGCCGGAGGCCGCCTCCCAATCGTAAGCCTCGCCAACGGCGCGCAGGCGGGCGCGCGTGGGCTCGTCGCAGAACGCGCCCGCCACCGCGTGCTCGTACATGGCCCGCGGGGTGTGCCCGAGGCGGACGGCGACCGCCGAGTCCTCCGTGAGCGACGTCTGCATCAAGACGGGGTCGTCGCTCCCGATGGAGCACTTCACCCCGGCCGCCAGCATGGCAGGCAGCGGATGCCGGTCGAGCGACGCGACCACGCCGGTGCGGAGGTTGCTCACCGGCGTCACGTCGCACACGATGCCGCGCTCGGCCAGCTCGGTCAGGAGCGCGGTATCCTCAGTCGCACGCACGCCGTGCCGCAGGCGGTCGGCGCGCAGGTCGGCGAGAGCCGAGCGCACCGACGCCGGGCCTGCGGTCTCGCCCGCGTGCGGCGCCGCCTTGAGCCCGCCCTCCCGCGCGATGGCGAACGCCCTCGCGAACGGGGCGGGAGGGTAGCGGTGCTCGCTCCCGCCCAGGCTGATGCCGGCCACGCCGCGGTCGCGGTAGCGCACCGCCCAGCCGGCGAGCTGCTCGCCGGTCTCGGGCGGGAAGTTGCGCGTGATGTCGGGTGTGAAGCGAAGCTCCACACCGTGCAGCTCACGCGCCTCTGCCGCCCCCTCGCAGTAGCCGTCGAACACCTCCTGCCACGGCGTGCCGCGCAGGACGGGCTCCGACGGTGAGAACAGCGGCTCCGCGTAGAAGCAGCCCTGGGCCGCCAGCTCGGCCGCGTAGTCGACCACGATCTGGCGGAAGTCCCGTCCGTGGCGCAGCACGCTCGTCGTCTTGACCCACACGACGATGAACCGGTCGAACCCACTGAACCGGCAGAACTTCTCCAGCCCGTGCACCGTGCGCGCGGGCAGCTTGACGTCGTTACGGCGCCCGATCTCGAGCAAGCGCTCGGGCTTGACGGTCGCCTCCAGGTGGACGTGCAGCTCGATCCGTGGACAAGGCGCGGGCGTCTCCATGCACCCCATGCTACCGCAGCCGCCGAGGTCGGGATTGACCGCCGCCGCCACGACGTGTACAAGCAGAGCCACAGACGCCATCACTTCCCCGGGAGACCACCATGCGGAGGAACACCCTCGCCCTCATCGCCGTCGCCGTCGTCGCCGCCTTGCTCGCGCTCGGCCTTGGCGCCGTCGGCTCGCACACGTCCGACGCCGCTCAGGAGGAGACGCCGGTCGCCGGCCCCACCGCCGGGACCTCTGCTTACGAGTACATGGCCGAGCTCAGCGACGAGATCGGATCCCGGGTCGCCGGCCTCTCCACCGAGAAGCGTGCCGGCGACCGCGTCCTCCAGTGGTTCGGCGACCTCGGCTACGCGCCCGACACGCAGGAGTTCACGTTCACCCAGGGCGACAAGCAGCACCGCTCGCGCAACATCGTCGCCGTCAAACCCGGGGTCAGCGGCGAGCAGATCGTGATCGGCGCCCACTACGACTCCGTGCGGGCCGGCCGCGGCGCCTTCGACAACGCCAGCGGCGTCGCCCTCATGATGCAGCTGGCCGACGCCCTGCGTGACGAGACCACGCCGTACACCCTCGTCTTCGTCGCCTTCGGCGCCGAGGAGACCGGGCTCCGCGGCTCCATGCACTATGTGAACGAGATGAGCGAGCAGGCGCGCGCCGACACCGTCCTCATGATCAACTTCGACTCCGTGGCCACCGGCGACCGCCTCTACTGCTACAGCGGCAAGGACGCGGCGTGGCCGCAGCTCGCGTTCCGCAGCGTCGCGCGCAGCCAGGGCGCGTACTTCCTCACCAGCCCCGGCCTCAACAACGACTACCCGTACGGGACCACCGGCGACTGGAGCGATCACGTCCCGTTCCGCAAGGCCGGCATCCCCTATCTGTACTTCGAGGCGACCAACTGGCTGCTGGGCGACAAGGACGGCTACCTCAACACGGTCAAGGACCGCGAGATCTGGCACAGCAAGAAGGACACGCTGAGCTACATCGAGCAGCGGTATCCGGGCCGCCTGGAGCACCAGCTGGACCAGGAGTTCACGGCCCTGGCGGCGTTCCTCACCGAGTACGCAATGCCCACCGCGGCGGCCGCGAACCCGGAGGCGGCGGAAGAGGCCGGTGCGACGCAGGAGCCCACGCCGGCAGCTACCGCTGCGGCGAGCCCGGCTGCGCAGTCGGCCAGCCCGGCACCGGTGCAGTAGGCCGGTCAGCTCACGAAGTCGTCCGCGACGAGCTCCATGAGGAGCGCGTCGCGCCACTCGCCGTCCTCCACGCGCTCGTAGCGCCGCAGCACGCCGACGCGCCGGAACCCGAGCCTCTCGTACACGTGGATGGCGCGCGCGTTGTCCGCCGCCGGGTCGACGGTCAGGCGGTGGTGGCCACGCGCCTCGATGAGCCAGGCGACCAGCGTGCGCATGGCGTCAGGACCGACGCCGCGGCCCTGGGCGGCCGTGCCGACGAAGATGTCCACGGCCGCCGAGAAGTAGTCGGGGTCCGTCTCCTCCGAGTACTGGATGCAGCCGGCGACCACCTGCTCCGTGCCCTCGCCCGGCTCCGCGGCGTCGCCCGCCAGGACGATGGCCAAGGTGACGGCGTCCTTCTCGTCCACGCGTTCCCACTCGGCCCGGCGCCACCAGCGCGCGACCTCGGGCTCCTCGAGGATGGCGAGCAGCGCCGGGAGATCGGCCTCGATGACCGGCCGGAGAGTCACGGAACGCCCGCGCAAGGCGCGGGGCTGAGGTGACGCGGCGTCCAAGCCGTCACGCCGCGCCTACTTGCGCGGCTCGCTCCCGCCCGCGCGCCAGACGAGGTACGCGTGCACGAAACCGTCGAGGTCGCCGTCGAGCACGCTTTGCGCGTTGCCGACCTCGTGGCCTGTGCGCGTGTCCTTCACCATCTGGTAGGGATGCAGCACGTAGCTGCGGATCTGGCTGCCGAAGTCCACGTTGAGCACCTCGCCGCGCTCGCGCGCCAGTTCCTCCGTCAGCTTGCGCTCCTCGAGCTCCACCAGCTTGGACTTGAGCATGTGCATGGCGACCGTCTTGTTCTGCAGCTGGGAGCGCTCGTTCTGGCACTGCACCACGATGTTGGTCGGCAGGTGCGTGATGCGGATGGCCGAGCTGGTCTTGTTGACGTGCTGGCCGCCGGCGCCGCTGGAGCGGTAGGTGTCGATGCGCAGGTCGTCGTCGTTGATCTCGACGTCCACGTCGTCGCTGACCAGCGGAGACGCGTCGACGGAGACGAAGCTGGTGTGGCGCCGGTTCGCGGAGTCGAACGGGCTCATGCGCACGAGCCGGTGGACTCCGCGCTCGGCCTGGATGAGCCCGTACACGTTCTCGCCCTCGACGGTGAGCGTGGCGCTCTTGAGCCCCGCCTCGTCGCCGTCCTGCAGGTCGTTCATCTCGACCTTGAAGCCGCGGCGCTCGAACCAGCGGAGGTACATGCGCAGCAGCATCTCCGCCCAGTCCTGCGACTCGGTGCCGCCGGCGCCCGGATGGATGGTGAGGATGGCGCCGCCCTCGTCGTACTTGCCGCTGAAGAAGCGCATCTCCTCGCCGTGCTGGAGGTCGGTCTCGAGGGCGTCGGCGCCGCTCACGAGCTCCTGCAGGAGCTCGTCGTCCACGGCGCCGCCGGCGAGCTCCTCACGCAGCAGCTCCTCGGTGGACTCCAGATCGGCGAAGCGCGACTCGAGCTCTTCGAACTCCGCGAGCCGCCGCTTGGCGCGGCTGTACTCGGCGGACACGCCCGAAGCCTGCTCCTGGTCGTCCCAGAAGCCGGGGGCGCGCATGCGCTCCTCGAGCGCCTCGATCTGCTCTGTCAGCCTGGGGGGGTCAAAGATAGCTCCGCAGCCAGCCGAGGCGCCCTGAGGCTTCCTTCAGCCGCTCGCGGAGCGAATCCAGGTGAACGAGTGCTTCTGAGGCGTTGGTCGTCATGACCGGGGTAGTGTACCCGAATCCCCGCGGAGCTTCAGCCGGCACGTCGAGGTACCGACACGCGCCGTGCATGCACAGGCAATGCTCGACTGAACCTCCGGCAGACGGGCATAGTGGACCGGAGGAGGCTTCGGGGGTCGGATGGCGGACGAGTCCAAGGACAGCGCGACACAGCCTGGCAGCGACGGCGGCGCACGCACGCGCGCGAGCACAAAGGCCCGCTGCGGCGCGCGCCAAGGTCCCCGAGCCTCCCTCCGTGAGCATGGACGCGATCGCCGCGGCGGTCCTCGTCTGCAGCGCCGACGGCACCATCGTCGACCTCAACGAGGCGGCCGCGCGGCTGCTGGCCGTCGATCGCGCGGCCGCCCTCGGCACGAGCCTCGCCGAGGTGCGCGGATGGGCCGGCGCCTGGGTCGCCGAGTCCGGCGAGCAGATCGCGACGGGAGCCTCGGACATCGCCAGTCACGCGTTCTCCGGACGGCGCGTCGCCGACGAGGTCGTCGGCCTGCGGGGAGACGGGGACGCGGCGCCGCGGGTCTGGCTGCGCATCTCCGCCGAGCCGCTCGTCTCCCCGTCCGGGGTCCTCGAGAACGTGGTCCTCACGCTCGTCGACATCACGACCCTCAAGGAGACGCGCGACGTGCTGGAGGCGACTGCCGCCGAGCTCAAGGAGCTCGTGCGCACGCTGCCGGACACGTACCTCTACGTCGACGACGCCGACGTGGTCCGGCGCATCAGCGGCGCGCGGCAGCAAGGGTCACGGCGTCCCGCGCGCCCTGACCGCCGACGGCGTCGGCGAGACCCTCTGGACCTCGCTGCCCGAAGACGCCGCCGCCCGCATGCGCGAAGCCGCGGCTCTGACGCGCGCGACCGGCAAGCCGGTGACCGCCGAGATCGCCAGCGTCGCCCCGACGACGATCCTCTACGACGAGGTCCGGCACGTCCCGCGCGACGACGGCAGCCTGCTGCTCATCGTCCGCGACGTGACCGACAGCCGCCGCGCCGCAGAGGCGCTCCGCCTGAGCGAAGAGAAGTACCGCACGCTGTACCAGCGCACCCCGGTCATGCTGCACTCCATCGACGCCGAGGGCCGCCTGCTCAGCGTCAGCGACAGGTGGCTCCAGCGTCTCGGCTACAGCGCCGAGGAGGTCCTCGGGCGCCCGTCGACGCAGTTCCTGACCGAGGAGTCGCAGCGCTACGCCCGCCAGGTGGTGCTCCCGGAGTTCTTCGCCACCGGAGCGTGCGAGGACGTCCCCTACCAGATGGTCGCCAGGGACGGCTCCGTGGTCGACGTCCTGCTCTCCGCCACCTCCGAGCGGGACAGCTCGGGCATCGTCATCCGCTCGCTGGCCGTGCTGGTCGACGTGACCGAGCAGCGCAGAGCGCTGCGCGACCTCGCCGAGAGCGACCGGACGCTGCAGACCCTGCTCGCCAACGTCCCCGGTCTCGCCTACCGCTGCGCAAACGACCCCGACTGGACCATGCAGGTGCTCAGCGACGGCTGCGCCCGGGTCACCGGCTACGCACCCAGGAGCTCCTGGGCGCGTCTGCCCCCACCTACGGCGACATCATCCTCACAGAGGACAGGGACCGCGTGTGGCGCGACATCCAAGCCGCCCTCGCGCGCCGCGCGCCCTGGACCATCACCTACCGCATCCTGACCAAGGACGGGCGGATGCGCTGGGTCTGGGAGCGCGGCGTCGGGACGTTCGACGAAGCCGGCGCCCTGCTCGGTCTTGACGGCTTCGTCAGCGACATCACCGACCTGCGCGCCACCGAGGAGGCGCTCGGCGAGCGCGAGCAGATGCTGAGCGGGCTCGTCAGCAGCCTGCCCGGCGCGGCCTACAGGAGCGACCTCCTCCCGCCCTGGCGCACCTCGTTCCTCAGCAAGGGGTTCGAGGCTCTCGCCGGGCGCGACCCGGCCGCCTTCGTCGCCGGCGAGAGCGTCTGGACCGACATCGTGCACCCGGACGACCTCGAACGCATCACCGGAGAGCTCCACCGCGACCTCGATGCGGGACGCCCGGACACCGAGTCCGAGTACCGGCTGGTGAGGGGGGACGGTGAGATCCGCTGGGTGATCGACCGGGCGGTGATCGTCCCCGGCGAGGACGGGCTCCCGGCCGAGATGATCGGCCTGCTCATCGACGTCACGGGTCTGCATGATGCGCTCGAGGCCCAGGTCGAGAGCGAGCGCCGCCTGCGCACGACCATCGGCAACATCCCGGGGATGGTGTACCGGTCCCAGGCCGCCGCACCCTGGAGCGACGAGCTCATCGCCGGCGGCGACGTGAGCGTCACCGGCTACTCGGTGGAGGAGCTCACGCACCCGGACTTCCGCTGGGACCGGATCATGCACCCCGACGACATCCCGCTGCTGGAAGAAGCGTCGCTCTCCGCCTTCTCCTCGGGCCGCGGCGCCACCGAGTACCGCATCTTCGCCAGGGACGGGAGCGAGCGCTGGCTCCTCGACCGGTTCACCCTGCTCAAGGACGAGGACGGCGCCCCCGTCGCCCAGGAGGGCGTCCTGCTCGACGTCACGGACCAGCACCGCGTGGAGGAGCGGCTGCGCGCCTCGCAGCGCGAACTCGAGCTCCACGCCCGTATCGCCACGATCTTCCTCACCGGACCACCAGACGCGATGTTCACCGAGGTCCTCGGCGTGGTGCGCGAGTCGATGGGGGCCAGGTGGGCGTTCTTCGGCTACCTCGACTCCGACGGAGCCCTCGTCGCGCCGTCGCTGGACACGGAGATCTGGGACGCCTGCCGGGTAGAGGGCAAGCCGCTCCGGTTCCCGCGCGAGACCTGGGGCGACAACACCTGGTCGCGCGCACTCCTCGGCAAGCGCAGCGAGGTCCTCGAGCAGCAGGGGACCGTGCCCGAGGGTCATCTGCCCGTGAGCCGCGCCGTCGCGACGCCGATCGTACACGGCGACGAGGCGATCGGTCTCTTCATCGTCGCTGAGCGGGGCGCCGCGTTCGACGACGAGGACGTCCGTCTCCTGGAGAGCATCGCCGCGTCCACGGCGCCGATCCTGCACGAGTGGCGCGAGCGCCGGGTGGAGGAGGCCGCTCGCCTCGGAGCGGAGCGCGCGCTGCGGGAGTCCGAGCAGCGCTACCACGCGCTCTACGACGGGTCGCCCGTGGGCGTCTTCGCCCTGGACCGCGACCTCGCCTTCCTGGACTGCAACGCCGCCTTCGAGGAGATGTTCGTGATCCCGGACGGGGGTTTCCGCGGCAGGCCGGCCGCTCAGCTCATCCGGCAGACCGAGGTCCTCCAGGCTCTCCAGGCGGCTCTGCAGGGCAAGGAGAGCGTCTACGAGGGTGCGTTCGAGACCCTCAGCGGCCGGAGCCTCTGGCTGACGATCAAGGCCGCGCCGCGGCGCGGCGCCGACGACGAGGTCGTCGGCGTGACCGGTGTGGTCGTCGACCGCACCCGGCAGAGAGACAGCGAGGAGAAGATCCGCCACCTCCTGCTGCACGACCCGGTCACGGGCCTCGCCAACCGCTCGCTGCTCGAGGACCGCGTGAGCCAGGCGCTCAAGCACGCGCAGCGCAAGCGGCTGACGTTCGCCCTGGCCGCGTTCCGCGTCGACCGGTTCGACGCCTTCGAGTCGTCCCTCGGGCTCCAGGGTGTCGACCCACTGCTGGAGAAGCTCGGACACAGGCTGCAGAGCGTGGGGCGCGCCGAGGACACGGTGGCCTACCTCGGCGGCGGCGCCTTCGCAGCGTTGCTGCCGGGGGCGGCCGGCCCGGCCGAGGCCACGGCCGCCGTAAGCGGCATCCTGGGCGCGGTCGGCGACCCGCTCGAGCTCGACCAGCGCGAGCTCTTCCTCACTCTCAGCCTGGGAGTCGCCCTCTACCCCACCGACGGCGCCGCCGCCGCGGAACTGCTGCGCAACGCCGAAGCGGCGATGCGCCGGGCCTCGGACGGCGGAGGCGCCCGCTGGCAGTTCTTCCATCCCGGCCTCAACGAGGAGCAGGCCGACCGGCTCACGCTCGAGGCCGAGCTGCACCGGGCCCTCGAGGGCGGCCAGTTCTTCCTCGAGTACCAGCCGCTGGTCGCCGCCGCGACGGAGGAGATCGTCGGCGTCGAGGCGCTGATCCGCTGGCGACACCCCGGGCGCGGCGTCGTGCAGCCGCTGGACTTCATCCCCGTCGCGGAAGACACGGGGGTGCTCGCCCAGATCGGCGAGTGGGTACTCGGCGAGGCCTGCAGCCAGGGGCGCGCCTGGCAGCGGCTCGTCGGCAAGCCGCTCCGCATGTCGGTCAACATCGGCGCCCGGCAGCTCCACGACCAGACGCTCGTCGACATGGTCCGCCGGACGCTCCGCGCCACCGGGTTCGACGCACGCTCGCTCGAGCTGGAGATCACCGAGACGGCGGCCATGCGCGACGCCCGCCACACCGCGCAGATCCTCGGAGCCCTGCGCGCCATGGGCGTGCGCGTCGCGCTCGACGACTTCGGTACGGGCTACTCGTCGCTCAGCCACCTCGTGCGCCTGCCCATCTCGACGGTCAAGATCGACCGCTCCTTCGTCCGCGACCTGCTCGCGGTGCCCGAGCACGCGGCGGTGGCGGCCTCCGTGATCGCCCTCGGCCACCGCTTGGGTCTCACGGTGGTCGCGGAGGGTGTCGAGACCATCGGCGAGCGCGGCGCGCTGCGCGACGAGGGCTGCGACGTCATCCAGGGCTTCCTCTACTCGCCGCCCGTCCCCGCGGAGCAGTGCGCCGCGCTCCTCGTCGAGGGCGTCATCCGGCGCTAGCGCGGGACGCGTCTCGCCGCCGAGACCGGGCGATCCGCCAGACCCACGCAGTACACTACCGGCCATGAAGGCGACTCCGATGACCCCCCGGGCGGACCGCAGGCGCCGGCGCACCTGGATCGGCGCGGGCATCCTCATCGTCATCGCCGCCTGCCTCGCGCTCGTCGGCGCGATGGCGCTCGAGGCCCGGTCCCTGCGCGTCACTCGCATCACGTTCGCGAGCGCCGACCTGCCGTCCGCGTTCGACGGCCTGCGGGTCGCCTTCGTCAGCGACATCCACCTCGGGTCGTTCGTCTCCCGCGAGCGGGTCAGAGCGACCGTGGATCGCGTCAACGCCCTGCACCCCGACCTCATCGTCCTCGGCGGCGACTACATCTACCGCAAGGAGTCGGCTTCGGACCTCCAGTCGGTGTTCGACGAGCTCGCCCGGCTGAGAGCGCCGATGGGCGTCTACGGGGTGCTCGGCAACCACGACCACGCGGTGCTGGAGGTCAGCGTGAGACCGGTGATGACGGCCGCGGGCATCCGGGAGCTCTACGACGACGGGGTCTGGCTGCGCCGCGACGGCGACCGCCTGCGCCTCAGCGGCCTGAGCGGCCTCACAGAAGACCGGGAGACGGTCGCGCGAGCCCTGGACCGCGCGACCGCCGAAGACTTCGTCCTGCTGGTCGACCACAGCCCCGACGTCGCGGAGACGCTGGAGGGGGCTCCTGTCGACCTTCTTCTCGCCGGCCATACCCACGGCGGCCAGGTCACCGCTTTCGGCCTGTGGGCGCCGTTCGTGCCATCGCGCCACGGCCAGAAGTACCGGGCGGGGCTGGTCACGGACGGCCCGGTGCCCGTCTTCGTCTCGACCGGAGTGGGGACCATCGTCGCGCCGCTGCGGTTCTTCGCCCGCCCGGAGGTCGTCCTGCTTACGCTCAGGACGGAGTAGGCGAGCTAGCTACGGCGTTGCGCGGAGCGGAACCGGCGAAGCCCGGTCACGCGCCGTGAGATGAGCTGCAGTGAGCGGGCGAAGCTTGCGGCGTTCCACGGAGCGGCACCGGCGAAGCCGGCCACGCGCCGTGAGATGAGCGGGCGAAGCCGGCGGCATCGCACGGGGCCGTGACCGGGCAGAGCCCGGTCAAGCCCCGTGACACTTCTTGTACTTCTTCCCGCTCCCGCACGGACACGGGTCGTTGCGCCCCACCTTGTCGTACACGACCCTCTGCTGCACCTGAACGGGCGTGCTGGTCGTCGTGGCGCTGCGCCCGCCGCCGCCGGCCGCCACGTTGGGCGGCGGCGCGTCGGCCAGACCGTCCTGCGGGTAGTCGCCGGCCACCATGGCCGCAGCGGTGAACGACGTCTGGTTGGCGAGGTCGTCGCCGCTCGAGTAGTTGAGCGCCGCCACGGGCTCGTCCATGGTGATAGCGGTGAACATGGCGAGATCCTGCGCCGAGTTCTTCATGAGCGTGCTGACCGTGCTCATCTTGACGCCCTCGAGCATGTCGTTGAAGAGGTCGAAGCCCTCGCTCTTGTACTCGACCAGCGGGTCCCGCTGCCCGAGAGCCCGCAGGTGGATGCCCTCCTGCAGGTAGTCCATGTCGAGGAGGTGCTCCTTCCAGCGGCCGTCGATGACCTGGAGCATCACGGCGCGCTCGACGTTGCGCATCTGCTCGGCGCCGATGACGCGCTCGCGCTCGTCGTACTGCTCGAGCGCGTCGTCCACGGCGAGGTCGGCGACCTCCTCAGCCGTCGTCGAGGACACGTCGATGTCGTCCTTGCCGAGCGTGGGGTTGTAGATCTGCTTGAGCCCGATGAGGAGCGAATCGAGGTCCCAGTCTTCGGCGTACTGCTCGCCGTCCAGCGCCCCGTGCACGGCGCCCCCCACCAGCTCGGCACACCATCTCGCGTACCTGCTCGCCGAAGTCCTCGCCCATGAGGATGCGCTGGCGCTGGTCGTAGATGACGCGCCGCTGCTCGTTCATCACCTCGTCGTACTTGAGCACGTTCTTGCGGCGCATGAAGTTGAGCTCTTCGACTTTGACCTGCGCCTTCTCCACGACGTTGCTCAGCATCTTGGCCTCGATGGGCTCGCCTTCCTGCGGCCCGAGCCGGCTGAGGATCTTGAACATGCGGTCGCCGGCGAACAGGCGGATGAGCTCGTCTTCGGCCGAGAGGTAGAAACGGCTCTCGCCGGGGTCGCCCTGACGACCGGAGCGGCCGCGGAGCTGGTTGTCGATGCGGCGGCTCTCGTGGCGCTCGGTGCCGAGCACGTACAGGCCGCCGGCGTCGATCACGCCCTCGCCGAGCTTGATGTCGACGCCGCGGCCGGCCATGTTGGTCGCGATCGTGATCGAGCCCTTCTGGCCGGCGTTCTCGATGATGTGCGCCTCGCGCTCGTGCTGCTTGGCGTTCAGCACGCTGTGGTCCACGCCGTGGCGGTCGAGCAGGCGCGAGAGCATCTCGCTGACCTCGACCGACACGGTGCCGACCAGCACCGGCTGGCCCTTCTCGTAGCGCACGACCACGTCATCGACGACCGCGGCGTACTTCTCCTTGGCGGTCGTGAAGATGTAGTCGTTCTCGTCCAGACGGACCATCGGCGAGTTGGTCGGGATCTGCACGACCTCGAGCTGGTAGATCTGGCGGAACTCGTCCTCTTCGGTCTTGGCGGTACCGGTCATGCCGGCCAGGACCTCGTACATGCGGAAGTAGTTCTGGAGGGTGATCGTCGCCAGCGTCTGGTTCTCCTCGCGGATCGACACCCTCTCCTTGGCCTCGATCGCCTGGTGCAGGCCCTCGGAGTAGCGCCTGCCCTCGAGGATGCGGCCGGTGAACTCGTCGACGATGAGGACCTCGCCGTCCTGCACGACGTACTCGACGTCCTTGGCGTACAGCGCCTCGGCGCGCAGCGCCTGGATGAAGTGATTGACCAGGCCGCCGTTGGAGTCCTTGTAGAGGTTGTCGATGTCGAGCGCCTTCTCGACCTTGGCGACGCCGCTCTCGGTGACGGCCACGGTGCGCTGCTTCTCGTCGACCTCGTAGTCCTCGCCGGGGATGAGCCGAGGCACCACGCGCGCGAACTGGCGGTAGGTGTCGGCGGCCGTCTCCGGGGCGCCGCTGATGATGAGCGGCGTGCGTGCCTCGTCGATGAGGATGGAGTCGACCTCGTCCACGATGCAGAAGGCGTGGCCGCGCTGGACCATGTGCTCGCGGCGCATGGTCATGTTGTCGCGCAGGTAGTCGAACCCGAACTCGGAGTTGGTGCCGTAGGTGACGTCGGCGTTGTACTGTGCGCGGCGCTCCTCCGGAGTCATGTTCGCCTGGATGACGCCGACCTCGAGGCCGAGGAACCGGTACACCTGGCCCATCCACTCGGCGTCGCGCTTGGCCAGGTAGTCGTTGACGGTGACGAGGTGGGCGCCGTGGCCGGCGAGGCCGTTCAGGTACATCGGCATGGTCGCGACGAGGGTCTTGCCCTCGCCGGTCTTCATCTCGGCGATGTCGCCGTCGTGAAGGACGATCCCGCCGAGCACCTGGACGTCGAACGGGCGCATGCCGAGAGACCGCTTGGCGGCCTCGCGCGCGACGGCGAACGCCTCGTAGAGGAGGTCGTCCAGAAGCTCGCCGTTCTCATATCGCTGACGGAACTCCGCGGTCTTGGCGCGGAGCTGCTCGTCGCTCAGGCCGGAGACTTCCGGCTCGAGGTCGGTGACCCGCTGGCTCTGCTCCTGGAGCGTCTTGAGGCGCCGGCCTTCACCGGCGTGCAGCAGCTTGTCGACGATCTTGATCACAGGGAATCGACTCCCGGGTTCGCGTGGCCGGACTCTGGGCCCATTGTCGCACAGCCTGCGAGGTTCGTCGCACGGGCGCGACCGGCCGCGCTGACGGCCCTCCGGGCGCACGGGACGCGCAGAGCCTCCGGGATCAGCTGACGGGTGCCCTCACGGCGCACTCCTCGATCGACCCTCTGCCGTCCGTCAGTTGAGGAGTGCACCTGCGGCGCACCCCTCGATTGATCCGCTTCGTCGTCAATTGAGGAGTGCACCTGCGGCGCACCCCTCGATTGATCCGCTTCGTCGTCAATTCTCCACCGGCTCGATCAGGCCGTAGTGCCCGTCGTTGCGGCGGTACACCACGTTGGTGCGGTTGGACTCGGCGTTGGTGAACACGAAGAAGTCGTGCCCTACGAGCTCCAGCTGGAGCGTGGCCTCCTGTACGGACATCGGCTTGAGCGCGAACTGCTTGGTCTTCACGATGCGGCCGTTGTCGCCGGCGTGCTCCATGTCGCCGGCCAGCTCGTCCGCGAGCGCGGCAGCCGCGGCCACAGGGGCCATCTCGGGCGCGGGCGAGGGCGCCACGATCTTGTCGTGCCCGTGCTTGGTCTTGCCGTGGATCTTGTCGTGGTACTTCTTGACGCGGCGCACCAGCTTGTCCGTCACCAGGTCGATGGCGGCGTACATGTCGGTGGAGGACTCGCGCGCTCTGATCACCGGTCCGCGTGTGAACACCGTCGCCTCGGCGATGCACGGCTCGGGGATGCTCGGGTTCTTCTCTACCAGGAGCTCGAGCTCTACCCTCGTGACCTCGTCGATCTTGCGCTGCTGCAGGAGCTTGTGGACGTGCGCCACCTTCTCGTTGGCGTAGTCCTGCAGGGCGGGCGTGACGGTGACGTTGCGGCCCTTGATCTGAGTTTTCATCGACATCGCTCCTTAGGGAAGTACTTGGTCTCGCGATGCTTGGGCAGGCGTCGCACGAACGGTCCGTGCGAAGGTGAAGGCGTGGGGGTCGTAACTTGCGTGAGCGAGCGCTTCCGCACACTGGTTCAACGTTTCACCTGTGGTGTAGACGTCGTCGACAATGATGACTCGCTTAGGTCTAGTACCTACCCCGAAACCGGGCTCCCGCAACGCGAACGCATGATGGACGTTGGCGGCGCGCGCGGCCTTGCCGAGCCCGCTCTGGCGGGCTCCGTGCCGCGTGCGACGGAGCAGCGGAGCATAGGTGAGGGATGAGTCGCGTGCAAGCCGCCTCGCGACCGACTCCGCAAGGTCGAACCCGCGATCGAGCCGGTGGCCGCGGTGCGCCGGCACGGAGGTGACCACGAGGCCGGCGCCGGCCCCCTCCGGCATGCTCGCGATGAGCTCCGCGAACGCGGGGGCGGCGCGCTCCGCAAGCTCAGCGGAGAGCGACCGCAGGGCGCGGAACTTGCAGGCGGTCACGAGCGCGCGGGCCGGCCCCACGTAGCAGAAGGCGGCCGAGGCGCTCGTGAAGGCGAGGTCGCGACCGGCGCACTCGCGACACGCGGGCATGCGCCGGGCGGGTGCACCCGGGCGCGCCGGGCGGCCGGGCCTCCCGGCCCGTCGCAGCGGCGCGCCGCAGCGCCCGCAACGGTCGTCCGGGAGAGGAAGCAGCCCGTCGGCACACGCCGGGCACAGCCAGCCGCCGGGCGTGCGGCAGACCACGCAGCGTCGCGGGAAGACCAGGTCGAGCAGGCCGTCGAGTGCGCCCTCGGCTTGCACCCGCGGCCCGGCCGTCACGTCGCGTCGCCCCCGTGCGTCTGAGCGCCCGCCTCGAGACAGGTGCGCGGCTCCAGCCGCGCCCCCACGTCGACGAGCGCGTGCGCTCCGACCTCCGAGCGGTCGCCGACCACGGAGTCCTCGCGCACGACCGCCTCGTGGTGCACCACGACGTTGCGGCCGAGGATGCTGCCGGCGAGGTGCGAGTCGCGGCCGGCCTTGGCGCCGTCCCAGTGGATGACGCCCTCGAGCACCGCGCCGCGCTCGACCACACAACCGTCGCCGATGATGAGCGGCCCGATGAGCTCGGCGCCGGACTCGACGAGGCAGCCGGCGCCCAGCAGCACCGGCGGCTCGATGCGCACGCCGCTCTCGACCTCGGTGCCCTGGCCGACCCACACGCGCGGCGCGACCTGCCGGCCCGGCACCAGGACGTTGACCCGGCCGTGCAGTGCGTCGAAGTTGCCGACACGGTACTGCTCGATGTTGCCGACGTCGTTCCAGTAGCTCTCCAGCCGCCACACGTGGAACGGCTTGTCGTCGCGCAGCAGCGCCGGGAAGACATCCCTGGCCCAGTCGACGAACTCCCCGGGCGGGATGTAGTCGAAGATCTCGGGCTCGAACGCGTAGATGCCACAGTTGCACAGACCTGGATTCAGCCTGCTCACGCGGTGGCTTCTCCTGGAACCCCGTGACGCGCAGGTCGTCGTCGTGCACCACGACGCCGTACAGCGAGGGGTCCTCCACCTCCTTGACCGCCAGGCTGGCGATGCCGCCGGCGCGCCGATGGGCCGCGAGGAACGCAGTGAGGTCGATGTCGGTGAGACCGTCCCCGCTCATGACGAGGAAGGTGGAGCCGCTGAGGAACGCGCGGAAGGCGTCGGCGCCGCCGGCCGTGCCCATGAGCTGCTCCTCGAGGTTGTAGCGCAGCCCCAGGCCGTACTCGGAGCCGTCCCCGAAGTACGAGCTGATCTTGTCCGGGTGGTAGTGCAGGTTGGCGGCAACCTCGGTGACGCCGTGCCGCCGGAGCAGCTGCAGCAGGTGCTCCATGACCGGCCGGTTGAGGATCGGGACCATCGGCTTGGACGTGAGCCCGGTGAGCGGGTACAGCCGGGTGCCCAGGCCCGCGGCCATGAGATAGGCGCACACCTCGCCGGTGTCGCGGACCGGACAGAGCGGTGACCCTGCGGCGCCCCGCTCGTCAGCCCCCCTGCGGTGGCTGTTCACGGCCGGCACTCCCCCGCGCCGCAGGCCCCAGCGAGGGCCGGCCCGAACGGCGGCCGCAGGACGCCGGCCTCGGTGACGATGGCGGCGATGTTGGCGGCCGGCGTGACGTCGAAGGCCGGGTGGCGCGCCTGCGCGCCCTCTGGCGCGACCTGCTCGCCGCGGAACGCGGTGACCTCGGCCGGGTCGCGCTCCTCGATGGGGATGGCGTCGCCGCTCTCGATGGTCATGTCGACCGTCGAGAGCGGGGCGGCCACGGAGAACGGCACTCCGTGCTCCTTGGCGAGCACGCTCACGCTGTACGTGCCGATCTTGTTGGCCGTGTCCCCGTTCGCGGCGATACGGTCGGCGCCGACCACGACGCCGTCGACCTCGCCGCGGCGCATGAAGTAGCCGGCCATGTTGTCGCTGATGAGCCGGTACGGGATTCCCTCCACCTGGAGCTCCCAGGCGGTGAGGCGCGCGCCCTGCAGCCACGGCCGCGTCTCGTCGACCCACACGGAGATGCCGGGATAGCAGGCCGTGGCCGAGCGGATGACGCCCAGCGCCGTGCCGTAGCCGGCCGTCGCCAGAGCGCCGGCGTTGCAGTGCGTGAGGATGCGGTCGCCCGCCTTGAACAGCGCGGCGCCGTGCTCGCCGATGCGCAGGCAGCGGTCGACGTCGTCGTCGTGGATGGCTTGCGCGCGGGCCAGCAGAACTTCGGCGACGGCGGCCGGCGCGGCCGACGGCGCGGCGAGCTCTGTCTCCCAGGCTCGCCGCATCTCGTCCAGCGCCCAGCGCAGGTTGACGGCAGTGGGCCGCGTGGCCAGCAGGCCGCTCGCGGCCTGCTCGAGCGCGGCCCTGAGCGCGGCCGGGTCGTCCGCGCTCGCGGCGGCCGCCTCGGCGGCCGCCAGCGCGATGCCGCCGGCCGCGGTGACGCCGATGGCCGGCGCGCCGCGGACCGTCATGTCGCTGATGCGGTCCGCGACCTCGCGCCAGGTGCGGCAGGTGACGTACCGCTCCGCCTGCGGCAGGGCGAGCTGGTCGATGAGCACGACCTCTCCGGGCAGGATCTCGACCGTGCGCACGCGCAGGCGCGAGCCGCCGGGCCCGCTGCGCTCGCCGGCACTCACGTTCGCGCTCTCTTCCCGGCCTGCGGCCCCACGGAGTGGTGCACCTGCGGCGCCCCCCTCGATAGCCCGGCTACGCTGGCTATTCACCAGGTCCTCCTGCCTCAGGTACCCTGGTCCCAGGAGGCGAGGTACTTGGCCTGCTCCTCGGTGAGCGTGTCGCACTCGACCGCCATCGACTCGAGCTTGAGCCGGGCGATCTCGTCGTCGATGTCCTTGGGCACGACGTAGACCTTCTTCTCGAGGCTCGCGTGGTTCTTGACCATGAACTCGGCGCTGAGCGACTGGTTGGCGAAGCTCATGTCCATGACCGCCGCCGGGTGACCCTCGGCCGCCGCCAGGTTGACCAGGCGGCCGTCGGCGAGCAGGTAGATGCGGCGGCCGTCGGCCATCGTGTACTCCTCGACGAACTCGCGCACCGTGCGCTGCTTGACCGAGAGCTTCTCGAGCGCCGGGATGTCGATCTCGACGTTGAAGTGACCGGTGTTGGCGATGATGGTGCCGTCCTGCATGGCCTCGAAGTGCTCGCCGCGCAGCACGTGGATGTCGCCGGTCGCGGTGACGAAGAGCTTGGCGATCTTGGCGGCCTCGGCGACCGGCATGACGCGGAAGCCGTCCATGACGGCCTCGAGCGCGCGCAGCGGGTCGACCTCGAGCACGATGACGTCGGCGCCGTGACCCTTCATGCGCATGGCGAGGCCGCGTCCGCACCAGCCGTAGCCGGCGACGCACACGGTGCTGCCGGCGATGAGGATGTTGGTGGCGCGGATGACGCCGTCCAGGGTGCTCTGGCCGGTGCCGTAGCGGTTGTCGAACATGTGCTTGGTGTTGGCCTCGTTGACGGCCACGATCGGGAACATCAGGCCACCCGTGGCCTCCAGGGCCTTGAGACGGATGACGCCGGTCGTGGTCTCCTCGGTGCCGCCGATGATGTCGGCGGCCATGTCGGGGCGCTCCCCGTGGAGCACGCCGATGACGTCGGCGCCGTCGTCCATGGTGATGTTTGGCCGGTGGTCGACGCAGGCGTTGATGTGCGCGTAGTACGTCTTGTCGTCCTCGTCGTTGATGGCGTAGACGCGGACGCCGTAGTCGTTGACCAGCGCCGCGGCGACGTCGTCCTGCGTGCTCAGCGGGTTGCTGGCGCAGAGCACCACGTCGGCGCCGCCGGCGGCCAGTGTGCGCATGAGGCCCGCCGTCTCGGTGGTGACGTGGAGGCAGGCGCCGATGCGGATACCCTCGAGAGGCTTCTCCTTCTCGAAGCGCTCGCGGATGGCCCGGAGCACTGGCATGTGCATGTCGGCCCACTCGATGCGCAGCACGCCCTCGGGCGCGAGACCGATGTCTTTGATGTCGTAGTCGTTGCTCACGTGTAGAGCCTCACTCTCTGTCGTCTGCCGGCGCCTGGACGAGTGCGCAGGCGGCCAGTCCCATGCCGTAGTACGCAGCGACGATGGCGACAGGGACCAGGGAGTCGGACACGATGGGCCAGCCCCCCTCCCGGACCGCCCGCACCTCGAAGCGCGTGAGGCGCCGGGCGTCGGCGACACCTGCCGCCACGACGCCGGACGAGTATACCCGAGCCCCATCCGGCGGACGAACGAGGGCGGGTTGATATATCCCGGTCACGCCGGGGAAGACGCGCGGCTCGGTGGCCGGCCAGCGGCCGGCGAGCGGGCCGCGCGCCTCCAGACCGACGTGATCGGCGACCGGGACGAGGTCGCCCGTGCGCGGCGCCTCGCCCGCGGGCCCGGGCGCCGGCGCCGGACCCGCGGGGACGACCAGGCCGAGCACGCAGCCGCGGGGGAGCGCGGCGAGCAGACCGAACAGCGGACCGGCGAACGGTGCGGGCGGGCGAAGCTCCTCCCGCGTGAGCGCCGCGGACGGGACGCCGGGGAAGAGCGCCGCGCCGGCGTCCCGGCACGCCGCATCCGCGGCGGTCAGGACGAAGCCGACGGCGGCGCCGGTCACCGCGGCGTCAGTCGCCGTCGCCGGCGCCGGCGAGGCCGGCCTTGAACGCCTGGATGGCGTCGACCGGCGTGGGGTCGACGCCGTACAGCACGGCGAGGTAGCAGGAGACGTGGTCGCCGAGCTGGACGAGCGAGAAGAGCCGTGCGAGCCGCGAGTCGCCCCGCGCGGCCACCAGCTCGGCGGAGACGCCGAGGGCCTCGTACTCGCGCGCCGTGAGCTCGGCACGCCGCGTGAGGCGCGCGTCCTCGTCCGGGTCGTGGAGGAAGAGGGCGGTGGTACCCTGCGTGATGCGCGGCAGGCTCGTCCAGCCCATGAGCTCGTTGTGGTCCAGCTCCGGGAGCTCGTTGAAGAACGCCGGAGCCTTGGCGTTCTCGTTGATCTGGCCCTTCCAGCGCCGGGCGACCGGGAGCGTCGGCCCGGCGCCGTACACCACGGCCAGCCGGTCCTCAAGTCGCCGCGCCAGCGCCTTGGCCGGGTTCTGCTCGTCCCCGCTCTCGGGGCCGAGCAGCTCGTTGTCCGCCTCGAGCAGTGTGGCCGCGGAGTCCACGTCGGCCGCGTGGTCGCCGCACAGGCCGGCGGCCTCGAGCGCGGCCAGGACGGCCATCGAGAGCACGCCGACGGCCGCTCGCGGCTGACCGCCGCCGGGGACGTCCACGAGCGGCAGCCCCTCGCGCTCCGCGAGCGCGCCCAGGCCGCCGCCGGACGAGACGCACACTGGGGCACAGCTGCGCGAGCGCGCCTGCTCCGCGCACGCGAGCGCCTCCTCGGTCTGGCCGGAGTAGCTGGCGACCACCACCAGCGTCTCGGGACCGGCCCACTCGGGCAGGTGATAGCCGCGCACGACGGTCGCCGGCACCCCCAGCTCGGGAAGCGCCGCCAGGACGAGGTCGGCGCCGATCGCGGAGCCGCCCATACCGCACACGACGAGCCCCGAGGGCTCGGCCGGCGGGATCGCCGGATACGCGCCGAAGAACGCGCCTGCCAGGCGGCGCCTCGCGTGCTCGTAGCCCTCACGCAGCTGCCGGGGAAGCCCGGCTACCTCGGCGAACATGCCGGAGGCGTCGACCTCGGCCACCTGCGCCGGCCCGAGGCCGGCCACGTCTCCCGCGTGCACGTCGCCCACGTCAGCCCTCCAGGATGACCGAGAGGACGAGGTCGCGTTTCTCCTCCATGAGCGCCTGCGAGTCGGCGCCGAGGTTGAGGCGCAGCAGGGGCTCGGTGTTGGACGGCCGGACGTTGAAGTGCCAGGACGGGTAGTCGACCGAGATGCCGTCGAGGCGTCCCTGCTCACCGTCGGAGAACTGCTCCTCGATGCGCCGCAGGGCCGCGGGGACGTCCTCCACCGTGGAGTTGATCTCGCCGCTGATGAAGTACTTCGTGCGCAGCGGCTCCAGCAGTTCCGCCATCGTCGCCTGCTTGCGCGAGAGCAGGTCGAGGATGAGCAGCGCCGGGATGAACCCGGAGTCGGCGTTGTAGTTGTCGGCGAAGTAGTAGTGACCGGAGACCTCGCCGCCGAACAGCCCGCCCTCGCGGCGCATGCGCTGCTTGAAGAAGGCGTGCCCCACGCGATTGAGCAAGGGCACGCCGCCGTTCGCCGTGATCACGTCGGGCACGGCGCGGCTGGCACGCAGGTCGTAGAGGATCTTCGCGCCGGGGTTCTTGATGAGGAGGGCCTCGGCGAGCAGCGCGGTGACGAAGTCGCCGGGCACGAACTCGCCGTCGGCGTCGATGAAGAAGCAGCGGTCGGCGTCGCCGTCCCAGGCGATGCCGAGGTCGGCCCCCTCGGCCACCACGCGCTCGCGGATCTCCCGGCTGTTCTCCTCCAGGAGCGGGTTGGGCGAGTGGTTGGGGAACGTGCCGTCGACCTCGAAGTACATCTCGACGCAGTCGAGGGCCGTGCCCTCGAAGACGAGCGGCGCCAGCTTGCCCGCGACGCCGTTGGCGGCGTCCATGACGACCTTGTACGGACGGAACGCGGTGACGTCGATGAGCTTGTGGAGGTGCTCCACGTAGGCCGGATAGAGATCGAGGCGCTCCATGACGGCGCCGGCGCTCCGCGCCGGCAGCTCATCGATCGCCTGGGCGCGCTCCTTGAGCTCAGGGATGCCGGAGTCTCCGCTCAGCGGCAGCGCGCCGTCCTGCACGAGCTTCATGCCGTTGTACTGCGGCGGGTTGTGCGAGGCCGTTACCATCACGCCACCGTCCAGCCCCTGCGAGGCGACGCCGAAGTACAGCATCTCCGTCGGCACCAGGCCGAAGTCGACGGTGGACGCGCCGGCCGCGGCGGCGCCGGCCGCGAAGGCCTCCAGCAGCCCCGTGGAGGACGGGCGCGGGTCCATCCCTGTGCCCAGCCGGGATGCGCCCAGCTGCTGCGCCAGGGCGCAGCCGATGCGCTCGGCGGCCGCCTCGTCCAGCTCCTGCGGGTAGAGCCCGCGGATGTCGTACGCCTTGAAGATGCCGTCGGGGATCGTCATGCGCCCTCTCTTCGTCTGAGCTGCTCGTAGAACTGGACGGAGTTGTCCGGCAGCTCGGTCCCGGGATACAGGCAGATGCCGCCGGCGAGCCGGTTGCCGGCGCCGACCACGCACGAGTCGCCGAGCACGGCGCCGTCCAGCTGCGTCCCGGCGCCGACGCTCGATCCACGCACGAGGATGCTGCCTTCCACCTGGGCGTGGGCGCCGATCACGACGCCCTCCTGCACCACGGCCTCCAGCACCGTGGCGCCCTCACCCACCACGGCGCCCGCGCCGAGCACTGCGAGAGGTCCGACGCGCGCGCCGGCGCCGACCCGCGCGCCGCCGGCGATGTAGCACGGCGGCACCACACGGGCGCCGGGCGCGACCTCAGCCGACGGCGAGATGTACAGGTACTGCTCACCGAGCGCCTCTCCGGCGCTCGTGTCGAGCTGCCGCTCCAGGATGTCGAAGTGCGCCTGCAGGTAGCTGTCGGGCGTGCCGATGTCGCGCCAGTAGCCCTTGTCCACGTGCCCGTACAGCGAGCCGGCCGAGGCGAGCCTGGGGAACACGCCTCGCTCGATGGAGAACAGCCGGCCGCGCGGGATCATCTCCAGCACCTCCGCCTCGAGCACGTAGACACCGGCGTTGATGAGGGCGGTCCCCTCCCAGTCCCCGGGCTTCTCGAGGAAGCTGGCGACCGACCCGTCCTCGCGCAGTTCCACCAGCCCGTACCGGCGCGGGTCCTCGACGGGCGTGAGGAAGATGGTGCCCATACCCCCGCGCGCCACATGTGTCGAGGCGAGCGCCGTGAGGTCGACGTCGCTCAGGACGTCGCCGTTGAAGACGAAGAAACTGCCATCCTGGAGCACGGTCTCGCAGTTGGCGATGGCGCCGGCCGTGCCGAGGGGTTGGTCCTCGACCGCATAGGCCACCTGGAGGCCGTACGCGGAGCCGTCTCCGATGACGGCCTCGATGGCCTCGGCCAGGAACCCGGTCGAGAAGACCGCGCGCTCCACTCCGTGGCGAGCGAGGTTCTCGAGGATGTAGGCCACGAACGGCCGCTCGACCACGGGGGCGACCGGCTTGGGCACGCGCGAGGTGACGGGGCGCAGGCGCGTGCCCTCACCGCCGACGAGGATGACGGCCTGCCGCGGGTGGCCTCGCGAGACGCTCATCGCCGGCTCAACCCGGGACGCGCGTCGGTACCTCGTCGCCGAGGCCGATGCCCTCGTAGTCGAGGCCGGCTTCGCCCGCCACCGCGGGGTCGATGAAGTTGCGGCCGTCGATGAGGAGCGGCCGCGCCATGGCAGCGGCGGCCGCACGCCAGTCGAGCCGCGCGAACTCGGGCCACTCCGTGACGAGCACCGCCGCGTCGGCGCCGACGAGCGCATCGAGAGGCTCCTCGCAGATGACCACGCCGGGGAACAACGGGTGGTCGCCGGCGTCGAGCATCGGGTCGTAGGCGCGGACCTCGGCGCCCTCGTGGATGAGGCGGCCTGCCAGCACGATCGAGGCCGCCTCCCTCAGGTCGTCGGTGTTGGGCTTGAACGTGAGGCCGAGGAGCGCCACGGTGGTCCCGCGCAGGTTGCCCAGCCGCTCCTTGAGCTTGCCGACCACGCGGCGCTTCTGCAGCGCGTTGACCTCGATGACGGCGTTGAGCAGCTGGAAGTGGTAGCCGGTGTTGCCCGCCAGCTGCTTGAGCGCCTGGACGTCCTTGGGGAAGCACGAGCCGCCGTAGCCGATGCCGGCCTGCAGGAAGTGCGGCCCGATACGGTGGTCGAGCCCCATGCCGTAGGCGACCGTGCGCACGTCTGCGCCGACCAGCTCGCAGACGTTGGCGATCTCGTTGATGAAGGAGATCTTCGTGGCGAGGAACGCGTTGCTGGCGTACTTGACCATCTCCGCGGTCGGCACGGTGGTGCGCACGACGTCCGCCTCGATGCCGCGGTAGAGCTCCTCTACCGCCGCACCGTCCTCATCACGGAAGCTGCCGACGACGATGCGATCGGGCTCCAGGAAGTCCTGGATGGCGGCGCCCTCGCGGAGGAACTCGGGATTGGACGCGTAGGTGATGCCGGAGACCCCCATCGCCTCGAGGTCTGCCATGACCTTCTCGCCGGTGCCCACGGGGACGGTGCTCTTCATGACCAGCAGGCGCTCCCCGCCGCGGGCCGCGATCTCCCGCACCGCGTGCTGCACGCGGGAGAGATCGGCGTCACCCGACGGCGACGGCGGCGTGTCGACGGCGATGAAGAGGATGTTGCAGCGCTCCAGGATCGTGTCGTACGACGTCGTGAACGACAGCCGGGCGGCGTTGTCGGCGACGAGCTTCTCGAGGCCGGGCTCATAGATGGGGACTTCGCCGCGCTCCAGCCGTGCGATCTTGATCTTGTCGACGTCCATGCACACGACATCGTGACCGAGGTGAGCGAAGCAGACGGCCGAGACGAGGCCGACGTAGCCGGTGCCGACGACGCCGATGGGTGCGGCATCCATGCGGGAAGTACCTCCAATGCAGGTGGGAAACGGGCCCCTGTGACGCCCGGAAGTCTACCACGGGCGAGAGGCGCCGGAGCCGTCGCCCGTGCCTGCGTCAGTGCGCGAGCCGCTCCAGCTCGTACCGGCTCGCCGAGTCCGCCGGGTTGAGCGCCAGGGCGCGGGTGAACGACGCCCTGGCGGCCTTGACCTGCCCGAGCGCGCCCTGCTGCAGTTCGCCGAGCGCGAACCACACCTCGTAGTTCTGCGGCTGGAGGCGCGCCGCCGCCTCGAACTTCGCCAGGGCGGCCCGGTTCTGCCCGAGCTGCTGCAGCATCGAAGCCTCCATGAGCAGCGGGCCCACGGCCAGCGGGTCGAGCCGCGACGCGCGCCGCGCGTGCGCCAGCGCGGCCTCCACCCGTCCCTCGCTGGCGTCGTCCAGCGCAGCGATCTCGAAGCGCTGGGCCAGATACGGCGGCAGCCAGGACACAGCCAGCAACAGCAAGACCGCGCTGGCGACCACACGAACGCTCCAGCCCACCCGCGGCCGGCGCGGGCGCCGGCGGCGACGGGTGTCCACCTCGCCGGCGGTCTCGTCGCCGGCCGCGTAGCCCTCCACAGGCCCGGGCTCCACGCCCTCCGGGCCGGCCGGGCCGAGCCCCACCTGCGCGTCGAGGACGCCGCCCCGGCCGTCGGCGTCGGCATCTTCCGTGGCCTCTTCGAGCACGATGCCGGCCTCACGAGATCCTGCGTCGAGCGCGACAGGGGCCACGCCCTCCCCAGCGGGGAGAGGCGCCTCCTCTGGTCTCGCCGCAGCAGTCACCCCGTCGGTGGGCAGCTCCTCCGCCGCGACCGCCGAAGCCTGACCCCTCTCGAGCGCCCGCTCCGCTCGCGCGGCGCGGCGGGCGGCGCGACGGTCGTCGGCCGCCCTCGTGCCGCGGTACGAGGCGGCGGTCCCGACGAACACGAACGCGAGCATGCCGGCGGCGGCCATGTCCCAGTCCCAGTCCCACGACATGTGCACGAAGAAGGCGACCGCTGCGACCTGCAACGCGACCAGCAGCGGGTGCAGCGGGTCGTCGCGGCGGGAGAACGGGTTGCCCACCGCCGCCGCCACGAGCAGGACGATCGCGGTGACGAACAGCGCGAGCCCCACGACGCCCAGCTCGCTCAGCACGTTGAACCACTGGCCGTGCGCGTGTTTGACCACACCGCCGCCGTCGCGGAAGCGGTAATGCGAGAAGGCGAACGTCCCGGCGCCGGTCCCGGCTCGAGGCACGTACTTCCACTGCTCAGCCGCCTCCCGCCACAGAGGTATGCGCCCATTGGTCGTCACGATGAACAACCGGCCCACGGCGCTGCCGCCGCCCTCGGACTCGGCATCGGTCACGAGCGCGTGGGCCTTGTCCTCGACCCACTGCATGCCGCCGTGCCTCTGGAGGTACGTGCCGGAGCCGCCGAACACGACCACCCCGAGCACGACGAGCACCGCCGCGCCGGCCGCGACGGTGGACCAGCGCGGCCAGCGGACCGACCCCTGCACGAGCGCGGCCGCCAGCTGGACGCCCAGGGTGACCAGCAGCGCGCCGACCGCCCAGCGCAGCAGCGTATGCCCCTGGAGCGTGCGCAGCGCGTCGTCGGTGGTCTGCGCGAAGAGCGTCTCGAGGCCGCGGAGGCGCCAGAGCACGAGCGCGACGGGCGCGACGATCGCAACGAGCGACACGAGGCTCCCCAGCCTCGTCGTCGTGAAGACGAAATAGAGCACGAGCGCGACGGCCAGCACCAGCCAGCCGCCGCGCGAGATGGTGAAGAAGAAGGTCAGGCACATCGGCACCCCGGCCGCTGCCGCGAGCGCCCGCAGCCAGGCCGGCGTGCTCCTGTCGCCGGCGACGGCGAGGGCGACGCACAGGCCCATGACCATCATCAGCGCGAGGACGTTCCAGTAGCCGATGGGACTGTCCAGACGGGTGTTGGTGTGCGCGTGGGTCACGACATCCGGCAGTCCCTTGCCCAGGAAGGCGTACACGCCCACGGCGGCGGCCACGACGAGGTACCCGTAGCCCACGGTCCGCAACTGCAGGCCGCGCACGGAGGTGAGACCGAGCACCGCGACCATGGCGAGGTAGAACGCGGTGAGGTCGAACGCGACCCACGTGAGGTCGGGGCCATAGGACCAGAGCACGGAGAGACCCGACCAGACCGTGAAGGCGGTGAACACGCAGAGCGCGACGAGGAACAGCACGCGACGGTCTGGAGCTCCGCCTGAGGAACCAGACCCAGACGGCGGAGGCGCACAGGAGAGCCACGGCGATCGGCGTGCTGCGCCCGATGACGTAGCCTCCTGAGAGGAACGAGAACAGCCCGACTGCGGTCATCGCGAGCGCGAACGGGACGGTGTTCCTGGCTCGGAACGTCTCCCCCGCAACGCGCGCCGTGTTTACCGGACTCTCCATCGACGGCATTATACTTACGTCGTGCTTGGCGGGCGGTCGCATGCGGGCGTCCCGTCGGCTCCGGCGTTCAAGGTATGGTCATCTACGCGGGCTCGTGGTACAAGTGACGGGACTAGACCCCGGCTCGAGCCGGGAAGACGTCGTTGAGGGGGGGTGAGAAGATGAGGGTCAAGTTCTTGGGAGTCATCACTATCGTGCTCCTGCTCGTCCTGGTGTTCGCGGTCGTCGCCCAGGCGGCGGCGCCCCAGTCGGTGATCGACGCGATCATCAAGGACGCCATGGATGGCACGATCGACGGCAACTGGACGGCCGCGCAGATCCGCGCCGCGCTGGCATACATCCGGGACAACCCCATTTACCAGCAGTATTCCGACGCTCGAGGGCGTCCTTGAAGACTACTTAGCCAGTCTGCAGGCACCCGGGGAGCAGGGTGGTCAGCTCGCCTTCACAGGCGGGGAAATCTTCCTGGTCCTCGCGGCAGGCGCCACGCTCATCGGCGGAGGCGCACTGCTCCGCCGCGCGCACGCCTGACGCTCGGCATCACCAGGTTCTACGCCGACGGCGCCTCACCCTGCAGGTGGGGCGCCGTCGGCGTCTCGTGATCCTACTCTGCCAGCACGAGCACCAGCTCCCGGGGGCTGTCGCCAATCCTGACCACACTTCGCGCGGGCAGGCCGAGGTCGCCGGCCAGCGCCAACGCGGAGGTCCGGAGGCCGGGGCGGTAGCAGAGCAGCGGCCCCGGCTCGGGGGGCCGCCACCCTCCGTCCTCCAGCTCGAGCCTGACCGCCGGGAAGCCCCAGAGCCGCAACCGGGCGACCGTGCCCCGTGCGGCGTCCTCCGCCTCGCTCACGACGCCCACCCCGGTGTGCCGCGCGGCCACGAAGGCGAAGCGCAGCCTGGTCGAGGTCAAGTCCGGCGAAAGCGTCCCCGGCCAGCACGCCCGGGCCAGGGTCTGCACGTTGTCGCGAGCGGCGGCGGCGAGCTTGACGTCGTCCGCCGCACCGGCCGTCTCGCCCAGAGCGGCGAGCGCAGCGTCCGGGGAGGCGCTCGCCGCGACCGAAGAGGCGCCCCCCGCACTTGTGAGGCCGACCGTCTCCACTGACGCGGCCGCAGCCGTCCCGGCCCGGCCGGCCTCCGGCAACCACGACACCGGCAGCCTCCCTGCGACGGCGGCGTCCTTCGCAGTCTCCGCCTCCCCCGGGCCGCCGGTGTCCGTGGCCGGCACTGGGCCGGACACCACGGCCTCCTGGCGGCGCTCGCGAAGCAGGGCGTAGACCTTGCGCGCCGCCGGCACGCCCTCCTGCGCCGCCGGCGCGACGAGCACGGCGAGCGCCGGCCGGCGATCGAGCTCGCGCGCCGTCCGGAACGCCAGACGGACGTCGGCGCCGGCCACGAGCGTCACCTCCACGGGGGCGCCGGCCGAGCGCTCCAGGCTGCGCCGCACCGCGGCCGCGTAGCGGGTCGCGGCACGGCGCGCGAACGGCGCCACGACGAGCACTCTCGCCTCGCGCCGGCGCACCGTGACGAGCCGGTCCGTCTCGGGCGGCCGGATCCCGATGACGAGGGACTGGCGCAGCGGCTCGACCCGGCTGGCGTCGGCGCGCCAGACCTCGCCGTCGCGACAGCGCTCCACGACGACGGGAGCGGCGCGCACCTCGACCTTGCCGCGATCCACGTCGCGCAACGCCTCGCCCAGCGAGGTGACGCCCTGAAGGGTGAGGTCGCTGCTCACGAACCCGAACCCGAGGATGTAGTTGGAGAAAGCGACCACACCGAGCTCCTGGAAGGGCACACTGGGGAGAGCCGCGCTGAGCGTCTCGTACTGCATCACCCACGATCGCTTCGCGCCGCCTCGCCCGCGCCACGCCGCGCGGGCCTCGCGATAGCGCGTGCGCGCGGCCTTCACCTCACTGAGCGGGATCATCGCCTGCACGGCCAGCTCGGTCGCCTTGCGATCCAGGGCCACCCAGGCGTCCATGCTGACGCCGAGCGCGCCGCTCAGCGCCTCCGCAGCCGCGCGAGGGCCGGCGCTGTCGGCGATGGCCGCGATGGGAGCGAACCCGTCCGTCGGCGAGAACCCGGAGAGGGATGGCGCCACCACGATGGCGGTGAGCGCGCTCCTCTCGGTGTCGACGTGCAGCCAGACGACGCCGGAGCAGGACGAGCCGCGTCCGCCCATGACGAAGACGGCGACGTCGTCGGGAGCCGGCGCCTCCAGCCGCACCGGGGGTTCCGTGCCCACGACGCGCTGCCACGGGCCGGGCGTGGCCAGCAGGATGACGACGCCCATGGCGAGGATGCCGCCGAGCAGGAGGGCGGCCCAGGGGTCGAGTCGCCGCATCACTGCGCGCAGCCAGTTCACTTCACGGGTTTACACGAGGTCGCGAGGCCCAGCATGAGGTCGTTGGAGAGCTGGTTGTCGAGCGTGTTGAGCACCCAGTACAGCGTCCCGCGATCCTTCCAGGCCACCATATGCAGGTCGCCGCCCTGGTAGAACAGCAGGTACTTGCGACCCTTGATCGTCTGCGTCGAATCGGGGTTCTGGATGGCCGGCGGGTCCTGCCAGCGCATGGCCTGGATGCTCCAGTACCCGTACTGGGAGGTGCGCACCACGGCGACCGAGGCGGCCGACCGCTTGCCCTCGGTCGTCTCGACGGAGTAGTTGCGCCACTGGTCGTAGGAGAAGCCGTAGGACCAGGCGGTGGGCGCCTGGAGCTTGAGCGGCGTCTGGGCGTCGTACTCCTTCCACGTAGCCCAGTCGGCCTTGACGTTCTTCTCCAGAGTCTGCTGCTCCTGGACGACCTCCTCCGACACCTCGATGGTGCCGTCGAACGACGAGGCGACGAAGACCGTGACGCCCTCCTTGAGCCCGCGGGTGCGCTCGACGATGTGCACGTCCGATGGGTACAGCATGGAGGCGATGACCTTGGCCTGCGCCTCCATCCCCTTGGTCGCGTAGACGCCTGTGACCTTGCCGGGATACTCGTAGGCGTCCGCGACCGCCTCAGCCTTGTAGCCCTGTACGCCGAGCTGGGACGCGGTGGATGTGGCCAGGCCGTCGATACCGCTGCCGTTGTACACGTGCACGGTGAACATCTTCTTGCCGACCTTGGCGCCCTTGGTGGACACCGGCGCCTGCGCCGGGTGGGTGAACTGGTCGACGACCTCGGCCATCTGCTCCTCGGTGGCGGTGACGAACGAGATGCCGTCGATCATGGGCGTGTCGCCCTCGAGGTGCGCCTGATAGACCTTGGAGGTGTCGACCTCGAAGGCGAGCTCCACCAGCGGCTGGATCTTCCTCAGCGAGCTGAGGCTCGACTTGGTCTCGCCGGTGATGGCCCTGATGAGCTTGATGACCTTGGTCCAGTCGTCGCTCCACCGGCCGGACTGGCGCTGCAGCTCCCGGACGAACAGCTGCTGGCGCTGCATACGCGTGAAGTCGCCCTTCTGGTCGTGCCGGTAGCGCACGTAGTTGAGCGCCTGCTTGCCGCGCACCAGCTGGTACCCGGGCTCGAGGTTGATGGACTTGAAGTCGGCGCTGGCCGGCACGAAGTACTTGTGGTCGATGGGCAGGTAGACGCCGCCGAGGATGTTGACCACGTGCCAGAACCCGGCGAAGTTCACCTCGACCCACCCGTTGACGGGCAGGCCGGTGAGCTGCTTGAAGGTCTTGATCACGAGCTTCGGCCCGCCGTAGGAGTAGGCCGTGTTCATCTTGTCGTAGCCCACTCCCGGGATGATCGACGCGCAGGTCGCGCGGCAGCGAGAGCATGGAGATGCTCTTGGTCTCGGGGTCGAGGCGCACGAGCATCTGCGTGTCTGAGCGGCCGGGGTCGCCGGGGATGTTGCTCTTGTCCGAGCCGATGAGCAGGATGTTCATGGGCTTGTCGGGCAGCGCCGGGACGATCTCCTCGTCGGCCTCCGCGATCTCGGTGATCTCGGCGGCGGTCTTGGCGGCGGTGCCGGTGCTGCCACCGCCCACGTCGGAGATGAGGCCGTTGGCGTAGCCGACGGCCAGGCCGGGTGTGGCGAGCACGAGGACCACCACGGCCACGCCCACCAGCTTGACGGCCAGGTTGCGGCCGAACGCGAGGTAGACGGTGACCAGGGCGACGGCCGCGACCACGAGGACCGGCGCCGCCAGCACCGCCCAGTCCGGCACCTGGTCGAGCTTCCTGAGGATCTCGAGGGCGGCCTCTGAGTTGCCGACCATCTCGCGTCCGTAGAACCAGTACACGAGCGCCGCGGCCGCCACGGCCGCGGCGATGAGGACCCAGAGCCACCAGCGCGCGGGCGCGGCAGACGCGGACCGCCCGCGCCCCGAGCGGGCGCCGCGGCGCGACAGCGGCGCGGGCGCCGCGGCCGTCACCTCCCGGACGTGCTCGTCTTCTCCGACTCTGTAGACCCTGTACGTGCCCATGCCCCTCCGGCGCGGCGCGTCACGCGCTGCGCGCAGCCTCGTCTTCGCATACCGGGAGAGACGTCTGCTCCGCAAGCTCGGTTCGTGGCTCGGTCCCGTCCCGGGAGAGGTCTGCTCCGAGCCCCCTCAGCTTGCCGGTCAGGTCCTCGTATCCCCGCTCGATATGGTACACGCTCCGCACCTCCGTGACCCCGTCCGCGACGAGGCCCGCCGTCACGAGCGCGGCGCCCCCGCGCAGGTCGGGCGCCTCCACCACGGTGCCGCTGAGCGGCCGCGGGCCGGCGATGACCGCGTGGTGGCCGCTGGTCTCGATACCGGCCCCCAGGCGGTTGAGCTCGTCGACCACGACGAACCGGTTCTCGAACACGTTCTCGGTGATGATCGATGTCCCTTCGGCGAGCGAGAGGAGGACCATGGTCTGCGCCTGCAGGTCGGTCGCGAACCCGGGGTGCGGGAGCGTCGAGATGTCGACGGATGCGAGGGGGCCGTCGCGCTCCACGGTGATGGACGCATCACCCTCCTCCACGCGCACGCCCATGGCGCGCAGCTTGGTCAGGAAGAGCTCCAGGTGGGCCGGGTCGAGACCCAGGGTCGTCACCCGGCCCGACGTCGCGGCGCCCATGAGCAGGTAGGTCCCGGCCTCGATACGGTCGGCGATCACCGTGTGGTCGACGCCGTGCAACGGCCGCCCGCCGGCGATGCGGATGGTGCTGGTGCCGGCGCCCTCGATCTCGGCGCCCATGCCGCACAGGAACGCGCAGAGATCCATGATCTCGGGCTCGCGGGCAGCGTTCTCGATGACGGTCTCGCCCTCGGCGGCGGTGGCCGCCATGACGAGGTTCTCGGTGGCGCCCACACTCGGGTAGTCGAGCGGGACGACGGCTCCCCGCAAGCCGGTGCTGTGTACGCGGATGAAGCCGTGCTCGATGTCGATGCGGGCGCCGAGCTTCTCCAAGCCGCGGATGTGGAAGTCGATCCTCCGCGGCCCGATGTTGCAGCCGCCCGGCATGGCGATGGTGGCTTCGCCGAGCCGCGCCACCAGCGGGCCCATGACGATGATGCTGGCGCGCATGGTGCGCACCAGCTCGTACGGCGCGCAGCCGGTGAGGCCGTCGCCGGCGCGCACCTCCAGGAGGTCGCCGGCGCCGCCGACCTCCGCACCCAGGGCGCGAAGCATCGTCACCATCGTGGCCACGTCGGTGATCCGCGGTACGCGGCGGATGACGCAGGGGTCGGTGGTGAGCAGGCTGGCGGCGAGCAGCTTGAGGGCGGAGTTCTTGGCCCCGGAGAGCACGACCTCTCCCTCAAGCCGGCGGCCGCCGCGCACCGTGAGGCGCGCGTCGTGTTCGCTCGAGCCGTCCATCAGACGCTCAGTAGTATAGCCGCCCGCGGCGGACGAGGCGTCAGCGGGCGCGTCTGGAGACGCTCAGGCGGTTCTCGGCGCGCCTCAGGGCCTGCTCGGCACGGAAGTAGTCGACCTCGGCCTGCGCGCCCAGGTCGCCGCTCTCCCTCATGCGGTCTTTGGCGCGCTCGTGCGCCTCCTCGGCCCGCGCCACGTCGATGCCGCCGGCGAGCTCGCCGTGGTCGACCACGACGAGGACCTTGTCGAAGAGCACCTGGGCGTAGCCGATGCCGGTGGCGATGTAGTCCCACTCGTCGGTGATGCGGCGGATGCGCGTCTCGCCGATCGAGAGCAGCGTGACCAGGGGCTGGTGCCGCGGCAGGATGCCGAGCTCGCCGTCGACGCCGGGCAGCACCACCATGGCGACGTCGGAGTTGTAGACCTCGCCGTCCGGCGTGACGACCTCGACGTGGAGTGTGCGCTCGTCGCTCACGGGGAGCCTCTCACGCCTCGGCGCCGGCGAGCGTCTTGGCCTTCTCGGCCGCCTCCTCGATACCGCCGACCATGAAGAACGCCTGCTCGGGCAGCTCGTCGCACTTGCCCTCCACGAGGTCCTTGAAGCCGCGGACGGTGTCGGCGAGCTGGACGTACTTGCCCGGCGTGCCGGTGAAGGCCTCGGCGACGGTGAACGGCTGGCTGAGGAAGCGCTCGATCTTGCGCGCGCGCTGGACGATCACCTTGTCCTCGTCGGAGAGCTCGTCCATGCCGAGGATGGCGATGATGTCCTGGAGTTCCCGGTAGCGCTGGAGGATCTCCTGCACCTGGACGGCGACGTCGTAGTGCTCGTTGCCCACGGCGTCGCGCGTCAGGATGCGCGAGCTGGAGTCGAGCGGGTCGACCGCCGGGTAGATGCCCTTCTCGGAGATCGCGCGGGAGAGCACGGTGGTGGCGTCGAGGTGAGCGAACGTGGCGGCCGGCGCCGGGTCGGTGAGGTCGTCGGCCGGCACGTAGATGGCCTGCACGGACGTGACCGAGCCGCGCTTGGTGGAGGTGATGCGCTCCTGGAGCTCGCCCATCTCGTTGGCCAGCGTGGGCTGGTAGCCCACGGCGCTCGGCATGCGGCCGAGGAGCGCCGACACCTCGGAGCCCGCCTGGACGAAGCGGAAGATGTTGTCGATGAAGAGAAGCACGTCCTGGCCGCCGGCCTCGCGGAAGTACTCGGCCACGGTGAGGCCGGCCAGACCCACGCGCAGACGGGCGCCGGGCGGCTCGTTCATCTGGCCGAACACGAGGGCGGTCTTGTCGATGACGCCCGACTCCTGCATCTCGGTCCAGAGGTCGTTGCCCTCACGCGTGCGCTCGCCCACGCCGCAGAACACGGAGAGGCCGCCGTGCTGCGTGGCGATGTTGTTGATGAGCTCCTGCACGATGACGGTCTTGCCGACGCCGGCGCCGCCGAAGAGGCCGATCTTGCCGCCCTTGACGTACGGCGCGAGGAGGTCGACGACCTTGATGCCGGTCTCGAACAGCTCGTCCGTGGGGTCGAGCTCGTCGAACGCCGGAGCCGGCCGGTGGATGGGCCAGTGCTCCACGTCGGCCAGCGACGGGCCCTTGTCGATGGTGTTGCCGTTGACGTCGATGAGCCGGCCCAGCGTGGCCTCGCCCACCGGCACGGTCATGGCGGCGCCGGTGTCGATGACCTCGGTGCCGCGCGCGAGGCCGTCGGTGGCGTCCATGGCCACGGCGCGCACCTTGTCGTCGCCGAGGTGCTGCTGCACCTCGCAGATCACCTCGTTGCCGGCCTCACCGATCCGCACCTTGAGGGCGTTGTAGATGGCCGGGATCTCGTCGGGGAACCGGACGTCGATCACCGCCCCGATCACCTGGACGACTTCGCCTTTGTTCATCGCGTCAACTCCGCTCGTAAAGTGTCTGGTAGATGGGTCGCGCGCTAACCGAGCGCCTCGGCGCCGGCGACGACTTCGAGGATCTCCTGCGTGATGGCCGCCTGGCGGGCGCGGTTGAGCGCCAGCGTGAGGGAGTCGATCATCTCCTCGGCCGCCTCGCTGGCGTTGCGCATGGCGCTCATGCGGGCGCCCTGCTCGCTGGCGCTCGACTCGAGCAGCGCGCGGTAGACGGCGATCTCGACGTAGGCCGGCAGCAGGCCGGCGAGGATCTCTTCCGGCGCCGGTTCGTAGATATACGAGACCGGCGGGCGCTCGTCGCCGTCGGTGACGGCCTCCTGGGGCACCGGCAGGATGACGTCGTCCATGAGCGTCTGCTCGATGGGCGACGTGAAGTGGTTGTAGACCAGGCGGACGCGGTCGACCTCGCCGCTCGTGAACATGCGGATGAGCTCGGCCGCGATCTCCTTGGCGTCGCTGTACTGCGGCCGGTCGCTGAGGCCGAGCCAGCTCTTCTCGAGGCGGCAGCCGCGGAACTTGAGCGTACCGATGCCCTTGCGGCCGACGGCGAGCACCCGCGACTCGACACCCTGCTCGCGCAGGTCGCGCTCGATGGCCATTGCCTTGCGCACGACGTTGGCGTTGAAGGCGCCGGCGAGGCCGCGGTCGCCGGTCATGGCGACGACGGCGACGGTGTGCGCCTCGCGCTCCTGGAGCAGCGCGAACTGGTGCGCCTCCTCCGAGTAGGTCGCGAGGTCCTCCATCATCTCGATCATGTCCTTGGCGTAGGGGCGGAGCGCCTCGATGCGCGCCTGGTTGCGGCGCAGCTTGGCCGCCGCGACCATCTCCATGGCCTTGGTGATCTTGCGCGTGTTCTGGACCGACGAGATGCGCCGGCGGATGTCACGCAGCGTCGCCACGTCAGGCCTCCGCCTCCGCCGCCTCGACCTTGTCCTCGAGCGCCTCGGCCGCGGCCTCCATCCTGCCGACCTGGGAGCTCGCGCCGCCGCCCATCTCGGCCGCGAACGAGTTGTGGTAGGCGGCCACGGCGTCCTTGAGCTTCGACTCGGTCTCGTCGGTGAGCTCGAGCTTCTCCCGGATGTCGGCGAGCACGTCGGCGGCCTGGCTGCGCAGATAGTCGCGCAGGCCGTCCATGAACGCGCCCACACGGCTCACCTCGAGGTCGTCGAGGAAGCCCGCGTTACCGGCGAAGATGACGGCCACCTGCTCCTCGACCGACATGGGGTCGAACCGGCCCTGGTTGAGCACCTGGACCATGCGCTCGCCGCGCGCAAGGGTGCGCTTGGTGATCTCGTCGAGGTCCGAGCCGAACTGGGCGAACGCCTGCAGCTCGCGGTACTGGGCCAGGTCGAGCTTGAGGCGACCGGCGACCTGGCGCATGGCCTTGACCTGCGCCTTGCCACCTACGCGGCTCACGGAGATGCCGACGTTGACGGCCGGGCGGATACCCGAGAGGAAGAGGTCGCTCGTCAGGAAGATCTGGCCGTCGGTGATGGAGATGACGTTGGTCGGGATGTAGGCGGACACATCGCCGGCCTGCGTCTCGATGACGGGCAGCGCCGTGAGCGAGCCTCCCCCGAGCTCGTCGCTGAGCTTCACGGCGCGCTCGAGCAGGCGCGAGTGCAGGTAGAACACGTCGCCCGGGAACGCCTCGCGGCCCGGCGGGCGGCGCAGCAGCAGCGACATCTGGCGGTACGCGTCGGCCTGCTTGGAGAGGTCGTCGTAGAAGCACACCGCGTGGCGGCCGCTGTACAGGAAGTACTCGCCCAGCGCACAGCCCGCGTACGGGGCGAGGTACTTGAGAGGCGCAGAAGCCGAGGCGGTCGCGGCGACGACGATGGTGTACTCCATCGCGCCGTACTCCTCGAGCTTCTGCACGACCTGCATGACCGTCGACGCCTTCTGGCCGATGGCGACGTACACGCAGATCTCGCCCTGGCCCTTCTGGTTGATGATGGTGTCGACGATGATGGACGTCTTGCCCGTCTGGCGGTCGCCGATGATGAGCTCACGCTGGCCGCGACCGATCGGGATCATGGAGTCGATGGCCTTGATGCCGGTCTGCAGCGGCTCCTTGACCCCCTGACGCTCGACGACGCCGGGGGCCTTGAACTCGACCGGGCGGAACTGGTCGGTCTCGATGGGGCCCTTGTCGTCGAGCGGGCGGCCGAGCGGGTCGACCACGCGGCCGACCATGGCCTCGCCCACCGGCACCTGCAGCACACGGCCGGTGCGCTTGACGAGGTCGCCCTCCTTGATGAGCGTGTCCTCGCCGAGGAGCACGGCGCCGACGTTGTCTTCTTCGAGGTTGAGGGCCAGCCCGATGACGTCGTGCGGGAGCTCGAGCATCTCCATGGCCACGCAGTTGCGCAGGCCGTAGATACGAGCGATCCCGTCGCCGACCTCGAGGACGGTGCCGACCTCTTCGACCTCGACCTCCGCCTGGAAGCCCTCGATCTGGGCCTTCAGGACGGAGGCGATCTCTTCGGGTCGCAGTTTCACTGGACGTCACCTCTCACTTCTGCGGTAGCCAGCCGGCGGCGCAGCTGGCGGATCCGTGCTTTGACGCTGCCGTCGACGATGACGTCGCCGATGCGCAGGACGAGGCCGCCGAGGATGGAGGGGTCGACGCGCCGGGCCAGCTCGACCCGGCGCCCGGTGGCCTCCTGGACACGGGCGGCGATCTTCTTCTCGGTCTCGGGCGAGAGCTCCGCGGCCGAGACGACCTCGACCTCGACGATGCCTTCCTCGACGATGGCCAGGGCGTCGTAGGCCGGCGCCAGCTCCGGGACGGCCGCGAAGCGGCCGCGCTCGAGCATGAGCTGCAGGGCGTTGGCGAGCAGCGGCTGCCCGCCGCGCGTGATCTCGGAGAGCACGCCGCGCTTGGCCTTGGTCTCGACCCGCGGGTCCGTCAACACGTGGCGCAGCGGGGCTGACGCCGCGAGGGCGGCGACGAAGTCGCCCAGCTCGCGGCGCACCGGCTCGACGACGCGGGCGTCTCTGGCCGCGTCGAACAGGGCCTGGGCGTAGACCCGAGCGACCTGTTCTTCGCTCAATTCTTGCCCTCCGCGCCGAGCTTCTCGACGTCGAGCTCGGCCAGGGCCTCGTCGATGAGGCGCTGCTGGTCGGCCGCGCTCAGGCTGCTCGCCGCCACCTTCTCGGTGGCGAGCGCGGTGAGCTCGGCGATCTGGCCCTTGATCTCGCGGAGGGCCGTGCGCGTGTCGCGCTCGATCTGCTCGTGCGCCCGCTCGAGGATGCGCTCGCTCTGGGTCTTGGCCTCGGCGATGATCTCGGCCTTGGCGTGGTCGGCGGTGGTGCGCGAGCGCTCGAGGATCTCGTCGGACTCCCCGCGCACCTTGGCGAGGGTCGCCTTGTACTCCTCGAGCAGGCGCAGCGCCTCGACGCGCGTCTCCTCGGCCACGTCCATGCTCTCCTGGATGCTCGCACGGCGCTGGTCGATGATCTTCTGCAGCGGCCCGAACGCGTACTTCCAGAGGATGAACACGGCGATGCCGAACGTGATCAGCGTCCAGATCATCAGGCCTGGTTCGATGTTCAGCATGCTCTCTTACTCCTGCCTGCCTCGCGGCTGTGGATGCGCTGGATCAGGCGACGAAGATGAGGATCAGGGCGACCACGAAGGCGTACAGCGCGACGGCCTCGGTGACGCCGATACCGATGAACATGTTGGTGCGCACGTCGCCGGCGACCTCGGGCTGACGGGCGATCGACTCGAGAGCCTTGCCGATCATGATGCCCAGGCCGACGCCGGGGCCGACGGCGCCGAGGCCCATCGACAGGCCGGCACCGAGAAGCTTCCCGAGTTCCTTGGCGGCTTCAGCGTCCATGAATGAATCCTCCTGCAGGGGTTGTCGTCATGATGATCAGTGATCCTGGTCGAGTGCGCCGCCGATGTAGACGGCGGAGAGGATGGCGAAGATGAAGGCCTGGATGAAGGCCACGAACAGCTCGAACATGTAGATGAGCACCGAGGCGCCCTGGAGCGCCAGGCCCACGAGGTAGCTCTGGAAGATGAGCGCCATGGCGAAGAAGACGGCGAGGATGGCGTGCCCGGCCACCATGTTGGCGAAGAGACGCACGGAGAGCGAGATGAGACGGAAGAACTCGCTGATGAGGTGGATGAACCAGATCATCTGCTTGAGGACCGGCGGAGCCCCTGGAGGCGCCCAGGCCTTCATGTAGTGCACGACGCCGTTCTTGCGGACGCCGGCGTAGTGGGTGAACACGAAGGTGAACAGCGCCAGCATGAGCGTGACGTTGAGGTTGGCGGTGGCGGCGTAGAACGCGGGCTGATGGTGCTCGCCGAAGGGCAGCGGCAGCAGCCCGATGAGGTTGTTGACGAGGATGAACACGAACACGCCGCCGATGAAGGGGAACCACTGCTTCTTGCCGCTCTTCATCACCGAGCCGACGATGCCGTCGCGCGCCAGCTCGTAGATGGTCTCCATGGCGTACTGGAGGCGGCCCGGCTGCACCTTGAGCGAGCGGGCGACGATGATGGTCAGGACGACGATGACGCCGACGGCGACCCACAGGTAGGCGACGGTCTTGGTGACCGACAGGTCGAACGGGCCGATGGTCGGCAGCGTGATGAGGACCTCGCGCTCGAACTCGGCCGCGACCTCGAACTCCATCTCCTTGCCGCCGGGGATGATGGCGAGCGCGATGAGGAAGCCGAGGACGAGAAGACCGATGATCCAGCGCCAGGTGTGTTTCACTGCAGCCTCGCTTGCCCCGCCGGTGCGGACGCCGAGGGGTAGGTGAAGGGTCGGACAAGGATGTAGAGCGTGAAGGCGGCGAGGAAGGAGACCGCCGCCGCCGGGAACGCGGGCTTGTCGAGCACGCCGATGAGGACGAGCCCGATGAGGATGACGGCGATGCGCACGCCCATGCCGCCGAGCGCGAGGCCCAGCGCCAGGTCCTGACGGTCGCGGGCGCGCCGCCACGTGACGGCCTCGAGCGCCCAGTACAGGAGCGCGAGGCCGGCGCCGGCCGCGGCCGCCCAGACAGGCTGACCGACGAACGCCGCCACGGTCGCGCAGGCGAGGATGGCGGCCACGAAGAGAAGCAGTGCTACGTACGGCTTGCGGATGGGCCTCGTCCTCCTGAACCCGTCACTTCGTCTCGAGATAGATGGCGTACAACGCCAGGCCGAACCCGACGAACACGCCGATGATCACGAAGAGCGGGAACGTGCCGAAGAGCCAGTCGACGCCCGCGCCGAACCCGAGTCCGACGGCCACTCCCGCCAGCAGCAGAAAGGCGACCGACTCGGCAGACGCCGCGGAACGCGGCTGGTCCTTCTTCCCGTCTTCGGGGTGTTCTGGCGTCAAACTATACCTGCGGCGTCTGGGCCCTGCAAATGGAATCGACATACCATTTTCGCACTTCGGGCCTGTTGTCAAGGGGCGCGGTCGGCGCCGTCATGTGAGCTCTGGTCGGGGTTGCTCCCCACTCCCGGCGCCAGTGGGTCGGGGAGGCCACGACGGCGAGACCGGTATCGGCTGAGCAACCGCGCCATGTAGATCGTCGAGACCGCCGCGACCACGGAGAACACGACGATCGCGGGCCAGAAGCGCTGCTGCAGCGAGATCGCGAGCACGCTCAGGCACGCGCACCAGGAGTACAGCAGCAGCACGCTCTTGCGCTGCGAGAACCCGTGCACGAGCACGAGGTCGTGGTGCACGTGGTCCTGGCCGGGCGAGTAGAACGGCACGCCGCGCCGCCAGCGCCGCCAGACGATGAGGAACAGGTCGACGAACGGCACGCCGAGCACGAGCAGGGGCAGGACGAGGGCGATGGCGGCGGTGCCCTTCATCACGCTCTGCACGCTGATGCAGGCGAGCACGAACCCCAAGAGCATCGACCCGGCGTCCCCCATGAAGATCGACGCCGGGTGGAAGTTGAAGCGCAGGAAGGCGAACGTGGCGCCGGCCAGGACGGCGGCCAGCACGCCCATGGACGCGAAGTTGGTCGCCAGCGAGATGATGGCGAACGTGAGCGCCGAGATGCCGCAGACCCCTGCCGCGAGGCCGTCGAGGCCGTCGATGAAGTTCACCATGTTGATGATCATCGCCATCCAGAAGCCGGTGACGAAGATCGACGCGATGAGCGGCAGGTGCCAGGTGAGACTGTCGGTGAAGGGCACGCCGATGCGGGTCATGCGCGTGTCGAAGTAGATGGCGACCCCGATGGCGAGCAGCTGGCCGATGAACTTGACGATGGGCTCGAGCTCGTAGAGGTCGTCGAAGAGGCCGACGGCGACGACGATGGTGGCCCCGCCGATGATGCCCCAGACGGGCCGGTCGACGTCCACCAGGAGCATCACCGGGATCATCCACCCGACGTACATGGCCAGGCCGCCGAGGAGGGGCGTGGCCAGCTCGTGCATGCGCCGGTCGTCGGTGGGCGTGTCGACGGCGCCGGTGCGGTGCGCGAGACGCCCCATGAGCGGCGTGAGCACGTACACGATGAGCGCCGCGATGAGGAAGCCCAGGATCGCGTTGCGCAGCGGGCTGGAGAGACTCAGCGCCCCGCCGATGGCAGTGCCTCCTTGAGGAGCGCGACCTCGGCCTCCGCGAGCATCTCCTGCGACAGGTCGTCGGGGTAGCCCTCGAGGTAGTGGATCTCGCGGATGCCGCAGTTGATGAGGATCTTGGCGCAGAGGATGCAGGGGTGGTGCGTGCAGTACAGCGTGGCTCCCTCGATGGCGACGCCGTGGATGGCCGCCTGGATCACGGCGTTCTGCTCGGCGTGGATGGCGCGGCAGAGCTCGTGGCGCTCGCCCGACGGGATGCCGAGCTGCTCGCGCAGGCAGCCGATGTCGAGGCAGTGCGACACGCCGCGCGGCGCGCCGTTGTAGCCGGTCGCGAGGATGCGCTTGTCGCGCACCAGCACGGCGCCGACCTGGCGGCGCAGGCAGGTGGAGCGGGTGGCGGCCTGACGGGCGAGCTGGAGGAAGTACTCGTCCCAGCTCGGCCGCCGCCCGCCGCCGGCCGCGCCTTCCTGCGTCATCACAGGAACTCGTACAGCGGGAAGCGGTCCAGGAGCTCGATGACCTCGTGACGGATCTCGCGCAGCGCCGCGTCGTCGTCGCGCGCCCTGATGGCGCGCAGCATGAGCTCGCCCGTCTGGCGCATCTCGGGCTCCATGAAGCCCCGCGTGCTCACCGCGGGCGAGCCGACGCGCAGGCCGCTGGCCACGTTGAACGAGGCCTCTTCGAACGGCACGACGTTGCGGTTGGCCGTGATGTTGACGCTCTCCAGCAGGTCCTGGCACTCGAGCCCGCTGATGCCGGCGGGCCGCAGGTCGACGAGCGCCAGGTGGACGTCGGTGCCGCCGGAGACGAGCCGCAGCCCGCCCTCGGCCAGCGTCTCGGCCAGCACGGCGCAGTTCTTGACGATCTGCCGCTGCAGCTTCTGGAACTGGTCGCTCTGTGCGATGCGCAGGCACACGGCCTTGGCGGCGATGACGTGCATGAGGGGCCCGCCCTGCATGCCGGGGAACACAGCGCGGTCGATCGCCTCCGCGTACTCCGCGCGGCACATGATGATGCCGGCGCGCGGCCCCGTGAGCGTCTTGTGCGTGGTGCTGGTGACGACCTCGCAGTACGGCACCGGGTTGGGGTGCGCGCCGGCGGCGATGAGGCCGGCGATGTGGGCGATGTCGGCCATGAGTATGGCGCCGCACTCGTCGGCGATCTCGCGGAAGGCGGCGAAGTCGACGGTGCGCGGGTAGGAGCTGTAGCCGCAGATGATGAGCTTGGGCCGATGCTCCAGCGCCAGGGCGCGCACCTCGTCGTAGTCGATGATCTCGGTGTCCGGGCGCACGTGGTACGGCACCACGTTGTACGTGCGCCCCGAGTAGTTGATGCCCAGGCCGTGGGTGAGGTGGCCGCCGTGGGTGAGCTCCAAGGCCAGCATGGTGTCGCCGGGCTCGAGCAGGGCGAACAGCGCCGCCAGGTTCGCCGACGAGCCCGAGTGAGGCTGCACGTTGGCGTGCTCCGCGCCGAACACCGCCTTGCAGCGGTCGATGGCGAGCTGTTCGACCTGGTCGACCACGTCGCAGCCGCCGTAGTACCGGTGCCCCGGCGTGCCCTCGGCGTACTTGTTGGTGAGCACCGAGCCGGTGGCCTCCAGGACGGCGCGGCTGGCGAAGTTCTCGCTGGCGATGAGCTCCAGGGTCTCCTGCTGGCGGATGAGCTCGCCGCGGAGCAGTTCGTTGAGCTCAGGGTCGAGGTGGTAGAGCGGCTCACGCCGCCACTCGCGGCCGACCGGGCTCAAGCCGAGGCCTCCTCGTCGAGGAGATCCACGCGGTGCTGGTGCCGGCCGCCCTCGAACGGGGTCTCGAGCCACACCTCGGTGATCGCCCACGCCTCGTCCTCGCTCAGGAGCCGCCCGCCCAGGCACAGGACGTTGCAGTCGTTGTGGCGGCGGGTGATCTCCGCGTGGTAGGGCGTGAAGCAGTCTGCCGCGCGCACGCCCTTGTGCCGGTTGGCCGACATGCAGATGCCGATGCCGGTGCCACAGACGAGCAGACCGCGCTCGACCTCACCGGCGGCCACCAGCTCCGCGACCTTGTGGCCGAACGCCGGGTAGTCCACCGAGACCTCTTCGGAGTCGGTGCCCACGTCGGTGACCTCGTGCCCCAGGGAGCGCAGTCGGCGCACCACGGCCTGCTTGAGTGCGAACCCTCCGTGGTCGGCACCGGCGGCGATCTTCATGACGGGCTCCTCCTGGTCACGAGAACGGATGTGGGCGCGGGCGGCGACGCGGGCGGCGTCCCCTCCGGACGCGCACGCGGCCGTGGCCCGGGCCTCGGCTACAGAGCGTAGATTGTATCAGTCCGCGCCACGCCCTCGAGCTCTGCGTCGATAGTCCGCGCCGCGGGCCCTTCGGGCCGGCACCCGCTCAATAGCGCTCCGTATGCTCCGTGACTCTACGGCATTCGGTCTGGCAGGAAGAGCTCGCCCCTCAGCACGGGGTGCACCGCGCCGCCGACGCGGACGTCGGTGATGGCGTCCGGCCTCCCGGACACGGCGACGGTGAGGAAGCTCGGGCGGCCGATCTGCGCGCCCTGGAGCACCACTCGCTCCTCCTCGGGCGGCAGCACGCCCTCGCGGGCCATGTAGGCGGCGAGAGGCCCGGCGGCGCTGCCGGTGGCCGGGTCCTCCTGGATGCCTGCGAACGGGAACAGGCCGCGCGCTTCCAGCCACGGCTCGTCCTGGCCGGTGAAGGCACAGGGGTAGATCTCCGCGTGGCGGCGTTCGAAGTCACCGGCGAGCTGCAGGTCGAGCGAGACGCGCGCGAGCGTGCGCTGCGAGACCAGCGGGATGATCGTGTAGCAGAGCCCGGTGTCGACCGGTACGGGGTCGAACTCGGGGTGCAGGTCGTCGACGTCCAGGCCGAGGACGGCGGCGACCGAGCCGCGCGGGGCCGGAGCGTGGAACACCGGCGGTCGCTGATGCACGGTCGCCGAGACCGGCTCGCCGTCCACGACGGCCACGTCGACGGTGATGGGGCCGACGCCGAGCTCGAGGGTGACGTGCGTGACGGGCTCGTAGACGTCCACGAGCCGGAGGCGCACGAGTTCGCAGGCGGTGCCCACGCTCGGGTGGCCGGCGAACGGCAGCTCGAGCGCGGGCGTGAAGATCCGTACCCGCGCGTCTCCGTCGCCCTCAGGCGGCAGCACGAACGTGGTCTCCGAGAGGTTCATCTCGCTGGCGATCGCCTGCATCTGCACCGCCGTGAGGTCCTCCGCCTCGGGGAACACCGCCAGCGGGTTGCCGGCGAACGGCCGGTCGGTGAAGACGTCCACCTGCACGAACGGCAGCTTCCTCATGACTCCCCCTCCCCGTCGCCGAGCAACGCGGCGACGCCCTTCTCGTCCACGGCTCCGCGACGCAGGATACGCCATCCGCCCTCGGATGCGTAGACGCTCAGGTCCACGATGGTCGACGCCTCGCCCGTCACCGGCCCGGCGTCGAGGACGAGGTCGCAGGCGGCCAGCAGGCCGCCGTCCACCTCGTCCACGGACCGGGGCGCCTCTCCCCCGCTCGGGTTGGCGCTGGAGGCGAGCAGCGGGAACGGGAGCTCGCCGAGCGCCCGCGCGGCCGAGGGCCACGCGGGCACGCGCACGCCGAGCGTGGCGACGCTGGCGCGTCTTCACGCCCCAGACGCCCTGCGTGCGGCGCGGCACCTCACCCGCCGGCGGGAACGCCAGTCCCGGCGGGTACGGCAGCAGCAGCGTGAACGGCCCGGGCAGCAGGCGACGCACGGCGTCGCGGAGCCCGGGCTCCAGAGCCAGCGAGGCCTCGAGCAGCGCCACCGACGGATACACGACCTGCAGCGGCTTGCCGGCCTCGCGACCTTTGGCGGCCAGAACGGCCTCGCGCACCGCGGGCGTGACGAGGCCGCCGACGCCGTACACGGTGTCCGTGGGGAAGCACACGAGATGCGCCGCGGCCAGCAGCCCGGCGAGCCGCGGCGCGTCCGCGCCCTCCGGCCCCGCGAGGTCGATGCGGAGCGCACCGTTCACGACGGAGCGGCGTCCGGCTCCGGTGCGCCGGCTCCGCCGGCGTCCGCCGCGGGCGGCGCCGGCCGCACCGGCACGCCGCGGGCGGCCAGGTACTCCTTGGCCTCGGCGATGGTGTAGGTGCCGTAGTGGAAGATGCTCGCCGCCAGCACGGCGTCGGCCTCGCCCAGGGTGAGCCCGTCGGCCAGGTGCTCGAGCGTGCCCACGCCGCCGGAGGCGATGACCGGCACGTCCACGGCGCGCGCCACGGCGCGCGTGAGCTCGAGGTCGTAGCCGTCGAGCGTGCCGTCGCGGTCCATGCTGGTGAGCATGAACTCGCCGGCGCCCAGCTCGGCCGCCCTGACCGCCCACTCGATCGCGTCGATACCGGTGGGCGTGCGCCCTCCGTGCACGTAGACCTCCCACCGCGGCGGACGCCCCTCCTCCCCGGTCCCGGGGACACGGCGGGCGTCGACGGCCACCACGATGCACTGCGCGCCGAACCGCTCCGAGCAGCGGCGCACGAGCTCGGGGTCCTCCACGGCGGCGGTGTTCATGGTGACCTTGTCGGCGCCGGCGCTGAGGATGGCGCGCACGTCCTCAACGCTCGAGAGCCCGCCGCCGATGGTGAACGGGATGAACACCTGCTCGGCGCAGCGCGCCGCGAGGTCGATGATGATGTCGCGGCGCTCATGGGACGCGGTGATGTCGAGGAAGATGAGCTCGTCGGCGCCCTCCGCGTCGTAGCGCGCCGCCAGCTCGACCGGGTCGCCGGCGTCGCGGATGCTGACGAAGTTGATGCCCTTGACGACCCGCCCGTCGCGGACGTCCAGGCAGGGGATGATGCGCTTGCGGTGCACGGTCGGCCCGCTAGCTGGCGAAGAGCGGCCATCGCCTGGGGCAGCGTGAACGCCTTCTCGTACAGGGCGCGCCCGACGATGACGCCCACGACCTTCTCGGCGTCGAGCCGCTTGAGCCGCTTGAGGTCGTCCAGCAGGGCGATGCCGCCGGAGAGGATGATCTCGAGCTCCGAGACCTCGGCCAGGTCCTTGAGGCCGGGCAGGTTGGGGCCGCCGAGCATGCCGTCGCGGCGCCGTGTCCGTGTAGACCACGCGCGTGACGCCGTGCTCCTTGAGCAGCTTGACCATGCGGATGGCGCTCATCTGCGAGCGCTGCTGCCAGCCGTGAGTGGCGACCATGCCGTCGGTGCAGTCCAGTCCGACCACCAGGCGGTCGCCGAGCCAGTTGACGGCGTCGTCGAGCAGGTCCAGCGCGGTGACGGCGGCCGTGCCCATGACGACCCAGTGCACGCCGATGCCGGCCATGAACGCCAGCGACTTGGGCGTGCGGATGCCGCCGCCGTACTGCACGGGGATGTCGAGAGCCTCAACGATGTCCTCGACGATCTTGAAGTTGGTGAGCTCTCCGGTGCGTGCCGCGTCGAGGTCGATGACGTGCAGCGCCTCGGCGCCCTGGCTCTGCCAGAGCCGGGCCAGCTCGACGGGATCGTCGCTGAAGACGGTGGCGTCGTCGAAGTCGCCGCGGCGCAGGCGGACGGCCTTGCCACCCTGGATGTCGACGGCGGGGAACACGATCATGAGGTGCCAACCTCTCGGTGGATGGTTGCGACGAACCCGGCCAGCAGGGCGAGCCCGACGCTCGAACTCTTCTCAGGGTGGAACTGTACTGCCCACACGTTGTCGCGCGCCACTGCCGCGACCACGGGGCCGCCGTAGTCCGTGGTCGCGGCGACGACCGACGGGTCGGACGGGACGGCGACGTAGGAGTGCACGAAGTACACGGTGGCCGGGGCCGGCAGCCCGCGGGCCATGCCCGCTCCGGCCGGCCCCCAGTCCAGGTCGTTCCAGCCGATGTGCGGCACCTTGAGGCCGGTCTGCAGGCGCTCCACGGTGCCGGGGAGCACGCCGAGGCCCGGCCGGCGGCCGCCCTCCCCACTGCTCTCGAAGAGCAGCTGGAGGCCGAGGCACACGCCGAGGAACGGCGTGCCGGCCGCGATGCGCTCGAGCACGGCGGCCCCCAGGCCGGTCTGCTCGAGCCGCGCGGCCGCGTCGCGGAAGGCGCCGACGCCGGGAAGCACCACCGCGTCGGCGCCGGCCACCTCGGCCGTGCTCTCCGTCACGCGTACGTCCGCTCCGCTGCGCGCGAGCGCCTTGGCGACGCTGGCGAGGTTGCCCATGCCGTAGTCGACGACCGCGACGCGCGGGGCCTCGTGAGAGGAGAGCGCCGTCATGACACCGTCAGAGCGTGCCCTTGGTGGACGGGACCTCGTCGTCCCGGCCGTGCAGCTCGCACGCCTCCGCCAGCGCGCGTGCGAACGCCTTGAACACGGCCTCGACGATGTGGTGGGCGTCGCTGCCCGCGAGCAGCCGGACGTGCAGCGTCATGCCGCTCTGCGTGGCCAGCGAGCGCAGGAAGTGCGGCGTGAGGTCGCCGTCGAACTCGCCGAGGCGCACGCCCGAGAGCTGCAGGTCGTGCACGAAGTACGGCCGGCCAGAGAGGTCGAGCGCCACCAGCGCGAGCGCCTCGTCCATGGGCAGCAGGAACGAGCCGTACCTGCGGATGCCGCGCTTGTCGCCGAGGGCCTCGCGCAGCGCCTGGCCCAGCGCGAGGCCGATGTCCTCCACGGTGTGATGCCCGTCGACGTGCAGGTCGCCGCCGGCGCGCACCGTGAGGTCGAACCGCCCGTGGTGCGCGAACAGCTCGAGCATGTGGTCGAGGAACCCGATGCCGGTGGAGACGTCTGCCTGCCCGGTCCCGTCGAGGTCGAGGGAGAGGGTGATGTCCGTCTCGGTGGTGGTGCGCTTGACCTCGGCGCGGCGCTGCGTCATGGCAGCTCCTCACTGGGCGCGGAGGCGGGCAGAGAGCGCGTGCGCGCGCAGGCCCTCCTCGTCGGCGATGGTCGCCACCGGCCGCGCCAGCGCGGCGGCGGCGGAGGCGTCGAGTTCTACCACAGCCACCCGCTTGCGGAAAGCATCCACGGAGAGGCCCTGGCCGAAGCGGGCGGAGCCGCCGGTGGGCAGCACGTGGTTGGTGCCGGCGGCGTAGTCGGCGAAGGCGGTGGCGGCGTGCGGGCCGACGAACACGGCGCCGGCGTTGCGCACGCCGGCGAGCAGGTCCCGCGCAGCCCTCGCAGTGCAGCTCGAGGTGCTCGGGCGCGAACGCGTTGCTGAGCGCGAGCGCCGCTTCACGGTCTGGGCAGGCGACGATGACGACGTTGCCGGTGGCGATGCCGAGCTCGGCGGAGAGGCGCTCGACTGCGGCGGCCACGCGATCGGCGAGCGTGCCGCCGATGTCGGCGAGGCAGGCCATCGCGCCCGAGCCGTGCTCGGCCTGGGCGAGCAGGTCGGCGGCCAGCCACTCCGGCTCGCCGGAGGCGTCGGCGATGATGAGGACCTCGCTCGGGCCGGCGAGGCTGTCGATGCCCACCTCGCCGACGAGCAGCCGCTTGGCCTCGGTGACGTAGGCGTTGCCCGGGCCGACGATGACGTCGCAGCGCGGCACGCAGGCCGTGCCGAGCGCCATGGCGGCCACGGCCTGGGCGCCGCCGATCGGGATAGAGACGCTCGACGCCGAGCAGGGCGCAGGCGGCGGCCACGCCGGCGGCCACACCGCCGCCGGGCCGCGGCGGCGAGCAGACGACGATCTGCTCCACGCCGGCCACCTGGGCGGGGACGGCGGTCATGAGCACGGATGACGGGTAGTCGGCGAGGCCGCCGGGGACGTAGAGCCCGGCGGCGGCCAGCGGCACGACCTCCTGGCCGACGACCTGGCCCTGGGCGAGCGTCTCGCGCCAGGGCGCGACCGCCTCGCGCTCGTGGTAGGCGCGGATGTTGGCGGCGGCCGTCTCGAGCGCCGCGCGGAGCCCGGGCGAGAGGGCGGCGAGACTTGCCCGCATCTCGGAGGCCGGGACCGCGTAGTCCTCCGGCAGGTCGACGCGGTCGAGCCGCGCCGTGTGGGCGCGCACCGCGCCGTCGCCGCCGGCGCGGACGTCGGCGACGATGGCCGTCGCGGCCGCCTGCACCTCTGCCGGGGGCGGAGCGAGAGCGCGCAGCTCCGCGACCGTGGCCGCGACGTCGGGGTTCCAGGGCAGGTGTCTCATGTGACCTCCAGGACGGCGCGCAGACGGTCGACGAGGACGGCGAGCTCGGAGCGGAGCAGCACGCGCGCCGCCCGCGACGCGACGAGGTGCGCGCTGCAGACGGCGACGACCTCGCGCACCTCGAGCGCCACCCCGCCGGCGCGGCCGGCGCGCACGCGCGACGCGAGCTCGACGACGCCGTCGGCGAGGCCGAGGGCGGGCGCCAGCACGGGCTCGTCGACGACGACGATCTCCGGCTGGGCGCCGGTGGCCGCGAAGTGGCGGCGGGCGGACTCGGGGTGGCGCGTGGCGACGCGCAGGCGCTGGTGCGGCCGGGCGGCCGCCGGCGCCACGGCGAGCACGAGCTCGTCGCGGCAGCGGCGCAGGTCCAGCAGGTCGGCGACGCCGAGCCGGCCCTCGAGCAGGCGGTCGCTGCCGACGACACCGGCGTCGAGCGCGGCGCGGTCGCAGAAGCGGAGCACGTCGCCGGGGGTTCCCAGGAGCCAGGCGGCGCCGTCCGCGGCCACGAGCGCCGGCGGGACCTCCCCCCGCAGCGCGGCGACCGGGAGACCGGCCGCCTCCAGCAGGGCGAGGAGCTCTGCCGGCGGCGCGCCCGCCTCGCAGGCGATGCCGACTCTCATCAGGTCCTCAGCGCCTCGGCGATGTCGCCGGCTCCGCCGGTGACCTCACGGCCGTCGGCGAGACGCAGCGTGTACGACCCGCCGCGCCGCGACAGCACCGGCGGCTCCGCGACCGCGCCCGCGGGGAGGGCGAGCACGGCGACGCCGGTGCGGCGGAGCTCAGCTGCCCGCGCCGGCGCCTCGAGGCCGCCGACGAAGCGGATCGCGGCCGGCGCTCCGGCGAGCTCCACGCCGGCCTCGTCCAGCGCGTCGGCGGCGCGGTCCACGGCCACGGCGAACCCCACGCCGGGGATGTCCCACTCGAAGCGGCCGAGAAGGCCGTCGTAGCGGCCGCCCGTGGCGACCGGCAGCCCGACGCCCGGCGCGTAGGCCTCGACGGTGAGACCGGAGTAGTAGCTGAGGTCCTGCATGAAGCCGAAGTCGAACGCCAGCCGCTGCTCGAACCCCGCCTCGTCCACCAGGTCGCGCACGCGCGCGAGACGGACGACGGCCTCCTGCATCACTTCACCGCGGGCGAGCTTGCGCGCCTGAACGAGGATGTCGTCCCCGCCGGCCAGTTCGAGGATGCGCCAGACGGCCTTGAGCGCATCCGCGTCGACGCCGGCGTTGCCGGCGACACTCTCCACCAGCGGGTAGTCGCGGTCGCCGAGCGCCTCCGTGAACGTCTCGCGGTCCTCTCCGGGCAGCCCGAGTGAGTCGATGAGCGCGCGCTGGTACGCGGCGGAGCCCAGCGTGACCGTGAACTCGCGAAGGCCGAGCCCGGCAAGCGCGTCGCAGAGCAGCGTGACGCACTCGGCGTCCGCCTCGGCCGAGTCCAGCCCGAGCAGCTCGGCGCCCGCCTGCTGGAACTCCCCGTCCTGGCCCCGCTGCGGCGCCCACGGGCGGATGCTCGGGGCCACGTAGCTGAAACGCAGCGGCAGCGGCTCGTCGTCGCAGCGGTCGGCGGCCATGCGCGCCACCGGGACCGTCATGTCGGTGCGCACCATGAGCTCGTGGCCCCGCTCGTCGTGCAGGCGGTAGCCGGCGGCGAGCGTGTCGTCGTCGGCCGCCTCGAACGTGTCGGCGAACTCGAGCCAGGGCGTGCGCACCTCGCCGTAGCCGTAGGCGGCGAAGCGGGCGCGCAGCAGGTCCTCGACCGCCCGCAGACGCTGCGTCTCGGGCGGGAGCACGTCGCGCATGCCCTCGGGGATCATCGCGTCCTCCTCAGGACCACGTCCGCGTCCTTCTTCGTCCCGGCCGGCCTCAGCCGACCCCGATGCAGCTCTCTCCGAGCAGCGCCTTGAGCTCCGCGTAGAGCCCCGCGACGGGTTCGACGCGGAGCCCGTCGCCCACGCGCAGCCGGGCGCGCTGCTCGCCGCGGATCATCTGCAGCACCACCGGCACGTGGCCGGGGAAGTCGGCGAGCACGCGCTGAGGTCGTCGATGACCTCCGGGCGGACGCACGAGGCGTCGAGGACCACCTCGAGCGGGTGGTACTCGCTCACGCCGCTGAACCTGACGACCTCGATCACGCCGAGCACGCTGTCGCCCTCGGCGCGCTTCTCCACGCGACCCTTGATCTTGACGATGGCGTCCTCCACCAGGAGGTCGCGGTATGCTCGTACACCTTGGGCCAGGCGCGGCACTCCACGGCGCCGTCGACGTCCTCGAGGCGGAACAGGAGCCACACGCCGCCGTTCTTGCTGACGCGCTTCTGGGCGCCGGAGACGATGCCGCCGGTCCAGGTGATGGCGCCGTCGCCGAGGTCGTCGATGCCGCCGGCGGGCACCTCGATCTCGTCGCGCAGCTGGTCGCGCAGACCCTGTAGCGGATGCGCCGAGACGTAGAGGCCGAGGGCCTCCTTCTCGAAGCGCAGCAGCGTCGTCTGGTCCCACTCGGTCTGCGGAACGGGGGGATGCGGGTGGCCGCCGTCGGCCGTGTCCACGCCGCCGAACAGGTCGCCCTGGCCGTTCGCCGCGTCCTTGCGCTTGCGCTCTCCGTCGGACATCGCCAGCGGGAGCGCCTCGAGCATGCCGCGACGCGGGTCGCCGGTGCTGTCGAACGCGCCGGCGCGGATGAGCGCCTCGAGCACGCGCTTGTTGGCCATCTGCGAGTCGACGCGCGCGCAGAAGTCGTAGACGGACTCGAAGGGTCCGCCCGTCTCGCGCGCGGCGATGATCGCCTCGATCGCGCCCTCGCCGACGCCCTTCACCGCGCTCATGCCGAAGCGGATCTTGCCCTCCACCACGGTGAACTCGACGACGCTGGTGTTGACGTCCGGCGGCAGGACCTCGATGCCCATCTCGTGGCACTGGTTGACGTAGAACGGCACCTTGTCCTTGGTGTTCATGACGCTCGAGACGAGCGCCGCCATGTACTCGACCGGGTAGTTGGCCTTGAGCCAGGCGGTGCGGTAGCTGATCATCGCGTAGCAGGCGGCGTGGCTCTTGTTGAACGAGTAGTCGCCGGTGGCCTCGAAGCTGGCCCACATCTTGTTGGCGACGGCCGGCGGCACGCCCTTCTCGGCGAGCCCGACCATGAGCGGCTCCTTGAGGGTGGCCATCAGCACCTTGGTTCTTCTTGCTGATGGCCTTGCGCAGGTCGTCCGCCTGCGCCGGGCTGAACCCGCCGACCCGGCGGGCGATGGCCATGTACTGCTCCTGGTAGATGGTCACGCCGTGGGTCGGCTCCAGGATGGGGCGCAGGGCCTCGTGGTCGTAGACGACCGAGGCCGGGTCCTTCTTGTTGCGCGCGTACGTGGGGATGAACTGCATCGGTCCCGGCCGGTAGAGCGCCACGATGGCGATGAGGTCCTCGAACTCCGTGGGGCCGATCTCGCGCAGCGCCTCCTTCATGCCGGCGCTCTCGAACTGGAACACGCCGGTGGAGTCGCCGCGGGCGAGCATCTTGTAGGTCTTCGCGTCGTCGAGCGGCAGCTTGTCGATCTCGATGCACACGCCGCGCGTCTGCTCGATGATGTCGAGCGCGGCCTCGATGACGTCGAGGTTGCGCAGGCCGAGGAAGTCCATCTTGAGCAGGCCGAGCTTGGAGACGTCGTTCATGTCGAACTGGGTGACGAGCTCGGCCTCGCCCTTCTGCTGCAGCGGCAGGTACTCGGTGAGCGGCTTGTCGCTGATCACCACGGCGGCCGCGTGGATGGAGTCGTTGCGGATGAGGCCCTCGAGGCTCCTGGCGAGGTCGACGACCTCCCTGACCTCCTCGTCGGCGTCGTAGGCCTGCTTGAGCTCGCCGTTCTGCTTCATCGCGTCGTCGAACGTCGCCGGCGGCGCCTGCTCGGGGATCATCTTGGCGATCTTGTCGCCGACGGCGTAGGGCTTGCCCATGACGCGCGCGGCGTCGCGCACGGCCGCGCGCGCGGCCATGGTGCCGAACGTGATGATCTGCGCGACCCTGTCCCGGCCGTACTTCTCGCGCCACGTAGTCGATGACTTCGCCGCGGTGCTCCACGCTGAAGTCCATGTCGATGTCGGGCATGCTCTTGCGCCCCGGGTTGAGGAAGCGCTCGAACAGCAGGTCGTACTTGAGCGGGTCGATGTCGGTGATGCCCAGCGCGTAGCTGACGATGGACCCGGCGGCGGAGCCTCGGCCGGGGCCGACCGCGATGCCGTTGTCCTTGGCGAACTTGACGTAGTCCCAGACGATGAGGAAGTAGGCGTCGAACCCCATCTCGCCGATCACGCCGAGCTCGAACTCGAGGCGCTCGATGACCTCCTGCCCGGGCTCGGCGCCGTACCGGCGCGCGATGCCCTGCTCGCACAGGTCGCGCAGGTAGCTGTCCTCGGTGAAGCCCTCCGGCACCGGGTACGTGGGCAGCTTGTAGTCGCCGAAGTCGAGGCTGACGTTGCAGCGCTCGGCGATCTCCACCGTGCTGGCGCGTGGCGCCGGGGTAGTCCCGGAAGCGCTCCTCCATCTCGTCGGCCGACTTGAGGTAGAACTCGTCGCTGCCGTACTTCATGCGCTTCTCGTCGGTGAGGCAGCTCTGGGTCTGGATGCAGAGCAGCGCGTCGTGCGCGTAGGCGTCCTCGTGGCGCAGGTAGTGGACGTCGTTGGTGGCGACCGTCTTGAGGCCGGCCTTCTCGGCGAGCTGCGCGAGCTTGGGCAGCAGCTCGCGCTGCTCGGGCAGGCCGGCGTCCTGGAGCTCGACGTAGACGTTCTCGGGGCCGAGCAGCTCCGCCAGGCGGGTGACCTCGGCCAGCGCGGCGGTGTCGTCGCCGTCGCGCAGCAGCATGGCCGTCTTGCCGCTCATGCAGCCGGTGAGCGCGATGAGACCCTCGTGGTGCTGGCTGAGCAGCTCCCAGTCGGCGCGCGGCTTGTAGTAGTAGCCCTCGAGGTACGCCGTCGTGGAGAGCTTGACGAGGTTCTTGTAGCCGGCCTCGTCGCGGGCGAGCAGCGTGAGGTGCGCGTTGCGCTCCTTGACCCCGGCGCGGCTGCGCCGGTCGGTGGCGACGTAGAGCTCGAGCCCGATGATGGGCTTGATGCCTTCTTCCTCGGCGGCGCGGTAGAACTTGACGGCGCCGCCGAGCGTGCCGTGGTCGGTGAGCGCCACCGCCGGCATGCCCAGCTCCTTGGCCCGCTTGACCAGCTCTTTGACCCGGCACGCGCCGTCGAGCAGCGAGTACTCGCTGTGCACGTGGAGATGGACGAAGGCGGAGGTCATGGGTGGCGGGATTCTACCATGGTGCGCTCACTCACCAGATACCCATGGGGGTATACTCGCGAGGAAACCGGGACGGGGTCGGGCCACGGGCGCCGGCCGAGGAGGACGCCATGTCGATGTGCTGGGTACAGGCGGGGATCTGCGGCGAGGAGACGTCGATCGAGGCGTCCAAGACCGGGCCGTCGGAGATCGCGCTGTCGTTCACGACCACCTGCGAGCACATCACGGCCCTCGCCGAGGACCTGCGCGCGGTCGAGCCGGCGTGGAGCTGTCCCGCCCGATGAACGAGACGGTCACCTACACGCTCGCGGCCAAGCACTGCTGCCGCACGAGCTGCGTGGTGCCGGCGGCCGTCCTCAAGAGCGTGGAGGCCACGGCCGGGGTGTTCCTCCCCGCCTCGTGCTCCATCGAGTTCATCGACGGCGCGCTCTGACCCGCGAGCAGGGCAGGCGAGTGACCGGCCGGGCGTCCTCCGCTCCCCTCGGAAACCGGGTACCCGCGGGGTCCCCATGCAGCCCGACGCACCCGGTCGACGACTCGAGACGGATGCCCCCCAGTGTCGTCGGCCGGCACATGCCGGCGAGCCCCGTGACCCACGCTCGGGGGTCCACCGCCTTATAGGATGCGGTCGTACACGGCGGTGGCCACCTGCGACGAGGGGGATCGAAGCTGAACGTGGACGACGAGCGACGGCCGCAAGCGCCTGCGAGCTCTGGTCTTCTCGCCATCGTGCTGCTCGGCTGGGTGGCGGCCATCATGTCGACCGGCGTCTGCCTCTCCGCCGTGTCGCTCCCGTCCGCCACCGCGGAGCCTCGGCCTCAGCCCCTTCTGCGCAGCGCCGTCGCGCCGGCGCCGCCGAGCCTGGCCATCGCCGCCACCGCCGTCGCCGCGGGCGTCGCCGCCGACCGGCTCGGCCGGCGAGCGCGTCCTCCACGTGGTCGTATCTCCTCGCCGCCGCGGCCTGCCTGGCCATCGTCCTCGTCCCGTCGAGGGACGGTCTACCTGGCCGGCAACATCCTCGCCGGCGTCGCCTACGGCGTGATGCTGACCGCGCACCTACGCGCTACGTGAAGGTCGTCGCGCCGCCGGAGCGCCTCGGCAAGGCGATGGGACTATGGGGCATATACAGCATCGTCTTCGCCACCGCCGCGAGCCTCGCCGGCGGCATGCTCGCGGAGTCGGACTGGCGCTGGCTGTTCCTCGTCGTCCCGGCGATGTGCGTGCTCGAGCGCGCTGCTGACCCCACGCCTGCTCCCGCGCATGCCGCGCATCGGCTCGGGGCCGGTGGACGTGTCGGGACTGGTCCTCATCGGGCTCGGGCCTGGCGGTCGCTGATCATCGGGTCTGCTCGCCGTGGCGACAGCGCTCCGGGCAGCCTCCTCGCCTGGGCACTCGTCGCCGGCGGCGTCCTCCTGCTCGTGGCCTGGGCTGCTGGTCGAGCTACGCCGGCGCGACTCCGGCGTTCCCCGTGCGGCTGTTCCGCTCGCGTCCCTTCATGGCCGCGCGTGCTCGTCGGCATCTTCGTCAACGCGTGCGTACGCGGCGCCGGTCATCAGCCTCAGCGACTACCTGCAGTACGAGAAGCAGGATTCGGTGCTCGCTCGCCACCTTCGGGCTGCAGCCGTTCTACCTCATCGGCGCCGCCGCCTGGCTCGTCGCCGGACGGCAGCTCAGCGCCGGCCGAGTCCGCCGCGCCGCGTCATCACGCTGAACGCGCTCGTCGCGGCCGCGGGCTTCGTCGCCCTGCTGCCCGTGCAGCAGAGCTCGGCCTACTGGGTGATCCTGCCCGGCTCCCTGCTCATCGGCTACGGCGTGAACGCGGCGCTCACCGGCCAGGCGCAGGTCATCGTCGACGCCGCGCCGGCGGACGCCTACGGAGCGGTGACCTCCTCGCGCCTGACGATCGGCCAGCTCGGGTACTCGCTCGGGCATGATCCTCACCACGCTGCTGCTCGGCCGGCTCACGGCGAGCGGCATCGTCGCACGGCCTCACCGCGGAGGGCATGAGCAGCCAGGACGCGTACGCCAGCTCTCCGCCCTCAACGCGTCCCTGCTCTCGGGTCAGCCGCCCGACCGTGGAGGACCTGTCCGCGTCCTGAGCGTGGCCGCCTCGGCCTTCGACGCCGCGTTCGACGTGCGGATGGTGGTCGGCGCGGCGGTGATGCTCGCGACGGCGGCCGCTGACCTGGCTGCTCATGCGCGAGCGGCCAGTGGCGACGAAGGCAACGGATGAGCGGGCGGCGACAGAGATCGCGTAGCCCCACCGGTAGCGCCGGCCGAAGTCGACGGCCGGGCTCGCGACGATGAGGCTGGTAAGGTGGCAGCATCGGGAGTGAAGCCCTCAACGACGATCTCACCGCACGGGACGGCGACACGGCCGCGCCGGGATCTCGGTGCACTCTCGTCCCGGCGCGACAGTGAAGCCCGCCGAGCGCCGGTTCGGCCCGCTGCTCACGACCGGCGGCCGGCTCCGCTTTCTCGACCTCGCGCGCGGGCTGGCGATCGTCTTCATGGTCTTCCAGCACGTCCAGATCATCTTCGCCGTGGGCTCCGGAGAGGACTCCGGCGCTCGGCGTCACCTTCCTGCTCCTCGGCACCGCCCCGGCGGCGCCGGTGTTCATGGTCGCGATGGGCTTCCTGTTCGGCAGCTCGTCGCGCACCGGGAGTGCGAAGCGGCGTCGTGCGCGGGCTGCAGCTGTTCGCGCTGGGCTACGTGCTCAACCTGGTGCGCTTCTCCGTGCCGCTGCTGGTGAGCGGCGACCCGCACGCCATCGACGTCTTCGGCGGCACCTGGTGGGGGCCGCTCTTCGAGATCGACATCCTCCAGCTCGCCGGCCTCTCGCTGATCGTCCTCGGGCCGGTCAAGCGGTACGTGCGCGGACCCGGGCCTCGTCCTGGCGCTGGCGGCGGCGGTGGCGATCGTCTCGCCGCTCCTGTGGGGAGTCGGCGGCGGGAACGTCGTCCTCGACCCGCTGTGGGGGCTCGGCGAGTGGGTGTCGTTCCCGCTCTTCCCCTGGCTCGCCTACCCGCTGCTCGGCCTCGCGCTCGCCGGGTTCACCGCCCGGGCGACCTCCGCGCCTCGGCTGATGCGGGGCTGGGCGCTCGCGGCGGCTGCGCCGCCCTGGCCGGCGTCGCGCTCCTGGCATTCGCTCCCGGCCCCGGCGGGATCCTCGCCTTCGGCGACTACTACCGCAGCGGCCTGCCGGTGCAGCTGCTGCTGGCGGGCTTCGTGCTGCTCTGGCTGCCGCTCCTGTGGTGGCTGGACCGGCGCCTCTCCTGGGTCCTGGTCCCGCGGTACCTGACTTCGCTGAGCCGCACCATCACCGCCGTCTACCTGATCCAGTGGGTGCTGATCGGCTGGCTGGCGATCGTCTTCGGCGTGTTCGACCTAGCCTCGTGGCAGGCGGCGCTTCTCGGCGGTGCCCGTCCTCGTCGCCAGCCACCTTCTGGCGCTCGGCTACGAGCGCCTGCGCGCGAGACGGCGGGGCCGCACGCGGCGGGTCCCGGAGGCGGTCCAATCACCGGCCGGCGACTAGCCTGCGCCGCCCTGGCGGCGCAGCGCCCGAGAGGCGTACCCTGAGCAGAGAGCGCGCCTTCTACGGGGAGCGGACCGCATGAGAGAGCTGTGGGGGCGTCTGGGTCGTCTCAACCAGGTGAGCCTGGCGATCGTCGGCGTCGTGTTCGCCGGCTGCGCGGCGCTCGTGGTCGTGGTCGCTCCCACCATCGGATCCATCATGGTCGCCGTCTTCGTCGCGGTCACGGCGTTCTGCCTGTGGTTCTTCTTTCACGACGAGGTGCGCAGCAACCGGCTGCGCGCCCGAGGGGTGCGAGCCGAGGCCGTCATCCTCTCCGTGGAGGAGACGGGGGTGACCATCCAGGGCAACTACCCGCAGGCCAGGCTGCGGTTGCTGGTGCAGCCGGAGACCGGCGAATCCTTCGAGGCGACGACGAAGTGCCTGATGAACCGCCTCGAGATACCCGCCTACCGGCCCGGCGGCCGCATCCCGGTCGTCGTCGACCCGAAGCACCCGACGAGGGTCAGCGTCGTGTACTCCCCCGCCGGCCTCCCGGCCGCGCAGCATCCCGAACTCGATCGAGTCGACCAGCGCCTCCCAGCTCGCCTCGATGATGTTCTCGCTGACGCCGATGCTGCCCCAGCTCTCTTCCCCGTCGCTGGCGTCCAGCAGGACGCGGGTGACGGCGCCGGTGCCCTTGGTCTCGTCGAGGATGCGCACCTTGTAGTTGACCAGCTCGATGTCGGCGAGGTGCGGGTACTTGCTGACGATCGCCTGCCGCAGCGCCGAGTCCAGGGCGTTGACCGGGCCGTTGCCCTCGGCCGTGCTGATGATGCGCTCGCCGGCCACGTGGACCTTGATCGTCGCCTCGACCACCGTGTGCCCGTCCTCGCGCTTCTCGACGATGACGCGGAAGCTCTCGAGGCGGAACAGCGGCTCGTGCGGCGCCAGCTCCTCGCGCAGCAGGAGGTCGAACGAGGCGTCGGCGGCCTCGTAGTGGTAGCCCTCGTGCTCGCGCGACTTGAGGCGCCTGAGCACGCAGGCGACGCGCGCGTCGTCGCCCTCGAGCTGGAGGCCGAGCTCCTGCGCCTTGCGCACCACGGCGCCCTTGCCCGAGAGCTCCGAGACGACGATGCGGCCCTCGTTGCCGACCTTGGCGGGGTCGACGTGCTCGAACGTCTGCGGCGCCTTCTCGACGGCGGCGACGTGCATGCCGCCCTTGTGCGCGAACGCGGAGCGGCCGACGTAGGGCGCGTGCGTCCAGACGGCCGCGTTGACCACGTCGGCCACGAAGTGCGAGGTCTCGGTGAGGCGCTCGAGCTGCTCGTCGCTCACGACCGGGAACCCCATCTTGAGCTTGAGCGCCGGGATGATGCTGACGAGGTTGGCGTTGCCGCAGCGCTCGCCGTAGCCGTTGATGGTGCCCTGCACCTGGCCGGCGCCGGCCTCCACAGCCACCAGGCTGCTGGCGACGGCGCAGTCGCTGTCGTTGTGCGCGTGGATGCCGATCGCGACGCCGGGGAGGGCCGCCGTGACCTCGCGGACGACGTCCGCGACGAACGGCGGCAGGCAGGCCCCGTTGGTGTCGCAGAGGCAGACGACCGCGGCGCCCGCCTCGGCGGCCGCGGTCACGCAGCGCAGCGCGTACTCGCGGTCGTCGCGCCAGGCGTCGAAGAAGTGCTCGGCGTCGTACACGACGCGCTTGCCCTGCGCCGTCAGGAACCGCACCGACTCGTCGATCATGCGCAGGTTCTCGTCGCGGCTCACGCGGATGACCTTGCTGAGGTGCAGGCCCCACGTCTTGCCGACGATGGCGACCGTGGGCGTGAAGATCTCGGCCAGCACGCGCAGGCTGTCGTCGGCCTCGGCCGGCGCGCCCTTGCGCCGGGTCATGCCGAAGGCGACGAGCTCGGCGTTCGACGAGCCGCTCGTCGCGCATCCGCCGGAAGAACTCGATCTCCTTGGGGTTCGAGGCCGGGAACCCGCCCTCGATGAAGCCGATGCCGAGCTCGTCGAGCTTGAGCGCGATGCGCACCTTCTCGTCGACCGAGACGGACATGCCCTCTTGCTGCATGCCGTCGCGCAGGGTGGTGTCGTAGAGCTGTACGCTGTCGCTCGTGCATCGGGTCCTCCCCGCTACTTGCGCGCGTACTCCATGAAGTGGCCGAACTCCTCGTCCCTGCCGGCCGTGATGGCTGCGAAGCGCTCCTGCATGCGCCGCGTGATGGGGCCGGGCTCGCCGATGAGGTGGTCGTCCACCTCGCGGATCGGCACGATCTCGGCCGCCGTGCCGGTGTAGAAGAGCTCGTCGGCGATGACGAGGTCGCTGCGCGAGAGCGTGCGCTCGACACAGTCGATGCCCTCACTCGCGGCCAGCTGCATCACGATCTCGCGCGTGATGCCCTCGAGCACGCCGTCGCTCGGCGGCGGCGTCATGAGCCTGCCGTTGCGCACGCAGAAGATGTTCTCGCCCGAGCCCTCGGCCACGTGGCCGTGCTCGGTGAGCATGATGGCCTCGTCGTAGCCGGAGTTGAGCACCTCCACCTTGGCGAGGATGCTGTTGAGGTACTGGCCGGAGGCCTTGGCGGCGCGGGCCAGCGACGTGTGGTCGAGCGACTGGATGCTGCTGGTCTTGGCGCGCACGCCGTGGAGGATGCCCTCCTCGCCGAGGTACGTGCCCCACGGCCAGGCGGCGATGATCACGTTGACCGGCGCGTTGAGCGGGAACAGCCCCATCTCGCCGTAGCCGCGGAAGACGAGCGGCCGGATGTAGCAGGCGTCGAGCTTGTTGCTCTCCAGCACCTCGAACGTGGCGTCGTAGAGGCGCTCCACGCTGTACGGCACCGGCATGTAGTAGAGCTTGGCCGACCTGACCAGCCGCTCGAGGTGCTCCGTGAGGCGCAGCACCGCCGCGCCCTTGTCGGTCTTGTAGGCGCGGATGCCCTCGAAGACTCCCGAGCCGTAGTGCAGCGCGTGCGTGAGCACGTGGATCTTGGCGTCGGCCCAGGGGACCAGGCGGCCGTCCATCCAGATCGTGTCCATCTCGGGGATCGGGGCCATCTCTTCCTCCTGTCGCCCGCGCACCGCGCGCGGGACCTCACGTTCACTGTCGGGAGCCGGCGGCGGCACCGAGCCGCCGCCGGCTCCCCCATCCGGTCAGACGCGCTCGGCTACGAGGTCGCCGACCTCGCTCGTCGAGTAGCCCATCTGGCCGGAGGCCATGCTCTTCATCTTGGTGCCGGTGACTTCCTTGGCGGCGCGCTCCACGTCCTCGGCCGCCTGCTCCTCGCCCAGCGTCTCGAGCATCATCGCGCCGGCCGCGATGGCGGCGATGGGGTTGATGACGCCCATGCCGGTGTACTTCGGGGCCGACCCGCCGATGGGCTCGAACATGCTGACGCCCTCGGGGTTGATGTTGCCGCCGGCCGCGACGCCCATGCCGCCCTGCGTGATCGCGCCGAGGTCGGTGATGATGTCGCCGAACATGTTGCCGGTGACGAGCACGTCGAACCACTCGGGGCTCTTGACCATCCACATGCAGGTGGCGTCCACGTGGTAGTACTCGCGCTTGACGTCCGGGTACTCGGCCTCGCCGATCTCGTTGAAGGCGCGGTACCAGAGGTCGTACACGTAGGTGAGCACGTTGGTCTTGCCGACCAGGCCGAGGGTGTTGTCCTCGCCGACGCCGCGCGCCTTCTTGCCGTGCTGGCGCGTGTAGTCGAAGGCCCAGCGCAGGCAGCGGTCGACCTGGGCGCGGCTGTACACCATGATCTGCGTGGCGACCTCGTGCGGCGAGCCCTGCATCATCGTGCCGCCGCCGCCGGCGTACACGTCGCCGGAGTTCTCGCGGACCACGACGTAGTCGATGTCCTTGGGGCCCTTGTCCTTGAGCGGAGTCTCGACGCCGGGGTAGAGGCGCACCGGACGCAGGTTGATGTACTGGTCCAGCTCGAAGCGCAGCTGGAGCAGCAGGCCCTTCTCGAGGATGCCCGGCGCCACGTCCGGGTGCCCGATGGCGCCCAGGTAGATCGAGTCGAACCCCTTGAGCTCCTCGAGCGCCGACTCCGGCAGGATCTCGCCGGTGGCCAGGTAGCGCTCGCCGCCGAGGTCGTAGTGCGTCAGGTCGAGCTTGAAGTCGTGCTTGGCCGCGGCGGCGTCGAGGACCTTGAGCCCCTCGGCTACCACCTCGGGGCCCGTGCCGTCGCCCGGCAGGACTGCGATCTTGTAGGTCTTCCCCATGTGTCTTTCTCTCCGATGCTGGATGGTCTGGCGTAGCAGCGAGGGTTACGCGCCCTCCCCGCCCACGCGGGACTTGACATACTCGAGCAGGCCGCCGCGGTCGATGAGCTCCTGCATGAACGGCGGGAACGCCTCCGACGTGTAGGTCTTGCCCTGGGTGAGGTTCTCGACGGTGCCGGCGGCGAGGTCGACCTTGAGGCGGTCGCCCATCTCCGCGCCGGCGGCGGCCGCGGGGCACACCACGATCGGCAGCCCGGTGTTGATGGCGTTGCGGTAGAAGATGCGCGCGAACGACGCGGCGACCACGACGCTCACGCCGGCGACCTTGATCGCCACCGGCGCGTGCTCGCGCGAGCTGCCACAGCCGAAGTTCTCCTCGGCGACGATGATGTCGCCGGGCTGGACGCGGGTCACGAACTCGGCGTCGATGTCCTCCATCGCGTGGCTCGCGAGCTCCTGCGGGTCGTTCGTGTTGAGGTAGCGGGCCGGGATGATGACGTCGGTGTCGACGTCCCGGCCGTACTTGTGGACGGTGCCCTCGAAGATCATCGGGAGCCTCCCTTCACGGCGCCGACTTCTTCGGGCGTGGCGATGTGGCCGGCCAGCGCGGAGGCGGCGGCCACGTACGGGCTGGCCAGATAGACCTCGGCGCCCGGGTGGCCCATGCGGCCGACGAAGTTGCGGTTGGTGGTGGCCACGGCGCGCTCGCCCTCGGCGAGGACGCCCATGTGGCCGCCGAGGCACGCTCCGCAGGTGGGCGTGCTGAAGGCGCAGCCGGCCTCGACGAGCGTCTGCATGGTGCCGTCGGCGATCGCCTCGAGGCAGACGTCCTGGGTGCCCGGCAGGATGATGCAGCGCACGTCCGGATGTACCTTCTTGCCGCGCAGGATGCCGGCCGCCTGGCGCAGGTCGGCGAGGCGGCCGTTGGTGCAGCTGCCGATGACGACCTGGTCGATGGTGATGTCGCCGCAGTCGGCGGCCGCCGCCGTGTTGCTGGGCAGGTGCGGCTTGCTCACCGTCGGCTGGACGGCGGAGGCGTCGATCTCGAGCACCTTGGCGTACTCCGCGTCGCGGTCGCTGGCGAACACCTTGCCGACGGTGCGCGCGCGGCTGCCGTCCGGCCGGCTCTGGAGGTACTGCGTGGTCTTCTCGTCGAAGCCCACGATGCCGCTCTTGCCGCCGGCCTCGATCGCCATGTTGCACATGGTGAAGCGCTCGTCCATGGACAGGGTCTCGATGGCCTCGCCGGTGAACTCCATGGCCTGGTAGAGGGCGCCGTCGACGCCGATGAGGCCGATGGTGTGCAGCATGAGGTCCTTGCCGGTGACCCACGGGCCCGGCGTGCCCGAGTAGACGAACTTGAACGTCTCGGGCACGCGCAGCCACACGTGGCCCCAGGCCATGGCGGCGGCGAAGTCGGTGCTGCCGACGCCGCTGCTGAACGCGGCCACGGCGCCGTAGGTGCAGGTGTGGCTGTCGGCGCCGATGACGACGTCGCCCGGCGCCACCATGCCGCTGTCGGGCAGGAGCACGTGCTCGATGCCCATGCGCCCGACCTCGAAGTAGTTGACGATCTCGTGCTTGCGGGCGAACTCGCGCATCTTCACGGCTTGGCCCGCCGCCTTGATGTCCTTGTTGGGCGCGAAGTGGTCGGGCACGAGGGCGATACGGGCCGGGTCCCAGACCTTGGTGAACCCGGCCTTGTCGAACTCGGCGATCGCCAAGGGCGCGGTGATGTCGTTGGCCAGCGCCAAGTCGATCTTCGCCTCGATGATGTCGCCGGCGTGTACCTCGTCGCGCCCTGCGGCGCGCGCGAGGATCTTCTCGGTGATCGTCGAACCCATCAGACCTCCCCTGCAGCCGCGGCGTTGTTGACGGCCCTCACATAGGCCTTCGCCGAGGCTTCCATGACGTCGAAACTGACTGCCTGGCCGTTGAACGAACGGCCGTTGACCTCTACCGCTACGCGCACTTCCGCGAGCGAATCCTTGCCGGACGAGATGGCGCGCACCTGGTAGTCGGCCAGGCTCCCGCTGATGCCCACGGCGTCGTCGATCGCCGCGAACACGCTCTCCACCGAGCCGTTGCTGAAGCTGCGGCCCCGCTTGACCTCGCCGCGCGCCTCGACCTCCACCTGGCTGGTCGGGATGATGCCCGATCCCGACTGGTTGACGAAGCTGCGCAGCGTGAACTGGTCCTCGCGCTCGCGGATCTCCTCGCTCACCAGTGCCTCGAGGTCGAGCACCGTGACCTGCTTCTTCTTGTCGGCGATCTCCTTGAAGCGCGTGAAGGCGAGCTTGAGCTCGGCGTCCGAGAGCGTGTAGCCGAGCTCTGCCAGCTTGGCGCGCAGCGCGTGGCGCCCGCTGTGCTTGCCGAGCACGATGTCGTTGTCGGTGAGGCCGACGTCGGCCGGCGTCATGATCTCGAAGGTGGACGCCTCGCTGAGCACGCCGGCCTGGTGGATGCCGCTCTCGTGCGCGAACGCGTTGCGGCCGACGATCGCCTTGTTGCGCTGGATGGTGTAGCCGGTGAGCGAGCTCACCAGGCGGCTGGTGCGGGCGATCTCGGTGGTCGCCACGCCCGTCTCGCACTCGAAGTACTCGCCGCGCGTGCGGATCGCCATCACGACCTCCTCGAGCGACGCGTTGCCGGCGCGCTCGCCGATGCCGTTGACGGCGCACTCGACCTGCGTGGCGCCGGCGCGGACCGCGGCCAGCGAGTTGGCCGTGGCCAGCCCGAGGTCGTTGTGGCAGTGGACGCTCAGGTGCACGTCCTTGAGCGACGGCGCGAGCCGGTACAGCTCGCGGATGAAGTCGCCGAACTCGAGCGGCAGCGCGTACCCGACCGTGTCGGGCACGTTGATGGTGGTCGCGCCGCACTGCACGGCCAGGTCGAGCACCTGCGCCAGGAACTCCGGGTCGGAGCGGCTGGCGTCCATGGCGCTGAACTCGAGGTCGGCCTCGGGGTGCTCGCGCACCAGCTCGGCCGCCAGGGTCACCATCGCCCGCGTGTCGGCGAGCACCTCGTCCGGCGTCTTCTTGATCTGGTACTTCATGTGCACCGCGCTGGTGCTGATGAAGGTGTGGATGCGCGGGACCTCGGCGCCCTTGACGGCGTCCCAGCACACGCGGATGTCCTGTTCGATGGCCCGCGAGAGCCCCGCGATGCGCGGGCCCTTGACCTCCGTGGCGATGGCCTGCACCGCGCCGAAGTCGTCCGGCGAGGCGATCGGGAACCCGGCCTCGATGATGTCGACCTTGAGCCGCGCGAGCTGGTGGGCCACCTCCAGCTTCTCGGCCTTGTTCAAGGTAGCGCCCGGCGCCTGTTCGCCGTCGCGCAGCGTGGTGTCGAAGATCCTGATGTACCTGTCACTGCTCACGAGTCACCTCCACCTCCTCGAGGCATGCGTCGTCATTGGATGGAGCAGCGGATCTGAGATGTGATCCAGAGATGGCCGTGCAGGCCGCAGGTGTCTACGCATCCCCCCGGAGGGGGAGGAGGAACAGGCAGCCGAAGAGGGAGAGGTCGCGGGCGCGTACCCCAATGTGGGCCTCCCGGCTTGACTCGCTTGTCGCACGGCGACGCATGGTCCGGAGAGTCTACGCCACGCGTACGAGCGCACGCAAGCACGTTGCGCCTCACCCGACGGTGACACCTGCGAGCGTTCTGGTACCATCGAAGGGTCTTGGGGGCAGCACCGAGGGGGTTCGTCATGGTCCGGCGCACGCTAGTCATCGCACTCTTCGCTCTGGTCGTCGTCGCGCTCGCGGTCGCGCCGGCGCTCGCCTACGAGGCGACCGCCTCGTACGTCGTCGACCCGCACGCGCGCCTGGTGGAGGGCTCGAGCCAGGCCGTGTACGTGTGGTCGGAGGCCGGCGCGATCAAGGCCGCGCGCGTCGACGGCGGATCGGTGGTGGGTCCGTACACCGTCGTGGCCGGCATCGTCGCCCCCGGGGCGTGGTTCGCCGCCGGTGACGGTCTGAACGTGACGGTCGTCTGGAAGGACGGCGCCTCCGTGTACGTCACGCGGATGGACCTCTCGACCCCCGCCGGGACAGCCGCCTACGCGCCCAAGGTCCTGTGCACCGACGCCGATGCGGTCACGCTCCGCGGCGCCGGGGCCACAGTCACGCCCGCCGGCGTCGTCGCCGACGGTGACGGCGGCGCCTACGTGTGGTGCGCCGTCTCCCCCACCTCGACGACGCAGGGCGTCGGCGACACTCTCGTCAACCACGTCTCGGCGACCGGCTCCCTGGCGCAGGCTGCTCCCGGCTCGCTCACCCAAGGCGGCACCATCGCCGGCATGGCCGCCGTCGGTGGCGGCGACGCCCTGGCGCTGCTGGCGTCCCCCGGGCGCTCGCAGGTCGCGGCCCGCCGCTACGCCGCCGACCTGACCGCCGAATGGACGCGCTCGCCGTACCTGTTCCCGCCCTCATCCGTCACCTCGTCCGAGCCCATCTGCGTCATCGGCGGCGCGGACGCCGCCGTAGCCTGGCGCGAGGGCGGCAAGGTCAAGGTCCAGCGCTTCGCCGAGGCGGGGAGCCCGAAGTTCCTCTCCCCGCCGGCCGTCACGATGGCGGGATCGGTCGAGGTCGCCGCGGACGGGGCGGGCGGCCTGTACCTCGTAGGCCCATCAGGCACCGGCCTCGTGGCGCGCCACGTCCTCGTCTCCGGACTCCAGGCCTCCTGGGATCCCAGCACGCTCGCCGGCGTCGGGACGACTCCCTTGGTGTACGGCCTCGCGAACAACACGGCCGGCGACCTCTTCGTCGTCTCTGGCGACGGCAGCGCCGGCGCCGTCCTCGGCGTGTCACTGCTCACCTACCTCGGCTCCTGGTCCGACGTGAGTCCGGCGTCGGCTCCCGAGTCGTACTCCGGCGTGGCGCCGGATGGGGCAGGCGGGGCCTGGGCGATGGGCAACGGCGGCAACGCCAGGTTGTGGCGCATCTCCAACGCCGCCGACCAGCTCACGTTCCGCCCTCGGGCGAAGCTCGTCCAGTACGGCAAGAGCGTCACGGTCTCGGGGTACATGACGGGCGCCGGCGGCATCCCGGTCGGCGCCGCCACGGTGAACATCGGGACGGAGAGCGGCGATCAGCTCAGCGTCAAGACGACGGCGCAGACGGGCGCCGACGGGTTCTACAGCAAGACCGTCAAGCCGGCGGCCAACGCGACGTGGTCCGCCGAAGGCACCACCGACGCCGAAGGGGTGTCCATCCAGGTGGCGCCCAGAGTGACGATGACGCTGTCGCACCTCAAGGCGAGCACGCGGCTCAGTGAGATCCTGAGCGGCTCGGTGAGCCCGAACCACAAGGGCAAGAAGGTGCTGGTCCAGAAGGCCGTCGGCAAGAACTGGAAGACGGTCGCGTCCGGCAGGCTCGACAGCCGCTCGCGCTACCGCGTCACCTGGTACCTGCCGTACAAGACGGCGACCTACCAGCTGCGCGTCGTCCTGCCCGCGCACGGCGACCACGCGCAGGGCACCTCGCCCACGGGGACGCTCCGGGTCAAGATCAGGAGGGGTTGAGGACGGACCCGCTCAGGGTGGCGGGCGGCAGGACGCGACAGAGGGCGGCGAGCCGCGAGGCTCGCCGCCCTCTGGACGACTCACTCGTGACTGTCTGCGCTCAACGGCT
>CAVPXA010000035.1:0-62679 GCA_963709635.1 uncultured Thermoleophilia bacterium
CTCACCTACGGCGTCCTCGCCGGAGGGGCGGACGACGGGACCGGCGCGGAGCGCGAGAATCAGAGCTGGACGCAGGAGGACGTCTGGCTCGTGCGCATGGTCGCCGACCAGCTGGTCCGCCTGCTGGTGTGGGGCTGGGACGAGCTGAACCTGCGCGCCATCGGCTACCCGGCCGGACTCCACGGCGACGAGATCGGCGAGTTCGCGCGCGTCATCGCCGTGGCCGACGTGGTCGAGGCGATGTCGTCGGACCGCCCCTATCGGCCGGCGATCGGCAGCGAGCCTGCCCTGACCGAGATCGAGGCCGGGAGTGGCGTGCGCTACGACGAGCGGGTCGCGAGCGCCTGCCTGCGCCTGTTCCGCGAGCAGGGGTTCGTGCTCAGGGACGAGGAGCTCCCGGAGAGACGAGCGGCGCCGGCGCGAGACGCCGGCACGAGCGTTAGCTGGGCGCCGGGGCGGTGACGGCCGGGGCGGGCCTGCGGGAGGCCCCGGCGCCCGTGGGGCAGACGGCGGCGACGGGCGAGCACACCGCCGCCGCCGCCGAGACGCGAACGGCCGGGTGGCTCAGTTCGCGCAGGTCGTACAGGTTCCCGCAGCGGGGCGCAGGGTGATCCGGGACGCGGTGAACACGGGGTTGGCCGCGTCGGTCTTGTCGAGCTTGCCGACCGACGTGATGCGGTCGCCCGCCTTGAAGTCCGCGAGGGTGATGACCACGAGCGTACCGTCGACCGTGCGCTGATAGAGCTTGGTCGCCGCGGTGACGGTGATGGTCACGACGTCGCCCTTGTAGGCGCGCGCCCGGCGGTTGCTCTGCTTGACCAGGACGGAGAGGGTCGAGGCCTCCGTGTCGGCCGCCTGCACGGTCCCGTTCAGGGAGTACTTGACGTTGTGCGCGCGCTTGTGGGTCTGGGTCTGCGTCTGGGTGCCGGTGCCGCTGCCGCCGCCGGTGCCGCCGCCCGTGCCGTCGCAGGTGCCGCCGGCGGCGAACGCCGCGGGCGCGAGCATGAGGGCCAGCGCCAGCACGGCCACCGTCACGATCAGTTTCTTCATGGGGACCTCCAGAGGAGTGGTTGGCCTTTCTACTCTTCCAGACGCCGGGGCGCCGGGATCCTTAGCGCTTCGCCGGCCGTCACACCTCCGGACTCCTCTCCACATCTGCTTCACAACCCGGTGCTAAGGTTCTCGAGAGTCCGACGTCTGGAGAGATGGTGTCGCAGATCAAGGCGAGGGAGCCACAAGCGGACGGCCCTGGAGGCTACGTCGACGAGTCGGCGCTGGTCGCGGGACTCCGTGCGGGCAGACCCGAGGCCTACGAGGCGCTGCACGCGGCGTATGCGACGTCCATCTACAACCTCGCGCTGCGGATCGTCGACGATCCCCACGAGGCGCAGGACGTGACTCAGGAGGTGGTGATCAAGGTGTTCAAGGGGCTGCCGCGAGACGACGGGGAGTTCACGCTCCCGGCGTGGCTGTATCGAGTGACCGCCAATGCCGCCTTCGACCACCTTCGGGCGCGCAAGCGCAGGCCTGTGACCGTGGCGGCCGACGGGGCGCCGGAGCTCGCCTGCGAGGTGGACGAGTACGAGCGCGCCGAGCTCTCGCGGCGCGTCGAGACCACACTCAAGGAACTTCCCAAGCGGCAGCAGGTCGCCCTGGTCTTGCGCGACGTCCACGGACTGAGCGTGGGTGAGACCGCCTCGGTCCTCGGCGTCACGAAGGGCTCCGCCGACGTGCTGCTGTCACGGGCCCGCTCCGGCTTCCGCAAGGTCTTCCTGGCGGGCGCCACCGCCGTCGGCGGCCGGTGTGCTGAGGCCGAGAGGATCCTCGCAGGGAGCGTGGGCGGCGGCGTCTCCGCCGCGGACCGCACCTTGCTCGAGGAGCACACGCGGACGTGCCCGGACTGCGGGCGCACCGTCGCCCTGTGGGGCGCCGCGCCCGTCGGGCTCGGGCTGCTCCTGCCGCAGGTCGCGCTGCCGGCCACGCTCAGCTTCGGCGCGACGCTCGCCGCCGCGCAGGCGGCCGGCGTGATGCTGCCGGCCGGTCTCGGCGCGGCCGCCGCGGCGGGAGCGTCGGCGGCCGGAGCGACCGGCTCCGCGGCCGCCGCCTCGGCCGCGGCGGCGACGAGCGCCGCCGTGCCGGCGGCCACCGCCGCCGGCGGCGCCGGCGTGCTCGCGGCGCTCGGCTCGGCCGCCGGTATCAAGATCGCCACGCTGGCGGTCGTGGCGACGGCCGCCGTCGGCATCGCCGGCGTGGCCACGCACGAGAGGGCACAGCAGCAGGCGGCGCCGAGCGTCACCCCGGCTGCGCTCGGGCAGGGCCCGGGCGGCGCGGGCGGCGGCGCGGGCGTCTCCGCCGGCGAGCACGGGCGCGCCCGGCTCCTGGCGAGCGCGCACCACAGAGACGGAGCCGGCGGTGAGGGTCACGGCGGCGCCGGCGGCCACGCGGCCGGCGAGTCGGGGCATCAGGGCGAGCAGGCCAGGAGCGGAGACGGCTCCGGAGGCCGCTCGGACGGGCACGCCGGCGACGCGGCCGGGTCGGCGGGCGCAGGTGGAGGCGGCTCCACTCACAGCGGCTCAGGGTCCGGCGACGGCAGTTCCCACTCCGGCGGGGCGGCCGCGGCCACGGGCGGCTCGTCCGGCGGTTCGTCCGGCGGCGGTACCGGCGGCACCGGCAGCGACGGCGGCACGGACGCGAGTCACACCGGGTCCGGCACCGGGTCCGGCGCCGGTACCAGCGGCGGCTCCGGGGGTCACTCAGGCGACTGAGGCGCGCGCACGCGCAGTGCGGCGCGCGTGAGACCAGCGGCGACGGGCACGTCACCGAGCGCGTCGCCGTCCACATCCAGGGGGAACAGCCCGGCTCGCGGCGTCCGCCGTGGCCGGGCCTCCGGCCGCAGTTCGATCTCCGTGCAGGAGAAGTGGTCCACCCCCGGCTCGAGGATGTGGGTCCCCTTGTAGACGGTCCCGAACTTCCGGATCAGGCGCCAGCGCGTCCTGGTCTGGAAGACGACGACCTCGAGCAGGCCGTCGTCGAGCCTGGCCATGGGGGCGATCTCCATGCCGCCGCCGAAGGTGCGACCGTTGCAGATGCACACGGCGTGCGCGTGCAGCGAGGTCTCGCGGCGCTCGCCTGCGGGGTCGACGTAGCTGCAGCGCAGCCGCACGCGCCTGCAGGTGAAGATGGCGCGGACGGTGGCCTGGCCGTACGCGAGGCGGCCGCCGAGGTACTTCGGCGCGGCCGCAGTGTAGCGGTCGACGAGGCCGCCGACCCCCGCCGAGAGGACGTTGATCCAGCGGCGCTCCACAGGGCGGCCGCGGAGGTCCGGGAACCGCGCCCAGCCGACGTCGACGGCGCGGTCCGCGCCGCCCTTGAGGGCGGCGAAGTACGCGCCGAGCTCGTGCGGGATGCCGAGCGACCGGCCGTAGTCCCCGCCTGTCCCCGTGCCGACGATGCCGAGCGCGGGGAGGAGGGTCGGGTCGGGCGGCCGGGGCGGCGCCCTGCGCCGGCGTCGGCAGCATGCCGTTGACGATCTCGTCCAGGGTGCCGTCGCCGCCGAGGCCGACGACGAGCGGGCGCCGGTCTCGCGCGGCCGCCGCGGCGAGCGCGGCCGCGTCGCCCCGGCGCGCGGTCTCCGCGACGTCCACCGCGCCGACCGCGTCGCGGATGCCGGCGAGGTAGTGCGGGAGCTCGCGGCCGGTGCGGCCGCGAGCGGCGGACGGATTCACGATCACGAGCGGGCGCCTGCCGGCGCCGGGGCCTGCGGTCTGCATGGCGGGAACGCTACCAGACCGCGGTGTACGTCGCGAGCCTTGCTCGAAGGGCCTCCGCATGAGGGCGAGATAAAGCTTCATGATTGAGTAGCTTTATAGCAGGGTAATTCGTTCGTGTAGCCGCCGGAGGACGGCGGGGAGTCAATCATCGAAGAAGGGGTTTCCGATGTCCGCTTCACTCACCAGCAGCAAGAAGTACGTAGCACTCGCGGTGATGACGCTTCTCGTGCTCGCCGTGGGCTTCTTCGCCCTCAGCTCGGCCGCCCAGGCGCAGACACTCAAGCTTGCCGGGGGGTATACGCAGCTCACTACCGATCCGGGCACGACCAAGGCGCTCGTCGCCAACAAGATCGTGCCGCTGCCCGTGTTCCCCTCGTGGGTCGTCCCGACGTCCGTGAACGGGCAGGCCGCGCTCCAGTATCGCTTCTACATCAACGGCGGCCAGATCGACGGGACCACGCTCGCGGGCGAGATCAAGCATCGGGCGGCCTGAAGTTCGTCAACTTCAGGAACGGCAAGAGCGTGACCGTCAGGAGCTTCACCATCGACACCAACACCGCGCAGCTCACGGCGTGGATCCCGGCGCTCGGCGTGCGCGCCCCCATCCTCGACCTCGATCTGAGCGGCGTCCAGGTGACTCCCGGCAAGGTCTACACCAAGGTCGGCCCCGTGCCGGCGAAGCTCACGGCAGTCGCTGCGGGCGCTCTGAACTCCAGCCTCGGCACCTCTCTCTTCCAGGCCGGGATCCCGCTCGGCACGGCCAATGTGTACGCGCGCTTCGCTAAGTGAAGTGACGTGAGGGGCGGACGGCGGCCCAGCCAGATCCCGCCCCGGCATTCCGTGGGCGGCGGCCATCCTCCTGGCCGCCGCCCATGTGTGCGTCTGAGCCCGGGTCCGCCGGACCGCGCCCGCGCGCAAGGCAGGGAATCAACGCCTCGGTGCCAAAGAGAGGCGGCGATGGCAACCGACGCGCACACGCCGCAACCCGATCCGGGCGCGCCTACCGTCGACGCGCGCGACCAGACCAAGGAGGTCGCGCGCATCGCCGCCTTCAGCGACGGCGTGTACGCGATCGCCATCACCCTGCTCGCGCTGCAGCTCGAGATCCCGTTCGGGGACGACGTGGACGTCTGGCGAGAGCTCGGCCGGCTGTGGCCCGAGTTCCTCAGTCTCGCCATCAGCTTCGCCGTGATCGGCGCCTACTGGGTGGCGCACCACCGGCTCTTCTCGCACATCGAGCGCTACGACGCGGGGCTCATCTGGCTCAACCTGCTCGCGCTGTTCTTCATCGTGATCATGCCGTTCACCACGTCGCTCGTCGGAGAGCACGGTGACGCCCCGATCTCCGTCGTCGTCTACGCGCTCTCGGTCGCGCTGGCCGGGTTCGCCAATACCGGCATGGCCGCCTACGCGCTGCGCGGGCGCCGCCTCTGCGGGGACGACGTCGACGACGACGTGATCAAGTACAACATCTGGCGCGGCCTCGTCATCGGGCTGGTGTTCCTGGGCTCCCTGGTCGCTTCTCCCGCTGGGCACGTCGGTCGTCTCGCTCTCCTGGCTCTCACTCATCTTGTTCCAGCGGATCGTGCGCCACCGCTTCGCCCGCCCCGGCGACGTGTGACCCTGGAGCGGAGGTCCCCGACGCGCTTCCGGGGCCCCGTACGCGGACGCGGACGGCGGCAGGCTCGGAGAGGCCTCCGCCGTCCGCGTCTCCGGGAGCGTCTGTGCGGTGTCTCAGTCGGTGAGGCAGGTCCCGAGCGGCAGCGCGATGGTGATGCGCTTGGCGCTGAACGTCCCCGGCGGCCTTGACGAGCCTGCCGGCGGACGTGATGCGGTCGCCGGTGGCGATGTCGGCGAGGGTCACGGCGACGCGCTCGCCGTCGGCGGTACGCTCGTAGTACAGGGTCGTGGTCGCGACTCTGAGGTCGACGGTCTGGCCCTTGTGGGCGCGCGCGGCCTTGTTGGCCTTGACGACGGTGACGGAGACCACGCCGTTGTCGGCGTCGACGGCGGTCACGTTGCCGCTCAGCGAGTAGTTCACGACGGCCTTCCTGCGAGCCGCCGTTGCCGTTGCCGGCGAAGGCGGCCGGGACGACCGAGCAGGGCCAGGGCCACGACGACGGCCACGACGATCAGCTTTCTCATGAGGACCTCCCACATCTGCGGCGCGGTCTCTCCGCGCCGTCTGCAGGGTCTGACGTGCAGCGGGTCTCGGGCCTTAACACCGCCCACCGCATCGACACGACTTCTTCACAAGTCGCTCCGGCCCGTTCCCGAAGACGCCCTCCCGGCGGCGGCGCGAAGTTCGCCCAACCTCGGTCGAAATCCCTGCAAGGATTGCCTATCTGGGTTCCGCCGCCGGCTTCTGGTATGAATTGCGGGCAGCGACGGGGGAGGCTCGCGTGACATCCATGGAAAGACCGCCGATCGAACCGATCGAGCCGGCGTTCAGGCAGCAGTACCACACGGTGGAGCAGCTTGACCGCCTCAAGCAGGCGACGCTGGACATCCTCGAGACGGTCGGCGTCCGCTTCCAGAGCGCCAAGGCGCTGGACATCCTCGCGGAGGCCGGCGCCGTCGTCGACAGGGCGACCGAGGTCGCCAGGCTGCCGCCGTCCCTGGTGCTCGAGGCGATGGCGACGGCGCCGCGGCGCTTCGCCCTCGGCGCCCGCGACGCCTCCTGCGACATCGCCGTCGGCGACGGCCGCACCTACTGCACCACGGACGGGTGCGGCGTCGAGATCGTCGACTTCCAGACGCGGGAGCGGCGCCAGTCGACGAAGGCCGACCTGGCGGACATCACGCGGCTGCAGGACGCGCTCTCGAGCATCTCGTTCTGGTGGCCCACCGTCAGCGCCGGCGACTGCGGCGAGACGGCGCAGCTCCACGAGCTCGACGCCGGCTGGAACAACACGGTCAAGCACCTGCAGGGCATGGTCAACGGCGAGCGCGAAGCCCGCTACGCCGTGGAGATGGCCACCGTCATCGCCGGCAGCGCCGAGGAGCTGCGCCGCCGGCCGGTGCTCAGCGACCTCATCGGGACCATCTCGCCGCTCGTCGTGGACAAGGACGCGATCGAGGCGGCGCTCGTGTTCGCCGCCGCCGGCGTGCCGGTCACCTGGGTGACGATGCCGACTCTCGGGACCACCGCTCCGGCCACCAAGGCCGGCGCGTACGCCCTCGGCTCGGCCGAGCTCGTCGCCGCCACGGTCGTGCTGCAGCTCGCGAGCCCCGGCGCGCCCGTGCTGCACTCGACCATGCAGAGCTGGGCCGACCCGCGCTCGGGCAACTTCGTCAGCTTCCCGCTCGACGGCCGCACGCGAGCCCTGAGCACGGAGCTCGCGCACCACTGGGGCGTGCCCGCCGAGTCGGCCGCCTGCGGCACCGACTCGCCGGCGCCGGGCACCTGGCAGGCCGGCGTGGAGGAGGGGCTCGACCTGGCGCAGGCCGCGCAGGAGGGGTCCGAGCTCATGCCGAGCATCGGGCTCGTCAACGTGTACACGCTCTTCTACCCGGAGCACCTGCTGCTCGGCGACGACATCTACCACCGGGCGCGCTACTCGGTCATGGACATCGACTTCGCCGACGAGGAGATCGCCCTGGACGCCATCCGCGAGGTCGGGCCCGGCGGGCACTTCCTCGGCAACCGGCACACGCGCCGGCACATGCGCAGCGCGGTCACGCCGGCGCTCACGCACCAGCCGGCGGCGGACGGGAGCATGCGCGACCCGGTGGAGGTGGCGCGCGAGCGCGCCGAGGAGCTGTGGCGCGACTACCGGCCGGAGCCGCTGGAGGAGGACAAGGCGGCGGAGCTGGCGAGGATCCTCGCCGCCGCCGACGCCGAACTGCGCGGCTGAGCGCGGCGAACACCGCCTACGAGGCCATGCGTAGTCACCGGCCGGCGGTGGAAAGCTCCTCTCGTGGACCCGAGGAGAGGAGCACCATGGACGAGAACGCGAACACCCCGCAGCAGGACGCCGCCGAGGTACGTCGCGGCTTTGCAGGCGTGGTCCGGGCCGGCGGCGACGCCACCGTGCAGCAGGCGATGAACCTGGTGACGACCGCCCGCGGCGACGCCACCGTACAGCAGGCGGCCTCCGTGGTGGTCGTGTCCGGCGGAGACACCAGCATGAAGATGGCCGCCGCCGTCGCCATGCCCACGCTCGGCGACGTGCACATCGAGAAGGGCGCCGCGCAGTGGGTCGTCTCCGCCGGCGACGTCAGCTATCGAGAAGGGCGGCTGCGGCGCGGCGGTCGCGCCGAGCGTGCGCGTGGACCACGGCGTCGTCGGCGTCGCGCTCGGCTGGCACGTCGACGTGGGCGAGGGCGGACGCGTGCTGTTCGGGCCGCTCGCCGCGCTCGCGTTCGGGGTCGCCTTCGGCGTCGGCGCCGGGCTGATCATGGCTGTGAGCGCCGGGTACGCCGCCAGCAAGGCGCTCAAGCGGCTGCCGCACATCCCGTTCGTGTCGTGATCGTCGTCCGGCACTCGGCGGTCGTGGACGAGCCCGTCGCGCGGGTAGGCCACCTCTGGGCCGACTTCGTGGCGCACAGCCTCGCCCGGCACGACTTCGTGCCCGACGAGTGGCTCCACGTGGACGAAGCCCGCGGCGTGATGGGCGCCGGCGACGTGCACTTCGAGTCCCTGAGCGTGGCGCGCACCAAGGTCACGCTCAGCGTCCGGCTGGAGCTCCAGCCGTCGGACCCCAAGACCGGCCCGGAGGTGGAGGGCGCCTACCACCGGGCCGTCGCCCACCTCGACCGGTTCCACGACTACGTGGACGCGAGCACCGCGTAGTGGGTGCGGCGGAGGGCTCGGCGGCGTACGGCGAGCGACTCCGCCGCCCGCGCGGACGCCGATCCTCGCCGAGCTCGCCGCGCTCGGCAGCGAGGAGGCGCGCGCGGGCATGGCGCGGTACGGCATCACCACCACCGACGCGTTCGGCGTGTCCATCTACGTGCTGCGGCCGCTGGCCAGGAGGCTCGGGCGTGACCACGACCTCGCGCTGGCGCTCTGGGAGACCGGCAACCACGAGGCGCGCCTGCTCGCCGGCATGGTGGACGACCCGGAGCAGGTCACCGAGGCGCAGATGGATGCCTGGGCGGCGCAGTTCGACTCGTGGGACGTCTGCGACCAGGTCACGTCCAACCTCTTCGACAAGACGCCCTTCGCCTACGCACAAGGTGCAGGAGTGGAGCGCCGCCCGGGACGAGTGGGTCAAGCGGGCGGCGTTCGCCACGGCGGCCGCCCTCGCCGTGCAGGACAAGCGGGCCGCCGACGAGCCGTTTCTCGAGATCCTCGAGCTGTGCCGGCGCGAGGCCGGAGACGACCGCAACTTCGTGAAGAAGGCGGTCAACTGGGCCTTGCGCAACATCGGCAAGCGGGACCTCCGGCTGCACGCGGCGGCGCTGGAGACGGCGGAGGCCATCCTCGCGACGGGTGAGGAGCGCGCCGCCGCCGACCGTCGCGACCCAGCCGCGCGCGCCATGCGCTGGGTCGCGCGCGACGCGCTGCGCGAACTGCGCAGCGAGAAGGTCGTCGCGCGCGTGCATCGCCGGTAGCTTTGGCAGGTTCTCCTGCCCGGTGTAGTCTTGCAGCCTCAGGGGAGTGATCGGCCGGGCCAGGGGGGTAGGGATGGCGCTCACGGAGACCAGCGCTGCGCGCGACGCGCCTCAGCGCCGGCGGTCCCGCGCGTTCGCCGCCATCTCGTGGCTGCGCCGGCACCCGGTGCCTTGCGGCGTCGGCGGCACCATGGGCATCGCCGTGGTGTTCTTCCTCGACATGTCCGTCCCCGGCATCCTGATCAACGGGTTCTACTTCGTCCCGCTGCTCTTCCTCGCCCTCTCGGTCAACTGGCGTGCGGAGGCGTTCGCCGTCTCCGCGTGCGTGGCGCTCTCCGCGGGCGTCATGGTGTGGGAGGGCTCTCTCGACACCGACCGGTACCTCATCCTGCTCTACGCCGTGCTCATCGGCGCCGGGCTCGTGATGCTCTCGTATCTCATCCACCGGCTCCTCACGATGACCGACTACGCCGAGCTCCGGGCGCAGCTCTCGGAGGCCGGCGCGGACATCCTCGGGAGCGGCCGGTCGGTCGACGAGCTGGACGAGCTGCTCGAGTACGCGCTCGAGCGGCTCGGCGAGCAGCTGGACGCCACCAACGGTCTGCTCCTGCTGCTCGAGCGCGGCGACTGGCTGGGCCGCGCCGGCTTCGGCTTCGGCCTCGACGCGCGCGAGCTCTCCGCGCGGCACCCGGAGCTGCCGCTGGCGGCGCAGGCGCTGAGCGCGGACGCCGCGGTGTCCCGCGACCTCACGGGCGCCGACCCTGCGCCGCTCGCGCCGCTCGCGGCGCACGTCACGCTCGAGCGCGTGCTCGTGGTGCCCATGCGCTCGCTCGACCGGGAGGTCGGCGTCCTGGTCTTCAACCGGCCGCAGGACGAGGGCGAGTACAGCGGCGAGCAGATCGAGCTCGCCGAGAGCCTCGCCCGCTACATCGCCGTCGCCGTGGACAACGTGCGCCTCCTGTACGAGCTCAACACGCGCCGCCGTGACCTGGAGCTCGTGCGCGACTCCAGCCTCGACTTCGCCCAGAGCATCGACATGGACGAGGTGCTGGAGGCGGTCGCCACCAGGCTGGTCGGCGCCCTCGACATGCGCGCCTGCGAGATCTACGAGGTGGACGTGGAGGCAAGCCTCATCCGCAATCTCGTCACCTACGATACGGCCGCGAGGGACCAGGGCGAGTGGGTGGGCAAGCAGTACGACCTGGACTACTTCGCCACCACGGCGATGGCCGTCCGCAGCCGGCGGCCGCTGCTGGTGACGTCGCTGGAGGACCCGCGCCTCAACGAGGTCGAGCGCGACCTGATGCGCCTCGAGGGCTTCAACACCCAGCTCTCCATCCCGCTGCGCATCCGGGAGCACGTGCTCGCAGTGGTCGAGCTCCTCGACGACGAGGAGGGCAGGCGGTTCGCCGACGAGGAGATCGAGCTGGCGCGCAGCATCTGCCGGTTCGCCGCGCTGGCGATCGACAAGGCGCAGCTCTTCGACAAGCAGCGGGCCACGGCCGAGCGGCGCGACAGGCTGGCCCGCCGCCTGCAGCGCCTGCAGTCGTTCGCGGTCGGCCTCAACCAGCGGCTCGACCGCGCCGACCTGCAGGAGGTGCTGGACGAGGTCACCCGCGCCGCCGTGGACCTGCTGCACGTGCGCTCGGCGGCGGTCGTGGCCGGCAGCGGCGACTACCTGGCGGTGCGTTCGCTGGCGATGGCCGGCGCCGCGCCGCCGAGCGTGCTCGCCGCGGCGGAGGCCGATCTGCTCGAGCGCTGCGGACCGCGCATGCTTGTCTCCGGCGAGCACTTCGTCGGCGCGGACAACGTCACCATCACGCCCGGCGACGACGAGACGATGCTGTTCGCGCCGCTCGAGGGAGAGGCCGCGCCGCCGCCGTCGGTGCTGGTCGTCGCCGACAGGCAGCAGGGCGAGTTCGACGCCGAGGACAGGCTGCTGCTCACCACCCTTGCCGCCCAGCTCAACGCGAGCATGCACAACGCCATCGCGTACCAGCGCGAGCACGTGATCGCCGAGACGTTCCAGCAGGCGTTGCTGATGGACGCGCCGCCGATCCCCGGCATCGAGGTCGGGGTGCACTACCGCGCCGCCACGGATTCGGCCCGGGTGGGCGGCGACTTCTACGACCTCGTCTCGCTCGGCCCGGGCAAGCTCATGGTCATCGTGGGTGACGTGTGCGGCAAGAGCCTCACGGCGGCCGCCCAGTCCGCCGTGGTGCGCTACATGCTCCGCGCCTACGCCGCCGAGAGCTCTCCCGGCGAGGCGCTCTCGCGGCTCAACTCGGCGGTGATCACGCAGACGCCCAACCAGCCGTTCGTCACGCTCGTGGTGGCCTACATCGACGTGGCGCGGCACATGTTCGAGTACGCCTGCGCCGGGCATCCGCGGCCGCTGGTGCTCGCAGGTCGCGGCGAGTTCCCCATGCCCGGCGAGGGCAACGTGCCGGTCGGCATCTTCCGCGGGGCCACGTACCCGACCAACCGCGCCGTCCTGCCCGACGACTCCTGCATCGTGCTCTACACCGACGGCATCACGGAGGCGCGCCGGGACGGCGTGCTGTTCGGCGAGGAGCGCCTGCTCGAGGCCGTCCGCGCCAACCTGCCTTTGGGCGCCCAGACGCTCGCGGACACCATTCTGGAGGCGTCCAAGGAGTACGCCGGCGGCATCCTCGCCGACGACTGCGCCGTGGTAACCATCAAGCTGCCGTAGGACGCGGTCAGAGTTGTGGGGCCGTGCGGCCGGGGCGCGCGCGCCGCAGCCGAGCGGCGCTGACGAACCGCAGGATCGCGTCCGCGTCGATGAAGCCGAGCGGGCGCCCGCCTGAGTCCACCACCACGGCCCTGTCCGTCTCGCGCTCGCGCAGCAGCCTGAGCACGTCCGTCGCCTGGGTCTCCGGCGTGACCGACGGGAGGTCGAGCGCCGGGGTCATGACGTCGCGCACGCGGTCGCGGTCGTAGCGCTCGCGCCGGGCGCGGGCGAGGTCGCGGGCGCACATCAGGCCGCCGTACTCCGCCTCCGGGTCTTCGGCGGCCACCGGCAGGCAGCGGGTGTCCCAGTCGTTCAGCCGGTCGTGCGCGGCCCAGTCCAGGGTCATGTACGGCGAGAGCCAGCCCTCGAACCGCGTCATGAGGCGCCCGGCGGAGACGCCGCGGAGCTCCGCGTCGATCTCGGTCTGGCGCGCGGTCGCGCGCGCCGCCTGGATCATCAGCCACCCGACGAGGATGAGCCAGATGCCGCCCAGGCTGCCCTGCAGCACGATCTGGGCGGCCCCCAGGGCGATGAAGCCCCAGGCGAAGAACTGGCCGACGAGCGCGGCCCAGCGGGTGGCGCGCACGACGTCGCGCGTGAGGCGCCAGAGGAGCGCGCGCAGGACGCGGCCGCCGTCGAGCGGGAACCCGGGCAGGAGGTTGAACGCGAGCAGGGCCAGGTTGGCGACGCCGAGGTACGCGAGCACCGCCACGACCTGCTCCGGCCCCGGCAGGAGGAAGGCCGCGCCGAGGGTGAGCGCTCCGAGCGCGGCGCTCACGAGGGGCCCGGCGATGGCCATCCAGGCCTCGCGGCCGGGCGTCTCCGGCTCGCGCTCCAGCTGCGCGACGCCGCCGAGGATGAACAGAGTGATGCTGCGCACGGGGATGCCCTGAGAGCGCGCCACCAGCGCGTGCCCGTACTCGTGGGCGAGCACGGACGCGAAGAGCAGCAGCGTCGCGACGGTCGCGGCGGTCCACGTCGCGACCGGGTCCCAGCCGGGGTAGGCGCGAGGGAAGAACCCGGTGGCCAGCGAGAACGAGAAGAACACCAGCACGACGAACCAGCTGGGGTGGATGGCCACGTCGACTCCGAAGAGCCGTCCGATCCTGATGCCGTTCATGGTCTCCTCCGACGCAGGTGTGCATCAGAGTTGTTCCACGCTCCAAACCCGGCCGGAGGCCGGCGGTGCGCTCAGGCGGCGGTGACGACGGTCGCCATCGCGTCGGCGACGGCCAGCACGGAGGCCGGCCGGCCGAGGCGGGCGTCCTCGGCGGCGAGGGCCGCGTCGACGGAGTCGAACGCGGCCACTCCGAGGTGCGCCAGCGGCTCGAGGAACGCGGGGTCGGCGGCGCCGGCCACGGCGAGGCGGAAGCGCTCGAGCACCCGCGCGACGACGAACGAGCGCTGGCCGCCGGGGCCGAGCGGCTCCCGCAGGCCGCGCCGGAGCAGGGCCGCCGGCGAAGCGGCCGCGGCGAGCACGTCGAGGAAGTTGCGCTCGCCGGGGCCGTCGCCGGCGCCGAGCGGCAGGTCCGGCGGCGAGCACGATGAGCCCGCCCTCGGCCACGGCCGGGCGGGCGGCGAGCCCCAGGTAGGTCGCCGCCCGGCTCGCCTGGTAGAGGCAGTCGCTCTTGGGGGCGTGGACGCCGGCGACGACCACGTCGTGGCGCCGCGGCGTCTCGCGCAGCCAGGCCGGCGCCGCCCACGCGGCGAGCGACTCCTGAGCGGCGGCCGGGTCGCCGGCGCGGACCGCCGCCGCTGCGCCGTCCTGCACGACGAGGTTCACGCCCCAGCGCAGCGGCGTGCGCGCGGCGATCTCGCGCAGCGTCGCCTGGAAGGGGTTGCCCTCGAGACGCGGCGACGCAGACGCCCGGCTCCGAGATGAACGCCGGGTCGTGCGTCCAGGCGATGGTCTCCCTGCCGGCGCAGCCGATCGCCACGCCTTTGACGCCGCCGGAGAAGCCGGCGTAGAGGTGCGGCTCGACGACGCCCACGGTGAGCGCGAGGTCCGCCTCGACCACCGCGCGCGCGATGCGCACGGGGGCGCCGAGGGACGTCTCGCCGAGGTCCACGGTCTCGGACTCGATGCCCTGCGCGTCGACCACGCGCACGCGCCGGACGACGGACGGCCCGGCCAGGCGCTCCCGCTCGTCCGTGCCGGTCGTCGCGTGCAGGCCGCAGCCGACGGCGACGGTGACGGCGTCGTCCGGCACGCCGGCCCGGGCCAGCTCGTCCAGCAGCGCGATCAGTACCGGCTCGCTGGGGCACGGCCGCGAGGCGTCCGGGATGGTGACGACCACGGAGCGGGCGCCGCGCGCCAGCTCGCGCAGGCGCGGCGCCCCGACGGGCGCGGCGAGCGCGTCCCGCAGCGCCGCGCCGAGGTCGTCGAGGGGTTCGAGCGCCGCCGGCGGCTCGAAGGCATCGGCGCGCGGGACTGGGGCCCGGCGCGCGCCGCACCAGACCCACGGCGCGGCGGTCACGGGCCCGCCGTCTCCGCGCCGTCCGCGGGCGCGGCGCCGCCGGGCGCGGCGCCGTTCGCCCGGTGCGTCTCCCGCCGCCAGATCCACCACATGACGGCGACGCCCACGAACGGGAGGAGCGACCAGAGGAACCCCTTGGTGAGCCAGGCGAGCAGGTCGCCGCGCGCACGCCGGCACGCCGACCAGGCGAACAGCATGCAGATGACGAGCTGGGGGCCGTACGCGAAGAACGCCCAGGCGGCGAGGTAGGCGCCGTAGAGGACGGGGTCGACCGCGAGCGGGAGAGCGGCGAGCGCCGGCGATGTCACGCGTAGCGCTCCCGCAGCCGGCGGACGGCGGCGCGCACGCCCTCGACCGCCTCCGGCGGCTCCAGCGGGCGCGCCTCGTCGGCGAACCGCAGCAGGTGGGCGGCGAGCCAGCGGACGTCCACGTAGGGCTGGCTCGCCACGCACGATCCGTCGGGCAGCTGCTCCACCGGCTGGCGCTCGGCGATCCAGCGCGCCACCGCCGGGCTGTACCACACCGTCGCGGCGCGGGGGGCGTAGGCGCCCGAGGTCGGGATGCCCTCCCGCCGGTACACGTCGAGCTCGACGTCCTCTCGCGGGGTGAACGTGTCGTCGAGGAGTTGCGCCTTCTTGGTGGTGGCCACACGGAACACACGCGTGCCGCCGGCCGTGCGACACCAGCACACGTAGTACCACTCGCCGCGGCTGTGGACGAGGAGGTACGGCTCCACCAGCCGCTCCGTGACGCGGTCGGTGCCCTCCGTCCAGTACTCGATGGCCAGCAGCCGGTGGTCCACGATGGCGCGGTTGACGTCGGTGAGGACGGCGTCGGCGGGGTGGAGCAGGTCGCTCCCGGCCAGCGCCGGCGCGCCGCCGCGGGCCTGCCGGATCTTCTCCCGCGCGCTCTCGAGCGCGGCGCCGGACGCGGTCGGCAGATGGTTGCCGACGAGCTCGATGGCCAGCAGCAGGGTGTCGGCCTGCAGGGGGGAGAGGCGGGCGGGGCGCCTCAGCGCCGGCCCCGCCAGGTCGCAGAACACGCTGAGCTTGCTGCGCCCCTCGAACTCCGCGTAGAGCAGCGCCCCGTCGGCGCCGAAGTTGACGAGGTTGAGCAGGCGCACGTCGGCGCGCAGCTCCTCGGCGGTGACGCCCAGGTCGGCGCGCACCTCGGCGACCTCGAGCAGCGCCTCGTCGTCCTTGCACTTGCGCAGCAGGTAGCTCGTGAGCGCCGTGAGGCGCGTGAAGCGGTCGACCTCGACCTTGAGGTCGTCGTCCGCGCGGCGCCGCCTCGGGGCCGGCGCCTTGACCGGCGCCGGCGCCTTGCCGCTGCGCGCGGGCGCCGGCGCGTCCAGGAGCTCCTCGAGCGCGGCCAGCTCCGCGGCGATGCGCTCGCGCAGCTCGGCCGGCTCCACGAGCTCGGCCTCGTCGCCCAGCCCGAGCACCCAGCTCAGCAGCGGCCGCGGGTCGGCGTAGGGCGTCTCGTACACGATGGCCCCGTCGTCCAGTTGCACCACGACCCCGCAGTGCGCCCAGTGGGCGGCCACCCACCAGGCCATCGCCGGCGAGACGCGGACGCGGGCTGCGCCGCGAGGCTCCGCCAGCTGCCAGGCGGGCCGGTCGCGGTAGCCGGCGAGGTCGAACTCGGGCGGCGGCGAGAAGTCGTGCGGTCGCTTGGTGTGGTGCTTGACCTTGGAGCGGATGCGAGAGAGGCGGAACGTGCGCAGACCCTCGCGCAGGTGGTCCCAGGCGATGAGGTACCACTCGCCGGCGACGAGTTGCAGTCCATAGGGGTCCACCGTGCGCACCATGGTCTCGTCGCGGGTGATCGCGTAGTACTCGAACTCGACGGTCTTGCGCTCGGCCACGGCGGCCTGCAGCTTGGGCAGCGCCGCGGCCGGCTCGCGCGTCTCGGGCACGACGGTGAGCGGCGGCGTCTCGGCCTCGGTGAGGATCTCGGGACGTCCCTGGGCGAGGCTGAGCAGGGCCAGCCGGAGCGGCTGCGAGTACGCGAACCGGTCCTCGAGGACGGCAAGGCAGGCGGCCAGGGCCGCGAGCTCTTCGCCGTCCAGCGTGACCGGCTCGAGGTAGTAGGCGTCCCCCGGCAGGCTGTACAGCTCGGTCGTGGTCTCGGAGTACGGGTCCTGGTCGGCGCGGATGTCGATACCGAGCCGCCGGAGCTCGTCGCGGTCCTCGAAGAAGCGCCGCTTGAACGCCTCTTCGGTCATCAGCGGGTAGCCCTCGACGCGGCCGCGGATCTCGGCCGCGGTCACGGGCTGGCCCTTGCGCGACAGCAACAGGGCGACCAGTGAGAGGCGCCGCACGAGCTTGTCGGCGTCCTTGCTGAAGCCTTCCTCACGGACACTCATTGGGCTCATTCGGCGACCCCGGTGGTAGGACGGCGAGACGCCGGCGCCCTGGCGGGCGCCGGCGTCTCATGCTACCGCAGGTGCGGCGCCGTGCGGGAGAGGGCGGGAGCGGCTGCGCCGCCCGCCCCCGCCCTCACTTCGCCGCCCGCGTCACTTGACGACGAGCTTGACGATCGCGCTGGTCATGGGGACGTGCGGCACCTTGCGGCCGGCGCTGGCCACGTCCACGTACTTCTTGCCGCCCTTGAACCAGACGCGGATCCAGTAGGTGCCCTTGGCCCCGGGCGTCCACGAGAAGGTCGCCTTGCTGCCGGCGCCGAGAGTCTTGCCCTTGACGCGTCTTCCACCCGTCGAACCACTCGTGCGTGCCGTACGCGCTGCCGAACGTGTGCCGCTTGCCCTTCTGCAGCGAGACCTTGAAGCCCGCGAACGCGGGGCTCACCTTGGTCGTGAACGTGACGCTGCCGCCGAGGCTCAGCGTCTTGCGGCTCGCGTGGACGCTCACCGTCGGCACGAGCGCGACGTAGAGGCGGTACGCGAGGGCGCCCTCGGGAGTGCCGGGGCTGTTGGCGTAGTGACCGCGCGCGTCGCTCCAGACCACCCGGTAGCCCCCGGGCGCGGAGGAGACCGCGGGCATGGCTTGCGTGAACGTGTGGTCGTAGGCGCCACCCGGGGCGCCGGCGCTGCAGACCGGGACCGTCTGCCGCAGCCGCGGCGAGAAGAAGAACACGTCGCGGTCGAGGTCGGTCGTGCCGCCGTGCCGTCCGGTGAGCGCGTACGCGGAGCCGCTCGCGTCGAACTCGCCCGGGTCACCCAGGAAGGTGAGGATGCGCGCCTTCTTGCCGGGGTTCCGGCCCCACGGCTGGAAGGGACCGCCGGCGACGCCCGGGCCGAGCCAGGCCGCTCCGCCGTCTGTAGCGCGCACGTTCAGCTTGACGCGGCCGGCGGGGACGGAGCAGAAGAGGCCGGCCGCGGCATCGTTGAGCAGCGGCTCGCCGCGCCAGATCTCGGACTCGCCGGAGCCGGCGGCGTTGCGGTCGTCCAGCCAGAACACGCCCAGGGGGCCGACCGACGGGTCGTGCTGACCCTGCACCAGGTCGCCGCTGTCGTCCATGCGCAGGCCGGCCGTCACCGGCGAGTAGCCGGCCTCGTCGACGTCCAGGGCGCCGTCGCCGTCAGAGTCGGCGCTGAGCGCCAGGACGTAGATCTCGGTGGTCGCGCCGGCCGTGTCGCGGTCGTCCGCCCAGGCGAGCCAGAGGACCTTGCCGCCGCCCAGGGTCACGACGCCCAGGTCCGGCGTCACCTGATCGGTGTTCGCGGGACCCTGTACGAGGCGCTTCGGGTACCCGGCGTCCGCGACGCCGTGGCTGGTGCCTCTCCAGATCCACAGGTCGGCGTCGTCGGTCACGTCGTCCCGCTGCGACCACACCACCCACATCTTGCCTCCGTGCACGGCCACCGCCGGGTCGACCTGCAGCACGTCGTCGGTCCAGCCGGCCGACCTCCTCGCCGAGAGGCCAGTTGTAGCCCTCGGCCACGTTCCAGCCGTAGATGATCGGGTTGTAGACGCCGATGCCTCTGCGGCTCGCGGTGAGCCAGGGTGCGCCAGCAGGCGGGTCCATCGGCCTGAGTTCGAAGGCGAGGACAGGGCCGCTCATGTCGGCGTTGGTCATGCTGCACGCCGTGTAGGCGCTGTCGATGCCCGGCGGATACAGCGGCACCCCGTCGGCGGCGACGGCGGCCCCGGCGGGCAGCAGCAGCGCTGCCAGGATCAGCAGCAGGAGTGCCGGCACACGACCGGCACGTCGGTGAGCGCAGCGAGCGTCCATGACTCCCCTTTCGGTCTGGTCCCGTACAGCGAGTGTAGTACCGCCGAAACGGTGGGATCGCGCGTCGCGTGAGAGGGCCCCGGACGTGCCGCGCCACGAGGCCGGGGCCGGCCCTGCGCACCTCATCGGGGATGGGGGTACGGGCGCAGGGCCGGCCCCGGCGGACCGCCGGCCGGCGCGGGTCCGCTGCGCCCCCGCGCCGGCCTCGTCGTGCGGCGAGGATCAGACGGCGGCGGCCTCCGCTGGCGGCCGCGGCGATGATCGCGTCGAACTCGGCGCCCAGGTCGGCCGGGAACTCGGCCGCCGGGGCCGCGAGGATCTCGGCGACCTTCTCCTGCGCCTTCTCGGTCGTGCTCTTGGCGCCGGCGTTCTTCCAGCCGTCGTAGCTGCCGGTCTCGCCCAGCTTGGCCTGCCACAGCTCGCGCACGTGCGCGCGGGTGTGGTTGTCGAAGAGGTAGTTGCCGTTGAAGCCCATCTTCTTGATGAGGTCCACGGCCAGGGTCTCCTCGCTCACCTCGATGCCGGTGAGGATGCGCTTGACCATGCCGATGATCTCGTCGTCGACCACCATGTTCTCGAGGCAGAGGATGCGCGAGCCGTCCAGCAGGCCGGTGCCGAAGGTGACGTCGGCGCCGTTGCTGTAGGCCATGAACATGGCGAGGGCGTTCTCGTAGGCGCTCTGGATGCCGGGCTCCTTGGCGGTGGTGGCGCCGGCGCCGTACCAGGCGGGGACGCCGTAGAAGTCGGCCATGTGGCCCTGGACGGCGCGGATGCAGCATGGCCTCCGGCGAGTTGCTCGCGTAGGCGCCGGAGTTCATGTACATCGCCGTCGGGCCGCCGCCGTGCATCACGGGGGCGCCGGGGTGGGCGAGCTGGACCAGCGTGGCGCCGCTCAGGAACTCGGCGTTGTTCACCACGGCGGAGCCGGCGATGGTGACCGGGCCCGTCGCGCCGAGGATCGGCATGGGGTAGAAGCTCACGGGGATGCCGGCCTCGGCGAGCGTGAGCGCGAGGTCCATGCCGTAGCGCTCCTGGTGCAGCGGGCTCACGGTGCAGATGATGGTCGTGAACATCGGCCGCTTCCTGAGCTCTTCCTTGCCGCCGGCCATGGCCTCGGCCATCCTGATGAGGCTGCGGGCCTCCCAGTCCTCCTTGATGCTCACCACGATGCTGTGCTTCTCCGAGTTGCGCACGCAGGCGTCGAACTCGTGCAGCACGCGCGTCTCGGGCGGGCAGTCCTGGGCGCTGACGACGGCGCTCGTGGCGCTCACGTTGTCGAGCGCCTGCACGACCTTGGCGCAGTCGGCGAGGTCCTGCTTGACGGAGCTCCTGACCTCGCCCGTCTTCGGGTCGCGGGCGAAGACGCCGCAGCCGTCGGAGCTGATGTAGACGTGCTCGCCGTCCAGCGGCAGGTCGTACTCGGGGTTGCGCGCGCCGAGGGTGTACTCGTGCGGCGCCGTGCTCATGGCCTGCTCGACGACCGCCGCCGGGATCTTCGCCACGGTCGACTCGCGGTCCACGGTCGCGCCGTTCGCCTCGAGGATGTCGAGCGCCTTCTGGCTGTGGAACTTGACGCCCACGCTCTCGATCACGTCGAGCGTGGCCTCGTGGATCTGCCGGACCTCGTCCTCGTCGAGGAGGTTCAGCTTCACGCGCTTGCCGACGTAGCACTTGTCTGCGTATGCCATCAGGGGACTCCTTCGGTTCTCAGAAGCGGCCGGACTCGACCGCGGCGATGATGTCGTCGAACTCGCGCCCGAGCTCCGCGGGGAACTCGGGTGCGGGGGAGGCGAGGATGCCGTCGGCGACGGCCCGCGCCTTGTCTTCCAGACGCGGGCTGCCCGCGCTCTTCCAGCCGTCGTAGGTGCCGGTCTCGCCGAGGCGCGCCTGCCAGAGCTCGCGGACGTGCTCGCGCGTGTGCTGCTCGAAGAGGTAGTCGCCGCGGAAGCCGAGCTTCTTGATGAGGTCGACCGCCAGGGTCTCGCGGCCGACCGTCACGCCGCGCAGCAGGCGCGTGATCATGCCGAACGTCTCGTCGGCGATCACGAGCTCCTCGAGGCTCATCTGCTGCACGCTGTCGAGGAGGCCGGCGCCGAAGACGACGTCCGCGCCGGCCATCAGCTCCAGCACCAGGCCGAGCGTGTTCTCGTAGGCGCTCTGCGCCTCCGGCTGCTTGGCCTTGGTGCCGCCCCAGCCGAGCCCTGCCGGCATGCCCCAGTAGCGGGCCATCTGGCCCTGCAGGGCGCGCAGGAGCAGGGCCTCCGGCACGTTGGCGAAGTACGAGCCCGTGCGCATGAACAGGGCCGTCGGGCCGCCGGCGTGCACCACGCGCGCGCCGGGGCAGCCCAGCTGGATGGCCGTGACCGCGGCGAGGATCTCCGCGCGCGCCGACGACCGCCGTCCCGGCCGGCGTGACCGGGCTGGTCGCGCCGAGGATCGGCATCGGGTAGAGCATCATCGGGATGCCCGCCTCGCCGAGCTCGAACGCCAGCTCCATGCCGAACCGCTCCATGTGGAGCGGGCTCACGGTGCAGAGGATGACGGAGAAGGTCGGGCGCGCCTTGAGCTCCGCGCTCCCGCCCGCCACGGCCTCGGCCATGCGGATCAGCGGCCGCGCCTCGGACGCGTCCTTGATGCTCACCACGATGCTGTGCTTGCGCGAGGCCCGCATGCAGGCGTCGAACTCGTGCAGCACGCGGCTCTCCTCCGGCGTGTCCTGCGCGGACACGAGCGCCGAGGTGGCCGAGAGGTTGTCGAGGCCCTCGACGACGCGCGCGGCGTCGTACACGTCCTGCTTGACGCTCTGCCGCACGGTGCCGTCGGCCTCGCGCACCTTGGTGGCGCAGCCGTCCGAGCACAGATAGGCGTGCTCGCCGTCCACCGGGAGGTCGAACTCCGGCTCCCGGCCGCCGAGCGTGAACGAGCGCGGCACCGAGGCCAGGGCCTCCTCCACCGCGCTCGCTGGGATGCGCGCCACCGTCGTCTGCCGGTCCACGGTCGCGCCGTGAGCCTCGAGCACGTCGAGCGCACGGCCGGAGTGGAACATCGCGCCGGTCTCGGCGAGCACCTCGAGCGCCGCCTCGTGGATGCGCTCTACCTCGGCCGGCCCGACGATGTCGAGCGGCCTGCGGGGCCCGACGTAGCGCGCGTCGGCGTGGTTCATCATGCGTCTCCCTTCGAGACGTCGTTGTCGCTGGGGGTGGCCGCTGTGGTCGCGTCGCCGACGGCCTGCTCGGGCTCGCGCTCCGCCGCCCGACCGCCGTGCACGCACTCCAGGGCGACGAACGGCGAGGTGACGGCACGGACGAGGGCGTCGTAGTCGACGGAGAAGCGCACCTCGTCGCCCGGGCGCAGCGGCTCGGGCGTGATCAGCACGCTCACGTCGCTGGTGGCGCCGGCGAGGTACGCGCCGGGGAGGAGCGGCCGGAGGCCGGCCGGCTCCACGTCCCGCCGGCCGACGGCCAGCATGGCGTACCAGGCGTCCTCCGCCGGCAGGTCGACGTCCGGCACGTGGCCGAACGCGTCGAGGCCGCCGGGGCCCTCCGGCGCCGGCGGCTTGCGGTAGCACTCGAGCACGGCGGCGGTCAGCACGGGGTCCGTGCGCCGGAGTCCCGTGATGCCGCAGCCGCTGACGAAGTCGTGGCCGTACATCGGGCCGCCGCCGGACCTGACCTCGGTCGCGAACCGCGGCTCGTAGCCGTCCAGGTGCTGGACGACACAGGTGCCGCCGAGGCTCAGGAGCGGCTCGGCGGCGCACAGGTGCGCGACCTCGGCCAGGACGTCCTCGGCCTGCCGGAACAGCTCCTGCGACGGCAGCTGGCCGGAGAGGCAGGCGAAGTTGACGGCCACGCCGGCCAGGCCGACGCCGGGCAGGCCGGCGAGCTCGGCGGCGACCGCCGGGGCGGCGTCCGGCAGGACGCCTTCGCGGCGGTCGCCCAGGTCCACGGTGAGCAGGACCTCGGATGGGGGCGCCGGGGGCGTGCTCTCCGAGCACGCGGGCGGCGCCCGGGTCGCTGAGCAGCACGCGGTCCGCGACCTGCGCCACCGCCTCGAGCTCGTCGGGCTGCGGCGCGCGGATCAGCGTGAGCGGCCCGAGCCCCTGACCGGCGAGCCGGACCAGGGACGGCAGACGGCTGTCGGCGAGGCCTTCGGCCCCGGCCTCCAGCATCGTCCGCCCGACCGCCGGCTCGCCGTCGACGCACTTGGTCACCCCGACGAGCGTCAGGCCGCGGGCACGCAGGTCCGCGGCCAGCCGCTCCGTCGCCTGGGCGACGGCGTCGAGGTCGATGGTGAGCCGGGGAAGAGCCATGCTTCTCCACTTCGTCTGGGTCTGCCGCCGTGCGTGGAGCCGGAGCGGGCGTGCGCGGGTGCGGCTGCGAGGCCGCGGCGCGCGCCTGGATGCTCCGGCGCTCGCTCGGCGCCTGCGGACGGAGGACTGCGGACCGCCGGAGAGCGCCGTGGCGGCGCGGGCGGTGCGCGTCAGTGAAGGAGGGTATTAGAAGTCGTGGACTTTGCCGCCGGTGAAGGCGGTGCGCCTGCGATCGTGAGGGCTTGCGTCTACCACGCGGTCTCCCGTGGCCGGTGGGACAAAGCGGGCGCAGTATACTTCGCCGGCCGAACCTTCTACAAGCAGGGGGCGCCCGTATGCCGTCGACCGATCCCATGTACTCCGTCCGTGACGGTCACCTGTGCTTCGACGGGGTGGACCTCGTCGAGCTGGCCGAGGACCATCCGACCCCGTTCTTCGTGTTCAGCGAGCGGCGGCTGCGCGCCAACGTGGAGGCGGTCACCGGCGCGTTCCGTCGCCTTCACCCCGCGACCGAGGTGTTCTACGCGAGCAAGGCCTGCTCCAACCTGTGGTTCCTGCACGTGGCGCGCGACGCCGGCAGCAACCTCGAGGTCAACGCCGGCGGGGAGCTCGAGAAGGCGCTCGCCGCGGGGTTCGAGCCGCGGCAGATCGTGTTCAACGGCGTGGCCAAGACCAAGGATGAGATCGCGCGCGCCATAGCCGTCGGCGTGCGCGCGTTCATGGTCGACTCGCTGCACGAGCTCGGCCGCATCGGCGAGGTGGCGGCGAGTCTGGGCGCAGTCGCCGCCGTGGCGCCGCGCATCGACGTCCACGTACCGACGCTCACCCACCCCGGCCTCGAGACCGCCCACGGCGGCAAGGCCGGCATCGACCGCGACGACGCCGTGGCCGCGTTCCGCCTGGCGGCGGAGCACCCCAACCTCGACCCGGCCGGCATGCACCTGCACATCGGCTCGCAGATCACCAGCCTGGAGCCGTACCGGCAGGCCCTGGACGCGGCGCTGGACATCGTCGCCGAGGTGGAAGAGGGCGCCGGCGTGCGGCTGCGGTTCCTCAACGCCGGCGGCGGGTTCGCGGTGCCGTACCGCGAGGCCCCCGTGACCTGCCACCCGAGCGACTACTTCTGCTCGCTGCTGGGCGCCGACGACTACGCCGAGGTGGTCGGCGGCGGCCTCGAGGCGCGGCGGCCGGACCTCGCGCTCTTCCTCGAGCCCGGCCGCTCCATCGCCGCGACCACGGCGGTGCTCGTCTCCCGCATCGAGAGCGAGAAGACCAAGGGCCGCCGCGACGCCGCCGGGCGGCGCATCGGCGACGAGCGCTGGGTCACCGTGGACGCCGGCTTCAACACGCTGCTCGAGCACACCAACTACCACTGGTACTACCGGACGGTGGTCGCGAACCGCGCCGGCGAGGAGGCGGACGCCGAGTTCCGCCTCGCCGGCCCGCTCTGCGACGGCGGCGACGTGTACGCCGGCGACGCCGACTCGGCGTACCGCTGGTTCCCCGGCGGGACGACGGTCGGCGACGTGGTCGCCTTTCTCGACGCCGGGGCCTACACGCTCGAGATGATGAACCCGTACAACGCCCGGCCGACGGCGGCGGCCTTCGCCGTGACGACGTCGGGCGAGCTCGTCCAGATCCGCCGCCGGGACACCGCCGCCGACCTGGTGGCGAACGACCTGACGCCCGGCTGCGAGCCGGCCGCCGCCGGCGAGTCCGGTCCCTGAACGCGGCCGCCGACGATCGCGGCCGCTGAGCGCGGCCGCCGCGGGAGGCGCTTCGCCCCCCGCGGCGGCCCTGTCGGGCCGGCCGGCACGGCCTGCCCGGTGACGTCACCCGTGGCTCAGATCACCCACGAGGCCCGCGTGCTGGCGTACTTGTACTTCGTGCTGCTCGTGCCGAGCTTCCAGTACACGCGGTAGTGGTCGGTGGTGTGGGCGTCGATGACCTTCTGCCCGGCGCTGTTGGTGCCGGCGACCACGGCCACGTGGTCCCACACGCCGTCTCCGCTCCAGTCGTAGTAGATGAAGTCGCCGCGGCTGAGCACCCCGGCCGACGTGTCCCAGTCGGTGCGGCGCGTGTTCCAGAACCCCATCTGCCGCGTGACGTTGATCCAGCTCAGGCTGTAGGTGTCGTCGCCCGGGCCCGAGCTGCCGTCCTTGTCGTACCACCATCCGCTGGTGGAAGCTGCCCGACTGCTGCGGCATGCCGCCGGCGCGCGCGCACTGGGAGGCGAAGTTGGCGCAGTCGGCGCCGGCGAAGCGGACGAAGGTGGGGTTGTACGAGAGGGCGTACGTGTCCGCGTAGGCCTGCGCCGCCGCGCGGTCGTACTTGATGATGGTGGTGTAGCGGCGAGCCGGGATGGGCGGCCGGGCAGGAGCCGGGCCCGGGAGCGAGAGCGGGGAGGCCCGGCGCTCGAGCGAGCGCACCGCGGCGCGCACCCGGGCGCGAGACGCGCCCGCGGCCTCGAGGCAGGCCGGGCGCAGGACGTCCGTGTAGGAGTCCGAGGTGACCAGCCAGCGGTCACCGCTCCACGAGAGCAGGATCGTGTGGTCGATGCCGCTCGCCTCGACGTCCGTCTTGCCCGCGGCCGTCCGCCAGGTGATGGTGGTGACCGCCCGCGCGCCGACGGATGTGGTGACGCCGTCGTCGGCCGGCTGGACATCGAGGATGGTGACCTTGCACGAGGCCTCGGCGACGGACCGGCCCATGTCCTCGCCGCGGAGCGCCGTGCCGGCAGCGAGCCTGGCCTCCGTGCGGGCCAGCGCGCTGCCCGTCACCAGGAACGGGGCGAGCGCCGCGGCCGGGTCGGCGGCCGTGACGGCCGCGGCCCGCGCCTGGAGGTAGGCCGAGGCGGTGGCCGACGCGCCTCCTGCGGCGCGCCCGGCGGAGGCGACTCCGGCGCCCGCCCGGGCGCCCGCTCCGGGTGCGGCCGGCGTCGAGAGCTCGCCGCCGCGGGTGCTGCCGTCGCGCAGGCGGCGACGACCGCCGCGGCAGCCACGATGTGCGCCCAGTTCCGTTTGGTCATGCTGACCCCTTTCGTGAGGGTTACGGGCTGGTGGAGACGGCGGTGATGAGCCATCCCCCCACGGCGCTGCCGACCCTCCCCAGGGTGAAGAACAGGATGGCCAGGCCGTCCGGCAGCGGACGGCCCGGCCCCGCGTGCACGCGTACGCGTGCCTTGAGCACCAGCGTGCGCGCGTCCGGCGCGGCGTAGACACGGGCGGAGCGGAAGCGGAAGCGGCTCACGGCGCGGAACGCGCGCCGCGACCACAGGCGCCGCGCGGCGCAGAGCTCGCCGGCGCGGGCGAACTGGCCCGCGTCGACGAGGCGGCAGTACAGCGCCACCGTGCGCACCGCCTCGAGCCGGTCCGGCGCCTCCCGCGCGCTCCCCGACCGGCGACGCCGCAGGCGGCTCGCCGGGCGCCGCGACCTCCGCGAGGTGCACGTCCGACGGCACCGCGACCGGCAGTGCCTGCCGCCCCCCGCAGCCCTGCGCCACGATGATCGCCGCGAGGGCGAGTGCCGCGACGGCGGCGATGGCGAGGGCGGTTGTGCGGGCGGACGGCATGCAGGACATCGTCGCGCGCGCCTCCGGTGAGCCTCAAGGGTGACACGCGGGTGCCGGAGGTGACGTTGCGCCGGCACGACGGAAGTGCGGAGCGCCCGGACGATCGGTGCGCCGCCGGCGCACCCGTGCGAGAATCCCGGCGCGATGACCGGACCCGACGACATCCCGGGAGCGCCGCTCCCGCAGCCGCCCGCCGGCTTCTGGCCCACCGTGCGCCGGGACCTCAGGATCGGCGTCGTCTCCGGGCTGCAGACGTTCTGGGACCTCGCCAAGGTCATGATCCCGGCGTACGGCGTCACGCTGGCGCTGGAGCAGCTGGGCGTGATCGGCCGGCTGGCCGACGCGGCCCGGCCGGTCATGACGGCGCTGGGCCTGCCGGGCGACGCCGCCGTCCCGCTCGTCGTCGGCTACGTGCTCAACATCTACGCCGCGGTGGGGTCCATGCAGGCGCTCGACCTCACGCCGCGGCAGATCACCGTGCTGGCCGATCGCCATCCTCATCGGGCACAACCTGGTCGTCGAGGGCGCCGTGCTCCACAAGGCCGGCATGAACGGCGTGCTCTTCGGTGGCCTCCGCATCGTCGCCGGGCTCGCCGCCGCCGCGGTCGCCAACCTCCTGATGGGGGTGCTGTGATGGCGGAGTTCCTGCGCACCTTCGCCGGCGGCTCCCTCGACCTGCTCGTGCGCGTGTTCGTCATCGTGGTGCCGATCATGGTGGTGCTCGAGCTGTTCGAGGGCACGCGCGCCTTCCGCGCCGTCGTGCGCTGGTGGGCGCGGGTCGTGCGCCACGTGGGACTGGACGAGCGCTCGGCGGCGCCCACGCTCGTCGGGTTCCTGTTCGGGCTGGCCTACGGCGGCGGCGTGATCGTGCGCGACGTGCGCCGCCACGACCTTCCGCGCCGGCAGGTGTTCATCATGAGCGTGTTCCTGAGCATGGTGCACGCCATCGTCGAGGACTCACTGATCTTCATCGCCCTGGGCGCGAGCATCTTCTGGGTGGTCGCCTACCGGATCCTGTGGGCGGCGCTGGTCACGCTGGCCCTCACGGCGCTGGCGGCGCACTGGCTGCGCCGGCGCCGCCGGGGCGACCCCGCGCTCCGGGGATCCGGGCTCGCGTTGACGGGCGACCTCAGGTTCCGTAATCTTGACTGGAATTATCGTATTTTCCCGGCGAGGAGCGCGACGGCAGTGAACATCTCCATGAAGAGCAGGTACGCGGTCCGGGCTCTCACAGAGCTCGCTCGTTTGGACCAGACGCAGACCGGCAAGCCCGTGCGTCTCGGCGAGATCGCCGAGCGCCGCGACATGCCGCTCCAGTTCCTGGAGCAGGTCTTCGCGGCACTCCGCCGCGGCGGCGTCGTCCGCAGCCGGCGCGGAGCGGCCGGCGGTTACACGCTCGCCCGGCCGGCGGACGAGATCACCGTCCTCGACGTGGTCGCCGCGCTCGACGGCGTGCCCTCCCCGGCGGAGTGCACGCAGGGTCGCTGCGACCAGGTGGACCGCTGCGGCGCATCCTACGTCTGGATCGAGGCGCAGCATGCGCTGGAGGACGTGCTGACGTCCACCACCATCGGCGACCTGCTGCGGCGCGAAGACTCGCTGCGCAGCGGCGCGCCGATGTACCACATCTGACGAGGAGACCGCATGAAGAGGGCAGGGAGCATCACCGAGCTCATCGGCCGGACGCCGCTGGTCAGGCTCAACCGCATCTCCGACGAGACGGGCGCCGAGGTGCTGGGCAAGCTCGAGTCCTTCAACCCCGGCGGGAGCGTCAAGGACCGCATCGGACTGGCGATGATCGACGCCGCCGAGAAGGAGGGGCGCATCGCTCCGGGGCGCACGACGCTCATCGAGCCCACCAGCGGCAACACCGGTGTCGCGCTGGCGATGGTGGCGGCCGCCCGCGGCTACGACCTGGTGCTCATCATGCCCGACTCGTTCAGCCTGGAGCGGCGCGCGCTGCTCAAGGCCTACGGCGCGCGCCTGGTCCTCACTCCCGGCTCCGAGGGCATGGCCGGCGCCGTCACGCGCGCGACGGAGCTCGCCGAGGAGCTCGGCGACACGTTCGTCCCGCAGCAGTTCGAGAACCCGGCCAACCCGGAGGCGCACCGGCTCACGACGGCTGAGGAGATCTGGGAGGACACCGGCGGCGAGGTCGACGCGTTCGTCGCCGGCGTCGGCACCGGCGGCACGCTCACCGGCGTGGGGCAGGTGCTCAAGGAGCGGCGACCTGAGCGTGCTGGTGGTCGCCGTGGAGCCCTCGGACTCGGCGGTCCTCTCCGGCCGGCCGGCCGGCGTCCACCGCCTCCAGGGCATCGGCGCCGGCTTCGTCCCCGCGGTCTTCGACCGGGGGGTCTGCGACGAGGTCCTCACGGTCGGCGGCGACGACGCCTACCGCTCGGCGCGCGATCTCGCGCGCGAGGAGGGCATCCTCGTCGGCATCTCGGCCGGCGCCAACGTGTGGGCCGCGCGCGAGCTCGCGCGCCGACGCAGCATGCGCGGCAAGGTCGTCGTCACGATCCTCTGCGATACCGGGGAGCGGTATCTCTCCACGCCGCTCTTCGCCGACCTGCCGGAGCCCGTGTGAGGATCAGCGGGCACGAACGGCAGCGGTACGACTGCCAGCTCGTCCTCAAGGAGGTCGGGGAGCGGGGGCAGGACGCGCTGCGCCACGGCTCCGTGCTGGTGGTGGGGGCGGGCGGTCTCGGCTCGCCGGTGCTGTTCTACCTCGCGGCCGCCGGCGTCGGGCGCATCGGCATCGTCGACGACGACGTGGTGGAGCTCTCCAACCTGCAGCGTCAGATCCTCTTCACGACCGCCGACATCGGCCGTCCCAAGGCCGAGGTCGCCGTGGAGCGGCTCGCGGCCCTCAACCCCGAGCTGGCGCTGGAGCCGCACACGTCGAGGCTCACGGCGGACGGCGCGCAGGAGCTCATCGCCGGGTACGACGTGGTGGTCACCGCGGTCGACAACTTCCCGACGAGGTACCTGCTCAACGACGCCTGCGTGCTGGCCGGCAAGACGCTGGTGGACGGCGCCGTGCTGCGCATGACCGGCCTGGCGATGACGATCAAGGGCGGGGAGACGGCCTGCTATCGCTGCCTCTTCCCGGAGCCGCCACCGCCGGCCGGGGTCATCAGCTGCTCGGAGGCCGGGGTGCTCGGCCCGATCCCCGGCCTCATCGGCTCCATCCAGGCGCTGGAGGTCATCAAGGTCCTCACCGGCGCCGGGCGGCCGCTCTACGACCGTCTGCTGCAGTACGACGGCGGGGCGATGACGTTCACGGAGGTGGAGGTGGGCCGCGTCCCGTCCTGCCCGGTCTGCGGCGAGACGCCCAGCGTCACCGGAGCTGGTGGACCTCGATGTCTGACGCCGCCGTCCTGGCACGCGTCTCTGGCGCAGTTCGACGGCGCCGGTGACGCCGTGGTGGCGTTCTCCGGCGGCGTGGACTCGAGCCTGGTGCTGGCGGTCGCGGCGCGGGCGCTCGGCGCGGACCGCGTCGTCGCCGTCACCGCTACCTCGCCGACGTACCTCGAGGAGGAGCTCGCGGCGGCCGCCGAGGTGGCCGCGAGCCTCGGCGTCGAGCACGTGGTGCTCGAGACGCGCGAGTTCGACGACCCGCGGTTCGTGGAGAACTCGCGCGACCGCTGCTACTTCTGCAAGGCCGGGTTGCTCGACGCGCTCGCGGAGCTCGCCGCCGAGCGCGGCGCCGTGGTCGTGGACGGCGCCAACGCCGACGACGCCGGCGACCACCGCCCAGGTATGCGCGCGGCCGCCGAGCGCGGCGTGCTGCAGCCGCTGCTGGCCGCGGGAGTCACCAAGGCCGAGGTCCGGCGCCTGGCGCGCGACCTCGGCCTGGCCACCTGGGACGCGCCGCAGCAGGCCTGCCTGGCCTCGCGCGTCCCGTACGGCGAGCCCGTCACTCCGGGCAAGCTCGCCGCCGTCGCGGCCGCCGAGCAGGCGCTGCACGAGCTCGGCTTCCGCCAGTGCCGGGCGCGCCACCACGGCGACGTGGCGCGCCTCGAGGTCGAGCGCGACGAACTGGAGCGGGCCTTCGCGCTGCGCGACGAGATCGCGCGGCCGCGTGCGCGCGGCCGGGTTCGCGTACGTGGCCCTGGACCTGGACGGTTTCCGCACGGGAAGCATGAACGAGGCGTGAGTACTCTACGTAGCGAAAGTACCGAGCGGGGCGCCGAAGGAGCACCGCTCAGTACCCGAATAAGCGAAAGTACCGAGCGGGGCGCCGAAGGGAGCACCGCTCAGTACCCGACGAAGCGAAGGTACCGAGCGGGGCGCCGAAGGAGCACCGCTCAGACACGACACGAGGAGGTGACGGCCGTGATCCGCAAGTTGCTGGCCCTGACGGGCCTGAGTGTCGCCGCGTGCTGGTTCCTGGGACGAGGGACGCGCGGGTGTCGGTCCGTCAACGGCATCGTCGGGACCCTGGGCCAGGACGTGCACACGGCGATCGAGGAGATCACCAGCGACGTCAAGGCGGTGCAGGAGCGCGACCCCGCGGCCACCTCCAAGGTCGAGATCCTCACCTCGTACTCGGGCCTCCACGCGCTCTGGCTCCATCGCCTCGCGCACAAGCTCAACGACGTCGGCCTGCCGCTGCTGCCGCGCTGGATCAGCCAGTTCAACCGCTTCGCTACCGGCATCGAGATCCACCCCGGAGCCCGGATCGGCCACGGCCTGTTCATCGACCACGGCTCCGGCGTGGTCATCGGCGAGACGGCGGAGATCGGCGACAACGTGACCATCTACCAGGGAGTCACGCTGGGTGGGACCGGCAAGGAGTCCGGCAAGCGTCACCCGACGGTGGGCGACAACGTGGTCTTCGGCGCCGGCGCCAAGGTGCTCGGCGGCATCACCGTGGGCGACAACGCCAAGGTCGGCGCCGGCAGCGTGGTGGTCACCAACGTGCCCAGGAACTCCACGGTCGTGGGCAATCCCGGCCGGCCGGTGCTGCTGCAGGGGCAGAAGGTCGGCATCCCCGACATCGACTACCGGCACCTGCCAGACCCCGTCGCGGAGGCCATCAAGTGCCTGGTCGCGCGCATCGTCGAGATGGAGAAGGAGCTCGACGAGATCCACCCGGAGCGCAGCGGCAAGCGCGAGCAGGCCGTGAGGGAGACGCAGGCGATCCTCGACGAGCTGCTGCGGTTCGACGAGGGCGCCGGGATCTGACGCCGCTGCGCGGCGTCGTCCTCCGGCGCCCGGAGAGGCCGGGTCAGGCGGCGAGGAACCTGCGGGTCGCGGCCGGCGCGGCGTCCGCGTCGAGCAGCTCCCAGGCATCGGCGAACCCGAGGTCGAGCAAGGAACAGCTCGGGGTCGACCAGCCCGTAGCAGCGCCAGGTGGCGCCGTGGTCGGCGGTCGCGAACAGCACGCCGCCGTCGGTCACGATGTAGTCGGTCCTGGGGGCGCCGTCGTGTGCCTCGTCCGCCAGCACCAGCGTGTAGCCACTCGCGACGCCGCTCATCGCCTGCCTCCTCGCCAGTGAGTGAGGGTCCACCTCGCCCTCACTGAGGTCATCGGAATCGGGCGGCGCAGGGACATGAGCACGGGTCCTCGACCTTCCCGGGAAATCCAGGGATACGTGCAGGAACGTACGCGGAGGAGTATCAGGACACGGAGTGGGCTGCGGGGTCTCCACCTCCCCGGATGTCATCCCGCCGGGTGACCGGCGCGGGGGGGAGGGTATGCTACGATTGCTGCCCTCTCAGTGGCTCTCGAACGGAGCGTGATATCCCCATGAGCGAGATCAGGCGTCTCGTGCTCGACGTGCTCAAACCCCACCAGCCCACCATGCTCGTGCTCGCCGACAAGCTCGGCGACCTCGAGGGCGTGCACGGGGTCGACATCACCCTCATCGAGATCGACAACAAGGTCGAGAACATCAAGATCACCCTGGAGGGCGACGACGTCGACTTCCAGGCCGTCGCCGAGGTCGTGCAGGACGGCGGCGCCAGCATCCACTCCATCGACAAGGTCTCGACCGGCAAGCACCTCATCGACGAGGTCGAGACTCCCCAGGACGCCGGCGCGTCCTGGCTCCGCTGACCGCGTCTCCGGACATCGCCGGTAGCCGATGAGCCAGTCCGGCAGCCCCACGCTCGGTGTGCGCCTGCGCCGCCGCCTCGCCACGCTGCGGCACTACCACGAGATCGCCGACGTCGGCGAGATCGCCCGCCGCTACTTCCCCATGAACGCCTTCGACGGCGTGCTCACTGCGCTCGGCATCGTCACGGGCGCGTACTTCGGCGGTGTCACCGACCCGAGGTCGGTCGTCGTCGTCATGGCCTCGGCCTCCCTGAGCCTCGGCGTCTCGGGGTTCTACGGCTCGTACCTCTCCGAGCAGGCGGAGCGCACGCGGGCCCTGCGCGAACTGGAGGACACCATGCTCTCCCGTCTCGACTCCACCGATGTGGGCTCGGCGGCGCGGTACGCGGCGCTCGCCATCGCAGCGGTGGCCGGTCTCGCGTCGGCGATCGGTGGCCTCATCATGTGATCCCGCTCGCGTTGCAGCCGGTGCTGGGCGTGGATGCCTCGTTCTACGCGGCGTGGGGCGTCGCAGCCGCGGAGCTCATCCTGCTGGGGATCTTCCTCGGCCATGTCTCGCGCGGTCGGCTCATCGTCTCCAGCGTCAAGCTCGTGCTTGCCGGAGGTGTGGCCTTCGGCCTCAGCCTGCTGTTGAACGTGGCGGGGATGTGATCTGATGCCTCACGGTCGAACCGGTCCTGTCGCCGACCACCCGCTGCTCGCCGGCCTCAACGAGGAGCAGCGCAAGGCCGTCACGCACGTGGACGGTCCGCTGCTCATCCTCGCCGGCGCCGGCTCGGGCAAGACGCGCGTGCTCACGCACCGCGTCGCCTGGCTGCTCCAGGTCGAGCACGTGCGCCCGGACGAGGTGGTGGCCATCACGTTCACCAACAAGGCCGCCGGCGAGATGAAGGAGCGCATCGAGGGCCTCGTGGGGCCGGTGGCGCGCACCATGTGGATCAGCACGTTCCACAGCATGTGCGCGCGTCTGCTGCGCCGCGAGGCCCAGCGCATGGGCTACAAGAGCACGTTCACCATCCACGACGAGGACGACCGCCGGCGGCTCATCAAGCGCTGTATGGAGGAGCTGAACATCGACCCCAAGCGGTACCCGCCGGAGTCGATCAGCCGCCAGATCAGCGACGCCAAGAACCAGCTGCTGGGGCCCGCCCAGTTCCGCGAGCAGGGCGGCGCGCTTCGCGCAGGTCGCGGCCGACGCCTACGAGCTCTACGAGAAGCGCCACGCGGAGATGAACGCGATGGACTTCGACGACCTGCTCATGAAGACCGTCGAGCTCCTCGAGGGCTACCCCGACCGGCTCGAGCACTACCAGCAGGCGTTCCGCTTCGTGCTCGTCGACGAGTACCAGGACACCAACCACGCCCAGTACCGCCTCGCCAACCTGCTCGCCGGCGCGCACGGCAACCTCGCCGTGGTCGGCGACGACGACCAGAGCATCTACTCGTGGCGCGGCGCCGACATCCGCAACATCCTCGAGTTCGAGCGCGACCACCCGGACGCGGAGGTCATCCGCCTGGAGCAGAACTACCGCTCCACGCAGAAGATCCTCGACGCGGCCAACGCCGTGGTCACCAACAACCGCAAGCGCAAGGGCAAGAACCTGTGGACCCCGAGGGGGGAGGGCGCGCTCGTCCAGGTCGTGGAGGTGGGCGACGAGCGCGCCGAGGCGCAGTTCGTCGCCAGCGAGGTGCAGAAGCTGCTCGAGGGGGAGGCCAAGGGCGCCGAGCGGGCGTACCGGCCGGACGAGGTCGCCGTGCTCTACCGCACCAACGCGCAGAGCCGCGTGCTCGAGGAGCAGTTCGGCCGCTACGCGATCGCCTACCAGGTCATCGGCGGGCCCAAGTTCTACGAGCGCGCCGAGATCCGCGACCTCGTCGCGTACCTCACGGTCATCGTGAACCCCGCCGACACGCAGCGCCTGCTGCGCATCGTCAACACGCCCAAACGCGGCATCGGCGCCACCAGCCTGCAGCGCCTGCAGGCGCACGCGGCGAGCGTGGGGGACACCCTGTGGCAGACGCTGCGGCAGGCCGACGACGTGCCGGGGCTGTCGACGGCCGCCGTCAACGGCCTGCTCGCTTTCGCCCGCGTCATCGAGGGCCTGCAGGCCACCTACGCGGGCCGCCCCGTGGCGGAGGTCGTGCGGAGCGTCATCGAGGAGACCGGGTACGAGGCCGCCCTCGCCGCGCAGAAGACGCTCGAGTCCGAGGGCCGTCTCGAGAACATCGAGGAGTTCGCCGGGGTCGCCGCCGAGTACGACAAGCGCGCCGACGAGCCCAGCCTCGACCTGTTCCTGCAGGAGATCTCGCTGTACAGCGACAGCGACGCACTCGCCGACAAGAGCGTGCTGCTCACGCTGATGACGCTGCACAACGCCAAGGGTCTCGAGTTCCCGGTGGTGTTCATCCCCGGGATGGAAGAGGGCGTGTTCCCGCATCAGAGGTCGCTCGACGAGCAGAACGTGGAGGAGGAGCGCCGCCTCGCCTACGTGGGCATCACGCGCGCCATGGACAGGCTGTACCTCCTGCACGCGCGCGCGAGGACCCTGTGGGGATCGGCGCAGTACAACATCCCGTCACGGTTCCTCGACGAGATCCCCAAGGAGCTCACCGAGCGCCAGATCGTCGGTGGCCGCCCGACGCTGTGGGACTCCGGCGGCGGCCGCGGCGGCTCCCGGGGCGGCGGAGGCGGCGGCTCGTGGGGCGGCGGAGGCGGGTGGAGCGGCCGCCGCACGGGCGAGGACGAAGACGACCTCGGCGCCCTCGGCAGCGGGCGCCGCTTCGCGCCCAAGGAGAAGAAGCTCGACGAGGAGGTCGTGGAGCAGTTCTTCGCCCCCGGCGACCGGGTGCTCCACGCCACGCTCGGCGAGGGCACCGTGCTCAGCATGCAGAGCGGCGGCATCGTGCTGATCCGCTTCGAGAACGACGGCTCCGAGCGCCGGCTCATGGCCAGCGTGGCGCCGCTCAGGAAGCTGCGCGGCTAGCTAGTCCGCCGGCCCGAGCCGTCACGGCCCCGTGCCGCTGTCCCACATCCTCCAGGTGCCGTCGGACATGCGCACGACGTGCTCGAACAGCTGGTGCTCTCCGGGGGGGCCCCACACGTTGGGCGCCGACGCGGCCTGCTCGATCCAGACCTCCGCGGCGAACTCGATGGTCGCACCCTCTGCCGGCGCGCTGCCGACGGAATCCGGCACGACCCGCACGAAGCGCGCCGAGGCGATGGAGTCTTCGTCCCACTGCAGGAGCGGCGACCCGGGCGCGACCACGGTGGCCTTCGCCTCGGCCACCTGGCCCTCGCCGACCAGCGTCCAGAAACGCCGCACCGCGTCCACGGCGCCTGCGGGCGGCGCGCCGCTGGTGATGAGCGGCGACGGCACCGGCGTGGGCGACGGGCTCGCCGAGGTGGACGCCGCGCCGCCGGACGAGCCGCCGCAGGCGGCGAGCAGGGCGGCGCAGGCCAGCGCCGCGAGGATACGAGGCAGGCCGCGCCACGCGTGCGCCGCGGACCGGCGTGACTGGAATGGTGGTGCTCGCTCACTGACGACCTCCTTGCCTCGGGACGCGCCCTCGCGAACCTCATCACAGGCTCGCCGCTCTGTACAGGGTGACGATCGGTGGCGAAGGTTGACGACGACCGGGCGTGTCCCGCGCCAGCCGGCCGCAGACGTCCCTGCGATAGAGTTGGCGCAGCCAGTCCTGTCCCAAGGTCCGAGGAGGGTCTCCATGGCCGTCGAGGTCGTCCGCGAAGGCGCCGTCGCCATCGTCACCGTCAACCGCCCGGAGGCGCTCAACGCGCTCAACTCCGAGACCAACACGGCGCTGCTCGCCGCGGTGCGCGAGCTCACGCCGGACGAGTCCGTGCGCGCCGTGGTGCTCACCGGCGGCGGCGACAAGTCGTTCGTGGCCGGCGCCGACATCGCCGAGATGAGCGGCCTCACCGCGGAGCAGGCGCGGCGGTTCGGCGCCCTCGGCCAGGCCGTGATGAGCGGCATCGAGGCGGCGCCGCAGCCCTGGGTCGCCGCCGTCAACGGCTTCGCCCTCGGCGGCGGCTGCGAGCTCGCGCTCGCCTGCGACATCAGGCTGGCCGCGGAGAACGCCAAGTTCGGCCAGCCCGAGATCAACCTCGGCATCACCCCCGGGTTCGGCGGCACGCAGCGCCTGCCGCGCAGCGTGGGGGAGGGCTGGGCCAAGTACCTCGTGCTCAGCGGGCGCATCATCCGCGCCGACGAGGCGCTTGCGCATCGGGCTCGTCCAGGCCGTGTTCCCCAGGGACGAGCTCATGACGCAGGCGATGAAGCTGGCGGAGGAGCTGGCCGGCAAGAGCCCGCTGGCGATGCGCTACTGCAAGTCGGCGGTCAACGCCGCCGCCGACACCGACCTCGCCACAGGGCAGGGGATCGAGCGCGACCTGTTCGCGCTGGCGTTCGCCACCGAGGACCAGACCGAGGGCATGCAGGCGTTCCTGCAGAAGCGCGCCCCGGAGTTCACGGGGCGCTGAGCGCCGCCGGCTCCTGCGCGCTCAGGCGCCGACCGCAGCGGCGAGGCGCGAGAGCACCTCGTGCACGCCGGACGTGGCGCGCACGAGCACGTCGGCGGCTTCGGTCACTGGCTGCGGCGTCTCGTCCGTGACCGCCGCGACCGCCGCCGTGTGCCGCCGCGCGTCGCGCTCGCCCCAGTCGCGCACGGCGGCGAACATGGTGACGTCGGTGAGGTCGTCGCCGCAGCCGAGCGCCGAGAAGTAGTCCCCGGCGGTCAGCAGGCCGCTCGGACCGCCGATCCCTTGGTGAACGGCAGCGGCGGCCGGATCTCGAACAGGAAGTGGCCCGTGGCGATGGCGAGGCCGCGCTCGCGCGCGGGCTCGATCGACACGCTGCAGGATCTGGTGGCGGGTCGCGGCCGCGTCCCCGGCGAGGCGGTAGTGAACGGCGAGCACGGTGCGCTTGTCCTCGAGCACCACTCCCAGGGCGTCGCAGTCGAGGTCGCGCTGCGCCGCCTCGCGCACGTCGCGGATGGTGTCCACGTAGCGCTCTGCCTGCGGGTCGGAGGAGACGCTGCCGTCGGCGGCCATCGTCTGGAGCCCGTGCGTGCCGACGTAGGCGGCGCCGTCCAGCGGGATCATGCGCCGCCCGTCTTCGAGCGACCTGCCGGTCACGAACGCCACCAGCCCGAGCCGCGCCACCAGACGCGCGAGCAGCTCGCGGAAGGGGTCGGGGACGTGCGCCTCCGCCGGTGTGGGCGCGATGGGGGAGATGGTGCCGTCGATGTCGCAGAAGAGCGCCGCCGCGTGCGGGGCTTCGGCGGCGGCGCGCAGCAGCGCGTCCAGCGCTTCGGTCCCGCTGATGATCGGCGATCCTGCGTCCACGGCTCCCCTCCGCCTCGCTCGGCGTGAGCGTACCCGCTGGGCAAGCTTCCCCAACGGCGCTCCGCCGCGCGCCGCCGTCAAGTTCCCGCGGGGACTGCCGATACCTGCGGCGAGAGAGATGAGCGATTCGCCCGACATCACCGGCCGGCCTCTGCCCGGCGGCAAGGTTCGCGACATGCGCGCCGACCCGTACCTCAAGTCCATGCTCCTCGGACTGATCGAGGACAGCTACCTGCACACGGGCACCTTCACGCAGTTCGCCGCCGAGGTGCTCCAGGTCATCGCCTACGCCGTCACCGTCCCCGTGGCGTTCACGGAGGGGTTCCTCCGCGCCTATCTCTCGATCGACCGTGTCGAAGAGGACGACGACGGGCGCATCAAGATCATCCCCAAGGCGGGTGCGAGCATCGAGGACATGATCCGTGACGTGGACGAGATCACCGCCCAGGTGGACCCCGGCGCCGTGTTCAACCCCGTGGTGCGCGCCAAGCTGGACGCGGTGCACGAGACGTCGAGCAAGGCGATGAAGTGGGACATCAACACGCTCTCGGTGATGGACGACGACGAGCTCATGGGCGTGCTCCGCGAGATGCAGGCGCAGTCCGAGGTCGTGGCGAGCGGACGGGGAGGACGCCGACGAGGCGACCGACTACGTCCGCGCCAAGATCGCGACCATCCGCCGCAACGTGCGCCAGTTCCAGGCGCGGCACCAGACCGGCGCCGCCCCGGACGGCGGCGAGCCCGGCGAAGACGCCGCCGGCGGCGGCGAGCCCTCCGAGGCCTGACCGCCCCTCCAGCTGCGACGCCCCGAGCGGGGCCGGACGTCGCCACGACCGCCGGTCGCCGCCGCGCAGTCTCCGGCTCGGGCTCGAAATGCGGTAGCATAGCCGGGCTCGACACAGGGGGCTCTTGGTGCAGCACTTCTCGGACAGACTCGCAACGGCCATCCGCGCGCGGCGCAGCGTGGTCTGCGTCGGCCTGGACCCGGTGCTCGAGCGCATGCCGCCGGAGCTGGTGGAGAAGTACCGTCCGCAGGCGGCGGAGCTCGGCGAAGACGCCGCCGTCGCCGCCTGCTTCCAGGAGTTCTGCAGCGGCGTCATCGACGCCGTCGCCGGGGCGGCCGCCTGCGTCAAGCCGCAGGCCGCCTTCTTCGAGCAGTACGGCGCCGCCGGGTGGAAGGCGCTCGGCGCCGTCATCCGCTGCGCGCACGAGTACGACCTGCCGGTGATCCTCGACGTCAAGCGCGGCGACATCGCCTCCACCGGCGCCGCCTACGGCAAGGCCGCGTTCGGCGGCGCCGCCGGCTTCGCCGGCCCGGCCGCCGGCATCGGCGCCGACGCCGTCACCGCCAGCCCGTACCTGGGCGACGACTCGCTGCAGCCGCTGGTGGACCACTGTGCCACCGGTCACGGCGTCTTCGTCCTCACGCGCACGAGCAATCCCGGCGCGGCGCTGCTCCAGGAGGTGGAGGTCGACGGCCGGCCGCTCTTCCTGCGTGTCGCCGACCTCGTGCGGGAGCTCGGCGCCGCCCACGTCGGCGAGGCCGGCTACAGCGACGTCGGTGCGGTGGCCGGGGCCACGGCGCCGGCGCAGCTGCGCGCCGTGCGCGAGGCTCTGCCCAACGCGTTCCTCCTCGTGCCCGGCTACGGGGCGCAGGGCGCGGGGGCCGAGGCCCTGGCGGGCGTCGCCGCCGGCGAGGCCGCGGGGTTCGTCGTCAACGCCTCGCGCTCCATCATCTTCGCCTGGCAGGACGCGGGCGGCGACTATCGAAGGGCTGCGGCCGCAGGCCGCCGAATCTATGCGCAACGACCTCAAGGACAGCCTGTGACCGACGAGAAACCCAAGAACAGGACTCGCCGTCCTCGTCCCGTGTCTCCGGAGGGCGCTGCGCCGCCGTCCGCGGCCCAGGGCGCCGGCGCGGACGACCCGGACGCCGCACTGCGGCGGCTCGAATCGATGGGGTCGCCCGAGGCCGCGGCTCCGTCGCCGGCCGACCCCGGACCACTGCCTCCAGCGCCGGTCGTCGGCTCGTTCAGCTCGCCGTCGCCGGCGCGTTCGCAGCGCCCGCTGGGGTCGTCCAAGCAGACGTCCAGGGCCCGGCCGCGTCCCGCCGGGTCCCGGCTCCTCGCGCATGGTCGCGCGCATCGTCGCGCCAGTGGTGTTCCTCGTCGCCGTGATCGCCCTCGCTCGGCATCGTCGTCAACTCCGGCGTCCTCAGTGCTCGATGAGCCTGTGGTCACGCCGACCGCCGAAGGCCACGCAAGGCCGGCGGCGGCGACAAGACCACGAGGAAGTACGTGGTCAAGGCCGGGGACTCCCTCTCGAGCATCGCCGTGCGCTTCAACACCAGCACGGCCGAGCTCCAGGAGCTGAACCCCGAGCTCAGCGGCAGCACGCTGCAGGTCGGGGAGCGCATCGTCGTCCCGGCCCAGTAGCGCTCCCGCCCGGTAGGGCGCCGGCGCCGCGCGCCGGCCGGCGCCTCTCGCGTCCCCACACCGACCCACCAGCGCCCTGCCGCGGGCGTGACGGCACGCCGTCCTCCGCTCCGCGCCAGCCGCCTCGCCGCACCCTCGTCCGCCTCGCCGCTCGCGTCCCCGGCTGTCATCCGCGCACGGTCACTCCAGCCTCGGTCCCCGGTGATCCGGCATCCGCGGACGGCCGCGCACGCCCGTCACGGGCTTTGCGCCACCTCTTCGTGGGCGCGTCCGACGGTGTGTGGGTGTCATTCCCCACGAAGTGGGGAAGGAGGAGCAATAAGTGTTGCGTAATGGGGAGTGGTGGGGTAAAGTGGCGCACATGCAGCGACCGTTGTTGGTAGGGGAGTTCGAGATCACGCTCGATGCGAAGAACCGCATCGCGATCCCCGCACGCCTGCGCACCGCCTTCGCCGAAGGCATCTACGTCACCCAGGAGAACGAGCGCTGTCTCGGCGGCTACAGCCCCGAGGAGTTCCAGCGCCGCCTCGAGGAGGACGTCGACGTGACCAGGGCCGGCAGCGTGCAGCGTCGCGACGTCAAGCGCCGCCTCGCCGCCACCGCCGTGTCCTTCCCGGAGCTGGACAAGCAGGGGCGCGTGACCCTGCCGGCCAAGCACCTGGACTACTCCGGCATCAGCCGGGACGTCACCGTCATCGGTGTCGCGGACCACCTGGAGATCTGGGACCGCGACGCCTGGACAGAGTACCGGGCCCACCTTGAGGAGGAGGCCGATGCTTCCGCAGACGAGCATCCAACTTCGTGAGTACGAGATGGTGCTCGCCCACACACCGGTCCTTCTCGATGAGCTCATCGAGCTGCTCCGGCCGGCCAGGGGCGAGACCGCCATCGACTGCACGTTCGGCGGCGGCGGCCACGCCGAGGCCGTCGCGGCGGCGCTCGGCGCCAGAGGCCGCCTGATCGCCGTCGACCGCGACCCGAGCGTCGCGGAGTTCTTCCGCGACGTCGTGCGCGCCGCGCCCTGCCAGTGCGAGCTCTACCACGGCAACTTCGCCGACGTGCTGGCGGAGCGCGACGACGCCTCGGCCGACATCGTCTACATGGACCTCGGCGTCTCGTCCATGCAGCTCGACCGGCGCGAGCGCGGCTTCAGCTACGCCTACGACGCGCCGCTCGACATGCGCATGGACCCCGAGCTGGAGGTCACCGCCGCCGACCTGTGCAACACGCTGCCGGAGAGCGAGCTCACCGACATCTTCCGCCGGTACGGGGAGGAGCGGTACGCACGCAACATCGCCCGCGGCGTGGTGCTGGCGCGCAAGAAGGCCCCGCTCACCACGACGAGCGAGCTCGTGGAGATCGTCAAGCGCACCATCCCGACGCCGGCCCGCTTCGGCGCCGGCAACCCGTCGCGCCGCGTGTTCCAGGCGCTGCGCATCGTCGTCAACGACGAGCTCGGCTCGCTCGCCCGCGGGCTCGACGAGGCCTACCGGGTGCTGCGCCCGGGCGGACGCCTCGCGGCGATGAGCTTCCACTCGCTCGAGGACCGCATGGTCAAGGAGTTCTTCAAGGGCAAGGCGGCCGGCTGCATCTGCCCGCCCGGCCTGCCGATGTGCGTCTGCGGCCACGAGCCGACCATGCGCGTGCTCACGCGCAAGCCGGTGACGCCGCGCGCCGCCGAGGTCGAGTCCAACCCGCGCAGCTCGTCGGCCAAGCTCCGCGTGGCCGTCAAGCTCGAGGACTGAGGCGGGACCGACGATGGCCACCGCCGCCCGCCACGCCCAGTCGGCCGCGCCCGCGCCGCGCTACGAGCGGGACGCGCGCGAGGAGCCGGCCTACGCGTATCGCGCGCCGAGGACGCGGAAGCGCGCGGCGCAGCGCTCGCGCCTCATGCGCACGTTCGTCATCTTCGTCGGCTGCCTCACGGTGCTCGCCGTCGGCCGCGTCGCGCTGAGCTTCGCGGTGGTGCAGAAGACCCTGCAGACCGACGCCGATCGTGCATGAGGAGCGGCGCATCAGCGACAAGAACGAGCAGCTCGAGGAGCAGGTCGCCCAGCTCGGCTCGCCGGTGCGCGTGCGTCACATCGCCGAGACACAGCTGGGCCTCGTGGACGCGACCCACATCGACTACCCCGAGCCGCTGCTGCCCAGGAGCGGCGCCGAGGTCGCGGCGAGCCCGCTGATGGCGGCTCCCTCGACAGGACGTCGTCGCCAGACCGGCCGGCGCGGCGCCCTCGGGGGCCCCAAGCCGGCGCGCAGCGGCACGGACGGCCGCATCCGGCTGCTCCGCGTCGCCTTCCTCGTCTTTCTGGTGCTCGTCGGCGGCAAGGCCGTCGCGCTCGCCTCGTCCTCGCAGCATCTCGCGCAGTACGCCGTCGACCAGCAGACCGCCGACGGTCCCGCTGCCGGCGCCGCGCGGCTCCATCCTGGACAGGAACGGCGACGAGCTCGCCGTGGGCAAGCCGCAGCAGACGGTGTTCGCGACGCCGTACCTCCTGGACGACCCGCGCGCCGCGGCGGAGGAGCTCTGCGACGCGCTGCAGATCAACCGCCGACGCAAGCGCGAGCAGGTCGAGAAGGCCCTCGTCGCCGCCGTCAAGGACGACCTCGGCTTCTGCTACGTCGCCCGCAAGGTCGACCCCGACTACGCGAGCGGCCGCGGTCGGCTCGGCATCCCCGGTGTGGGCAGCTACGCCGAGGAGGAGCGCATGTATCCGCTCAAGGGCACGGCCGCCCAGGTCGTCGGCTTCGCCGGCATGGACAACGACGGCCTGGCCGGCATCGAGCTGGTGTACGACGAGCAGCTCTCCGGCAAGCCCGGCAGCGAGACCATCGTCCGCGATCCTGCCGGGCACGCCCTCAAGACCGTCGCAGCAGAAGCTGCCGGTCGCCGGCTCCGACGTCCGTCTCACCCTCGACAGCGAGATCCAGTACACCGCCGAGGACGTGCTCGAGAAGACCGTGCCGCAGCACCGGCGGCAAGTCCGCGATGGGCATCGTCATGGACCCGCGGACCGGCGAGGTCCTCGCCATGGCCAACGTCACCGGCGAGGGGTTCCACGGGTTCGGCAAGGACCAGGAGGCGGAGCAAGAACCGCTGCATCACCGACTTCTACGAGCCCGGATCGATCTTCAAGGTCGTCACCATCTCCGGCGCGCTCGCCGACGGGACCGTCACGCCCGAGCAGAAGTTCACCCTTCCGCCCAGCATCTGGGTCTCCGACCGCGAGATCAACGAGTCGCACCCCCGCGGCACGCGTGACGTACACGGTCGGCGAGATCCTCCAGTGGTCGAGCAACGTCGGCGCCGTCACCATCGGCCAGGAGATGGGCCCGCAAGGATCTCTACAAGTGGGATGAAGGCGTTCGGGTTCGGCGCGCTCACCGGGATCGACTTCCCCGGGGAGTCGGGCGGCATCGTCAAGCCCCCGGAGGACTGGTGGGAGTCGTCGATCGGCAACATCCCGATGGGCCAGGGCATCGCCGTCACGGCCATCCAGATGGCCTCGGCCTTCTGCACGGTGGCTTACAACGGCTGGCAGGTGCAAGCCGCGGCTGGTCGCCCAGGTGGGGACCGACGTCTACGACACGGTGGAGAAGCAGCGCGTGCTGCCCGGCAAGGTCGCCCGCCAGGTGCGCGAGATGCTGCAGGTCGCCGTCGAGGAGGGCACCGGCACCGAGGCGCGCATCCCCGGCTACGACGTGGCCGGCAAGACGGGCACCGCGGAGATGGCGCTGTCGGACGGCAGCGGCTACGCCAAGGGCGTCTACACCGCCTCGTTCGTCGGCATGGCGCCGGCCGACCACCCGCGGCTGGTCGTGCTCGTGGCGGTCGAGCGGGACCCCCATGTACGGCGGCGACGCCGCCGCGCCGGCGGTCAAGAAGATCATGCAGTTCTCGCTGCAGCACCTGGAGATCGCGCCGTGAACGAGGGCGAGGACGCCGCAAGCGAGCGCCCGGGTGGTCTGCTAGAATCCGCGCCGATGAAGCTGAGCGAGCTGGTTCAAGGGGTCTCCGGCGCCACGGTGCGCGGGGACCCGGACACCGAGATCCGGGGTCTCGCCTACCACACGCGTGACGTCGCAGACGGCACGCTTTTCTTTTGCGTCCCCGGACTCAGGTACGACGGCCACGCGTTCGCGGACAAGGCCGTGGAGGCCGGTGCGAGTGCGCTCGTCTGCGAGCGCGACACCGGCCAGGCCGTCACCCACGTCATCGTCCCGTCCGTGCGCCGCGCCATGGCGCTGCTCGGCGCGCGCTGGTACGGCGACCCCTCGCGCGAGCTCAGCGTCGTCGGCGTCACCGGCACCAACGGCAAGACCACCACGGCGCACCTGGTCGCCGGCCTGTTCGCCGCCGCGCGGCGGTCCTCCGGCCTGCTGGGCACCGTCGCCAACCGCATCGGCGGCGTGGAGCACGCCGTCACGCTCACCACTGCCGAGTCTCTGGACCTGCAGCGCATGTTCCGCGAGATGGTCGCCGCGGGGGACGAGGCGTGCGCGTTCGAGGTCAGCTCCCACGCGCTCGCTCAGGACCGCGCGCTCGGGATCGACTTCGACGCGGTCGTCTTCAGCAACCTCACCCGGGACCACCTGGACTACCACAAGGACCTCGAGGACTACTTCCAGGCCAAGCGGCGCCTGTTCCTGCCCGACGAGCGGCGGCAGGGGAGCGCCAAGGCCGTGGTCAACGTCGGGGACGAGTTCGGCGCGCGGCTCGCGGCGGAGTGCGCGCCGCTGTACGGCGACGACCTCTGGACGTGCGCGGTCGAGGACGAGCACGCCTCCGGCGCCGTCGTCGTCGCCCGCGACCTGGAGCTCCGCGCCGACGGCTCCGCCTTCACGCTCGTCTGCCCGCGCCTGGGTCTGGAGGAGCGGGTCACGCTGCGCATGGCCGCGCGCTTCAACGTCGAGAACGCGCTGGCCGCAGGGGCCGCGGGCCTGGCCCTCGGGCTGCCGCCCGAGGCCGTCCTCCGCGGCCTCAGCGTCACCGAGGGTGTGCCCGGGCGCTTCCAGGCGGTGCGCGCCGGTCAGGACTTCAGCGTCGTCGTCGACTACTCGCACACGCCGGACTCTCTCGAGAACGCGCTCAGCGCGGCCCGCGCCGTCACCGAGGGCCGCGTGCTCGTGGTGTTCGGCTGCGGCGGCGACCGCGACCGCGGCAAGCGCCCGCTCATGGGCGAGATCGGCGCCCGGCTGGCCGACCTCGCCGTCATCACGTCGGACAACCCGCGCACCGAAGACCCCGTCGCCATCATCGACGAGATCGCCGCCGGCGTGCCCGGCGAGCTGGGCGACAAGGTCGTCGTCGAGCCCGACCGCCGCGCCGCGATCCGCATCGCCGTGCGCGAGGCCGAGGCCGGCGACACCGTGGTCATCGCCGGCAAGGGTCACGAGCAGGGCCAGCTCGTCGGCGACCGCAAGATCCCCTTCGACGACCGCGCGGTCGCCGGAGAGGAGATCGCGGCCGCGCGCGAGGGCCGGTGACGCCGTGCTGGAACTGACCCTCGCCGAAGTCGCTGCCGCCTGCGGCGGTCGCCTCGAGGTCCCCGACCCTCAGCTCGAGGTGCGGCGCGTCTGCACCGACAGCCGCAGCCTGCAGCCGGGCGACTTGTTCTTCGGTCTGCAGGGCGAGCGTTTCGACGGCGACAAGTACGCCGCGCAGGCGCTCGCGGACGGCGCGACGGCCGTGGTCGTGCGCGCCGGCGCCGCGGCGGCCCTGCCGGCCTCCGCGGCCCGCGTCGTCGTGGACGACGGCCTCAAGGCGCTCCAGGCCCTCGCCACCGCCGTCCGCCGCGGGGCGGGCGTCAAGGTGGTCGGCATCACCGGCAGCGCCGGCAAGACGTCCACCAAGGACATCCTCAAGGCGCTGCTCAGGCCCGTCGCCCGCACCGTCGCCACCGCCGCCAACCTCAACAACGAGATCGGGGTGCCGCTCACGCTCCTCGAGATCGAGCGGTCCACCGAGGTCGCGGTGGTCGAGATGGCGATGCGCGGCGCGGGGCAGATCCGCGACCTGGCGCGCGTGGCCGAGCCGGACGTCGGCGTGATCACCAACATCGCGCCGGTGCACCTGGAGCTCGTCGGCACCATCGAGGACGTCGCCGCGGCCAAGGCCGAGATCATCGAGGAGCTCACCGACGGCGGCACAGCTGTGGTGCCGGCGGCGGAGCGCCTGCTGGACCGGCACGTCCAGCGGTACCGCGGCCGCGTGGTCACGTTCGGGTCCGAGGACGCGGACGTGCACATCGTGGCGCAGGAGCGCCGCGGCGAGAGCACGCACGTGCTGCTCGACGCGTTCGGGCACCGCGCGCGCATGGACTTCAGCTTCACCGGCGGCCACTACCTGCACGACGCGCTGGCCGCCGTGGCCGCGTTCGTCGAGCTCGGCTACCGGCTCGACGAGGCCGCCGAGGGCGCCGGTCAGGTCGCCTTCAGCGACCTCCGCGGCGCCCTCTCCGAGCTCCCGGACGGCGGCCTGCTGCTCAACGACGCCTACAACGCGAATCCCGTCGCCATGCGGGCGGCCGTCGACCACCTGGTCGCGATCGCCGACGGCCGCCCCACCGTGGCCGTGCTCGGCGACATGTACGAGCTCGGCCCCGGCGCCGACGCCTACCACCACGCCGTCGGCGAGCACTGCGCCGCCGCCGGCGTGCGTCTCGTCGCCATCGGCAGCCTCGCGCGCGACTACCTCACCGGCGCGCCGGGCGAGCGCTGGTTCGCGAGCGTGGACGAGTGCCTCGAGGCGCTGCCCGAGGCCGTGCCGGCGGGCAGCGCCGTGCTCGTCAAGGCCTCGCGCGCGATGCGTCTCGAGCATGTGGCCGAGGCGCTCGCCGCGAGAAGGAGAGCCTCGTGCTTAGGGCCATGGGCGCCAGCGTGGTCGCCATGATCCTGGTCCTCGTCATCGGGCCGGCCTTCATCCGCTGGCTGCGCCTCAACGAGTTCGGCCAGAACATCCGCGAGGAGGGACCGGAGGGCCACAAGACCAAGGAGGGCACGCCCACGATGGGCGGCGTGCTCATCTGGTTCGCCGTGCTGGTCTCCTACCTCGTCTTCAGCCGCTTCTCCGTCGCCTCGCTCACCGTGTTCGTGGCTGCGGCCGGCAACGCGCTCATCGGGTTCGCCGACGACTGGATCAAGATCGTGCGCAAGCGCTCGCTGGGGCTCTCCGCGCGCTACAAGCTGCTCCTGCAGTTGCTGCTCTCGCTGTTCATCGGCTTCGTCGCGCTGCACTTCGTCGGCGTCACCACCGCCGTCGACGTGCCGTTCACGTCGTTCAAGCTGGAGCTCGGGTCCGTGGGGTTCTACGCGCTGATCTTCCTGACGCTGGCCGGGTTCTCCAACGCGGTGAACCTCACCGACGGCCTGGACGGGCTGGCCGCCGGCGCGTCCGCCATCGTGCTCGTCGCGCTGGCCGGCATCGCGTTCATCATCGGGCGCAACACCATGGACCCGGGGATCACCGACCTCATGGTCATCGCCGGGTGCGTGGGCGGTGCGGCTCTCGGGTTCCTCTGGTACAACACGTTCCCTGCCGACGTCTTCATGGGCGACACCGGCTCTCTGGGGCTCGGCGGCGCCGTGGCCGGCATGGCGGTGATGACGGGCACCGAGCTGGTGCTCCTCATCATCGGCGGCCTGTTCGTGATCGAGGCCGGCTCCGTGGCCGCCCAGGTCATCTCGTACAAGCTGTTCAAGCGGCGCGTCCTGCTCATGGCGCCGTTACACCACCACTTCGAGCTCAAGGCCTGGTCCGAGACCAAGATCATCGTGCGCTTCTGGATCGTGGCCGCCATCTTCGCGGGCGCCGGGTTCGCGGCGTACTACGCGACCTTCTGAGGGAGGGACGATGGAGCTCTCCGACGTGCGCTGCCTCGCCGTGCTCGGCCTGCGCCGGAGCGGCAGGCCCGCGGCGCTCCTGGCGCGCCGGGAGCTGCCGGCGGCGCGGGTCGTCGCCCTCGACGAGGGCGCCGCGCCGGACGACGACACCGTCGAGGTGCTCGAGGCCGCCGGCGTCGAGGTCCTGACGGGCCCGGCGGCCGTGCTGCCCGAGGACGCCGGGCTGCTGGTCAAGAGCCCCGGCGTCCCCGACTCCAGCGCCGCGGTGCAGGAGGCCCTCCGCCGCGGCGTCCCGCTCTGGAGCGAGGTCGAGTTCGCCTGCCGGTTCCTGCCCAACCCCGTGGTCGGCATCACCGGCACCAACGGCAAGACGACGACCACCGAGCTCACCGGCGCGATCCTCCGCGACGCGCGGCTGCCGGTGGCCGTGGGCGGCAACATCGGGTACGCGCTCGCCGCCATGCCGGGCGAGATCCCGGAGGACGCGACGATCGTGGCGGAGCTCTCCAGCTTCCAGCTCGAGCACATCGAGCGCTTCCGGCCGGCCGTGGCCGTGCTCCTCAACCTGACGGAGGACCACCTCGACCGGCACGGCACCTACCGCGCCTACGTGGACGCCAAGCTGCGCGTGTTCGAGCACCAGACGCCGGACGACGTGGCGCTGCTCTGCGCCGACGACGCCGGCATCCTCGTGGAGTGGAAGGCCGGGCGGCTCAGCGGCAAGGCCCGGCGCGGCTGGTTCTCGGCGGTGGAGGACGTCCTGCACGGCCCCGGTGGCGAGGAGCTCGTCGCCGGTGTCGAGGACGACGTCCTCTGGGTGCGCATCCGCGGCGAGCTGCGGCGGCTGTGCCGCCGCGACGAGCTCGCCCTGCGCGGCGACCACAACGTGCTCAACTCGCTCGCCGCCGCGGCGGCGGCCTGCGCCGCCGGCGCCACGGTCGGCGCCGCCGCCGACACGCTGCGTACCTTCGGCGGCGTGCCGCACCGGCTGCAGGTGGGCGCCGGTGGTCGACGGGGTCACCTACGTCAACGACTCCAAGGCCACCAACGTCGACGCCACGCTCAAGGCGCTCACGGCGTACTCCGGCGGCGTGCACCTCATCCTCGGCGGCTACGACAAGGGCTCCGCGTTCGACGAGCTCGCGGTCGCCACCGAGGGCCGCGTGCGCGAGGTGCTGCTCATCGGCGCGACCGCCCCGGCACTGGAGGCCGCGTTCGCGGCCCGGGCCGCGGCGGCCCCCTCGCAGGCCACCCCGTACGTGGTCTGCGGCGACCTTTCGGGCGCCGTCAAGGCCGCGCACGCGGCGGCCGAGCCGGGCGACGTCGTCCTGCTCAGCCCGGCCTGCGCGAGCTGGGACCAGTACAGGGACTATGAGCAGCGCGGCGAACAATTCCTCAAGCTGGTGAGCGAGCTGAGAGCAAGGAGCTGACCCCACGTGAGGTCGTCGGGTCACGGGGCAGAACACGCCGATCTGGACCACCTCGACTGGGTCGAGGACGCCCCGCGACGTACGCGTTCGGGCGCCGAGCGGCGGAGCTCCGAGCGGCGCACCGGCGCCGGCAAGGCGCCGGCGCAGGACCGCCGCGCGGCCGCGCGCCGCTCGGCCGACAAGCGCGCCTCCAGCGCCTCCTCGCGCCAGCCCGCCGCTCGTCAGTCCGGCCGCGCCCCGGCGCGCGAAGACGCTCGCCGCGCGGAGGCCCCGCCCGCTCGCCGCACCGACAGGTACGCCCAGCCCCCGGCCGCCGTCCTCGGGCCCGGCGTGGCCGAGCGGCGCACGCTCACGCTCGTCACCTTCCTGCTCGTCGTCTACGGCCTCGTGATGGCGTACAGCGCCTCGGCCGCGCAGGCCTACTTCCAGCACGGCAGCAGCTTCTACTTCTTCGGCCGCCAGGTGATCTGGGTCGGCATCGGCGTCGGCGCCATGTGGTTCCTCTCACGTGTGGACTACGCCTGGTTCCGCAAGGCTGCCGTACCCATCGCCGGCCTCGCCCTCGCCGGTCTGGTGCTCGTCCTCGTGCCGGGCGTCGGGACCGTCATCAACGGCGCCCGCCGCTGGATCTACCTCGGCGGCCAGGGGGTGCAGCCGAGCGAGTTCGCCAAGCTCGCCGCCGTGATCCTCATCGCCGCGCTCATCGTGCGGCGGCCGTGGGAAGTCACGACGCTCAAGGGGTTCGCGCGGCTCACGCTCATCGGCATCGTCCCGGCCGCGGGCCTCATCATGCTCGAGCCGGACCTCGGCACCACCCTCGTGCTGGTGACCGCCGTCGTGGCCGTGCTCATCGCCGGCGGCGCGCCCCTGCGCTACCTGTTCGTCCTCTTCTTCACCGGCGTCTTCGCGGTGCTCGCTCTCATCGCCGTCGAGCCGTACCGGCTGGAGCGCCTGACCACGTTCTTCGATCCCTGGAAGGACCAGCAGGGCAGCGGCTACCAGGCCACGCAGTCGCTCATCTCCATCGCCTCGGGGCGGGTGTTCGGCGTCGGCCTTGGCAACTCGGTGCAGAAGTTCGGGTTCCTGCCCGAGCAGACCACGGACATGATCACGGGCATCATCGGCGAGGAGCTCGGGCTCGCCGGCCTGCTCGTTCTGCTGGCGCTGTACGCGGCGCTGGCGTGGGTGTGCTTCCGCATCGCCCTCAACTGCAAGGACCTGTTCGGCAAGCTGCTGGCGACGGGCATCACCGCCGTCGTCATCGGCCAGGCGTGCATCAACGTGGGCGCGGCCCTCGGCGTGCTGCCGCTCACCGGCGTGCCGCTGCCGCTCGTCTCGCTCGGCGGCACCAGCATGCTGGTGGTGCTCGCAGCGCTCGGCATCATGCTGAACATCAGCACCAACCGGAGGAGTCACATTGGCGTCAGCGCTCAGCGGCGCGACGGTGCTGCTGGCGGCAGGGGGGACCGGAGGTCACCTGCAGCCGGCGCTCGCCGTCGCGGCTGAGGCGGAGGCCCGCGGGGCGCGCGTCGTCGTCGTGACGACGCCGTCCCAGGTCGAGCGCGTCCGCGAGCAGTACACCACCTACGCGCTCGAGCTCAAGGGGTTCGAGCGGCGGGTCGACGTGCGCGCCTACGCGCGCACGTTCAAGCTGCTCGGCGCCGCCGTGCCGCACGTCCGGCGGATCCTCAAGGAGACGCATCCGGACGTGGCCGTCGGCGGCGGCGGGTTCGCCAGCGGCCCTGTGGTCGCCGTCGCCGCGATGAGCGGCGTGCCCGGCCTGGCCCTGGAGGCCGACGCGCACCTCGGGGTGGCCAACAGGCTGCTCAGGCCGTTCGTCAGGCGGTTCTGCCTGAGCTTCCCGATCGAGGGGCTGGAGCCGCCCCGCTACGTCGTCACGGGGCGGCCGCTGGCGCCGGCGCAGATCAGCGCGACGGTGGAGGAGGGGCGCGAGGCCTTCGGGCTGAGCGCCGACCTGCCCGTCGTCCTCGCCTTCGGCGGCAGCCAGGGCGCGCAGAGCATCAACCGCGCCTGCGTCGAGGCGTTCGGCGGCAAGGAGCTCGACTTCCAGCTCGTCCACGTCTGCGGCCCGAAGAACGAAGAGCAGGTACGCGCCGACCTCGAGGCACGCGGCGAGCGGTTTGAGAGGTACCGGCTGGTCCCGTACACTGACCGCCTGGCCGCCGCCATGGCGGCGGCCGACCTGGTCGTGGCGCGCTCGGGCGGATCCGTCGCCGAGCTCGCCGCCCTCGGCAAGCCGGCCATCCTGGTGCCGTACCCGTACGCCACCGCCGACCACCAGCGCAAGAACGCGCGCGAGATGGTCAGCGGCGGCGCCGCGCTCCTCGTCGACGACGCGGAACTCGACGGCGCGCTGCTGGAGCGCCTCGTCGCCGAACTGCTCGGCGACACGGAACGCCTCGCCGCCATGGCGTCGGCCGCGGCTGCGCTGGGCAGGCCGGACGCGGCGCAGCGGGTCGCCGACCAGGTCGAGGACGTACTGACGAGCGCGAGGCGAGGGGCACCATGAGCGACGCCGCGAGAGACTTCCCGCAGCCGGTCCACTTCGTGGGCATCGGCGGCGCCGGCATGAGCGGTATCGCCGCCGTGCTCCACGAGCTGGGCGTGGAGGTGCGCGGCTCGGACCTCAAGGCCTCGCGCTACACGCGCCACCTCGGCGAGGCCGGCGTCCCCGTGACCGTGGGTCACGACGCCGCCAACCTCGGCGACGCGGCCCTGGTGGTGACCTCCTCGGCGATCAACGAGGCCAACCCCGAGGTCCGCGCGGCTCGCGCCGCCGGTCTGCCGATCCTGCGGCGCGCCGAGATGCTCGCGCGCGTCATGGAACTGCGCCGCGGCATCGCCGTCGCCGGCACCCACGGCAAGACGACCACCTCCTCGATGCTCTCCCACGTCCTGCGGCAGGCCGGCATGGACCCCACGTTCCTCGTCGGCGGGGAGCTCAACGACGTCGGCTCCAACGCCGGCGTCGGGCAGGGGGAGTGGCTCGTCGCCGAGGCCGACGAGAGCGACGGCAGCCTGCTCTACCTGCGGCCCGAGGTCGCCATCGTGAGCAACGTGGAGCTGGACCACCACGCCAACTACGGCTGCCTGGACGAGGTGCACGACGTGTTCCGCCGCTTCGTCGCGCTGCTTCCCGAGGACGGGCTGCTCGTGCTCGTCGCCGGGAGCGGGGGAGAGGGACTCTGGCGAGCCAGACTCCGGCGCGGTGGTCACCGTCGGCATCGGCGCCGGCGACCTGCGCGCCGAGGTCGAGCGTGTCGACGACACCGGCAGCGCGTTCACGGTGCGCGACGCCGGCGGAGCGGAACTCGCCCGCATCGAGCTGAACGTGCCGGGCGAGCACAACGTCCTCAACGCGCTCACGGCGCTGGCCGTGCTGCGGCACGCCGGGGTCGAGCCCGAGGACGCGGCGCCGCACCTGCTCACGTTCAGCGGCGCCGCGCGCCGCTTCCAGCGCCTCGGCGAGTGCCGCGGCGTGCTCGTGGTCGACGACTACGCCCACCACCCCACGGAGATCGCCGCCACGCTCACCGCCGCCATGCGCGGCGGGCACGAGCGCGTCATCGCCGTGTTCCAGCCGCACCTCTACTCGCGCACGCGCTACCTGCAGCGCGAGTTCGGGCGCGCGCTCACGCTCGCCGACGAGGCGATCGTCACCGAGATCTTCCCGGCCCGCGAGGAGCCGGAGCCGGGCGTCAGCGGCAAGCTCATCGTCGACGCCTACCTCGCCGAGCGCCCCGGCGGTCCCGTCTCGTTCCTGCCGCGCCTGCACGACGTGGTGGAGCGCCTGGCGCCTCGCGTGCGGCCCGGCGACCTGGTGCTCACGCTCGGCGCCGGCGACGTCTTCCACGCCGGCGAGCAGCTCCTCGAGATGCTCGCGGCGCAAGGGGATGAGGCTCCGGCGCCGAACAGTCTGGGGTAGTCCCCAACCCCGAGCGAGGTCCGGCGTATGACGAGGGCACGTGGGGCGAGCCGCCCGCGATTCCGCCTGCTTCCCACCGTGCTGCTCACGCTTGCCATCCTCGCCGTGCCCACGGCGGTGTACGCGTGGGGGCGCAGCTCGTCCTCGTTCGACATCGCCGCCGTGCGTGTGAGCGGCACCCACCTCGTGCCGGCCAGGAAGACCCTCCGGCTCCTCCAGCGCACCTACACCGGCGACAACCTGTTCACGGTCACCGCCAAGGACGTGCGCGGGACGCTCGAGCCGCTGTCCTTCGTCGCCGGCGTCACCGTCGACCGCGCCTTCCCGGACGCGCTCGAGGTCGGCATCAGCGAGTACGTGCCGGCGGCCTACGCCCTGGCCGGCAGCCGCTGGTACGTGGTCGACGAGAGCGGCTACGTGATCTGCACGGCCGCCGACGCCGCCGAGCAGCTCGGAGGGGCGGGCAAGACTCGCGAAGGCCGCGGAGTCGCCCGACCCGGACGCGTCGGCGTCGTCGGCGACCGGCGACCGACGCCGAGCCACGTCGACCACCGCGGACACCTCGGAGCAGTCCGGCGAGTCCGGCGGGCTGACCGCCCGCCTCGTCGCCGGCCCGCGCGGCGCGCCGCTGCCGCTGCCGCGCATCGCCGTGAGCGGCCGCGTGCGCGAGGACGAGGTGCTCGACGACGAGGCGACCACGCAGAAGCTCACCGTCATCACGGCGCTGCCCAACTCCTACCGGCGCGACCTGGCCGCTGTGGAGGAGAAGGAGGGCCAGCTCTCGCTGCGCTTCTCCGGCGGGCTGGTGGCGGCCTGGGGCGACGCCGAGCGCACGCTCGCCAAGACCGTCGCCCTGCGCACCGTGCTCAGGGTGTACGAGGAGGCGGGCAAGACCTGCACGATGGTCGACGTCTCCCTGCCCGACAGGACGCTGGCCGAGCCGGTGCTCCAGTGATGGTCGAGGCTTTCCTCAAGCCCTGCTCGAAGCCGCAGGAATCTGCTTCTATGCAGGCAAGTTGTTTGACACCCCCTGAGGGCGTGGGTAAGGTAGGTCAACGGCTGGGAAGCCAAGGCTGCCCGGCCGTACCCATACTGAAAGAAGCGCTGCAAAATGGATGATTCATCAGCGTTCACGCGGATGATACGAGCAACACTCAAGCCGGGCTTGAGGGTTCGCCAGGGGTCACGACGGCGAGTCTCGACCAGCACAGGAGGGTCACCACGATGATCGACGCTTCAGCGAACTATCTCGCCGTCATCAAGGTCGTCGGCGTGGGCGGCGGAGGCACCAATGCCGTCAACCGCATGGTCGACGCCGGGCTGCGCGGAGTCGAGTTCATCGCCGTCAACACCGACGCCCAGGCGCTCCAGATGTGCGACGCCGACGTCAAGATCCACATCGGCAGCAAGATCACGCGCGGCCTCGGCGCCGGCGCGAACCCCACCATCGGCTACCAGGCCGCGATGGAGAGCAAGGACGAGCTGCGCGACGCGCTCAAGGGCGCGGACATGATCTTCGTCACCGCCGGCAAGGGCGGCGGCACCGGCACGGGGGCCGCCCCGGTCATCGCCGAGCTGGCCAAGGAGCTCTCGGCGCTCACCGTCGGCGTAGTCACGCGCCCGTTCGCCTTCGAGGGCAAGCGCCGCGCGCGCCAGGCCTCGGACGGCATCCAGAGCCTGCGCGACAAGGTCGACACGCTCATCGTCATCCCCAACGACCGGCTGCTGCAGGTGGTCGAGCGGCGCACCTCCGTGATCGAGGCGTTCAAGGTCGCCGACGACGTGCTGCGCCAGGGCGTGCAGGGCATCACCGACCTCATCACCGTACCGGGCCTCATCAACCTGGACTTCGCCGACGTGCGCACCATCATGAAGGACGCCGGGTCGGCGCTCATGGGCATCGGCGTGGCCGGCGGCGAGAACCGCGCCGTCGAGGCTGCGCGCGCGGCGGTCAGCTCGCCGCTGCTCGAGGCCAGCGTCGAGGGCGCCCGCGGCATCCTGCTCAACATCACGGGCGGCAACGACCTCGGGCTCTTCGAGATCAACGAGGCGGCGGAGATCATCAGCAGCGCCGCCGACGCCGACTGCAACATCATCTTCGGCGCCGTCATCGACCCGTCGCTCGGGGACGAGGTCCGCGTCACGGTCATCGCGACCGGGTTCGACCGCGAGGTGCCCGTCGAGCAGCCGGCGCGGCAGGAGGCGGCTCCGGAGCGCGAGCCCAAGGGCACGCCGCTGTTCGCCGACGCGGGCAAGCCCAAGTTCGACGTGGACGACGACGTCCTCGACATCCCGAGCTTCCTCAAAGACCGCTGAACCGCGGCGTGCACCCGGGCGTCACCTCGTGCGCAGGGCGGTTTGCGCGCCCTCGCGCCGTCCGATACTCTCTAGCGCTTGACGGCCGGGGTCCGGCCATCGACCACGTGAACCTGTGAGAAGACACCGAAACCTCATCATCCTCATCGTGATGGCCGCCCTCGTGGCGGTCTCGCTGTACTACATCATCCCGCCGAGCGAGAAGACCCGCCTGGGCCTCGACCTCCAGGGCGGGCTCGAGGTCGTCTACACGGCCAGGACCGCCGACGGCAAGCCGCCCACCAAGGCGCAGCTCGAGCAGACGGTCGCCATCCTCGACCGGCGCGTCAACGGCCTGGGCGTCACCGAGTCCCAGATCCAGACGCAGGGCGCGGACCAGATCTCCATCGCCCTGCCGGGCGTCACCGACACCGACCAGGCGCTGGCGGTGATCGGCAAGACCGCCCAGCTCGAGTTCTTCAAGGACGACGCCGAGGCACGCCCGGTCGGCCCTGTCGAGAGCAAGGAGGCGGCGCTCGAGGAGCTCAAGAAGCAGGGGGCCTCCGCGGCCGAGATCGAGCAGCTGGGCGAAGAGGGCACCACGGACAACTACTCGCTGGTCGTGCAGCCTGCCGACGAGGTCAACGACATCCCCGAGCAGTGGTTCGTGTACAACCGTCCGCCGGCCATGACCGGCGAGGCCATCAAGACCGCCCGGGCCGGCTTCGACAACGCCGGCAGGCCCAACGTGGTCATGGAGTTCACGTCCGAGGGCAGCAAGACGTTCCAGGAGATCACCCGCGACCTCTATCGCCAAGGACTCCTCAAGAACCAGCCGCAGACGTTCGCCATCGTGCTCGACAACGTCATGGAGTCGGACCCGATGATCGACTACACCAACCCGCAACTGCGCGACGGTATCCGCGAGCAGCGCGGAGATCAGCGGCGGCAACATGACCGTGCAGGAGTCCAAAGACCTCGCCTTCGTGCTCAACACCGGCGCGCTGCCGGTCAAGCTCGAGACCGCCTACGAGCAGCAGGTCTCCGCCACGCTCGGCAAGGACTCACTGGACCAGGCTCTCATCGCCGGCGCCGCCGGTCTGCTCCTGGTCCTCATCTACATGCTCCTCTTCTACCGCTTCCTCGGGCTCGTCGCCGACCTCGCGCTCATCGTCTACGGCATCCTGCTCTGGGGGCTGTTCAACATCATCCCGGTCACGCTCACGCTGCCGGGTGTCGCCGGCCTGATCCTCACCATCGGAGTGGCAGCCGACGCCAACGTGGTCATCTTCGAGCGGATCAAGGAGGAGGTCAGCCTCGGCAAGACCGTGCGCTCCGCGGTCAACTCGGGCTACACTCTCGGCTTCAAGACCATCCTCGACGCCAACGTGCTCACCCTGCTCACGGCTGTCGTGCTCTTCATCTTCGCGACCGCGCAGCCCAAGGGGTTCGCCGTCACGCTCATCCTCGGCGTCATCGTCAGCATGTTCACCGCTGTCCTCTTCACGCGGGCCATCCTCGGAGTGCTCGCCGGGTTCGCCTTCTTCAACCGGCCGTCGCTCATGGGCGTCAAGCCGTCGCACATCCAGCAGGCGAAGGCCGAGCAGACGATGGCCGCGCGCGACGCTTCGGCGCGCAGGCGCTCCAAGCGCCTCCGCTGAGCCGGCGGCCGAGGGCGCTGCCGCGGGCGCGGAGGGCGCGGCCGTCCCGCGGCCGGCCGGGCCGCGCCGTAAGTCCACCAGCAAGCGGAAGAAGCGGAGGTAGCGATGTCCTTCTTCCGCCGCCTGTATCAGTTCGACTACATGGGCCACAAGGTCTGGTGGTTCATCCTCTCGGGCATCCTCCTCGCCGTCAGCATCGGGAGCCTGGCCGTCAGTGGCCTGGACTTCGGGCTCGAGTTCCAGGAGGGGACGCGGGTCACCGTCGCCTTCGAGACGCCCCCGTCGCTCAGTGAGCTCCGCGCCGCCGTCGCCGACGCGGGGTACCCCAACGCGCAGATCCAGGCGACGGCCAACGCCGCCAGCGGTGCGGCGGGGTTCCAGATCCAGACGCCGGTGCTCTCCGCCGAGAACCAGGTCGCTCTGCGCGAGACCCTGGACGAGCAGTTCACCATCGACAGCTCCGGGGGCAAGCAGGTGTGGGGCGTCGAGACCGTGAGCGCCTCGTTCGGCCGGCAGGTCGTCAGCTCCTCTCTCAAGGCCATCGGCGTCGCCCTGCTGCTCATCCTCGCCTACGTCACCTTCCGCTTCCAATGGAAGTTCGCGGTCTCCGCCATCGCCGCGGTCGTCCACGACACGGTGATCGTCGTCGGCATCTACTCGCTCACCGGTCGCGAGGTCACCACGGCGACGATCGCCGCCGTCCTCACCATCATGGGCTACTCCTTGTACGACAACGTCATCGTCTTCGACCGCGTCCGCGAGAACGAGGGCAAGCTCACGCGCATGACCTACGGCGACCTGGTGAACGAGTCGCTGGTCGAGATGCTCACCCGGTCGCTGAACACGACGTTCATGAGCCTTCTGCCGGTGGTGTGCCTGCTCTTCTTCGGCGGCGAGACGCTCAAGGACTTCGCCTTCGCGTTGCTGGTCGGCATCCTCCTGGGTGCGTACTCCACCTTCTTCGTCTCCGGTCCCGTGCTCACGTTGCTCAAGGAGCGCGAGCCGAAGTACAAGAAGCTCAAGGCCGCGGCCCGCGCCGAGCGGGCGTAGCGACGCGCGCGGCGGCGAAAGGCCACCGCGCGACACCCTCAAGCTTCACCTCAGGCTGGTTCGACCCGTCGTGGAGAGAGTGTGCCCATCGCTCAGGTTAGCGTAGAGCATGACGCGCGAACCTCCCGAACCTCCCGGGCGAACCCTTTACTTCCGCGGTCCGGCGACCTAGGGTCGGCCACGCGTCCCTCCCGGGGCGCACGTGTCACGATCACCGCACCGCAGGGCCGGGCGCCGCGCGCCTTGGCCGCGCCGTGCCTGCCGGGGGAGGTAGCCGTCGTGATCCGCCGTGTCATCCAGCCGAGGGAGCAATCCGCCAGCGGCGCGCGCCTGCGCCTCTCCGCCGTCCCCGACGGCAGGCCGCCGGTGCTCGAGCTGGAGGGCGAGTTCGACCTGGACACGGTGCCCGAGATCGACCGGTTCCTGCGTCGCACCCTCGGTCCGCTCTACCAGCAGGACCACCTGGTGATCGACCTCCACCGCACCACGTTCATCGACTCGAGCTTCATCGGGTTCCTCGTGCGCCTCTCGGCCGCACAGCGCGCCAAGCGGCGGGAATTGCTACTCGTGCGCCCCGTCGGGCAGGTGCGCAAGGTGCTGGGGGTCGTGGGCCTGCCCAACGTCATACCTGTGTTCGAGACGATCGACGCGGCGGTGCAGAGCGTGGTGGGCGGGCGGCTGCCCGTGATCCCGCCCGCCTTCCAGGCGGCCGCAGGCTAGCCGGCGGAGCCGGTCACGGGTCGCGGGTAAGCGTTCCGTCCGCCCGGGCAGCGAGGCGCGGGCGGACGGGGACTGCGGCGATCAGCTGGCGCGCCGCACCTGGATGAGGTGCTCACCGGTGCGCCTGGACTCCATCACCCGGGCCTGGAAGGCCTTCATGCGGCAGGCGTCGCTGCAGTACTTCTTGGCGGGGTTGGTGGTCGAGAACTCGCGGCCGCACTGCTCGAACGCGCAGTGGCGCGCGATCTCCTCGCGCTGCGTGGCCTTGCGGGTGGTGCGGTGATACTCCTCTTCCCACGAACCGCCGTGCAAGGCGCACACGCTCGATGGGTTGTAGGCCGAGAGACGGGTCCCGCACCCGTCGACCATACAGATCCGCCCCGCTCCATATGTCTTGGTCTTCAGCATGGCGTCGGCCACGTGCTGGAGTCTGCTGCCCCGTAGCGCTCTTGTGCCGCGGAACTCCATGTGTTCGCCCCCGGCGGCTGCCCCGTGACCATCAGCGCCGCCAACTGCTCGCGCCTTGGGCGTCCATCTCTCTCAGGCGGACGCCGCCTTGAGTGCCTCGCCCCTGTTCGGGAAGATCCCGAAGATCCGGTCGAGGCCGGTGATCTCGAAGATGCGGATGATGTTCTCATCCGTGCAGACGATGTCGAGGTTGCCGTTCCTGGGCCGCACGCGCTTCGCGCCGCTCACGAGTACGCCGAGCGCCGTAGAGTCGATGAACGTCACCCCGGAGAGGTCGACGATGACCCGCTTCGCACCGCCTTCGATGCCGTTGACCAGCACCTCTTTGAATTCGGGCGCGGAGTAGATGTCGATCTCGCCCTCGAGGATGACGACGCCGATCTCCGGAGTCGTCGCCTCGTAATCGACGCGGAACTGCGGCTTGTCCTCCATACGCGCCTCCTCCACCTGAACGTGACGGCAGCTACCGTGCTCCGGACAGCTGTGTGCGTTTAGTTTCCGGGAGGGGGTGCTGCTAAACCCGGCGGAGGGTCCCGGGAGGCGCCGGCAGAGGTCGCGGGGACGCCGCTCAGGGCGCCTCGGGCGCGCCCTGTCAGGGCGAGTCCGGGGCGGTGGGGAGGAGGTCCTCGCCGGAGATCTGCCCCTGGATGGCGTAGGCGGCGATCATGCGGTCTGTGACCCACTCCACCGGGCAGCGGTCGTCGGTCCAGGGGACCGCTGCCTCGGCGGCCTCCGAGAAGTCGGCGGCGAAGAGCCGCGTGTCGGGGAGGAGGTCGCGCGGCGCCGTGGCCAGACGGGCGCGCACCTGCGCCCGCGAGAGCGGCGCCGTGAGGCCCACGACGAACTGGTTGAAGCGCAGCGCCTGCCAGGTGAGGACCTGCGGGAACTCCGTGCGCAGCGTGCCGGCGATCCCCTCCGCGAGGCGGTGGTCGCCGGGCACGGTGGAGACGTTGAGGCAGACGATGCCGCCGGGCGCGAGCCGCTCCCGGCAGAGCCGGAAGAACTCGCGCGTCGCCAGGTAGAACGGCACGTACGGCTGGCGGTAGGCGTCGATGAGGATCAGGTCGTACTGCGTCTCGGAGGCGGCGAGGAACGGGCGCGCGTCGGCCGTGTGGACGGTGAGACGCGGGTTGTCGTCCAGGCCGAACCAGCGGCTGCCGACGGCGGAGACGGCCGGGTCGAGCTCGACGCCGTCGATGCGCGCCTCCGGGTAGTACACGCCGTAGGCGCGCGCCGTGGTGCCGGCGGCGTTGCCGAGCGTGGCCACCCGCGCCGCGGGCCTGCCGAGCAGCGGCGGCGCGGTGAGGAACATGTCCCACTCGCCGCCGGTGAGCACCGTGTCGGGCCGCCAGATGGAGTGGACCGCGAACCCCTCGTTCAGGTAGAGGTACCGCGTCTCTTCCTTCTGCACCACCTGGATGAACTGGTACTGCGACTCCTCCTCGTGCAGCAGCCCCGGCTGCGCCTTGACCACGGCGGGCGGCAGCGCGAGCAGAGCGGCGAGGACGCCGGCGACGACGAGCCCGGCGGCGAGCCGCTTGCCGGCGAGGAGCGGGACGGCTGCCAGGGCGATGATGAGCGCCGACCCGATGAGCGTGCGCTGCGTGCCGATGAGCGGGATGGTGACGATGGCCGACACGAAGGTCCCGATCAGGCTGCCGGCCGTGGAGAGGGCGAAGATGCGTCCGGCCACCCGGCCCGCGTCTTCCACGCCCGTCGCGGCCAGGCGGATGGCGAACGGCGTGACCATGCCGAACAGCACCACCGGGGGCGCGAACAGGGCCAGCGACGCCACGAACGAGCCGACCACGGCGCCCGTCGAGAGCGTCTCGATGCCCTTGATCGAGAGATCGAGGAACGGCTGCGCCACGAAGGGGATCATGGCCACCCAGGCGGCGGCCGCCAGGACGACGACGGCGAGCAGCTGTGGCGAGGGATGCTTGTCGGCGATGCGCCCGCCCAGCCAGTAGCCCACGGCGAGCGAGCCGAGGATCAGGCCGATGATGTTGGCCCACACCACCGTCGACGAGCCGTAGTAGGGAGCGAGCAGGCGCGACGCGCACATCTCCGTCGACATCGAGCCGATACCGGCGAGGAAGACGAGCGTGGAGAGCGCGAGCGGGCTGGTGCGTCTGGTCACGGTGCGAGTGTACAGAAGGGCCCGCGCCGTGTCTCGCGGGCAGCGGCCGCGGCGTCTGAGGCACCGGACGGCGTTGCCAGAATGGACAACGCTCTCTCGTCTGATTAGACAACAGTTCCAGTGCGGACCCTCAGGCTTCCGGCCCGGATGTCGATAGTAGCCGCGGGGAGTCTCGCCTCGCGGGCAAGGCAGGCGAGCCTGGATCCCCCGGCAAAGGCATGAGCAACGACGCGACCGTACAGACGGGAGTCTTGTGGGTCCGCGGCGAGCGGCAGCATCCGTGCGCGCTCGCCGCGGTACCGCGTGCGCGGCGAGCGGAGGCTCGATGAGCGCCTCTCGCCGCAGGATCTGGCTGCGGTTCGGACTCGTCGGTCTGTGCGTGGCGGCCCTCCTGGCCTTCACGCTCCACTCGCTGCGCCTCTCCGACGCGAGCTTCGCCGCCGCGTCCGTCAACGACTCCAACGTGTTCATCGCCGGGACGTTCGGCCACGTGAACAACCGCAACGGTCAGGTGATGCTCCAGGCGACCGGCATGGAGCCGGGCGACAGCAGCGTGGGCACGATGACACTCACCGGCGACCGGCACCCTTGCCGGCGACTACACGCTCTCGCCGGCGAGTCTGACGAACGT
>CAVPXA010000036.1:0-135069 GCA_963709635.1 uncultured Thermoleophilia bacterium
CCCCGGGGCCGGGGCCGCGCGAGCGGCGCCGGCCCCCTTTCGTCCGGTATCCTCATGCCGAGGACGGCGACGCGGACGACGACGACCGCGGCGCCGATGAGGATGGCGACGGCGGAGGAGACGGACGATGACGGCGAGCGCGGCGACGACCGTACCGGTCGCCTGTAACCGGGATTGCGGCGGCGGCTGCCCGCTGCTCGCGACCGTCCGCGACGGCCGTGTCGTGCGGATCGCCAACAACCCGGCGGGTGGCCCGTATCTGCGGGGCTGCGTGCGCGGGCTCCAGGCCTGGCGGCAGCAGCAGGCCGAGGACCGCCTGACCCAGCCGCTGGTGCGCACCGGGCCGCGGGGCTCGGGCCGCTTCCGCGAGGCCGGCTGGGACGAAGCGCTCGGGCTCGTCGCCGAGGGTCTCGCGCGTGTGCGCGAGCGGCACGGCGCCGCCTCGATCCTGGCGCTCGGCGGGTCGGGCTCGTGTCGCGGCGCGCTGCACGACACCGACGACCTCACCGCCCGCTACCTCAACCTCAGCGGCGGGCACGTGGAGCAGACGTCCACGTACAGCTCGGCGGCCTCCAGCTTCACCCAGCCGGTCGTGCTCGGCACGCAGTACGCCGGCGTCGACCCGGCGACGCTGGGCCACTCGTCGATGATCGTTCTCTGGGGCGCCAACCTGGTGGACTGCATCATGGGGTCGGAGTGGCGGGCGCGCGTGCGGGAGGCGAAGCAGCGTGGCGTGCCGGTCGTGGTCGTCGACCCGCGTCGCACCACCACGGCGAGGCTGCTCGGCACGGAGTGGCTGCCGGTGCTCCCCGGCACCGACAGCGCCCTCATGCTGGCGCTGCTGCACGAGCTCATCACCGGCGGCGCCGTCGACGAGGGGTTCGTGGCGGCCCACGCGAACGGCTGGGAGGCGCCCGGCTGACCGGGGGCACGGGGGCTGGGGCAGGACCCCGGCGCAGACGGTCCTGCGACCCCGGAGTGGGCCGCCGGCGTCTGCGGCGTGCCGGCGGAGCGCATCCGCGCGCTCGCGCGCGCGTGGGCGCGCCACCGGCCGGTCGCGCTCGTCCCCGGGCTCTCCTTCCAGCGCACGCTGGGCGGCGAGGGGGCCTACGTCTCGCGATCGCCCTGCAGACCGTGACCGGCGACCTCGGCCGCCCGGGCGGGTCGAGCGGCGGCCGCACCTGGGGCGGCCTCCCCAAGCCTCGCGTGGGCAGCATGCCGGTACCGCCCAACCCCGCGGCCGCCGGCATCCCCTGCAACGACTGGGCCGGCGCCGTGCTGCACGGCCGCGCCGGCGGCCACCCCGTGGACGTCAAGGCGGCCTACGACACCGGCGGCAACTACGTGGTCCAGGGCGCGGACGTCGCCCTGAACATCCGCGCCATGCTCGCGCTCGAGTTCTCCGTCTGCCACGACCTCTTCCTGACGACGACGGCCCGCTACTGCGACGTCGTCCTCCCGGCCACCCACTGGCTGGAGCGCAGCGACATCGTGTTCACCTCGGCCGACTACCTGCTGTACTCGCACCGCGTGGCCGCCGCTCCCGGGCTGGCCAGGGACGACTACGACATCTTCGCCGACCTCGCCGAGGCGAGCGGGTGCGGCACGGCGTTCACGCAGGGCCGGGACGCGGCGGCGTGGCTGGACCACTTCCTGGAGGGCTCGGACGTGGGGGATCCCGAGGAGTTCCGGCGCACCGGCATCCACTGGGGCGCCGACCGCGAGCGCGTGGGGCTCGCCGAGTTCGCCGCCGACCCGGAGGGAGCCCCGCTGGCGACGCCCTCGGGGCGCGTGGAGCTCGCCGGGGCGGCCTGCGCGGCGGCGGGGCTCTCCGAGGTCCCGGAGGCGCGGGTGCTCGGGCCCGCGCTGGAGTCGCCGCTCTACTTCATCTCACCCAAGTCGCGGCTGCGCGTGCACACGCAGTTCGCCGCGCTGCCGTGGGTGCGCGCGCGCGACGACCGGACCCTGTGGATCAACCCCGCCGACGCCGCTGCCCGAGGTGTCGCCGAGGGCGACGAGGTGCTTGTGGAGAACGAGCGCGGCCGGCTGCGCTGCGCCTGCCGCGTGACCCGCGACGTCATGCCGGGGGTCGTCTCGCTGCTCGCCGGCGTCGAGCCGAGCTTCGACGAGGACGGCTGTGACATCGCCGGGTCGGCCAACGTGCTCACCAGCCCCGAGCCGACGCTCCCCAGCCGAGGCGCGCGCCTGCTCTCGACGCTGGTCGAGGTGCGGCGGAACAGGTAGCCCGGCGCCGCGCGCCGCTGGACTCAGCTGGCGGCCGGACCCCCAGGCACGCCGGCCTCGGCAGGCGGCGCCAGGTGGGGCGAGGCGCCGTGACCGAGGTCGTCCGCCTCGGTCCGTGCCGCGTGTCGCGCCTGCCTCAGCGCGATGAGGTCTCGAGCCAGCGCCCAGCCGGCCGACACGAGCGGGATCGCGAGGAGCACGCCGACGATGCCGCCCAGCGCGGCTCCGACCAGGGCGGCGATGAACACGATCAGCGGGCTCAGGGACACCGTCTTGCTGTAGACGACGTTCTGCAGCACGTTGTTCTCGAACTGCTGGTAGAGGACGAAGTAGACGACCAGCACGATGCCGTCCACGGCGCCGCCGGTGGCGAACCCGACGATGCAGACGATCACCGCGCCGATGGTCGCGCCTACGAGTGGGACGATGTCGAGGACGGCGACCAGCACGGCGAGCGTCTCCGCGTAGGGCACGCCCATGATCTTGAGGACGATGTAGGAGGCGATGCCGGCGACGAAGCTGATCGCCAGGTTGCCGCGCACGTAGCCGCCGGTCGCGCGCAGGAAGTTCTCACCGATGCGCTCGCCCCAGGTGCGCTCCTCGTCCACCAGGGAGTCGAGGATGGCCTTCCAGGCGCGCGGGCCCTCGATCAGCAGCATGACCATGATCGTCAGGATCGTGATCGTCGCGGCGACGATCGACGCCGCTTTCGAGAGGGCTCCTACGATCGTGTCCTGGTTGCCGGCCAGCAGCCGCGTGACCTGACCCGGCGTGATCGCCGAGAGGCGCTCGAGGACGTGGAACTTCACCTCAAAGTAGTTGAGCGCGCCGCCGGGCTTGAAGACGCTGTCGACGGTGCTGGGCAGCGCGCGGATGAAGTCGTCCGACTGCTGGACGACGGGCCAGGCCACGACGACCACGACGGCCACGAGCACGGCGACCGTGGCGAAGGAGACCAGCAGCGACGCAAGGATGCGGTTCCAGCGGTGACGCACCAGCCAGCCGACGGCGGGCTGGAGGGCCACCGCGAGGATGACGCCGATGAGCACCCAGAGCAGGATCGTGCGGATCTGCGCCAGGAACTGGAGGATGCCCACGATCGCCAGGACGGTCAGGGTGATCGTCGCCGTGATGCGGATGACCTGCGAGGTCCGCACCTTCTCGAGGTCCAGCAGGTCGCTCCGCGAGGGTCCCTGCTCAGCCATGCCCCAACCTCCCGAGATCGCCCTGACGCGCCGTGCCGCGAAGCGTATCATTGACCCGCGGGCCTATAGCTCAGCTGGTTACAGCAGTCGACTCATAATCGATCGGTCGCAGGTTCGAGTCCTGCTGGGCCCACCAACATCGTCAGAAGAAGAGCCCGTCGTCACGCACTGATCTTCAAGGCTGTCGGCAACGAGTTCGGCAGACCGAACCGACCAAACGACACGTTCTCCATGAATGCGGGAAGACGTCAGCCAATGCTCTCGCTCGTCAGCCCGGCCAGGTAACGCCTAGCGAGCCAGCGCTGCGTGGCGGGCGGATAGAGCGTCGGGTGAAGCACGGTATCGACCGCGATCCCGTCGAGGAACGACATGATGGCGCGCGGTTCACCGGTCGGATCCACGCCGTCTCGAAGAAGTCCGCAGTTCTGGGCTGCCTTCAGTTCCTTCTCAAGCTCATCGAGGAATCGCTGGTTCTCCGACTCCTCCACGGGGAGCAACGTCCCTCGACGGATTGTCGGGCCCAGCAAAGCAATCCAGGTCTTCCACCGCTCCAGGCGCTCCGGATTGTCGGGCAAGGCGTTCATGAGGATGGCCTCGATGCGCTGCGGCGCCGGGAGGCCTCTGGCGGCTGCCAGGGCATCCCCGAATATCTCGCTGACAACGTACTGGTGTACGAAGAGCAAGAGCTGATCTTTGTCTCTGAAGTAATGGGTCAGTACGCCGACGGTGCAGCCAAGCTCATCGGCGATAGCCCGCATGCTCGCACGCGCCAAACCGTCCCTGGCCAGCACCCTGGCCGCGCCGCGAGCCACCTCCATTCTCCTCGCGTTCTGACGATCTTTGTCCAGCGCCACAGGCATTCGCTGCTCCTCATGATCACGTCGTCGTTCTGACACGCCCACGACTGCTATCCCAGACCGCAAGACCTTGGTCTGATGATAGTCGACCGCTTGACAAGGGCGAACAGCCTGAGGAGATAATAACGGTTATGTTGACCAAGCTTCACTCAGTTCGGACTGGACTGACTGAGGGCGGAGTGGAGGTGGTGCGTGAGGATCGTTCCCTTTCAGTGCGAGCGGCTGATGTCGCGGTGGCAGAACGAAGTCACCTTTGACCTCAGTCCAAGTGGAGTGGCCGCGCTGACGTTTGAAGAGCTTGTCACTCCCGAGGAGCTGCGCGAGGTCTACGAGACCACCCAGCTTCGCTACATCCAGACGAATGGGACGAAGGAACTCAAGGAGGCCATCTGCCGGCTCTACGCGGGCTGCGAACCGGAGAACATCCTCGTCTCGAATGGGTCGACCGAGGGCGGCTTCGTGGTCGCGTGGCACCTTGTCGAGCGCGGCGACGAGGTCGTGGTCGTCGTACCGAACTACATGCAGTTTGCGGGACTGGCTGAGGTGTTCGGCGCGCGAATCGTGACGTGCAGGCTCGATGAGGATCGCGGTTGGGCACTCGATCTCGACGAGCTCCAGCGGGTGGTCACTCCCCGAACGAAAGCGATCTACGTCTCCAACCCCAATAACCCGACGGGGGCCATCCTGGGTGACGCAGAACAGTCTGCGCTCGTGGCAGCGGCGGAGCGGGTGGGAGCCTGGCTGATCTCTGACGAGGTATACCGTGGCGCCGAGCTGGTCGGTGACGTGACCACAACCATGTGGGGCGGCTATGAGAGGCTCATCGCAGTCGGCAGCCTCTCGAAAGCTTACGCGCTTCCGGGATTGCGCATCGGTTGGATCGTCGCGCCAGTCGATCTCATCGACACGATCTGGGCCTACCACGACTACACCACAATCACAGCCACTGCGCTGGGTGACCGCCTGGCTCGTCTGGCACTTCAGCCAGAGAAGATGAGCTCGATTCGCGAGCGCAACAGGGCCATTTCGTGTGCGAGCTTGCAGGTGCTCGAGGATTGGGTGGCCTCGAACTCGAAGGACTTCGAGTTCGTGCCGCCGCGGATCGGCGGCGTCGCATTCCTCCGGTACGGACTCGACATGCCTTCGCAAGAGCTCGTGGAACGCATTCTCCGCGACCGCAGCGTCCTGACGGTCCCGGGAAGTGCCTTCGGCCTGGACGGCCATCTGCGCATCGGCTACGGCGCGAAGGGTCTGAAGGAAGGCCTAGAAGAGGTCGCCGCGGCCTACGCGACGTTGGCGGCAAGCAGCTGAGAACGAGCTCACGCGCCGCGCATCATCGATTCATCGGAGAGGAGACCGCAACCTTATGGACATGATTGCCTCCGAAGACAACGACTCCAAGATCGCCAGGGTAGAGGCTGCTTTCGAACGCGCTGCGGAGCTGACCACCGGCACTGAGGTGCGCCGTGACCGAAGCCTCGAGGACATCTTCCATGACGACGTGCCGACGTTCATGGAGATGCCCCTTGTAAGGAAGCCGGAGCAGCTCTTTGGTGCCGACGCAGCAGTCATCGGATTTGGCTTTGAGGGTAGGACGGCCAAGAGTCCCTCTGTCTCGGCGCCTGCCACGGTGTCGCGGCCTCCGGCCAACTCCGTCTATTGGCGCATGGGTGCGGACGACGCTCCAGCCTCCATCCGTCAGTACTCGCTCTACTACTCCCGGCATCACAATCGCGGCTGGTTTCCGGAGGTCGACCCAGACCTCACGATGGACGACCAGATCACAGTCGTGGACTACGGCGACGTGGTCATCGACCCGAGCGATACGGAGATCTCAATCGCGCGTGCGACCGCGAAAGTGGCCGATGCGGTTCGCGCCGGCGCCCTCCCGATACTGCTTGGCGGGGACCACACCACTCCCATCCCTGCTATCCGCGGCATCCTGGGCGCCGGCGAGCGCAAACGCATCGGGGTCATCTCCTTCGACTCCCACGCTGATCTTTCAGATACCGATGAGTGCTGGGCTTCGGTGCAATGGCGCAAGTCGATGGAGTTGGACGGTTTCTCTCCACGGAACCTCGCCGAGATCGGCATCCGCTCGGTCAGGACAACTCTCTACGAGCGCGCCGTCGCAGATCTTCTCGATATCAAGATCTTCACGATCGACCAGGTCAAGGGACGTGGCATCGCGGACGTCGTCGCCGAGGCGATCGAGGTCGCGAGCGACGAGACTGATGGCATCTACGTGTCACTCGACATCGACGTCATGGAGCCCTCGGCAGTACCCGGCCAGAAGGCGCCCGAGATCTGGGGCCTCACGATGGACGAGATGATGATCGCTCTGCGTGCTCTCTCTCGCGAGCGTCTTGTGGGCTTCGACGTCTGCGAACTCGGGCCCGAGTACGACGTGAACGGGATGGGAGCGCAATTCTGCGCCCGGGCGGTCGTGGAGATATTGCTGGGGCGCGCCTGGCGCAAGAGGGCGGGACTCACATGAGCACGCAACTACTCGACGTGACTGCCATTGAGGCACTCCTGCCCGACGTTGACGTCCTTCCATGGATCGAGGAGGGATTTGCCGCCTACTCGCGAGGCGATGCGGTCATTCCTCCCGTCGGCGAGTTGTCCTTCGAGCAGCCGCGCGGTGATGTGCATATCAAGTACGGCTACCTTCAGGGTGATCCGTTCTACGTGGTCAAGATCGCCTCCGGCTTCTACGACAATCCGGAGCTCGGCCTGCCGGTCGGCGACGGCTTGATGCTGCTCTTCGACAAGAACACGGGGAAGCCGTTGATCGTCCTGCTCGACGGTGGCCTCCTCACCCGCGTGCGGACTGCTGCCGCCGGTGCGATTGCGGCGAAGTTCTTTGCTCCCTCGAAGGTCAGGCGCATCGGCGTCGTCGGTGCAGGCGCTCAAGCGCGTCTCCAGGTCCGCTATCTCCGTCACGCCACACCATGTCGGGACGTCACCGTGTACGCGACGCCGATGGAGCATTCGGTCGCCTACAAGGCTGAGATGGAGGCGAGCGGCTACTCGGTGGAGGTCGTGGAGAGTGCGGCCGAGGTAGGAGCGGCCTGCAACCTCATCGTCACCACCACCCCGGCACGTCAGCCGGTGCTGTCAGTCGCCGACGTTCGTCCGGGAACGCACATCACCGCGGTCGGCGCCGACACGCCCGGCAAGCAGGAACTTGAGACGGGGTTGCTGGCAAAGGCGGACATCGTCGTCGCGGACAGCATTGCGCAGTGTGCCGAACGTGGAGAGATAGCCCACGCCCTGCGGGATGGGTCAGTGGCGGTCGAGCGCATCGTCGAGCTGGGCTCCACCATTTCGGGGCTTGCGCCGAAACGCACCTCGGACGATCAGCTGACCATCGTGGATCTCACGGGTGTGGCTGTGCAGGATCTCCAGATCGCCAAGGCCGTGTACGCAGTCGCGCACAGGGGTGCGGAGAGCTGAGATGGCCGAGCCGGAAGACCGCGAGCGAGCGGGGATGGCCTTTGAGTGCTGTCTGGTCGGGTCCACCATCTCTCGGTGTTCCCCGAGCGCCTCGAACGGCGCCGCTCAGGCGTCGAGGTTGCGCAGCTCCTCCGAGAGAGCCGTCTCGAGCTCGCGGCGGCGCGCGAGGACGAGTCCCGCCGCGTCGGCTGCGAACGCGCTCCAGGGTGGCGCGCCCGTGTCGATCCGCCCGTGCAGGCGCTCGGCGAACTCCTCGGCGCGGTCGTCCGCGGTCTCGACGGTGATGCTCCACGCCGAGGGGTCCTCGACCTGCTGGTAGAGGCGCACCAGAGCCACGTTCAGGTCGTCGTCCACCAGCGCCACGGCGCCGCCCTCCAGCGGGCTCGGGTCGCGGTGGTCGACCACCCAGCCGCCGGTGTTGAGCACGCCGAGGCCGCCGGCGGGCCAGGCGTCGTCGGCCCACCACTCGGCGAACGGCTTGTGCGTGTGGCCGAGGATCAGGGAGGCGTCGTCCGGCGGCCCGCCCAGGTCCGTCTCGACCCGCTGGCGCAGGGCGCCGATGTAGGTGCCGAGCGCCCTGCGGGCGCCTGGGCTCAGCACCCCGCTCTGGTCGCCACGCTCGCGCGCGGCCGCCAGCTTGCCGGCGAGCCCGCCGGCCACGTGCCTGATCGTCCAGCGCTCGGCGCCGCCCTTCAGGCGCCCCTGGTCGATGGTCACGTTGCGCGCCACGGCGTCGACGATGCGCTCGAACGCCTGCTCGTCCTGCAGCGCCTCGTAGATCAGTTCGACCATCTCTCCCGGTCTGCCGGAGCGCGTCATCGAGGAGAAGAAGAAGTCGATCCACGGCCAGTTCTCGCGCTCCAGCGTCTCGGCGTCCGCCGGGAGCTTGGCGTGCGGCGCGAACAGGCGCGCGAACTCGGACATGCTGGTGCACACCGGGTCGATGTAGTGGCCGTGCGTGACCAGCACGAGCCGCCGCCCGTCGGCCGAGGGAAGGGCGAGGTCGGGGTAGAGCACCCGGACGCTCGCCCCGGGGCGCCGGGCGGACGCGCGCAGCAGCGCCGTGAGCGGGACCGAGACGATGGCGGGCTCCCGGTCGAGCAGCATGGGGCCGATGCGGTGGCTGGGGGCGCCGTCGAGACGACCACCGGCGGCGACCAGCCGGTCCTCGAGCCAGCGCTGCCGCGCGTAGTCCCACGTCAGGTGGTCGTGGTTGCCGGGGAGGAGGATCACCTCGTCGTCGATCACGGGCTCGTCGCCCGCCATGAGCGCCTCGGCGAACATGCCGAAGACCGGCAGCGCCCGCTCCGCGGCGGAGAGCGCCAGGTCGATGAGGTCGCCGGCCGCGATGAGCGTCGGCGGCCGGCCGGAGCCGTTGCAGCCCGAGACCAGCGACCGCAGGCAGTCGGCCAGGGAGAGCAGCGCCGGGCTGGGGTAGTGGGTGTCGGCCACCGTCTTGCCCGGCTGCACCTGCGTGAGGATGCTGTTGCCGGCGCCCAGGTGGACGTCGGTGAGCACGATGTAGCGGATGTGACTGCCCATGGTCCGCCCATGCTACGCGAGAAGGCGCGTCCCGAGGAGGCCCGTCTGCTATCGTCCGTTGCTCAGTCATCGTGCGCTGACTGCAAGTACAGGCTGCAGTTGACACGGCCTTCGGCCCAAGCGCGCCAGGGGGGGATGGAATGACGCACGTGCAGGACACGAGGTCGGTCGAGGTCTGCTTCTCGCCTAAGCTGTTCGAGGACATCGTGACGACGGGGGATTTCGTCGTGGTGCTGGTGGACGTCCTGCGCGCCACGACCACCATCTGCACTGCCGTCGCCAACGGCGTGGAGGCCATCATCCCGGTCGCGACGCACGAGGAGGCTCGCGAGCTCAAGTCGCAGGGGTATCTGGTCGCATCCGAGAAGGACGGCGTGCAGCTCGACTGGGCGGACTTCGGCAACTCCGCGTTCAGCTTCACCAGAGAGGCGATCGGCGGCAGGACGCTCGTCTACTGCACGACGAACGGGACGCGGGCGCTCCACATCGCGGGCGGCGCAAGCGCCATCGCGATCGGCGCCTTCATCAACATCTCGGCCCTGACGGAGTGGCTCGCGGACCGGCACAAGGACGTGGTCGTGCTGTGCTCGGGCTGGAAGAACAAGTTCTGCCTCGAGGACACCCTGTTCGCCGGGGCGCTGACGCGCAGGCTGCTGGAGACGGGCCTGTTCCGGACCGAGTGCGACTCGGCTCACGCCTCGCTGGACCTCTGGAGCGCGGCCGAGGGCGACGTGCTGGGCTACATCGACAAGGCCGCGCAGCGCCACCGCCTGAAGCGGCTGGGGCTGGACGACGTGCTCCCGTACTCGTTCGCCTGCGACCAGGTGGAGGTCGTGCCGGTGTTCGACGGCGAGGCGATCAGGGCGGCCGGCGCGCGCGGCGGAGGGTAGGCGCGCGCCGGCTCTCCGGCTCCTACTCGAGGTACTCGCGCAGACGCTGCGCCTCGCGCGCGAGCTTGAGCTTGGAGAGGCTGCGCGCCTCGATCTGGCGGATGCGCTCGCGTGTGACGCCGAACTCCTGGCCGACCTCCTCGAGCGTGCGCGGCCGGCCGTCGTCGAGGCCGAAGCGCAGCCGGAGCACGGCGTGCTCGCGGCCGGAGAGCGTGCCGAGCACGGTCGTGAGCTCGTCGCGCTGGCAGCTGGCCGCGGCCTCTTCCGCCGGCGCCGCGGCCCGTGTGTCCTCCACGAAGTCGCCGAGCTGGGAGTCCCCTTCGTCGCCGACCGTCTGGTGCAGGCTCGCCGGCTCCTGGCTGATCCGCTGGATCTCGCGGACCCTCGCCGGCGTGACGCCCATCTCGGCGGCGATGTCCTCGGGAGTCGGCTCGCGGCCGATCTGCTGGATGAGCAGCCGCTGCACGCGCACGTAGGTCTGGATGCTCTCGACCATGTGCACGGGCACGCGGATGGTGCGCGACTGGTCGGCCAGCGCCCGCGTCACCGATTGGCGGATCCACCAGGTGGCGTAGGTGCTGAACTTGAACCCGCGCCGGTAGTCGAACTTCTCCACGGCGCGCATCAGCCCCAGGTTGCCCTCCTGGATGAGGTCGAGCAGCGGCAGGCCTCTGCCGGCGTGCCGCTTGGCGATGCTGACGACCAGACGGAGGTTGGACTCGATGAGCTTGCGCCGGGCGGCGGCGTCGCCGCGCTCGACGCGCCGAGCGAGCGCGACCTCCTCGACGCCGGTGAGCAGCGGGACCTTGCCCATCTCGTGGAAGTACAGGCGCACGGGGTCGCTGCTGACGGACTTGATGGTGAGGTCGAGTGCGGCCTCGGGCGCGGCGTGCTCCTCGCCGGGCGCGGGGGCCGCGGCGGCGCTCGCGGCGTCGTCGTCCTCGACGATCTCGATGCCCATCTCGGCCAGGGCGAGGAGCAGGTTCTCGAGCTGCTCCGCCGTGATCTCGACGTCGTGCAGGGCGGTCGTGACGGCGACGCTGCTGAGGCACCCGACCTCGTTGCCCTCCTCGATGAGGCACGTGACCTCAGCGCAGTCGAGCAGATCGGGGGGTGCCGTGGTGTCGTCTGGCGTCGGCGGTGAGGGCAAGCGCTCGCTCCTGCGTCGGTCCTGCGCCCAGGGTGCGGACGGCCAGTGTGCGGAGGGGACCGGGGCGCCGGCATCCGCCGCTCGCGGCGGGCGACGCGGGCGCCGAGTCGAGAAGGACGTCAGGCGACGAGCGGAGCGAGGTGACCAGTGTAGCAGGCTCGCGATGGCCCCGTTGGACGCCCGCGGTCCGGGGCGTGCGTGCCTGCGCCCGGCCACGCACGATCCACCGGGTTCTGCTATACTTTCGTGCGACGGGTCGAGTTGGGCCCGCGGAATTGCGACGTGACACACCGCATTTCAGAGCGGTTCGTCACGTTTTTTTTGCCCGAGTGTGGGCGAAGGGAATTGATTGACATGGCTACAGGCAAAGTGAAGTGGTTCAACGCGAGCAAGGGTTACGGCTTCATCGAGCAGGCGGACGGTGAGGACTTGTTCGTCCACTTCTCCGAGATCCAGAGCGAGGGCTTCAAGTCGCTGGAAGAGGGCCAGGCCGTCTCGTTCGAGGCGGGCACCGGCAAGAACAACAAGCCCCAGGCGACGAACGTCCGCGTCATCTCGTAGCGCCGGCTCCAGAGTCTGACTCTTCAGAGGACCGCGCGGCTCGCAGGAGCCGCGCGGTCCTCTTTCTTGTGCCCTGCCCGGCCGAGCGACGCGCACGCGGCCGGGCGGCGCCCTCAGACGATCGCGTTCTCCAGGGCGATCACGACCGCCGCGGTGCGGTTGGGCGCCTCGAGCTTGGCGAGCAGGTGCCCCACGTGCAGGCGCACCGTCGCCGTGCTCAGGTGCAGCCGGGCGCCGATCTCCGCGTTGCTGAGACCCTCGACCAGCAGGGCGAGGACCTCGAGCTCACGGCTGGTGAGGTCGCTGCCCGCCTTGGAGCGGCGCCGGCTGAGGATCGAAGGCAGCGCGCTGCCGTCGACGCGGCCGCGACCCTCGGTGGCGTCGTGGATCGCCTGCACGATCACCTCGTGGTGTGAGTCCTTGACGAGGTAGCTGACCGCTCCGGCGTCCAGCGCGTCCTCCACGAGCACCGTGTCGCCGACCCCGGAGAGCACCACCACCTGCACGTCGGGGAACTCGTCGCGGATCCGCGCCGTGGCCTCGGCGCCGTCCATCACCGGCATCGTGAGGTCCATGAGGACGACGTGCGGGTGTACCCGCCGCACCAGCTCCAGCGCCTCGGCCCCCGTGGCCGCCTCGCCGACGACATCGAGTGCGGGGTCGCCCCGCAGGAGCACCTTGAGGCCCTCCCGCACCATCTCGTGGTCGTCGGCGATGAGGACTCTGATCCGCTCCACTGCCATGCTTGCTCGCCTTCCGCCTCGCCCCGCTCCCCCTCTCTCTTCCTAGTCTGCCCCATCCGCGGCCCCGTCCGTGGCCGACCTCCGTCGACTCCTGGTCCGATGGGGTCCCGAGGGAGGAAGGAAGGCCCGAGCGCCGAGGCGCGCCCGTGCGAGGTGGCTCGCCTCGGTCCTCAGCCGAGCACGTAGGGCAGGTCCGACGTCGCCGTCGGGTAGCTCCAGGTCATCGCCGTGAGGTCCGAGGCGGTGAGGCCGTGGCGGATGGCCAGCGCCAGTACGTTGACCACCTCGTCGGCGTTGACGCCCAGCAGGTGGCCGCCCAGCAGGCGCCCGCCGGCGGCCTCGGTCACGACCGCCATGCCGGCGTGCGTCTGGCCGACGCGCCGCTGGCTGAACCAGGAGCTCGCGTCGGCGCGCTCCACGTGGACGGCGCCGCCGCGCTCGGCGGCCTCGGCGGTGCTCATGCCGACGGCCGCGAGAGGCGGGTCGCTGAAGCAGACGCTGGGCACGGCGCGACCGTCGTAGGTGGCCGCCTCACCGAGGATCCCGGCGGCCACGACCTTGCCCTCTTTGGATGCCACCGGCGTGAGCGGCAGGCCCTTGTCTGCGGCGTCGCCGGCCGCCCAGACGTGCTCGTCGTCCACGCTGCGCAGGTGCTCGTCCACGCGCACACCGCGCGGGCCGGCCGCGATGCCGGCCTCCTCGAGACCGAGCTCGCCGAGGTCGGCGACCCGGCCGGCGCCGTGGACGACGAGGTCGACGGCGAACTCCCCGGCGTCGCTGATCACGACGAGCTCATCCCCCCGCCGGACCACCTCGTGGACCGGCGCCTCGGTGCGCACGTCGATGCCCAGGGAGCGGTAGCGCTCGACGAGCACGTCCGCGAGCTGCGGGTCGAAGCCCTTGAGCACGTGCGCCGAGCGGTGCAGCACGGTCACCTCGGCGCCCGCCGCGTGCGCGAGCCAGGCGAACTCGAACGAGATGTAGCCGCCGCCGACGAAGCAGATGCGCGGCGGCAGCTCGTCCAGCTCGAGGAACTCCGTGCTCGTGGTGAGCAGGTCCGCGCCCGGCACGCCCAGGTCCAGCGGCCGGGCGCCGGTCGCCAGCACCACGTCCCGCGCCTCGAGGACGCGGCCGTCCACCTCCGCCTCGTGCCGGCCGCGGAGGCGGGCCGTGCCGTGCAGCGTCTCCGCGCCGGCCCCCCGCAGCCAGTCCTCGATGCGCGCGGGGACGGGAGCGGTGAACGTGCGCTTACGCGCCACGAGGGCCGGCCAGTCGACGCGGGGCCGGCCCACGAGCCCGTCGCCGTCCAAGCCGCGCGCCCGGCTCACGGCCTCGGCGGCCGCCAGCAGCACCTTCTTGGGGTCGCAGCCGCGCTGCGAGCAGGTCCCGCCGTAGGGCAGGCGGTCGACGACCGCCACCCGCAGGCCCTCCTGCGCGCAGCGCGGCGCCACGTTCTGAGCGGCCGTGCCGCTGCCGATCACCAGGACGTCGTACGTGTCGCGCATCTCGACCTCCTCCGCGCTTGGCTACTGGTTATGCCCGGCGGTCACGCCACGGGCACGCGGCGCCGTTCGGCCGAGCGGCGGTGGGTGGGGTGAGGGCGGTGGGTGGGGTGGGGCGGTGGGCGGGGTGAGGGCGGTGGAGGTGGCGGGGCCGAGGGCGGCGCCGGGAGTGCCGGCCGCCGGCCGGTCAGAGCACCTTGGCCAGGATGAGCGCGGCGACGACGAAGGCGAGGCCGATGCGGTACCAGCCGAAGATGGCGAGCGTGTGCCTGTTGAGGTAGCCGACCATCCACTTGATGGAGAGCGCCGCGGCGACGAAGGCGGCCACGATGCCCACGAGGGGCGCGACCACCCCGAGGGTGTCGATGATCGCGCCGCCCTCCTTGGCGGTCTCGTAGATCGAGGCTCCGGTGAGCGTCACCAGGCCGAGCAGGAAGCTGTACTCCACGGCCGCCTGCGTGCTGAGGCCCACCAGGCGGCCTCCCAGGATGGTGATGAGGCTGCGGCTCACGCCGGGCCACATGGCGACGCACTGGAGCACGCCGATGACGAGCGCCTTGCGGGCGGTGAGTTCCTCGAGGGCATCGCCTGCGTAGGAGTCGCGCCCGGAGCGTTTGTCGTTGCGCACCACGGCGAGGATGACGACGCCGCCGACGAGCCAGGCGGCCGTGATCGGCCAGAGGTGGAAGAGGTAGTCCTTGAGCAGTTGCTCGCCGAGGACGCCGATCAGCACCGCCGGGATCACCGAGGCGATGAGGGCGATCGCCAGGCGCCGGCCGGCCGGGTCGCGGCCGGCGAGGCCGCGCAGCATGCTCCAGACGCGGCGCCAGTACAGGACGAGCACCGCCAGGATGGCGCCGAACTGGATGACGATCACGTAAGCGTCGGTGGCGGCCTTCTTCTCCTCCGTACCGGTGAGGCCGAGGGCCTCGGCCGCCAGCAGCAGGTGACCCGTGGAGCTGACCGGCAGGTACTCGGTGACGCCCTCCACGACGCCGAGGACCACGGCGTCGACGATCGAGAGCCCGGAGTCGCTCCCGGCCGCGGGGGATGGGGCCGGTGACGGCGACGGAGTGGCGAGTGGCGAGGCCGCGGAGGCGCCGGTCGCGAGGCCGAGGGCCCCGAGGGCTGCCAGGAGGACCAGCGCGAGCAGCAGGACGGGAGTGAGCGTGCGCGGCATGGCCGTACTCTATGCGCAGGCGCGGCGGCCTGCATCCCGCCCGGGCCGCCTCCGGGCTCGCTGAGCGTTCGTTCAACATCAGTCACTGCTGTGAGCAGAACATTCACGATCAATCAGCGTAAGACGAGCAATCGGCTCTTGACACACGATCATCCGGTCGTAGGATGCGATCATCTTTGACCGGTCATGATTGATGGTGAACATTGGCCAGAAGGCGCAGGACCTCGAAGGGAGACAAGGTGGCCACACCAGCTCCGCGTGAGATGCTCCCGGCCGAGCGCCGCGCCCGCATCGTGGCCGCCCTCAAGGACCAGCGCGCCGTCCGCGTGCCCACGCTGAGCGAAGACCTCGGCGTCTCCGAGATCACCATCCGCCGCGACCTGCTGCTGCTCGAGCAGGAGGGCGTGCTCGACCGCACCTACGGCGGCGCCGTCATGAAGCGGCAACTGACGACGGAACCGCGCTGGGAAGACGCCCTGGTCGCGAACGCCGCGGAGAAGGACGCCATCGCCGCCGCGGCCGCCGAGATGATCGAGCCGCAGGACACCGTGTTCTTCGGCTCGGGCACGACGGTCGTGAACATCCTGCGGCACGTCGACCCCGAACTCGAGGCGCGCGTGGTCACGCACAGCCTGGCCGTGGCGTCGGCGGCGCGCGGCCTCAAGCTCGAGGTGCTGTTCCTCGGAGGTCTCTACCGGCCGCAACTCGACGCCGTGGACGGCAACTGGCCGCTCGACATGATCGGCCAGGTCTACGCCGACAAGGCGTTCCTCGGCGCCGACGGCCTCGACCTGCGCGCCGGGCTCACGACGCCGAGCATGGCGATCGCGACGATAGAACTGGCGATGATCCGCCGCACCCGCGGCGAGGTCATCGTGCTGGCCGACTCCAGCAAGATCGGGCTGGTCGGCCCCATGGTCATCTGCCCGCTCGACCAGATCGACGTGGTCCTGGTCGACGACGGCATCGATCCCGCGCTGGTGAAGCAGATCCAGCGCGCCGGGCCCCAGTGTGAGGTGGTCCCGGCGTGACGCACGCAGAAGGCGACGAAAGGGTGGACGAGGTGGCAGTGGTGGAGCATCTGACCCCGGAGGCGGCGATCGCCCGCATCCCCGACTGGCAGGGTCTCGACGTCAAGTACGAGACGCTGGGCGGGGGGATCACCAACCACAACTACGTCGTCACGGTGAGCGGCCGCGCGGACCTGCCCTGGGGCGGCAAGTACGTCATGCGCATCCCCGGCCAGGGGAGCGACCTGTTCATCGACCGCGAGGTCGAGCACAAGAACGCGCTCTCGGCCTCCGAGGCCGGCGTCTCGCCGCCGGTGCTCTACAGCCTCGAGCCCGAGATGTGCACCGTGGTGCCGTTCATCGACGCCCAGACGATGCATCCCGAGGACCTCGCCGGCCACCCCGACCGTCTGGAGAAGGTCGTCGACGCGGTACGGCAGTACCACGACAGGGCCACGTTCGTGAACGAGATCTACGTCTTCGACATGATCCGCGAGTATCTGGAGAAGGCGCGCAGCGTCGGCGCTACGTTCCCCGACGACATCGACTGGATGCTCGCGCTCGGCGACGACATCGAACAGGCGATGAAGCGTAATCCGCCGGCCAACGTGGCCTGCCACTGCGACCTGCTCTCCGAGAACTTCATGCTCGAGGCGAGCGGCAGGATGTGGGTCATCGACTGGGAGTACGGCGGCCAGACCGACCCGTACTTCGATCTGGGCGACTTCTGCGTCGAGCACCCCTTGTCTGAGGACGAGGAACGTTTCATCATCACGCGGTACTGCGGCGCTTTCGACGAGGTGGCCTACGCGCGCATGATGCTGCACAAGATCGTCGCCGACCTGTGGTGGAGCATCTGGGCCATGATCCAGGTGCGCAAGTCGAAGCTCGACTTCGACTTCTACGAGTACGGCATGAACCGCGTCCGCCGCCTGCACGAGAACGCCGCCAAGCCGGCCTTCCCGTCGTGGCTCGAGACCGTCTAGGGAGTGAGGGCAGCTGATGAGCGATGACATGACACGGCCGGCGGGCGAGGTCGGACCCGACGTCGGTATGGGCAAGGTCGACCCCGAGCTGGCGAAGAAGTTCCAGGAGGAGGCCATCCGCGTGGTCAAGGCCGGCGAGGAGGCCGGGGTGCACCTGCGCATCATCGGCGCGCTCGCCTTCTGGCACCACTGCCCGGAGTACGGCTACATCCAGGAGAAGCTCAACCGGGTCTACACCGACATCGACTTCGCCGGCTACGGCAAGCAGAACGACGCGATCCGCAAGTTCTTCGTCTCCATCGGCTACGACGAGGACATGGAGATCAACGCCTTCCACGCCGAGGGCGGCCGCCTGATCTTCAACAACCCCACGAACCACATCCACGTCGACGTGTTCATGGACAAGCTCGACTTCTGCCACCCCATCCCGTGGAAGGGCCGGCTCGAGGTCGACTACGCCGACCATCCCGCTGGCGGAACTGCTGCTCGAGAAGATGCAGATCGTCAAGATCAACGAGAAGGACATCATCGACACGATCATGCTGCTCATGGAGCACGAGATCGACGCCAACGACGAGGACAAGATCAACTCGCAGCGCGTCGCCAAGCTGTGCGCCGGGGAGTGGGGCCTGTGGCGCACCACCACCATGAACCTCGAGAAGGTGCGCGACTACCTGCCGCACCTCGACCTCGACGACGCGCACAAGACAGATCGTCGTCCAGCGCGTCGCCGAGCTCATGAGCGCGATGGACGACTACCCCAAGGGCACGCGCTGGAAGCTGCGCGCCAGGGTGGGCGACAAAGTCAAGTGGTACAACGAGATCGACTGAGAGGGCGGATGACGGATGGGACTCTTCAGCAAAAAGGGCGGCTCCGCCGGCAAGCGCATCCGCATCTTCTTCATGACCGACGTGCACGGGTCGGAGCGCACCTACCGCAAGTTCGTCAACTCCGCCAAGTTCTACAACGTCGACCACCTGATCATGGGCGGCGACATCGAGGGCAAGTTCCTGGTGCCCATCGTCGATGAGGGCGGCGGGCACTACCGGGTGACGCTGCAGGAGGAGCTCACGAACCTGAACGGAGAGGACGAGCTCAAGGCCCTCAAGGAGCGCATCGAGACGCTGGGCTTCTACTACGTGATCGTGAGCGAAGACGAGATCCGCGCCATGCAGGCGGACCAGAGCCTCGTGGACGCGGCGTTCAAGAAGGAGGCGCACGCGCGGCTCGAGCGCTGGATCGCCCTGGCCGACGAGCGCCTGGCCGGCACCGACATCAAGATGTACGTGACCGGCGGCAACGACGACCCGCAGGAGCTCATCGACACGCTCGAGGAGAAGCAGAGCGAGCGCGTGATCAACTGCGAAGGCCGCGTCATCATGCTCGACGACACCTTCCCGATGGCCAACTGCGGGTACAGCAACCACACACCGTGGGACACCCCGCGCGAGACGGACGAGGAGACGCTGGAGAAGTACCTGGAGGAGTCGCTCCAGGGGATCGACGACTTCACGAGCGCGATCTTCAACTTCCACGTGCCCCCCTACGACTCGACGCTCGATGACTGTCCGAAGCTCGACTGGTCGACGGACCCGCCGGCCCCCATAGTCATCGCCGGCGTGCCGCAGTCGGCGCCGGCGGGGAGCCATGCCGTCCGCAACGTGGTCGAGCGCCATCAGCCGTTGCTCGTGCTCTACCGGCCACATCCACGAGTCGCGCGGTCTCGTCAAGATCAAGCGCAGCACCATCGTGAATCCCGGCAGCGAGTACGGCGAGGGCATCCTGAGGGGGTGCATCCTGACACTCGAGCCGGGCAAGATCGTCGGTTATCAGATGACGTCGGGGTGAGGCTGCTCGCGAGCAGCCTGGACGTATCTGTCACAGAGTCCTGAAAGACTGACACAGGGGGAAGAGATGGCCACAACCGCAGCAAAACCGGAGGTCTTCAGTCGCAAGGCCTCGGGGCTGTCCAGGGTGATGTCGCCCTGGTCGGCGTTCATGTACAACTTCCTGACCATGGGCATCATCTTCCCGTGGACGTTCGTGTGGGCGCCGGCGGCGTTCCCGGGCGTCTCCGTGTGGATGGCATGCCTCCTCGCCATCGTGCTGGAGCTGCCGATCGCCATCGCGTACGTGTGGCTGGCGACGGCGATGCCGCGCTCCGGCGGCGACTACGTGTTCCAGAGCCGCGTGTTCGGCGGGTCCATCGGGTTCCCCGTCGTGATGAGCGGCTTCTGCATCTGGATCCTGCAGTGGGTGGCGCTCGCCGGCTGGCTCCTCGCCACGCTGGGGGTCGCACCGCTCTTCATGGGTCTGGGCGTGTACTACGAGAGCCAGAGCCTCATCGACGCCGCGGTCTGGGCCCAACTCGGCCGCGGGCCATGTCTGGTATCAGCATCATCGGCGCCACCGCCATGGCCGTCCTGCTGGTCACGGGCTTCAAGAACTACGTGCGTCTGCAGTACGCCATGTTCGCGGCCACAGGCATCCTGTTCGTCATCCTCATGGTGCAGTTCCTGCGTACCACGCCGGAGACGTTCGCCGCGGCGATGGACAGCTTCTCGTTCGCGGTCGACGGGCGTGAGGGCTACTACCAGTGGATCCAGAAGGACGTGGCCGACGCCGGCGTCAACCTGGCTCCGGCGATCGCCTTCGGCGCCATCCTGCTGGCGACGCCGATCGTGTGGACCAGCCTCCAGTGGGCCACCTACAGCGTGCAGCAGGGCGGTGAGATCAAGGGCGCCCGCGTGTTCAAGAACCAGATGTTCATCATCGTCGGTTCGATGGTCGCCGTCGGCGTGTGCCTCGCTCTCCTCGCCTGGGCGCAGGAGCGCGCGGTGGGCACCGAGTTCTTCAACGCCGTCTCGCACTCCTACTACTACCTGGTGAGCGCATCCGGGGACGGTGTCGGCAGCGTCTTGCCCTTCCCGGGCATGTTCGCGATCGTGATCTCGCCCAACCCGATCATCGTCATCCTGGTCGCGGTGAGCTTCATGCTCGCGTCGCTGCAGATCACCTGCAACTGCTACATCGGCATGACCCGTATCCTCGTCGGCATGTCGCTCGACCGCACGCTGCCGGCCTGGGTCTCCAAGATCAGCCCGCGGTTCCGCTCGCCGGCCAACGCGCACTGGCTGTATCTGATCCTCAGCATCCCGGTGATCCTCGGCTACAACTACTGGGGTCAGTGGTACACGATGACGCTCGGCGTCACCCTCTCCTGCGGGTACGTGTTCGTCATCAGCTGTCTCGCGGCGGCGCTGCTGCCGTACCGGGCCAAGGCTCTGTACGAGGCCTCACCGGGCGCCAAGTACACGCTCGGCGGCTTCCCGCTCGTCACCATCTTCGGTGTCATCGGCTTCATCTTCGGCCTGTGGGCGATCATCATGTTCCTCACCAACGCCAACTACGGCCTCAAGGGCACCACGCCGTACATCGTGGTGGGCGGCATCTTCATCGTCTGCCTCATCGGCTACTGGATCGGCCGGCAGTACAACAAGGGCAAGGGCATCGACGTCAACTACGCGTTCCTCGAGGTGCCGCCGGAGTGATCTGCCGGCTCACCGTCTGAGACGCTTCTTTGCGAGGGGCGCCGGGGCCGCAGGGCCTCGGCGCCCCTCGCGCGTACGGGCGCGTGCGTCGCCCTCGCGCGGCCACGGCGAGGCCGCCGCGCCGCCCGCTCCTTGACCCTTCGCGTGCGTGCGCGCGCGTGCGAGAATGACCGGGCACGTCACCCCCGGCGCCAGAGGAGACCATGAGCACCGCAGAGACCATCGCCGTCGAGAACGCGCACATGCCGCCGTTCTTCGCCAAGACGCCCATCTCCATCGAGCGCGGCGAGGGGGTGCGGGTGTGGGACGAGGAGGGCCGGCGGTACCTGGACCTCACCGCCGGCTGGGGCGTGACCAGCATCGGGCACGCCCATCCCGTCATCGTGCGCGCGCTGGCGGAGCAGGGCGCGCGCATCCTGCAGAACCCGGACTCCGGGCTCACGTACTCGCCGGCGCGGGCGAGGCTGCTCGAGCTGCTCGCCGGCATCCTGCCCGCCGGGCTCACACCGGGTCTTCTTCACCAACAGCGGCGCCGAGGCCAACGACGCGGCCGTCAAGCTCGCCCGCAAGGCGACCGGCCGCACCGAGGTGATCGCCACCGAGGGCAGCTTCCACGGCCGCACCATCAGCATGGTCTCGGCGACCGGCCAGGCCAAGCATCGCGACAAGTTCCGGCCGCAGATGCCCGGCTACGCCTTCGTGCCGTACGGCCGGGCGGACGCCGTCGAGGAGCTGCTCGACGACCAGGTGGCCGCGGTCATCGTCGAGCCGGTACAAGGAGAGGGCGGCGTGCGCGTGCCTCCGCCCGACTACCTGCGCGAGCTCTCGCGGCTCTGCCGCGCCAACGGCTCTCTGCTCGTCGTGGACGAGGTGCAGACGGGCTTCTGCCGCACCGGACCGCTGTTCGCGACGGCCGCCGCCGGCGCCGAGGCCGATCTGCTCACCCTGGCCAAGGGCATCGCCGGCGGGTTCCCGCTCGGCGCGTTCGCGATGACGGACGCCGTGGCGGACCGGCTCGAGGCCGGCGACCACGGCGGCACCTACTGCGGCAATCCGCTGGCGTGCGCCGTCGCCGAGGCGGTCATCCGCCACCTCATCGACGAGGGGATCCCCGCGCGCGTGGACGAGCTGGGCGCGGAGGCGCTCGCGCGCATGTCCGCGTGGGCCGGGCGCTTCCCCGGCGCCGTGACCGGCGCCCGCGGCGTCGGCCTGCTGCTGCTGGTGGAGTTCGCCGACGAGCGCACCGCCGCCGCGGTGGCCGCCGAGTGCCTGCGCCGCGGCGTGTTCGTCCGGCAGACGCAGGGTACCGGCATCCGCGTGTTCCCCGCGCTGACCATCACGCGCGAGGAGCTGGACGAGGGGCTCACCGTGCTGGAGGAGTCGATCGCCGTGTGGCCGCCGGCTGACCGGCGGAGGGGAGGAGGCTGGCATGGCGCAGGTCAGCGTGCTCGGGCTCGCTCTTCAAGCGGATCGCCGCCGGGCCGGCGCGGTAGACCTCGGGCATCACTCTCTCTTCGGATAGCCGTCGGCTACACGCTTCTGGCTCCGGCGTCCCTCGCGCCTCGATCGGGCTAGCCGCAGGATATCCGCGAACACAGTGGGTGTCAGGAGACATCCCCTTGGGTGCGTCGGTCCCCCGGCGCGGCCTGTCCCGCGGAGGCCGCCGGGACTCCACAGCGCCCAAGAAGAAGAGGGGCGGGGCCTCTCGGCCCCGCCCCCCGGCGGTCGTCTCGCGGCGGCATGGGCCGCGCCGCGGTGACCGAGGCCGTGGAAGCCTCAGTCGCCTTCCGCCGTCGAACCGTCGGTGACGATGCCGTTGCTCTGCGGCGGGGTGAAGTCCGGGATGCGCGGGAAGTAGCGCGTCTCGGGGCCGGGCATCGCGGTGGGGTTGTAGCCGCTGGTCGTCATGTCGTGCCTCCGCTCTCGTGACCCGATCGGGGGGTCTTCGGTGCGGCCGGCGGGGCATCAAAAAAGCCCCCCGGTCGTCAAGGACCGGAGAGCGCCGTTGCTCTCGACTCAGTTGGGCACGCCGTTGTGCCGCACGCAGAGATAGCACATTCCCGTTCGGCGCGGCAATGCAAACCGGCGGCGCCTCGCGCGTCGTGGACCGGGGCGGGTCGCCGCGGCCGGGGTCTAGCTCTTGAGCTCCTCCGCGGTGATGACCGCCTCGGCCACCTGGCGCAGGCACTTGCGCTTGTCCATGGCGAGCTTCTGCAGGCGCTTGAAGGCCTCCGGCTCGGTGAGCCCGGCCGCCATGAGGATCCCCTTGGCGCGGTCGAGCAGCTTGCGCGTCTCGAGGCGTTCGTTCAGGTCGCCGACCTGCTGCGCGAGGGCCGCCAGCTCCGCATAGCGGCTGGCGGCCACCTGCATCGCCGGGAGGAGGTCGTTGCGGGAGAACGGCTTGACGACGTAGCCCATCGCGCCGGCCTTCGCAGCCTCCTCGACCAGGCTTGCCTGGGAGAACGCGGTGAGCATCACCACGGGAGCGATCGACTCCTCGCTGATGGTCCGCGCCGCCTCGATGCCGTCCACGTTCGGCATCTTGACGTCCATGAACACGATGTCGGGACGCGCCGAGCGCGCCAGCGCGACGGCCTCGGCGCCGTCGCGCGCCTCGCCGACCACCTCGTGGCCTTCCTCTTCGAGCATCTCGCGCAGGTCCATGCGGATCAGCGCTTCGTCCTCGGCGATCAGTACGCGCATCGCGGGTCCCTCGCTCCCCTCGTCATCGTCAGTGCTGCGCCGGCTCGAGCGGCACGCTGATGGTGAAGCCCGTGCCGCCCTCCTGGGTCGTCGTCAGCGTGCCCCTCAGGTCCTCCTCGACGAGCGTGCGCACGATCGAGAACCCGAGGCCCCGGGACTCCAGCCAGATCCACGCCCGGGGCCAGCCCGCGGCCGTCGTCGCGGACGACCAGCGTCAGCGTGTCGCCGGCGCGGCGCGCGTCCACGTGCACCGTACCCGCCGCGCCCGGGTCGAACGCGTGCTTGAGCGCGTTGTGCACGAGCTCCGTGAGCACGAGCGCCAGGGAGGTCGCGGTGCCGGCGTCGATCTCGCCGGTGCTCCCGGACACGTGCACGATGACGCCGGGGTCGTCGCCGACGGCGCCGCTGCGCACGAGCTCCACGACGCGGCGGGCGACGGCGACGAAGTCGACGCACTCGTGGTCGGAGTGGGCGAGCAGGTCGTGGACGGCGGCCATGGAGGCGGCGCGCGCGGTCGCCTCGCCGAGCGCGCGCCGCACCTCCTCGTCGTCGCTGCGCCGGGCCTGCAGGCGCAGCAGCGAGGCGATGGTCTGGAGGTTGTTCTTCACCCGGTGATGGACCTCACGGATGGTGGCCTCTTTCACGTCCAGCTCGCGCTCGCGGCGGCGCGCCTCCGTGAGGTCCTCGACGAGCACCAGGACGCTGTCCGGCAGCGCGAGGGAGCGGTAGCTCAGGATGTGCCCCGCGACCTCGAGCTCGGCGGCCAGCGCTCCGGAGGCGCCCAGCAGCGGGGCGATCCCGCGGCCGCCGCCCGGGAGCTCGGACGCGTGCATGCCGGTGACGCGGCCCTCGACCCCGGCGTTGCGCATGATGCTCACGGCGTTCGGCGAGGCGTAGGTGACGATTCCGCGCCGGCTGACGCGCAGCACCCCGTCCCCGGCGCGGCGCAGCGCCCAGAACGGCCGCCCCGTGCGCCTGTCGAGCAGCGGTCCGTCGCGCAGCGTCTTGAGCAGCTCCCGCGAGGATTCGATGAAGGCGTTCTCCATGCGGCTGGTCGTGGTCTCGATCTGTTCGCCGAAGGTGCGGAGGACGACGGCCGTCACGGCGGGCGCGCCGATGGGGTAGGCCTCCGTGGTCACCGTGCTGCCGCCGGGCAGCACGCGCCGCGCGCCCATCACGGGCCGGCCGCTCTCCGCGGCCGCGTACGCTTCGGTCTCGTCGTCGCGACCCAGGACGAGGCCGGCTCGGGACTCCTCGATCGGGTCGGCGGCCGTGCTCGGGCGGGCGTCGGCGAGGACGGCCAGGTCGCCCGCCCGGTTGATCACCGCCAGCGACGCGTCGCCGTACCACAGGTCGGCGATGAGCTGCAGGTTGGCGGCCACGTTCTCGAGGTGCTCGATGACGTCCTTCGAGAGGCCGAGCGTGGGGGTCGTGCGAGGCATGCCGTCAGTATACGGGGAGGGTGCGCCTGCCGGGCTTGTGGACGCCGTCGCGACCTCGCCTCTTTGGTCTGCAGCCGGGGCAGGCGTAGAATCCCGTGCGGGGGGCCTGGCGGTCTGTGGGAGCAACATGAAGCCATGCGTCGGCGAGACGAGAGGGCACACCGGGGCCCCGACGGTCGCCCGCGTCCTCTGCCCGGCACTCATCCTGCTCGTCCTCTTCGTCGCAGCCGTGCCGTCGGCGCTCGCGCGCCGTCCGTCCGCGTCGCCGGCGCCCGCCAGTTCCTCGGTCGGTGTCCGTTGGGCGCCGGGTCAGGCGATCGTGAAGCTGCGCCCCGGCGCGGGTGCGTCGGTCGTTCGAGCGGCCGTCGGCGCCGCCCGGGTCGCCGCCTGTCGCGAGCTGGCGCCGCCGGCCATGTCTCCTGCGGCGGCCACCTTCGTCGTGCGCTCCGCGACGCTCTCGACCCGCGAACTGGTGTCCGCACTCGAGCAGGACCCACGCGTCGTCTATGCGGAACCCGACTACATCCTGCGGGCGGACGCGATCCCGAACGACTCCTTGTGGGGCACGCTCTGGGGCCTGCCCAAGATCGCCGCCCCCGCGGCCTGGGATCTCACCACGGGATCGCCCACGGTCGTCGTGGCCGTTCTCGACACCGGCGTCGACTACACCCACGAGGACCTCGCCGCCAACATGTGGCACAACCCGCTGGAGTGGGGAGGCGCGGCCGGGGTCGACGACGACGGCAACGGCTACGTCGACGACCTCTACGGCATCGACCCGGCCGACAACGACACGGACCCCGTCGACGACGGCTCTCTTCTCAGCCACGGTACGCACGTCTCCGGCACCGTGGCGGCGGTCGGCAACAACGCGACCGGTGTCGCCGGGGTCTGCTGGCAGGCGCGGATCATGGCGCTCAGGATCATGAAGGACGACGGCAGCGGGGAGGTCTCCGGAGCCGTCGCGTCCATCGCCTACGCCATCTGGCAGAAGCAGCATGGAGTGAACGTCGTCGCCATGAACGCCTCCTGGGGAGGCGAGCCGTACTCTCAGGCGCTGCGCGACGCGATCGCCGCCGCCGGGGAGGCCGGGATCGTCTTCTGCGCGTCCGCCGGCAACGTCGGCACGAACAACGACGCGACGCCGCACTATCCGTCGTCGTATGACTGCCGCAACATCATCGCGGTCGCCAACTCGACGACGACCGACGCCCGTGAGTCCACATCCTGCTGGGGGCCCGCCACCGTCGACCTGGCCGCGCCGGGCACGGATATCGCCAGCACGGTCGTGCCCTCGGGGGAGTACCCGTCCGGCTACCGCGGGCTGACGGGCACGTCGATGGCCGCTCCTCACGTGAGCGGCGCGGTGGCGCTCTGCGCCGTCTTGTACCCGGACGAGAGCGTCGAGGAGCGGATCGACCGGTGCTCCGTGGGGTCGACTGTTGCCCGCGTGGACGGACCTCGTCGCCACCGGCGGCAGGCTCGATCTGTACGGCGCGCTGACGGCGGCCGCGCCGACCGACGACGACATCCCCGGCCTTCGGCTGCACGCGTCGCCCGTCGGCGGCACGCTGTCGGCCGCCACCGACCGGCACGACGTCTACCGCGTGCGCCTCAAGGCCGGGCAGACGCTGCAGGCGCGCGTGACGGCCGCGGCCGCGAACAACGTCGACCTCTACCTGTTCTCCCCGGCCGCGACCACCGTGACCGACCACGCGAAGGCGCTCGCCAGAGCGACCACGGCCGGGACGTCCGACGATCTGGTCTACGAAGTCGAGAGCGGGGCGACCGGCACCTACTACCTCGCGGCCTACGCGGCCGGCGGCGCCGGCGCGTACACGATCACGTTCGCGACGAAGTCGGACGCCGACATCCCCGGCGTCCTGCTCACGCCCTCGCCGGTGACGGGAGCGCTCACGTCGCCCGGCGACGTCCACGACGTGTATGCCATCGGGCTGCTCTCGGGCCAGGTCCTGCAGACGGGGATCAGCGGACCGGCCGGGACGGACTTCGACCTCGCGCTGTACGCTCCCTGGGAGACCAGTCTCGCGGCCGCGACGCCGATCGTGACCGGCTCATCGGGGGCTATCCCCACGGATTCGCCCGGCAGGCGACCGAATCCGGCACCTACTACCTGGATGCGCACGCTCACGGCGGCTCCGGCGCCTACCAGTTGCAGTATGCGGTGACGACGGTCGCCGACAACGAGATCCCGGGCGTGGCCCTGCCGGCCTCGCCCGTCGCCGGTACCCTGGCGGCCGGCACCGACCTCGGCGACGTCTACAGCCTGCACCTCGACGCCGGACAGAAGCTGTCGGTCTCGCTGAACGGGACGGATGGCCGCAACTGCGACGCTCTCCTGTTCGCTCCGGACAAGACGGCCGTGTGGCACGATGCGGCCACCGCCGGCGCCTACGGCGATGCGTATCCCGATCAGTTCACGTTCACCGCTCCCGCCGCGGGTACGTACTACCTCCACGTCTTCGAGCGCTCTCGCGGGACAGCCTCTTACTCGCTGACCTGGTCCCGTGACGGGGAGCCGGTGGACACGACGCCGCCGACCACGACCGCGACCGGGCTCGGGGCCGCCTGGCGGCGCGGGCCGGTCACCATCGAGTTGACCGCCGACGACGGCTCCGGATCGGGCGTGGCGAGGATCGAGTACCGGCTGGGAGACGGCGCCTGGGCCACCTACGGGGCGCCGATCTCGCTGAACGCCGAGGGCGAGACGGCCGTCGGCTACCGCGCCGTCGACAACGCCGGGATGGTCGAGGTCGCGAAGTCCGGCATGGCGCGCATCGACAGGACCGGACCGCGCACCGCCGCCACCAACACGCTGAAGGTCAAGAAGAACCGAAGGGCGACCTTCCGCTTCACGATCGCCGATCGCACCGCTACGGCTCGGGTGACCATCAGGATCTTCAAGGGCAAGACCCTCAAGAGGAGCCTTGCCGTCGGCAGAAGGCCGTGTGGCAGCGCGCAGCGCTACTCCTGGATGAAGTGCGCGCTGGGGAAGGGCGTCTACACCTGGCTGGTCTCCGCGGTCGACGAGGCCGGCAACCCGCAGGAGAAAGCCGGCCGCAAGCGCCTCACGGTGGAGTGACCCGCGCGGCGCTCGCCGCGGCGCGGCCGCGCCCAGGTCAGGAGTCGTGGCGCGGCAGGCGCCGCGGCAGGAAGGCGCCCGCCGCCGCGCCCGCGGCCGCGAAGAGCGCGGCGACGTAGAACGGCCAGCGGAACGCCGCCGAGACCTCGTCCCAGAGCATGTTCTCGAGGCGGCCCTTGAGCTCGAGCAGGGCGATGCCCTCGAAGAACCCGACATCCGTCCCGATGTCCTCGGCGATCGGGTGGGCGACCCTGCGGATCTCCTCCATGCCGGAGGTCGCGTCGATGGTCCGGACCTTGTCGAACTCCTTGACCAGGCGGTCTTTGACCGGCTGACTGACGCCGCCCTGCGCTCGCGTGAGCGCCTGCGCTCCGTCCGCGGCGCGGTTCACGGCCTGTCCCATCGTGTGCGCGAACACCGCTACGAGGATCGCGACCCCCAGGAGGAAGCCGAGCTGGCGGGCCGTGTTCAGCATCCCCGACCCGGCGCCCTTGTGGCCGCCGGGCACGGCGCCCATGCCGGCGGCGAGCAGCGCCGGCAGCGAGAGGCCGATGCCGGCGCCGACGAGCGCGCTCCGCCAGACCACGCCGCTCACCGGCGCCGTGCGCGCGAGGTGCCCCAGGGCGATGAGCCCGGCGGCGGTCACCAGGGCGCCGGTCACCGCGAGCCAGCGCGGCCCGATGCGGTCGGCGAGCCAGCCCGCGGGCGGCGTGAGGATCATGACGGCGACCGGAAGGGTGGCGATCGCGAGTCCGGCCTTGAGCTCGCTGTAGTCCATCATCGCGATCATGAAGATCACACTCATGAACATCGTGCCCATCATCGCGGTGTCGACGGTCATGACGGCCGTGGCGGACGCGGCGAAGGTGCGGTCGCGGAAGAGGCGGAGGTCGAACAGGGGAGAGGGAGTGCGCAGCTCCCACCACACCCAGACGAGGAGGAGGGCGGCGCCGCCGGCGAAGAGGCCGATGACGGCGCCCGAGACCCAGCCCCAGTCGTTGCCCTGGATGATCGCCAGCGTGACGCTGAAGAGCCCGGCGCTGACGAGGCCGACGCCGGGCCAGTCGAGGGCAGCGCGGGTGCGCGGCGTGCGCAGGCCCCGCGTGAGCGTGAGGACGAGGACGAGGCCGACGATCCCGACCGGGAGGTTGAGCCAGAACACCGCCGGCCAGCCGCGGTACCAGACGAGCACGCCGCCGAGCACCGGTCCGAGCGCGAGGGCGAGCGAGCTGACGGCCCCGAACAGGCCGGCGGCGAAGCCCTGACGACGCTCGGGGAACGCCTGCAGGATCAGGGCCAGCGCCGTGGGCACGACGGCCGCGGCGCCCACCGCCTGCACCACCCGCCAGGCGACCAGCTCGGGGATGCCGGTCGCCAGGGCGCACGGCAGCGAGGCGGCGGTGAACACCGCGAGACCGAGCGCGAAGACGAGCTTGTGGCCGTAGCGGTCGCCGAGCCTGCCCATCGGCAGGAAGAGCACCGTGAGCACGAGGTTGTAGCCGTTCATCACCCACGAGACCGTGACCACGGAGCCGCCGACCTGGCGGATGATCGCCTGCACGGTGATCGTCATGACGGTGGCGTCCGCCAGCGTGAGGAGGATGCCGGGGGTGAGCGCGAGGACGATCAGCCAGGGGTGGAGGGCACGGCCTCCGTCGGGTGTGTGGGGACCTGGCAGGTTCATGAGGCGAGTGTATACGCAGCCGCACGACGCGGCTGGGGTAGTATCTGCCCCATGCAGGTAGGTGACGTCATCGCCGCGGTCGACCGTCTGGCGCCCTTCGCGCTCGCGGAGCCGTGGGACCACGTCGGCCTCCAGGTCGGGGCACCCGGCGACGAGTTGCCGGCGAGTGGCGCGGCCGGCGGAGCAGGCGCCGCGCCGGTCGTCCTCGTGGCGCTCGAGGTGGACGACCGCGTGCTCGACGAGGCCGCGCGCGTGGGCGCGCGTGTAGTCGTGAGTCATCACCCGCTCATCTTCGACCCGCTCGAGCGCCTCTCGGACGACACGGAGTCCGGGCGGCTGGCGCTGCGCGCGGCGCGCGAGGGCGTTGCCGTCATCGCCGCGCACACCAGCCTGGACAAGGCGCGCGGCGGCATGGCCGACGTCGTCGCGGAACTGCTCGGGCTGGAGGCCGTGCAGCCGCTCCAGCCGGCGGCGGCCGACGTGCTCAAGCTCGTCGGGTTCGTCCCGGAGGACGACGCCGACCTCGTGCGCAAGGCGCTGTTCGCCGCCGGCGCCGGCGTGATCGGCGAGTACGAGCACTGTTCCTGGTCCACCGGCGGGCAGGGCACGTTCTTCGGCGGCGAGACGACGAAGCCGGTGGCCGGCGCCGCCGGCCGCGACGAGACCGTCAGTGAGCTGAGGCTCGAAGTGGTGTTCCCGCGGCGGCTGCGCCGCCGCGTCGCCGGCGCGTACATCGCCGCTCACCCGTACGAGGAGCCGGCGTTCGACATCGTCCCGCTCGAGAACGAGGTCGCCTCGCTCGGCCTCGGCCGGCTCGGCGTACTGCCGGCGCCGGCGACGCTGGCGGCGCTGGCCGCGGAGGTCGCCGCCGTGCTGAGGCTGCCGTCGGTGCGCTACGCCGGCGACGGCGCCCGTGAGGTCCGCCGCGTCGCCGTCCTGCCGGGCTCCGGCGCCGAGGCCATCGCGCGCGGCGTGGCGCAGGTCGCCGACGTGCTCGTCACCGGCGACGTCAAGTACCACGAGGCGCGCGCGGCGCAGGCCCAGGGCCTGGCGCTGATCGACGCGCCGCACGGCGTGACCGAGCAGGAGGGCGTGCTGCGCTGGGCCGCGCGGCTCGCCGACGCGCTCGGCCCGGGGGCGACCGTGGAGACGTACCGCAACCCGTCGGTCGCGGTCTGGAGCGAGTCCGGCGGCGCCGCGGCGACCGGTGCGCCCGTGACCGCCGGCCGGCCCCTGCGGCCGCGGCCGCACCGCCTGCCGCCGCGCCCGCGACGGCTGTGCCGGACGCTCCCGTGCCCGCCGCGCCTGCCGCGGAGCCGCCCGCGCCCGCGAAGCGCGCGTCCAAGCGTGACGACGACCGCTACCGCCTCCACACCGACGGCGGCGCGCGCGGCAACCCCGGCCCTGCCGGGATCGGCGCGCGCCTCACGACCGCCGCCGGCGACGTGGTCGAGGACCTCGCCGACTACATCGGCAAGGCGACCAACAACGTCGCCGAGTACAAGGCGCTCATCGCCGGCCTCGAGGTCGCCCTCGACCGGGGAGTGGAGCGCCTCGACGTGTTCCTCGACAGCGAGCTCGTCGTCAAGCAGGTCAACGGCCAGTACAAGGTCAAGGACGCAGGCCTGAAGCCGTTGCACCGTCAGGCCTGCGTCCTCCTCAGCAAGTTCCACGAGGTCGACGTGCGGCACGTGCGGCGCGAGCAGAACGCCGCCGCCGACGCGCTCGTCAACCAGGCGATCGACGCCGCGACGACCTAGCGGCGGCGTCTGCATATCCTCCACCGAGCGGGCAGATTGTGCCCACTCCGTGGTCGATTTGCATGGCCGCGGTCGCGGCGACTCCTCGGAATTGCGCCCTCCCACCGCCCTCTGGTATCATCCGCGCTTGCTGCGGGTGTAGCTCAGTTGGCTAGAGCGTCTGCTTGCCATGCAGAAGGTCGAGGGTTCGAGTCCCTTCACCCGCTCCAATCCCCCTCTCGGGGGCGAGGCAGAGGACAGAAGCCATGTGCTCTGTCGTCTGCCTCTTCGTCTTGAGGGGACTGCGCTGGCGGCGTAGCCAAGTGGTAAGGCAGAGGTCTGCAAAACCTCCATCATCGGTTCAACTCCGATCGCCGCCTCCAACTTCTTCCCTGCACTTGGCGATTTCCGGTCGTGCACACTCGCGCACGGAACTTCCGATTCGGCAGAACTGCCGACATAGGTGGGCGAGGTCGACTACAAGGACGTCACGGCCCTTCGCCGCTTCGTGAGCGATCGCGGCAAGATCAAGACGCGCCGCGTCAGCGGCGCTTGCCGCCGTCATCAGCGACAGGTCGCCACGGCCATCAAGTTCGCGCGTGAGATGGCCTTGCTCCCGCACACGGCCTTCGTCGCCGGCGGGGATCACAAGCGTGGTGGGCGACGCGGTCGAGGCTGACGGCCACGCGTGAACACTGAGCTGCGTCACCGGTTCGTCCCGGTCGCCGCGCCTTCCCTTAATCGGCTCTTATCCCTCACCGGGTAGGGTCGGGCCGCTAGGATCGGCCAGGAGAGGGGGCCGACAATCCCGACCCCGAGGAGTCGCCGGTGGGATCTCGCGGTGTCACGATCGCCCGTGACGACACCTCTCCGACAACGGCACCCCCGCCGCGAGGCGGGCCCGCAAAGCCAGGGACCTCGACGTCATGAGGCAGCCCGGCTACCGAAGGGAGAAGCTCATGTATCGCAAGTTCACAGTCTTCACACTCGTCGCCGCCCTCGGCGTGCTGGCGCTCGCCGGCGTGGCGTCGGCGGCCACGGTGAAGGGGAAGGTCGTCCACAAGAACAAGAGCGCCGAGAGCTTCACGGTCGCCAAGGGCAGCGGGCAGCTCGTGGCCGTCCATGCCAAGCGCAGCCCGGCTCTGGGCTGCAAGGTTGTCGTGCGCGGGCGCCTCCTGCACAACGGTACGTTCGGGGCCCGCAGCGTCACCGTGGGGACCTCCAGCGCAAAGGCGCGCGTTCACGGCGTCGTCACCTTCGTCAACGCTCGTCATACGAAGTTCACGGTGTCGGGCAAGGGCGTCTCTCTGGTCGTGCGCAAGCATGCCCTCAAGAAGACCCCGGCGGTCGGCACGGTGGTCACCGTCGACGGCAGGTTCACGGGCAAAGGCGACATCGCCGCCGACCACTGTCGAGACTGCGGCCACAACGACGGCTACGTGGAGCTCGAGGGCCACGTCCGCGCCATCGACACGACCAAGCGCACGTTGACGCTCAGCGCCGACGACGACTGCGAGCTCTCCGGCTCGATCACGGTCATCATCCCCGAGGCGTGGGACATGGCTCTCTACGAGGTCGGTGACGAGCTCGAGGTGGTCGCGACTCTGAACGCCGACGGCACCTACACCGCCGTGGGCACCTCGAAGGACGGCGACGAGCACGAGGCCGACGACGACGACTGCGATCAAGGCCACAACTGTGCCGACATCGAAGGCGACGTCGTGACCGTCGATCAGGCGACGCGCACCCTCACAATGACCGTCGACGACGACGACTCGATGGCCGGCGCCAGGGTCACCATCCTCATCCCCGGCGCCATCGACATGTCCGGCATCGAGATCGGTGATGAGCTCGAGGTGGTCGCCACCCTCAACGCCGACGGCACGTACACCGCTGTGAGCATCGAGCAGGACGACGCAGACCGTGATTGCGGCGACTGCGTCACCGACTGCAGCGACGACTGCGGCGACGACTGCGAGGACTGCGGCGACGACTGCGGCGACTGCTTTGGTTGACGCTGACAGCCGGTAGCGCGGCGGGATCCCTCGTGACCCCGGCCTGGGCCGCGCTCTCGCGTCCGGAGGGAGCGATCAAGCGGGGATCGGTCGCGGGGGCCGCGGTGGCGCAAGCCACCGCGGCCCCCGCGCTGGTCCGCCGCGCGCCTGGTGGTCGCCGATCTGCCGCCGCCAACGGGGTCGTCGCGGCGGGTCGAAGTGGGTAGGCTCTCCGCGGAGTCCACAGGAGGGAAGGGGAGCCGATCCATGTACGGAGCGGTCTCGCGCGCGTCGGGCGCCGTCGCGGGCCTCGCGTTCGCCGCGAGCCTCGTGCGCTTCGCGATCGCCGCGGGCCTCGCGTTCGTCGTGCTGCTGGCGACGGCCGGCACGGCCGCGGCGACGCAGGCGCAGTACGACAGGGCGTACCGCATCGGGCTCGAGGCCTACACCTACGGGCTGCCGCTGCTCGAGACGGACATCACGTTCCGCACGATGACGAGCATCGACGTCTCCCGGCGCGCCTACGGGCCGGTGAACCAGTTCCACAACGTGCGCAAGCTGAACGACCCGACCAGCACGGCCGTCGTCGCCCCGGGCGCCAACTCGCTCTCGTCGATCGCGTGGGTCGATCTCAAGCGGGAGCCGCAGGTGCTGCACGTGCCGCGGGCGCCGAACCACTACTTCGTCCTCGGCCTCATCGACCCGTACACGACCAACATCAGGAATCTCGGCAGCGTGCACCGCACCCGGCCGGGCTGGTACGTGATCTGCGGGCCCGGCCAGCACGACGTGCCGATCCCGCCGGGCACCCACCGCATCGACGTCCGCTACTCGCGCCTGTGGATCATCGGCTCGACCCAGCTGCGCGGCACATGGGACGTCGAGAATGTGAACCGCATCCAGGACGGATACGGGCTCACACCGCTCAGCAAGTACGGTACCGACTACCACCACAAGCGGCCGGCGCACCCGCGCACCAAGGTGACGACCTTCCACCTGCCGCGACGCCTGCGGTTCTTCGATGCGCTCGGCAGGCAGCTGGAGCGCTTCCCGCCTCCGGCTCGCGACGGGAAGGCCCTGCGGAGGTTCGCCAGGGTCGGGATCGGGCCCGGCAGGCGCGTGACCGGCAACAGGAGCCTCAGCCGCGACACGGTCAGAGGGCTGGAGGCGGCCGTCGCCGCGGGCAAGGCGCAGATCAAGGCGGATCTCGCTTCCCTGTTCCAGGCCGGCTTCGAGAAGCACAACGGCTACCTGCTCGGAGGGTTCGGCCGCTACGGCACCGACTTCCGGCTGCGGGCCGTGGTCGCCACGATCGGCCTCGGAGCGTTCACCTCGGATGTGGCGATCTTCGCCATGAGCTCCACCGACCGCAGCGGCGCCCCGCTGGACGGGTCGAGCGCCTACGTCATGCACCTGCGGTCTCTGCCGCCGGTCGTCCAGGGCTGGACGGTCACCGTCTACAGCCTCCAGGGGTTCCTGGTCCCGAACCCGATCAAGCGCTACCAGTTCAACAACCGGTCAGAGCTGACGCGCAACGCCGACGGCTCGGTGGACATCTACCTGCAGTCCACCGAGCCGTCGGACGCGGCGCAGGCCGCCAACTGGCTCCCGACCCCCGCCGGGCAGGGGTTCGAGGTGATGTGGCGGCTGATGGCGCCCAAGCCGGGCCGCATACACGGCATCCTGGACGGCAGCGGCTGGCAGCCGCCGGCGATCGTGTCGGCGACCTGACGCGGCCGGTCGAGGACGCGCGCCGGCGTCCCGTTGCCTGCTCGGCTATCGGCGTGGCATGAGCTTGTCGACGGGATCGTGCGCCGAGCAGAACTGCGCGGGGTTGTAGGCCGAGAGGATGGTGTTGCAGCCCCAGACCTCGCAGACGCGCCCGCGCCCGAATGACTTGATCCGGTCGCTGGTCCGGCTGGTGCCGGGGAGGATGAACGCGCCTGCGGCGCGGGACTTCACGAGTGGGGCAGAGCGGAGCAGAGACAGTCCATGAGTGGACCCTTTCCGTTGACGACCCCATTCTACGCTTATTTTCGTAGGAAAGCCAGCAGCGCGCTCCACAATCTGCTATACTCCTCGCAGACGGGTCGATCGGGCCCGCAGGATTGCGACGTGACACACCGCATTTCTCCGCGGAAATCACGTCGTTTTTGTTTTGCCCCGAGTGGGCGAAGGGATTTGATCAGTATGGCAACAGGCAAAGTAAAGTGGTTCAACGCCGACAAGGGCTATGGATTCATCGAGCACGAGGGCGGCGACGACCTCTTCGTTCACTTCTCGGAGATCCAGAGCGAGGGCTTCAAGTCCCTCGATGAGGGCCAGGCCGTCTCGTTCGAGCAGGGCACCGGCAAGAACAACAAGCCTCAGGCGACCAACGTGCGCGTGCTGTCGTAACCCAGACGGCAAACGCGTCGTAGCTTCACCCCAGGACCGGGCGGCTCTCAGTCAGAGCCGCCCGGTCCTGTTCTTGACGGGCCGCGCGTAGTGGCTGCGGCGGGCGTCCGTGCGCGCCGCGCTCAGTGGTTGTAGACCTCGGCCCCCAGCGTCGTCACCCAGTTGTCGGCCAGCACCTGCTGTGCCTCGTCGGTCCTGTCCACCCCGAGGATGACGATGGCGTTGCCGTCGATGTGGCCCAGGTGCGGGTAGAGGTAGTGCACGTTGATGCCGGCGGCCTTGAGCGGCTTGAGCACGGCGCTCACGCTGCCCGGGTGGTCCGGGATCTCGACCGCCAGCACGTCGATCTCCTTGGGGTCGTAGCCGCCGCCGATGAGGATGCCCCTGGCCTTCTCGTGGTCGTCGACCACGAAGCGCACGGTACTGATGTCGGATGTGTCGGCCACCGAGATGGCACGGATGTTGACGCCCTCGCGGCCGAGGAGCTCGCTGATGGTGGCGAAGGCCCCGGGGACGTTGGAGAGGCTCACGGAGAGTTGCTTGATGGACATCAGCTCTGGTCCTTTGCGTACTCGTAGCCCAGGGTGAGGGCCTGCTGGTTGAGGTCGAGGAGCCTGGCTCTGCCCTTGCCGAGGATCGCGGCGAGGTTCTCGACCATCGCGTCGTAGGAGATCATGTCGCTCGCCCGGACGAGGGCGCCGAGCATGATCATGTTGGCGACCTTCATGGAGCCGAGCTCGCCGGCCAGCTCGTTCATGGGGACGGCGAGGATCTCGATGTCGCCGCGCGCCGACTCGGTGTGCACCAGCGTGGAGTTGGCGCAGAGGAGGCCGCCGGACTGCAGCGCGCCCTGGAACCTGACGAACGACGGCTGGTTCATGGCGACCACGACCTCCGGCGTCGAGGCCACCGGCGACGCGATCTCCTCGTCGGAGACGGCGACGGCGCAGTTGGCCGTGCCGCCGCGGACCTCCACGCCGTAGCTGGGGAGGTAGGTGACGTGCTTGCCCTCGAGCATGGCGGCGGTGGCGAGGGTGGCGCCGAGCGAGAGCACACCCTGCCCGCCGGATCCGGAGATGACGGTCTTGACCAGCATCAGGCCTCGACCTCCCCGGCGGTGTCCTTGAACACGCCCAGCGGGAAGTGCGAGACCATGACCTCGTCGATCCAGGCGCAGGCCTCGACGGTCCCCATCTTCCAGTTGACCGGGCAGGGGGAGAGGATCTCGACCAGCGAGAACCCGCGGCCGTCGAGCTGGCACTGGAACGCCTTGCGGATGGCCTTCTTGGTCTTCACGACCGCCAGCCGGCTTGTTGACGGCGACGCGCTCGAGGTACGTCGTGCCGTCCAGCTGGGCGAAGACCTCGCAGATGCGCACGGGGTGGCCGGCGAGCTGGGCGTCGCGCCCGGTGGGCGTGGTCGTCGTCACCTGGTCGAGAATGGTGGTCGGCGCCATCTGGCCCCCGGTCATGCCGTACACGCCGTTGTTGACGAAGATGACGCTGATGTTCTCGCCGCGGTTGGCGGCGTGGATCCCCTCGGCGGTGCCGATGGCGGCCAGGTCGCCGTCGCCCTGGTACGAGAACACCGTGTTCTGCGGGCGCACGCGTTTGATGCCGGTGGCGACCGCGGCGCCGCGGCCGTGCGCCGACTCGATCACGTCGATCTCGAAGTAGTTGTAGAGCAGCATGCCGCACCCGGCCGGCGCCACGCAGATGGCGTCCTGCTGCAGGTCCATCTCCTCGATCACTTCCATGAGGAGGCGGTTGATGATGCCGTGGCCGCAGCCGGGGCAGTAGTGGAAGTCCGCGTCCTTGAGGAGGCTGGGGCGCTCGAAGACCGTCTTCATCGTCTGCCCCTTGTGCCGGCCGCCTGCGCCTGGGCGTAGTGGCGCGCGATGATCCGGTAGAGCTCGACGGGCATGGGGGCGACGCCGCCGGGCCGGCCGTAGAAGTGGATCCGGCCCCTGCCCTCCAGCGCCAGCCGCACGTCCTCGACCAGCTGGCCGGCGCTCATCTCGAAGACGAAGAAGTCGCCCACCGTCTTGGCGAGCTCCTGGAGCGCCTGCGCCGGGAACGGCCACAGGGTGATGGGCCGGATGAGCCCGACCTTCTTGCCCTCGTCGCGCAGCCGCTTGATCGCGCCCTTGGCGATGCGCGCGCCGATGCCGTAGGCCACCACGACCATCTCGGCGTCCTCGACGAGGTGCGTCTCGTAGCGCGATCTCGTTCTGCTCCATGAGGCGGAACTTGCGCTGGAGCTTCCAGTTCTTCTCCTCCTGGAGCTTGACGTCGAAGATCAGGGAGTAGATCGACTGGGCGGGCCTGTCCCTTGCTCCGGTGAGCGCCCAGGGCTTGTCGTACGTCCGGCGGGCGCACGAGGCCGTCGAAGTCCACGGGCTCCATCATCTGCCCCAGGATGCCGTCGCCGAGGATGATGACGGGGTTGCGGTACTTGTCCGCGAGGTCGAAGGCCAGCGGCACGATCTCGGTGAGCTCCTGGACCGACGCCGGCGCGAGCACGATGGTGCGGTAGTCGCCGTGGCCGCCGCCGCGCGTGGCCTGGAAGTAGTCCGACTGGGCCCCGGCGATGCTCCCCATCCCGGGGCCGCCGCGCACGATGTTGACGATCACGGCGGGCAGCTCGTCGGCGACGAGGTAGCTGATGCCCTCCTGCTTGAGGCTCATGCCCGGGCCGCTCGACGACGTCATGGCCCGGGCCCCGGCCGCCGCTGCGCCCAGCACCATGTTGATGGCGGCGATCTCGCTCTCCGACTGGATGAACACGCCGCCGGCGCCGGGCATGCGCCTGGCCATGTGCTCGGTGATCTCGTTCTGCGGGGTGATGGGGTACCCGAAGTAGTGGGTGCACCCGCGAGAGGATGGCCGCCTCACCCAGGGCGACGTTGCCGCTCATCAGCTGCTTCATGACGTGCTCACCTCGATGCACGCGTCCGGGCACATGAGCGCGCAGCTGCGGCAGGCGTTGCAGTCCGTGCTCTCGTCGAAGGCGGCGACGAAGTAGCCCTTGAGGTTCAGCTCGTCCGAGAGGCTGATGCAGTCCCTCGGGCAGAACTCGACGCAGAGGGCGCAGCCTTTGCAGCGCTCCCCGGCGATGTGGATGGTTCCCTTCACTGGTGCGTCCTTGCCGACTCGTTGACTCTGTCGTCCGGCTGCAGCCCGCGGGGGAGGGCCATGCGGCGGGACTGTCTATGATAGCGGCATGGCCGGTCTTGTGACTCCCACACACGCGCTCCTGCTGCTCGCGGCGCTGGCGGCGTTCTTCGTGCTTGGGCGGCTGACGCGCGGGGACGCGCAGGAGGCGGCGGCCGCGCAGGGACGCCGCGTGCGGCGCGGGCTGCGCGGCCGCCGCGACCTCCGGCTCAGGTGGCCGACGCGCGGTGAGGCGCACGTCGGCTGGCTCGTCGCCAGCGTGCTGGTCGCTTTCGCGGTCACTCGCGGGATCGCGATCCCGCTGTTCCTCCTCTTCTTCCTGGTCCTCTGGCTGGCCGGGTTCGGCGTGCTCTCGCGGTTGTACCGGTGACTGCCCGCCTGCTGGTCGTCACGCCGTTGCGCCTCGAGCATGCGGCCGTGCGCGGCCGGGCTCCCGGAGCGCTGGTCGTTCGCTCCGGGATGGGCGCCGCGCATGCGGCGTCGGCAGCGCGCACGGTCGCGCACTCTGCCGTTCGAGGCGCTCGCCGTCGCCGGGTTCTGCGGCGCGACCGCCGGGCAGCTGCGCCCCGGCGACAGTCGTGGTCGCAAGCGAGGTGCGCGGCCCGGACGGCATCCACGTCTGCGAGGCAGCGGGGATGGTCGCCGCGCTGAGCGCGCTGGGCATCGCGCGTGTCCGCGTAGGGCCGCTGGCCTGCGCCGACCACGTCGTGCGCGGGACGGAGCGCGGGACGACTGGCGGCGCAGGGCGCCCTGGCCGCCGACATGGAGTCGGCGTGGCTGGCGCCGGCCGCCGCCGGGCGGCCGTTCGCCGTCGTGCGGGTCGTGGTCGACACGCCGGCGCGCGAGCTCTTCCGGCTGCCGGCCACGCTCTCCGGCGCAGTGACCGCCTGGCGGACGCTGCGCCGGCTCGCGCCGGCGCTGACGCGGTGGGCCGAGGATGTCGTCGCGGCGCGAGGAAGAGGGGCGGCCGACGTGATCCACTGCCGCCGCGTGATCCTGGTCTGCCTGGTCGTCTCCCTCGCCTGCGCGGCGGCGCCCTGGCCGCCGCGAGGCCGGCCGCCGCGTCGGCCGCCGACGTCACGCCGCCGGCGACCACGTGCGACGCGCCGGCACCCTGGCAGCGCGCGTCGTTCACCGTGCGCTTCAGCGCCTCGGACGCCGAGTCCGGAGTCGCCGCCATCTGGGCGGCGCTCGACGGCGGAGAAGCCCGGCAGGTCGGCGGCGCCGGGGGCGGAGAGCTGGTGGTCGCGGTGCCAAGGGGCGGAACGGCCGACGGCCTCCACAGCTGGCCTACTTCTCGACGGACGAGGCAGGCAACATGGAGCCGCGCACACCGTCGAAGCTGCGGATCGACACGACCGCGCCGGCCGTTTCTGTGAGGGCGGCGGCCGGCTGGCAAGGGCGGACGGTGCGGCTGAGCTATCGCGTGCGCGACGCGCTCAGTCAGACGGCGTTCGTGCGCATCGTCGTGGAAGGTGCGGAGGGAGAGCCGGTGGTGACGCTCAAGCTTGACGACCGGAGCACGGGCGCGTGGCACACGGCGGCGTGGAGGCCCCGCTCCGCCGGTGCGTACTCGTTCACGGCGTCGGCGGCGGACCTGGCCGGCAACGCCGTCACCTCGGCCGCCGCAGATGTGCAGGTGACCGCCCTCGAGAGCTTCGCCGCCGGGCGGTCCGTCCGCGGCCGCACCATCGCCGTGACGCGCTTCGGCGCCGGCGACCGTCGCCTGCTGCTCCTCGCCGGTGTGCACGGCGACGAGTACGGCACGCCCGTCGCGCGCGCGCTTGAGCGCTACCTGCTCGCGCACCCGCGCGCGCTGCCAGCCGGCGCCCGTGTGGACGTGCTCGCCTGCGCCAACCCGGACGGGTACTCGGCGCGCACGCGCGGCAACGCGCGCCGCGTGGACCTCAACCGCAACCTGCCCACGCGCAACTGGCGCCGGCGCTGCGGGCGCGGGACGCCTCAAGCCTGCTCGGCCTGACCGGCGGCCGGTCGCCGGGATCGGAGCCCGAGACGAAGGCCGTGCTCAAGCTGCTCGCCGGCCGGTACGACGCCGTCGTGAGCCTGCACTCCCGCGCCGGTGTGCTGGACTGCAGCGGCCCCGGCGCCAAGGCCCTGGGGCGCCGCATGTCCAGGCTCTGCGGTCTGCCGTTCGGCAGCGGTCTGGTACGACCCGTACATCACCGGCTCCCTCGGGCGCTTCGTGCCGGAGCGCTACGACATCCCCATCGTCACCGTCGAGCTGAAGAGCGCGCGCATGAGCCCCGGGATGCGCGCGGCGCTGCTCGAGCCGGCGCGCTGAGCGCGCGCTCCACCGCGCCGCTCGTCCGTCTTGTGCTCGAGCGGGGAATCACTCACCTGTCATCCAAGCACCAGCAGGAGGACGACATGGTAGACAAGCAGACCGTCGACCGGTGTCTTGACGGCATCCGGTTCCCGGCGGAGGCGCAGACGATGCCGACTGCGCGCAGGTCAACGCGTGCCCAAGCGACGTGGTCTCCCAGATCAGGGATTCGTCAACGGACACGTTCATGTCCGAGGAGCAGGTCCTCTGCACCTTGGGCAGCAGCGTGTACTGCTGACGGCATCGAGCCCGCCCGGCGGGGCGGCGAGCGGACGCAGTGCCTCTGCGCCGCCCCGCCGCCGGTCGGCAGCCGGCAGCCGCCGGCCGCCCGCACCCGCCGCCCCGCGCTTGCCCCCGGCGGGGAGGTCTGGAGGCTCCCGCATGGCGCGCCGCTCGGGTTCCGCCTCGCCGACCACTACCGCCGGCTGGTCAACTCGGAGCGGATCATCGGCATCGACACGTGGGAGCCCGCCTGGAGCGAGGAGCGGTTCGAGGCGGCCCTCGCCGAGGTCGTGCGCGTCAACGAGGTGGCCGAGGACGTCTTCGTGCGCGTGAGCGTGCACGTCGACGCGGAGCTGCCGGGCACGCGCTCGCGCGGCATCAGCACGTGCCTCAGCATGTTCGTCTGCGAGGCCGAGCCGATCCTGCCGCTCGACGGCGCCAGACTCAAGACGAGCGTCTGGCGCCGCATCCCCGACTACGCCATTCCGTCGCGGGCCAAGGTCAACGGCGCCTACGTCAACTCCGTGCTGGCCAAGCAGGACGCCATCGACAGCGGCTACGACGACTGCATCTTCCTCGACGCCGCCGGCCACGTGTGCGAGCTCAGCGCCGCCAACATCTTCATCGTCCGCGGAGGCGTGCTCGTCACGCCGAGCACCGCGCAGGACCTGCTCGAGGGCATCAACCGCAGCACCGTGCTGGCGATCGCCGAGAGCATGGGCATACCCGCGCACGAGCGCGAGGTGGACCTCACCGAGCTCTACATCGCCGACGAGGTGTTCGCCTGCGGGACCTCGACCTACGTGGCGCCCGTCACTGAGGTCGACGCGCGCGCCGTCAACGGCTCCCGCATCGGCCCCGTCACGGCGCGCATCCGCGAGCGCTACGACGCCGTGTTGCGCGGCCGCGACGAGGAGTTCGCGAGCTTCGTCGCGCCGCTAGGCTGAGGGCCGCGCCTCCGGCCGGCTCGGATTCCGTGCCGCGAGGCGGTCGCGGGCTGCGGCCGTGCAGCTGTCGGGGTGTGGTGGTCTCTGCAGGCGGCACTCCGTTTTGGCGTAGCCCTGGATAGCCGCTTCGGCCGGCCGCAGGCCGGATCGCCCGCGACGGATAGCCGTCGGCTGTCCGCTTTCCCGAGTGCCCGTGAGGGGCATGACCCTGGGCGGCCCCCCTGATCGCCCCGGCGGCGGGCTCGCGGCGCGCTCGCCGGCGGGCCCGCGGCGGCGCGGTTGCCGCGGGCTGGCCCCGAGCGTCATACTGCAAATCATGTTTGCAGTTACGATGGTGGTTTGCAGTCGCGGGACCGGGCTCGGCGCCGGGGACGGCATGAGCGCGCCGGGCGGGGCGAAGCCCGCGTTCACGCAGCGCATCTCGCTCGCCTGCGCGCGCCACCCATGGTGGACCATCGCCGTGTGGGTGGTCACCCTCGTGGCCTGCGGCGCCGTGTACGTCACGCATGGGCGACGTGTTCACCTCGTCGTCCAAGTTCCTGAACGACCCGGACTCGAAGCGGGCCGCCGACCTGATCCAGGAGCACGGCGGCAACGCCGGCAGCACGGTGGCGCAGGCCGGCGCGGCCGTGCAGAGCCTGGCCGCCGGCCTGGACGACGCCGAGTCCGGCGCCAGGAAGCTGGCGAAGGGGTCCAAGGACCTCTCGTCCGGCGCCAGGGAGCTGCAGCGGGGCCTGCGCAAGCTCGCCAAGGGCGCCGACAAGGTGAGCGACGGTTCGCGCTCGGCCAGCGCCGGGACGGCCGAGCTGAGCGGCGGGCTCAGCAGCGCCGCGCAGGGCGCGAACAGCCTGAGCTCGGGCCTGCAGAAGGTGAGCGGCGCGACCGGCAGCTTCGACTCAGGGCTCTCCAAGCTCTCGCGCGGCGGCTCGCAGCTCTCGTCGGCGGCCGACAAGCTCGCCGGCGGCGCGAAGCAGCTCGCCGGCGGGGCCGGCAGCGCCGCGCAAGGCGTCAAGGAGGCGGCCGCGAGCGCGCAGCAGATCGCGGGCGGGGCGGCGACGCTCGACCAGCTGGTCGCCGCCTACGCTCAGGCGCACCCCGATTGGGCCTCGGACCCGACGTACCAGCAGATCATGGGCCTCTCCGGCCAGCTCGAGAGCGGCACAGCCGGGCTGGCCTCCGGCCTGCAGACGGCGAGTGCCGGCGTCTCGGACGTGGCCGCCGGCGCGGATTCGCTCGCGTCCGGCGCCTCCAGTCTGGCGTCCGGCGCCGGGAGCCTCAGCTCCGGCATCGACCGCAGCGCCTCCGGCGCACGCACGCTCGACCAGAGCATGGGCGAGCTCGCCTCCGGCGGCGCGGCGCTCGCCGGCGGCGTCGGCTCCGCCGCCGCCGGCTCGCGCGAGCTCGCCGCCGGCCAGCAGCAGCTCGCCGCCGGCTCCGGCAAGGTCGCCTCCGGCGTGAGCGGCGCGGCCGCCGGCGCCGGCGAGGTGGCCGGCGGCTCCAAGGGCATCAGCAAGGGCGCGGCCGACCTCGGCGACGGCCTGGCCGACGCGTCGAGCGGCGCCGGCGAGCTGAGCACCGCCTTCTCGACGGTCGGCACCCTCAACGCCCACGACAACGAGGTCGTCGTGGTGCACAGCCCCGCGCTCACCGTCGACGACCCCGGCCTTCAAGGCCGAGGTGCTGCGCATCCGCGAACAGCTGGACGCGCTGCCCGAGGCCGACGTGGTGAGCGTGCTCACCCGGTACGACGAGGGCGTCGGCGCCGACGTGCGCGGCGGCCTCACCTCGGACGACCGCCACACGACGCTCCTCAAGGTCGAGCTCTCCACTCCGACCGACCAGGCCATGAACCACATGGCAGGGGGTGTACGACGCCGTGGAGGAGGCGGACGCCCTGCCGCAGTTCGAGGTGGCCGTCACCGGCGCCGCCGCGGCGTACACGGACGCCCAGGACCTCAGCACCAAGGACCTGCGCCGCGGCGAGATGATCGGCATCCCCGTGGCGCTCGTCATCCTGGTGCTCGTCTTCGGCGCGCTCGTCGCCGCGGGGCTGCCGCTGGTGCTGAGCATCTTCTCCATCGTCGTCGGCCTGGCGATCACGGTGCTCATCGGCCAGGTCTTCGAGCTCTCCATCTTCGCGCTCAACATCCTCACCGCCACGGGCCTTGCGGTGGGCATCGACTACTCGCTGTTCATCGTCTCCCGGTACCGGGAGGAGCGCCGCGGCGGCCTCGACAAGATGGCCGCCATCGCCGCCGCGTCGGCGACGGCGTCCAACGCCGTGTTCTTCAGCGGCATGACCGTGGTGCTCGCGCTGGTCGGCATGCTGATCGTGCCGCTCTCGATCTTCACGAGCCTCGGGATCGGCGCGATGAGCGCCGTCTTCGCCGCCGTCGCCGCCGCGCTCACGCTGCTCCCCGCCATGCTCGCGCTGCTCGGCGACAAGGTCGACGCGCTCAAGGTGCCGTGGCTGGACCGCTACGCGCGCAGCCACGGCGAGCACGGCTGGTGGGGCAGGACGGCCCGGCGCGTCATGCGGCGGCCGGCCGTGAGCCTCACCCTCGGCGTCGATCCTGCTGCTGGCGATCGCCGCGCCGCTGCTGACCATGAGGAGCGGCGGCCTGAGCGCCGACACGTTCCCCACGACGTACACCTCCAAGCAGGGGCTCGACATGCTCGAGCGCGACTTCTCCGCCGGCCTCAGCGAGCCGACCCTGGTGGTCATCGACGGCGACGTCGGCGACACGGGGGTGCAGGCCGCGCTCAAGGGTTTCGTCGACCGGCTCGAGGACGACGGCCGGTTCACGCTCACCGGCCTCTCGACCAGCGCCGACGGCTCCCTGGCCGTGCTGCAGATGATCCAGGACGCGGAGGCGCAGTCCGAGAAGGCCAAGGGCGCCGTCCAGGACCTGAGGGACACGCTGGTGCCCGCGTCGTTCGACGCGTCCGGCGCGGCGGTGTACGTGGGCGGCAACACCGCCGCGCAGATGGACTCCACCGACGCTGACCGACGGCTACATGCCCATCGTCATCGGGGTCGTCCTCTTCCTGAGCTTCATCCTCCTCCTGCTCGCCTTCCGCTCCGTGCTGGTGGCGGCCACGGCGATCGTGATGAACCTGCTCTCCGTCGGCGCCGCCTACGGCGCACTGACGCTCGTGTTCCAGCACGGGTGGGGGTCGATCGTGCCGGGCCTGATCACCGTGGAGTCGATCGAGAGCTGGGTGCCGCTGCTGATGTTCTGCGTGCTCTTCGGGCTGAGCATGGACTACCAGGTCTTCCTGCTCAGCCGTATCCGCGAGCGCTGGTTCGAGACGGGCGAGAGCAAGGAGTCGGTGGTGTTCGGCGTGCAGTCCACCGCCGGCATCATCACCGGCGCCGCGCTCATCATGGTGGCCGTGTTCCTCGGCATGGGGAGCGGGCAGATGGTGGTGCTGCAGGAGCTCGGGTTCGGCCTCGCGATCGCCGTGCTGCTGGACGCGTTCGTGGTGCGCGTGATCGTGGCGCCGGCGATGATCTCGCTGATCGGCGACCGCTACTGGTGGCTGCCGCGGTGGCTGGAGTGGCTGCCGCGGATCGACATCGAGGGGCAGGGCGCCGGCGGCCGCAGACTCGGCCGGCGCGCGGGGACGACGTCGGGAGCGGCGAAGCCGGAGGCCATGCGAGCGGCGCCGACGTTCGCGCGGACGACGATGAGGGCGGCGCGGGCGACGACGGCGGTCGCGGCGGCCGCCGGGAGGCGCGGCCGCCTACGGCGGCCCGCCGCGACGCCGGCAGACGAGGCTCGTGAGGCGGTCTGCCTATGAGCGGCCGCTCGTGACGCCGGAAGACGAGGCGTCATGAGCGCAGTGAGGCCGAGCGAGCGGCGCGGGCGGAGCGCGCGGAGACGCCCCCGGCGGGCGCCGCGCGGCCCTGCACGCGCGCACCCGCGACGAGATCCTCGACGCCGCCGCCGAGACTCGTCGCCGTGCACGGCGTCGACGGCCTGAACCTGGGCGAGCTGGCGGCGCGGGCCGGGTTCGGCAACGCCGCGTCGCTCTACCGGTACTTCTCGAGCAAGCAGGAGATCGTCGGCGCGCTGGCAGCGCGCGGCCTGGAGCGCTCGGCGAGTACATGCGCCGCGTGCCGGAGGACCTGCCGCACCGAGGAGCAGATCGTGGAGATCTGCCTCGCTTACCTCGAGTACGCGCGCGAGCTACCCCGGCGAGCGCCGTCTGCTGCTGGCAGCGCGCCGGCAGCAAGGCGCCGGACTTCCGCGCGGCGGCGCTCCCCGGCCGAGTTCGTGCGCCGCATGTTCCGCCTCGGGCGAGACCGCGCGCGAGAGCGGCGCCCTCAACGTGCCGCGACGAGGACGACATCTTCGCCGTGCTCCACGCCGGCTGGGCGCTCGCGCACGGCATGGCCGAGTACGACAAGATGTACGAGGGGCCCGGAGCGCGAGCTGCTGCGCAGCCGCCATCGGGCCGTCTTCCAGCGCCTACGTGGACGGCTTCAGGAGCGACTGGACGCGGCTAGGGCCCGGGCCGCCGCGCCGGCCGCCTCGCTCAGCTCCGCGCCTGGCCGCCGCCTTCGGCCGGCCGGCGTGCAGCCGCTTCAGCATCTCGAGGTAGGCGCGACTGCCCGTCTCCTTGCGCCAGCCGGCGCAGGAACACCCAGTACCAGCTGTACAGCGCCATCGTCCCGTAGCGGAACGTCGCCAGGTACTTGAGCCACTGGCGGAACGAGTAGAAGCGCGCGTAGGCGCCCCAGACCTCGGTCTGCAGCCGGTCGGGCGTCATCCCGCGCGGCCTGAACACCACGTGCTGGCCGTCGAAGAGGTCCCAGCGGCGGTCGAAGATGCGGCCCTGCGCGTCGAGGTCGTCGAACAGCGGTGTGCCGGGGAGCGGCGTCAGGATGTTCAGCATCAGCGTGCTGATGTCGTGCTTGCGCGCGAACCTGGCCGTCTCGCGGATCGGTCTCGGCGGTGTCGCTGTCGGCGCCGAGGACGAACATGCCGTGCGTCTTGATGCCGTAGTTGTGCAGCGTCGCGAGCGCGCGGACGATGTCGGCCACGCTCTGCGACTTGTCGAAGCCGTCGAGGGTCTCCTGGCTCACGGACTCGAGGCCGAGCGCGACGCGGTCGCAGCCGGAGTCGCGCATCAGCTCGAGGAGCTCGGGGTCGGTCGGCGACGTCCGTGCGCACCTGCGCCGACCACGGGATCTTGCGTCCGCCCGCGATCATCATGCGCAGCAGGGTCTTGAGGCGCCGCTTGTCGGCGGCGAAGTTGTCGTCGTAGAAGAAGATCGACTTCGGCTGCTTGGCCTCGATCTCGGCCATGATGTGCTCGGCGCTGCGGTAGCGGTACTTGCGCCCGAACATCGCCGTCACCGAGCAGAAGTTGCAGGCGAAGGGGCAGCCCCAGCTCGTCATGATCGGCGTGGTGCCCTTCTGGTCCGACGAGCCGGCGATGAGCGTGAGGTCCGGCACCGGCAGCGTGTCGAGGTCCTGGCAGGCTGCGCGGTCGGGGTTGTGGACGGCCTCTCCGCCTCGCGTGAACGAGAGGCCGGCGATCGTCTCCAGCGGGCGTCCGCCCTGCAGGGAGTCGATGAGCTCGAGCATCAGGGCGTCGCCGCCCTCGCCGCGCGCGACGTAGTCGGCGTGCTCCGAGCGCCTCGTCGGCCATGAAGGTGACGTGCGACCCGCCGACGATGACGGGCACGCCGCGCTCGCGGACGCGCGCGGCGATCTCGTAGCCGGCCGGCGCGGTCGAGGTGGTCGTCGAGATGCCCACGAGGTCGGCCGAGAGCAGGTCGTCCCAGTCGATGGGCGAGAACTGCGGGCAGTAGATGACCACGTCGTGGCCGGCGGCCTTCAGGCCGGCGCCGATGAGCGGCAGGCCGAGGCGCGGCAGGAACGTGTAGGACCACATGTGCAGGTGGGCGGGGGCGGGTTCGACAAGACGGATCTTCATGCGAGGGGTCGCTTTCTTGCGGGAGCGGGGAGGCAGGGTCGCGGCGCGTACGCGGCCGACCGTGCGGGAGTGGCGAGCGGTCGTTCGGGGGGTAGGCCTCGACTTCCTGGGGACGTGTCTCGTGCCGGGTGTCTGCTGCTGCGCGTAGCGCGGTCCGCGGGCCCGGAGTCCCCCGAAGCGTGAGTTCTTACTTCAGAGTACGGCAAACGCGCGCAAAGGCAAGCGCGCCGGCCGTGCGGGTGAGGCCGAAGAGGCCGGAGGGGCGGCCGTCCCGCGGCGCGCTCTCGTCCGGCCGCGGCCGTCAGGCGGCCGTCAGGAGGCGTCCGCGTTGTCGGGCTTTGCCCGGCCGAGCGGCGCCTTGACGCGCGAGGGCTTGAGGTCGGAGGGCCGGACCACGGTACTTCCGTCCGGCCCCACGCGCACTGCCTTGTGCAGCGCCGAGCCCTTCCACAGTTCCTTCCAGCTCAGGAACCAGCAGGTGTAGCCGTCGTCCCACCTGCCGGCCTTGGGGCTGCCGGTCACCGTCACCGGGTCGCCGGGGATGGACCAGGAGTAGTACAGCGCCGCGTTGCTCGGGCCCACGTTCACGCAGCCGTGGCTGACGTTCGCGTACCCCTGCGACCCGACCGACCAGGACGCCGCGTGCACGAAGTCGCCGCTCCAGGTGAAGCGCACCGAGTGCGGCACCTGGAGGTCGTAGTCGTCGCCCACCATGCGCTGCGGGTTGGCCTTCTCGATGGAGAGATACGTGCCGTTGGGTGTGTCCTTGCCCGGACGCCCGGTGCTGATGGGCCAGGTCCCGTACAGCTTGCGGTCCTTGTAGACCTTCATCCGGTGGCTGTCGGTGCTCGGCCACCACGATGAGCGAGCGGCCGATCTTCCAGCTCTGCCGCAGCGTGTGCGTGAGGTACACGCCGGGGGAGATCTGCACGCCGTCCAGGTGCCCGGTGAAGCTCAGCTTGACGTGCTGCGGCCAGTAGTTGCGGGGGCGGAACCAGAGCGCCTGGTCACCGTCCCAGTACCAGGCGCCGACCACCTTCCGGCTGCACGTCAGCACCAGGGCCTCCTCGACCGCCTTCTTGTTCTCCACGGCCTTGCTGAACGTGAGCATCACCGGCATGCCGACCCCGTAGGTCTGACCCTTGCCCTGGAAGATCGTGCAGTCCGCGGTGGTGCTGGGCTTGAGCGTGCGGAAGCGGCTCGACCTCCCGGCCTCGCGCCCCTCCGCGTCGGTGGCGATGACCTTGACGAAGTACTCCTTGCCGGGCGAGAGCGTCCACTTGCTGTGCCACTCGGTCCGCGTCTCGTCGTACTCGCCGGGGACAGTTCCGCCGTTGCCGCGCGCCTTGACGGTCACCAGGGTGCCCTCCCGGACCTTCACCGTGATGCCCTTGGGTTTGGCCTGGCGGGCGCCGTTCTTGGGCGTGATGGTGACCTTGGCCACCGACTTGGTGGGGCTGGGACTGGGAGAGGGACTCGGGTCGCCGGCAGGGTCACCCGACCCGGAGGCGGAGAGCGAGCAGCCGTTGGCGACGAGCGCCAGCACGACGAGGACGGCCAGGGTCGTGAGCACGCAGCGCCAGCGGCGGGCGGCTGCCCACACGCCGTGCGGGCGGCCGCCCACACGCCGTGCCGGCCGCCGCTCTCCTGGTTGCGTCGCAGGGTCCTCATCGCGTCTCTGGTTCGTCAGGGTACAGCCCGGGGCCTGCTTGCGCCTCCCCCGTGAGAAAGTCTCACTGTTAGGTCGAGGGTAAGGATAGGCTCACGGCTGCTGCAGCTGCTGATCGCCCTACTCTCCGATGAGTCTCACGTGGCGACGGACCCGCGTTTGTGCCGTACCGCCTGCCGGGCACGTCAGGAAGAGACGGCCGGCGTGACAGGACCTCCTCTCGCGCCGTCCGTCCGACCCGGCGGACGAGGGAGGCAGCATGGCAAGGCTGTACGCAGGTACGTCGGGCTTCGCCTACCCGGCATGGAAGCCCGCGTTCTACCCCAAGGACCTGCCGGCGACGCGTTTCCTCGAGCACTACGCGAGCCGCCTCACCTGCGTGGAGATCAACTACACGTTCCGGCGTACGCCGGCTGCGAAGACACTCGAATCGTGGGTGGCGGCCACGCCGCCCGGATTCATGTTCGCGATCAAGGCGCATCAGCGTGTGACGCACTCCCACCGGCTCAAGGAGGGCGCTCGCGAGCCGATGGAGTTCTTCCTCTCGACGCTCGCGCCGCTGCGGGACGCGGGGCGGCTGGGGCCGGTGCTGCTCCAGTTGCCGCCCAACCTGCGCCTCGACCTCGACCGCCTGGCGCGGTTCCTCGAGTGGCTGCCGCGCGACACGCGGTTCGCCTTCGAGTTCCGCGAGGCGTCGTGGTTCACGGAGGAGGTCTACGACCTGCTCCGCGCGTACGACGCCGCGCTTTGCGTGGCCGACGCCGAGGCGCTCGCGGTGCCGGACGTCGTGACCGCGGGCTTCGCCTACTACCGGCTGCGCCGGCCGCCCTACGACGACCTCGCCCTGCGGCGCCGGCGCCGCCGCTCCGAGGAGTCTGCTGGGCGAGGGCCGCGACGTCTACGTCCTCTTCAAGCACGAGGAGGACGCCGGCGGCGCGCTCGAGGCGGAGCGCCTGCTCTCCTCCTGACGCATGGCCGCGCGCTGCCCGCTCGCCGCCTGAGCTTGCGGCGTCGCACTCGGGCGGAGGGAGGTATGTCGTCCGGGGGCCGGAGCCTCATCCGGCACCACATCCGGCAGCCACATCCGGAGCCTCATCCGGCAGCCTCATCCGGCACCTCATCGGGTGCCTCATGAGGCTCCGCCTCCCGATTCACATACACCCCTGCCTGGGGCCGCGGGCGCGGCCGTCGCACGGCTGTCGCCCCCCGCCACATGCGCTACTCTGAGAGCGTGACGGTGCCGCCCCTCATGCAGCGGGAACCCGCGCCGCGGCGCCGCCGGCGGCGGCGCAGGCGCGGGCCTGTGCGGGCCGTGGCGATCGTCGTGATCGTCCTCATCGTCGTGGCCGTTCTTGCGGCCGCCGGCGTCGCCGCGCTGCGGCGGAGCGCGCCGGAGCCGGCGGCTCCGGCCGCGTCGGCATCCGCGGATCGCGTCGCCGCCGGGCTCGGCCGCCGCCGGCACATCCTCACCGTCGGCGGCCCCGTCCCGAGCCGGGGGCGGGCTCCCGCCGCGGCCCCACATCGTCGCCGACCCGCAGCCGGTCCCGGTCCTCGTCTACCACCGCGTGCTGGAGAAGCCCAAGGGTCCGCCCCTGACGGTGATGAGCACGCGCCTGTTCCGGGCGCAGATGGCCTGGCTGGCCGAGAACGGGTACCAGCCGGTGACGCTGCGCCGTGTGTACGACGCCTGGACCGGCGAGGCGTTGCTCCCGCCCAAGCCGGTCGTGCTCACCTTCGACGACGGCTACGCCGACCAGGTGCGCAACGCCGCGCCCGTGCTGCGGGAGTACCGCTGGCCGGCGGAGCTCGGCCTGGTGTCGACGGCGCTCTACCTGGGCGACGACCCGCCGGCCACGAGCCTCACGCCGGAGATGGTGCAGGGCCTGCTGGACGACGGCTGGGGGCTCGAGTCTCATTCCGTGAACCACCTCGACCTCACGCGCCTCTGGGGGGACAAGCTGCGGCACGAGCTCGTCGACTCGCGGGCGCGACTGGAGGACCTGTTCGGCGTCGAGGTCGACTTCTTCTGCTTCCCCGGCGGGATCTACGACAAGAGGGTCAAGCTCGCAGTCCGCCGCGCGGGGTACCTCGCCGCCACCGGCACGCGCTACGGCGCCGCCACCCCGCGGGACCTCTTCTCGCTGGCGCGCATCTACGCCTACGGCGGCGAGTCCATGGCCAGCTTCGGCTCGCGCCTGGACGAGATCCTCGCCGCCGAGCAGGACTGAGCGCGGGGGGCCAGGTACGAGGGACCGGCGTCGCGGGACCGGCGTCGCGGGACCGGCGCCGCGGGAGCGGCGCCGCGGGGCCGGCGTCCGCCTGGATCTCGCAGGGGATTCGCAGATTCTTAACGATTAAGAGGTATGCTTTCAAAATCGGCGGAGATTGACAAAGCTCCCAGCGAAGCGAGGCAGGCGACATGGACCCAAGCGAGTTCCACGCCACCGGCGCCGGCACGGTCGTGAGCTCCCCGGAGGGCTACGCGGCGTTCGTACCGGCGCCGCTCCCCACGAGGATCTCGTACACCAGGCAACTGGTGATGGCGCTGTCGCGCGCCGACGCCGCGCTCGGAGAGCTCTCCGGCGTCGGCGGCGAGCTGCCGGACCCCGACCTGCTCGACGCCTCGTTCAAGCGCCAGGAGGCGCTGTGCTCCTCGCGCATCGAGGGCGCGGACGTGAGCCTCTCCGACCTCTACCTCGACCAGGTCGGCGCCGCGCGCGCGAGCGTGCCGCGCGACCACCTGCGCGAGGTGCGCGCCTGCATCGCGACGCTGCGCTTCGGCGTCAACCGCCTGCGCGAGGAGGAGCTCTCGCTGGAGTTCATCAAGGCGCTGCACGAGAACCTGCTTCGCGGCGAGGGCGGGCAGCGCACCCCGGGTGAGTTCCGCACGTCGCAGAACTGGCTCGGACCGGCCGGGGCGACGCAGGCGACGGCGACCTACGTGCCCCCGCCGGTCGACGCGCTGCCCGAGGTGCTGGCCGCGTTCGAGGAGTTCCTGCAGGAGCGCGGCGAGCTGCCCGACCTCATCCAGTGCGCCATGCTCCACGCGCAGTTCGAGACCATCCACCCGTTCGTCGGCGGCAACGGCCGGCTGGGCCGGCTGCTCATCCTGCTGTTCCTCATCGAGCGCCGTCGGCTGACGCGACCGCTGCTCTATCTCTCCGCGTACCTCGAGGGACACCGCGACGAGTACTACGCGCTGCTGCAGCGGGTCCGTACGCACAACGAGTGGACGCCGTGGCTCACGTTCTTCTGCGAGGGCGTGGATGCCGCGGCGGAGCGCGCGACCCGCCAGGCGCGCGCGCTCATCCGCCACTACGAGCGCGACCGCGAGAAGGTCAAGGGGCACGCGCTGCGGCTCGCCGACGAGCTCTTCCGCACACCGGCGATGACGGTGCCCGAGGCGCAGCGCATCCTCGACGTGGCCAACCCCACGGCGCGGAGCGCGGTGCGGCAGCTCGAGGCGCGCGGCCTGCTCGCCGAGTGGTCGGAGAAGCGCTGGCCGCGCGTCTACCTGGCCCGGCACGTGCTGGACGCCGTGCTGCACCCGCTGGAGGACCTGCGCAGCGGCCCCGGCACGGCCCAGCCTCACACCACGGTCAAGAGCGAGGCCATCGCAGGCGCAGAAGCCCGCCGCGCCGCGCCGACCGCCTCATGGCCGAGGCCATGGACACCGTCGACGCGGCGCGCGCCATGGGCGTGACGCTGCGCCTCACCGGCGGCCTCGCCATCCGGCGGTACTGCACCGACCTCGACTTCATGGACCGCGAGTACTCCGACATCGACTACGTCGGGCTCTCGGACGAGAAGAAGGAGATCCACGCGGTCTTCGAGAGCCTGGACTACACCGAGAACCGGTACGTCACGCAGTCCACCGACTCCGGCCAGCTCCAGTACTATCAAGAACGAGGCGCTGGAGGGCATGAAGGCGGAGGCGGAGGGGGCTCCGGCGGCGCACAGCGCCTACGAGCCGCCGCTGGTCGACCACATCGACATCTTCCTCGACGTGATGCGCATGGACCACGACATCGACGTCGGCGAGCGGCTGGAGATCGACGACTACGCCATCTCGCCGGCCGACGCGTTCATCGCCAAGATGCAGATCGGCAAGATCAACCAGAAGGACGTCCACGACGTGATCGCCCTGGTCAAGGACGTCCCGCTGCGCGACGTGGACGACGACACGTCCCTCGACCTGCTCCACATCGCCGAGGTGTGCTCCCGGGACTGGGGCCTGTACCGCGACATCACGACCAACCTGGACATCGCCCTGGCGATGGTCGACGACTACGGCCTCACCGAGTCTCAGCAGGACAGGGTGTACGCTCGCCTGGCGGCGATCAAGGAGAGCGTGGAGAACGCCGGCAAGAGCCTGCGCTGGCGTCTGCGCGCTACAGTGGGCGAGCGCGTCGCCTGGCGCCGCGAGATCGAAGAGACGGAGGGGACGAGCATCATCGCGCCGGAGTGGGACTACCGGCGCGACCTGGGCTAGGAGAGGCCCGGGGGCGACCCGGGCCGGGAGAGGTCCGGATGGAGACGAAGGGGGCGGCATGACGGGCATGGTCCCGCAGGACGTGTACGAGCTCACGGGGGTCGCGGATCCGCGGCTCTCGCCGGACGGCGCGACGGTCGCGTACGTGGTCGGCCGCGTGGACAAGGACGCCAACGAGTACCGCTCGGCGATCTGGCTGGCGGCGGCCGACGGGTCGGCGCCGCCGCGGCGGTTCACGAGCGGGGAGAAGTCGGACGGCGACCCGCGCTGGTCGCCGGACGGCACGCAGCTCGCCTTCACCTCGAATCGGGCGGACAAGGCGTCGCAGCTGTACGTGATGCCGGTGGCCGGGGGCGAGCCGCGCAAGCTCACGAGCCTCAAGGAGGACGTGACGCAGGCGGCGTGGTCGCCGGACGGGACGACGATCGCCTTCGTCGCGCGCGTGCGCGACGCGGCCTACGAGGAAGAGGACGACAAGAAGCGCGCGCCGCGGCGGATCACGCGCCTGCAGTACAAGCTCGACAGCGTGGGCTGGACGGCCGACCGGCCGCAGCACCTGTTCCTGGTGCCGGCCGACGGCTCGGCGGAGCCCACGCAGCTCACGGACGGCGACTACGAAGACAGCTCGCCGGCCTGGTCGCCGGACGGGCGGACGCTCGCCTTCGTCTCCGCCCGCCACGAGGACTGGGACCTCGAGATGGTCACCGACGTGTACCTGGTGGACGCCGCCGGCGGAGCGCCGCGGCGGCTCACGCAGGGCGGCGGCAGCATCGGCAGCGTCGCCTGGCTGCCGGACGGGAGTCGTCTGGCCGTGGACCGGTATCCCGGCGCGTACGACGACCCCAAGCACACCAAGGTCGCGACCGTGGATGCCGTGAGCGGCGAGATCATCCTGCTCACAGCGTCGTTCGACCGCAACTGCAGCACCTACCCCGGCATGCGCGAGCCGCTCTGGAGCGACGGCGAGCTCGTGTTCGTGGTCGAGGACCACGGCCGCGTGCACGTCTACGCCGTCGCGGCCGACGGCTCGGGCGAGCCGCGTCTCCTGGTCGGCGGCGAGCGCGAGGTCACCGGCCTCGACGTGGCCGCGGGCCGCCTCGTCTTCACCGCGTCCGACCCGGCAGGGCTCAGCGAGCTCTTCGACGGCGGGCCGGCGGCACGAGACGCGCCCGTCGCCGGCGCGCAGCTCACGCAGGTCGGCGACGCGTTCGCCGAGGGTCGTGAGCTGGTCCGGCCCGAGCGCTTCACGGCCGTCTCGGCCGACGGCAGCGAGGTCGACGCCTGGATCATGCGGCCCGCCGGCTTCGAGGAGGGCAAGAAGTACCCCACCCTCCTCAACATCCACGGCGGGCCCTACGGCCAGTACGGCGAGTCGTTCTTCGACGAGTTCCAGGTGTACTGCGGCGCCGGCTACGCCGTCGTCTTCAGCAACCCGCGCGGCTCCTCGGGATCCACCGAGGAGTGGGCGCGCGCCATCCGCGGTCCCGGCGAGGACGGCGAGGGCTGGGGCTCGGTGGACTACGAGGACTGCATGGCCGTGACGGACGAGGCGGTCCGCGCCTTCGACTTCGTCGACGCGGACCGCCTCGGCGTCATCGGCGGCTCCTACGGCGGCTACATGACCTCCTGGATCGTCGGCCACACCGACCGCTTCAAGGCGGCCGTCTCCGAGCGCGCCGTCAACAACTTCGACTCGCAGTGGGGCTCCAGCGACTTCGGCTGGGACTTCAAGGGCTACACCGGCAAGTTCCTGTACGAGGACGTGGACCTGTACCGCGGCGTCTCGCCGGTCACCTACGCCGAGGCGATCCACACGCCGCTGCTCATCCTGCACTCCGAGGACGACCTGCGCTGCCCCGTCGAGCAGGCCGAGCACCTCTTCGTCACCCTGCGTCTGCTCAAGCGGCCGGTGGAGCTCGTGCGCTTCCCCGCAGAGTCGCACGAGCTCACGCGGTCCGGCAGCCCGCTGCACCGCGTCCTCAGGTTCGAGCTGGTCGTCGAGTGGTTCGACCGCTACCTCAAGGGATGAGAGGCGCCGCCTTGGCGGTGCTGCTGCTCCTCGGGACCGGGGCGGCCCTGCTCGCGGCCGCCGCCGCGCCGGAGGACGTCTCGGCGCGGCCGCCGGCGCGCTGGGTGCGCGTCTCGGCGGCCACCCTCTGGGTCCGGCCGGCGGAGGCGCGCGCCGTCGACGCCCCGGCCGGCGCGTACCCGGCCGATCCGCGCCGCTGGGTCGCCGGGCTGAGCGTCACCCAGAAGCGCTGGCTGGTCGGCCGGCTCGAGACCCAGGCGCTCTACGGCGCCAAGGTCTACGTGCTCGGCACGTCCGGCGTGTGGTCGCGCGTCGCCGTCGCCGGCCAGCCGACGCCGCGCAACACGTGGGGCTACCCCGGCTGGGTGCCGACGCGCCAGCTCACCACGGTCGCGCCGGCCGCCGGCGAGCAGACCGCCGTGCTCCGGCGGCCGACGGCCTGGCTCTACGAGTCGGCCGCGCTGGAGGGGCGTGTGCTCGAGCTCTCGTACGGCACGCGCCTCCCGGTGCTCTCCGTCACAGGGGACGCCGTCGAGGTCGCGCGCCCGGACGGCGCGTCCGGCTGGCTGCGCCGCGCCGCCGTGGCGCTGCACGACGACGGCGCCGCGTGGCCGGAGGTGACCGGCGCGCGGCTGGTCGCCGAGGCGCGCCGGTTCCTCGGGCTCCAGTACCTGTGGGCCGGCACCTCCGGCTTCGGCTACGACTGCTCCGGGTTCACGCACGCCGTGTGCCGGGCGCTCGGGACGACGATCCCCCGCGACGCCGACGACCAGATGGCGGCCGGCCGCCGCGTGGCCACCCGCGGCCGGCTTCGCCCCGGGGACCTCGTGTTCTTCCGCGACGCGTCTGGGTCCGTCCATCACGTGGGCATGTACGTCGGCGACGGCAAGATGATCCACGCACCGCGGACCGGCGGCGCCGTGAGCATCGTCTCGCTCGGTACGCGACCATACGCGAGCGAGTTCGCCGGCGGCCGCCGGCTGACGCCCTAGACTCCCGGCCGGGCCGACTCAGGCCCGGAGCGCCGCTCAGAAATCGACGGGGAGGATGCGGTCCGCCCTGACCGCCTCGAGGAACCGCTCGTCCTCCGCGGCCACGTCCGCGGCCCAGGACGCCCGCAGTCGCTCCATCTCCGCGGCGACGTCGTCGGCGGCGTCGTAGAGGAGGACGTTGTAGGCGTGCACCGCCTCGGCGCCCAGCACGACGGTCCGCTCGGCCTCGCACTCCGGGCAGCGCAGCTCGAGGCGCCAGCTGCCGGTGTCGGACTGCGTCCAGGAGACGGGCTCCACGAGCTGCGACGCGCACACCGGGCACAGCTCAGGGTTGCGCTGGAGGAGGCGACGGCGCGCTTCAAGGGGACGGAGGCGGTCATCTCGTTCCCCACCGGCTTCATGGCCAACACGGGCACGATCGGCGCGCTCGCGTACCTGCCGTACTTCGCGCGCATGACCGGGATGGCGCTCACGGAGGAGCTGCCCGAGATGGTCGTGCTGAGCGATGAGCTCAACCACGCGAGCATCGTCGAGGGCAGGGAGGCCGCTCGCGCGAGGCACGCGAACTACCGGCACTGCGACATGAGCAGCCTCGAGGAGAAGCTCGCGGCGCATCGCGGCCGCCGCGCGCTCATCGTCACGGACACCGTCTTCAGCATGGACGGCGACATCGCGCCGGTACCGCAGATCGTCGCGCTGGCGCGCGCCCACGGCGCGCAGGTGCTGCTCGACGACGCGCACGGTACCGGCGTGCTGGGCAGGAGCGGCAGGGGGGTCCTGGAGCACTTCGGCCTCGAGCCGGCCGACGACATCCTGCAGATGGGCACGTACTCCAAGGCGTTCGGTGCGCTCGGCGGGTTCGTGGCGACCGACGCGGCGACGGCGGACTTCCTGCGCGTCGGCGCACGGTCGTACATGTTCTCCGGCGCCATGCCGGCGTGCGTGGCGGCCGCGGCGCTCAAGGCGCTCGAGATCGCCGATCGCGAGCCGCAGCGCCGCGTCCGGGTGCTGCGCAACCGCGACTACCTCGCGCACGAGCTGCGCGCCCTCGGCTTCACCGTCGTCGGCGACGGCACGCCGATCCTCCCGGTCGTCATCGGCGACGACGAGCGCGCCATCAGGATGTCGCAGGAGCTCTTCGCTCTCGGGCTGCTGGCGCCCGACGTGCGCTGGCCGGCGGTCGCCCGGGGTGAGAGCCGCATCCGGATCACCCTGACGGCGCAGCACGAGCGCGACCAGCTGGACCGCCTGCTCGAGGGGTTCGAGACGACGGGCAGGCGCCTGGGGGTGCTGCCGGGCTGACGGCCGCCCTCTCCGCCTTGCCGGCCGCGGCCGCCCGCGAGCTTACGCGCAGTGGGGCCTTGCTTCGCGCGCATGCGCGCGCAGAACATTCAGAAGTCGTCACTCGCTGCCGATAGAGGGCCTACGGGAGGGATCCGGCGCCGCGGGCGGCGCCTGAGCCACTCCTCTACCCCGGCGAGCTGGCAAGGCGGTTGTGAGGACCGAGGACACATCCACGACGGGCGTCGCCGACCATGGCGTCTACCCGCGTCCGCTGCGTCGTTGGGTCGACCGCATCCCCTGGTTCCTGCGGGTCGGGACGGACGATCCCGACCAGCGACGCCGTGGTCAGATCCTCGCCTTCCTGTGTCTGCCGCTCTTCGCCATAGGCGTCGGCTTCTTCGTCATCGACCTGGTGGGCTGGCTCGACCCGCCGTCCGAGCACGCCTTCTACAACATGGCGACCGACCTGGCCTTCTCGACCTGTGTCGCGCTGGCGTGGTGGATGAACCGCCGCGGCCATGTGAGGTCGGCGGCCCTCGTCCTTCTGTTCTCCGTCTCCATGGGGCTCGCGCTCTTCTTCCTCTACACCTCGCCGTATCGGATCGAGATCCTCTTCGTCGTGCCGGTGCTCATCTCGGCGTTCGTGCTCTCGCCCTGGGCCGCGTTCGTCTTCGCCGGGGTGAGCGGAGCGTCCTTCGCCGTGCTCAACGCGGTCCAGCGCGGCGAGCCCAGGCTGAGCCTCCAGGTCTTCATGGCGCTCCAGGGCGTCGCCATCATCGCGTGCCTTGTGGCGGCCGTGCTCGAGTGGGTGGTCCGCGCGCTGCGGCGGACTTCGGAAGCCTTGGCGGCCGACATCGCCGCACGTGAGGAGTCCGAAGAGGCGCGCCGCCAGGTGGAGGCGGTCCTCAAGCTCACGCGGCAGCAGACGGAGACGTTGTTCGAGAAGTCGTCTCTCGGCGTGTTCCTGTTCGACCGCGACCGCGCGGTGACTGAATGCAACGAGCGTCTCGCGGCCCAGCTGCGATCTCCCGCCGTCCGGCTGGTCGGTGCCGACCTGTCCGCCGCCGGGGACGGCATGTGGGCCCCGGCGATGCAGCGCGCCCTTGCCGGGGCGGTCGGCTCGTACGAGGGTCCGTGGCCGACACCGGAGGGAGCGACTCTCTGGGTCAGCTTCACAGCCTCTCCCCTGCGGGGCTCCGACGACGAGGTGGTCGGCGGCATCGGCGTCGTCACCGACCTCACCGACCGCAAGCAGGCTGAGGAGTTGGTCGACAGACTCGCCTACCGGGACGGCCTGACGGGCCTGCCCAACCGGTCCCTGTTCGCAGACCGGCTCGGTCAGGCGATGGCGACCGCGCAGCGGCGCGGTCGCGGCCTGATCGTCGGAGTCCTCGACCTCGACAGGTTCAAGACCGTCAACGACACGCTCGGGCACGAGCGCGGAGACGAACTCCTCATCGGTGTCGGTGAGAGGATCACCGGGCTGCTGCGCGCGAGCGACTCCGTCGCGCGGTCCGCCGCGGATGAGTTTCTCCTCCTGTTCCCCGATGCCACCGCGCCGCGCGACGTCGCCGCGATGGCCAACCGCATCCTCACCTCCATCCGCCAGCCGTGGTGGCTCGGTGGCAACCGCGTCTTCGCTTCGGCCAGCGTCGGCCTCGCGTTGTACCCCGTGGACGGCGCCGACCCGTCCACCCTCCTCGAGAACGCCCACACCGCGATGCGCCGCGCCAAGCAGCAGGGTGGCGGGCTGCGGTTCTACGACGCGGCGCTCAGCAGCATGACGGAGGAGCGCCTGCAGCTCGAGGCCGAGCTGCACACGGCCATCGACGAGCGGCAGGTGACCGTCCACTACCAGCCCCAGTTCGACGTCCAGAGTCAGAGGATCGTCGGCGTGGAGGCGCTGGCGCGGTGGGAGCATCCGCGGCTGGGACAGGTGTCTCCGGGTGAGTTCATCCCGCTGGCCGAGGAGACAGGCCTGATCGTTCCGCTGGGTCGTCAGGTCCTCGAAGAGGCCGCACGCCGGGTCGCGGGGTGGCAGGGGTTCTGTGGCGGCGGGCTTCGGCTCGCCGTCAACGTCTCGGCCCGCCAGTTCCTCGACTCCTCGCTCACCGCCGACATCGAGTCGGCGCTGGCGGAGAGCGGGCTCGACGCCGCCCTGCTCGACATCGAGGTCACGGAGACGGCGACGCTGCAGCATGCGCGAGAGGCCGACGCGATCCTCGCGCGCCTGCGGTCCGTGGGCGTCGCCATCACGCTCGACGACTTCGGCACGGGGTACTCGTCGCTCAGCCAGCTGAGGGCCCTGCCCATCACGAGGCTCAAGATCGACAGGTCGTTCGTCTCCGAGATCGAGCAGAACGCCGGCAGCGCGGCGATCGTGCGCACGGTCATCGATCTCGGGCGTGCTCTTGGCCTGAGCGTCGTCGGCGAGGGCGTGGAGACCCGAGAGCAATTCGAGTCGCTGCGCCGATGGAGATGCCACGAGGCACAGGGATTCCTCCTGGCGCGTCCGATGGCCCCAGAGGAGTGCGAGCGTCTCTTGCGGAAGGCTGCCGCCGCGGACCTGGTCGCCGCCGGCTGTCGGTCGGCGGTTCCCGGACGCGACTCCTGAGACCGCCGGCTCGTCGCGGCCCGGCAGCTTCGATCTCGCTCGTCGCCGATGGGCGCCGATCCTGCTTGCGCCGGCGACGCTCGTTTGCCAGAGTGCCGTGTGCGGAGCGGCGTGTCGGCGTTGCGCCGCTCCGCAGGCGCGACAGCGAACACAGGAGGAGAAGTCGTGGACGAGGCGACGTTCCGGAAGGGGGCGAGCGGTCGCCTGGTGCGGATCGAGGGCGGCCACGCCGCGTTCGTGCCGGCCCCGCTCCCGCCGCAGCTGAGCTTCTCCGCCGGCCTGGTCGAGCGGCTCTCCGCCGCGGACGCGGCGCTCGGCGAGCTCAGCGGCCTCGCCGGGGGGCGGCGCGACCCGCAGATCCTCGTCGCGCCGTTCCTGCGCCAGGAGGCCGTGCTCTCCTCGCGCATCGAGGGCACGCCGGTCACGCTCGTCGACCTGCTGTTCGACGAGGTCGCGGCCGCGCCGGACCTCGAGCTGCGCGAGAGCCTGCGCGAGGTGCGCAACTACGCGGCCGCGCTGCAGTACGGCGTCGAGCGCCTGGCCGAGGTGCCGCTCGACAGCAGGCTCGTGCTCGAGCTGCACGAGCGGCTGCTGCGCGGCGTGCGCGACGCCGCCTGGACGCCGGGTGAGTTCCGTACCGGCCAGAGCTGGATCGGACCGCCGGGCTCGACCATCGACACGGCGGTCTACGTCCCGCCGCCGGTGGCCGAGATGCACGCGGCGCTGGCCGAGTGGGACCGGTTCCTCGGCGTGCGCACCGGCCTCCCGCCGCTCGTGCAGTGCGCCCTGATGCACGAGCGCTTCGAGACCATCCACCCGTTCCTCGAGGGCAACGGCCGCCTGGGCCGCCTGCTCATCACGCTGTTCCTCATCGAGCGCGGCCGGCTCTCGCACCCGCTGCTCTATCACCTCCGCGTACATCGAGGCGCACCGCGACCAGTACTACGGTCTGCTCCAGGCGGTGCGCACCGACGGAGCCTGGGGACCCTGGCTGCTCTTCTTCGCCGACGCCGTCCGGGAGACGGCCGAGCGCGCCAGCGAGCAGGTGCGCGCGCTCATGGCGCTGCGCGAGCAGTACCGCTGGAAGGTCTCGGGCCACGCGCGCGAGCTGGTCGACGACCTGTTCCGCACGCCGTTCGTGACCGTGCCCGAGGCGCAGCAGACGCTCGGCGTGAGCAACGCCACGGCGCGCAAGGCGGTCCGCGAGCTCCAGGAGTGGGGCATGCTCGAGGAGCTGGCGGCGCGCCGCTGGCCGCGCGCCTACATCGCGCGGCCCATCCTCGACGCCATGCAGGCGCCGCTCGAGGACCTGCGCCTGACCTCCGAGGCGAAGCCCAAGGCGGCCCCGCTCAAGAGCGGGGACCGACCTCGAGGAGCCGCCGGAGAAGCCGGCGGAGCGGCACATGGCCGAGGCCATGGCGCTCATCGACGAGGCGCGCCGGTTCGGCGTGCAGGTGCGGCTCATGGGCGGCCTGGCCGTGCGCCGGTACTGCACCGACCTCGTCTTCATGGACCGCGAGTACTCGGACATCGACCTCGTCGGCCTCTCGCTGCAGAACCGCGGCCTGCACGACGTCTTCACGAGGCTCGGCTACGCCGAGAACCGGCTCGTGACGGAGGCGACCGGCGCCGGCCAGCTCCAGTACGTCAAGACGGACGTACTGAAGGGCGCCGGCGCCTACCGCATCGGCGCCGCGCACGGAGGCGCCGCGCGCGAGCGACGCGACGCCCGGCGACTCCCCGCTGGTCGACCACGTCGACCTGTTCCTGGACGTCATGCGCATGGACCACGACCTCGACGTGCGCGACCGCCTGCTCATCGACGACTACGCCATCTCGCCGGCGGACGCGTTCATCGGCAAGCTGCAGATCGGCCGCTTCAACGCCAAGGACGCGCACGACGTGATCGCCCTGGTCAAGGACGTGCCGCTCCGGCGTACCGACGACGAGCACTCTCTCTGCGTGCCGTACATCGCCGAGACCTGCGCCGGCGACTGGGGTCTGTGCCAGGATGTGCTCGCCAACATCGACGGCGTCCTCGCTGATGCTGGGGGACTACGATCTGGGCGACGAGGAGCGCTCGCGGGTGCACGACCGGCTCAGCGCCATCCGCGAGGCGATCGAGGCGGAGGAGAAGCCGGCGGGCTGGCGCCTGCGGGCGCGGGTCGGCAAGCGCGTCGCCTGGCGACGGAGCATCGAGGACCAGGAGGGCACCGACGTGATCGCGCCCGAGTGGGATTGGCGGCGCGACCTGGGTTGAGGCGTGGTCCGGCGGACGTGAGGGAAAGGCGATGAGCATGGCGTACGTCCTGATCGAGCACCGGGTGGGCGACTTCGAGACCTTCAGGCAGGTGTACCTGGACGATGCCGAGCGCCGTGCCCGGCTCGGCTCCAGGGGCGGGGTCGTGTACCGCGTCGCCGACGACCCCGGCAACGTCATCGTGGTCCTCGAGTGGGACACCCTGGAGCAGGCGCGGGAGTTCGCCGGGTCGCTGGAGCTCGACCAGGCGCTGGAGTGGGCCGACAGCGACGTCTCCACGCCGCGGGTCACCGTGCTCGAGGCCGCGTTCGAGTCGCCCCGCTGACGCGCAAGTCACGCCGCCCTTGCGTCTGCGGCGGCAGCGCCTACTATGTGGCCTATCCGTGAGCGGCGACGAAAGGGCGGCCGGAATGGTCTATGTGGTCCTCGAGCACGAGATCACCAACTTCGAGATGCTGAAGCAGGTCTACACCGACGACGCCGCGCGTCGCCGGCGCATGGGCTGCACCGGCGGCCGCATCTGGCGCGACGCCGACGACCCCGACCACGTGAGCGTCGTGATGGAGTGGGACACGGTGGAGAACGCACGCGAGTTCGCCACCTCGTTCGAGCTCGAGCAGGCGATGCACTGGGCGTCGGTCAAGGCGCCGTCCACGCGCGTCACCGTCTGGGAGGAGGCACACAGCTCACCGTTCTGAGGTCCGCACGAGACGAAGGAGACGTACCATGGCCGACGATCATCTGCCCGACGTGTATCTGGGCTTCCGCGAGGACTACCCGGACGTGGCGACCGCGCTCGACGGCCTCGGAGAGGCCGTGGACGGCGCGGGGCCGCTGGACGAGCGCGCCGTGAGGCTCGTCAAGCTCGGCCTCGCCGTCGGCGCGCTCGCCGAGGGCGCCGTCAAGTCCAACGCGCGCAAGGCCCTGGCGGCCGGCGCCTCGGCGGCGGAGGTCCGGCAGGTCGGCATCCTGGCGATCACGACCTGCGGGTTCCCGACCGCCATGGCCGGCCTCGGCTGGATCGACGAGGTGCTCGGCGCCGGCGGCTGAGGCGGCTCGCCTCGCGGCGGCCGCCTCACCACCCGGTGCGGCCGCCGTCCCGGGCGATCTTCTCCTCGCAGATGCGCCGCATCGCGGCGCGCACGGCGCGTGCCGCCAGCCACCCGACCGGGGTGGCGGGCCCGGCGTAGCTCAGGTCCTCGCCGCGCCCCGTGCAGGCGACGACCACGGTGTCCGTGGACGTGCCGCTCGCGTCGTCGCCCTCCGGCGTCTTCACGTCCCAGGCCGCCAGTGTCATCGTCTTGGCCTCGGTGGCGGTGATGACGGCGTTGACCATCGCCGCCGGCGTGAGCGCGCCGTCCACGAGCAGCACCACGTTGATCGTGCCGGGCGCGCGGCGTCTCGCCTGTCGCCTGCACCTCCGACCCCTCTTCGGGGAGCCCGATGGGCGGCGTGACGCCGGCCGACGACGTGTTGCTGAGGCCGACGGAGACCACGGCCGCGACGGTGAGCGCGCCGAGCTGCTCCACGGCGCAGCGCGCGAACTCCGTCCAGGCGGCCGTCATCAGCCCGACGAACGGCCGCTCCGCTCCGAGCTCCGCGGCGACGGCGGCGAGGTCCTCGTCCGGGCGCTCGCCGTCGTACTTGTCGTCCACGTGCACGTTCAGGATCTCGCGCGCCGCGACGAAGCCGCCTCCCACCACGGCCGAGCTCAGCACGGTCAGAGGCTCCTCGCTCGAGACGCGCACCGCGCGCGTGCCGATGCTCACGGTGATGCCGGGGAGGGGGTGCAGCAGCTCTTCGTCCACGCTCGGGGTCCTTCTTCCGGGGCCGGGGCGCCCGCCATCCTAACGCACGCGGGCGCCGCGCCGCCCGCGGCCGCTGCGCCTCTCGCCGGGCGGCCCGCGCGAACAGGAGTGATGAAGTCCGGTATCAAGGGAACACGAGAGGTGAGCCGGGCGCGTCATCGAGGGCCCGGACACAAGGGAGAGAGTATGCCACTGTTGACAGCAACCATCGAGGCCGACGTCCCGGTCTCGTTCGCAGACCGTGAGTGGAGAGAGTACGTCGGCCGGTCGGTGTACGACCGCTTCCCGGAGGGCTACGAGGACCTGCGTTCCTCGCTCTCCGACCTGGACGCGGACGCCGGCAGGGTCCTCTTTGCAGACCTGGGGCCGAACCGGTCGCGGGTCAGCGTCGAGCTGGAGTACACCCCGCACGACGGCGCCGATCCCCAGCGCGACGTCGCGCACGCCCAGCAGGAGCTGGACCGCGATCTGGGCAAGTACCGCGAGTTCGTGGTGCGCCGCTGCGACGAGCAGCTCTGCCGCCACTGAGCGCGCCGGGAGGCGGGCGGGCGGCGGCGTGTATGCGCCCGGTCGCCCGCCTCTGCCTGCGCGTCGCCTCGGCGATCCGGGTGCATCCAGCCGATCCCCGTGTCCTCCGCGCGCTTCCGGGTATAAGAGGACTGATTCAGTCCGTTTAATTCGTGCGGAGGTGACCCATGAGCCGAGGCGGAGCTCCCGCGTTCGCCGTTCAGCCGGCCCTGTCCGTCCTGCTGCAGGACCCGCGCTACGAAGTGATCCCTGTGCAGGGGATCGAGCAGAAGGTGGCGACGCTGCCGTACGGCGCGACCGTCACCGTGACCGCATCGCCCAGCCACGGTCTCGACCGCACGTTCGACGTGAGCACGGCGCTGGCCGCGCGCGGCTACACGGTGGTGCCGCACATCGCCGCTCGCATGGTATCCGGGCGCAGTCACCTCGAGCGCCTTGTGCAGCGGCTGGAGGGCACCGGCATCCGCGAGGCCTTCGTCATCGGCGGCGACGCCGACCCGCCGGCGGGCGGCTACGCCGACGCCGGCGACCTCCTCGAGGAGCTGGCCGGCATCGCGCACCCCTTCGCCCGCATCGGCATCGGCGGGTACCCCGAGGGCCACCCGCTGGTCTCCGACGACCGGCTGCTCCAGGCGCTGCTGCGCAAGCAGCCGTTCGCCAGCCACATCGTCACCCAGCTCTGCTTCGACGCCGGTGCGCTGGGCGCGTGGGCCGGCGACATCCGCGCCGCCGGCGTCGGGCTGCCGATAGTAGTGGGGCTGCCGGGCGTGGTGGAGCGCAAGCGACTGGCCGAGATCTCTCTCAAGTCGGGCGTGGGTGCTTCCCTGCGCTACCTGCGCAAGCACGGCCGCCAGATCGTCACCCTCGCGCGGTCGAGGCGGTACGACCCCACGCCACTCGCCGGGGACATCGCGGAGTACGCCGCGGACGAGTCCCTCGGCATCCGCGGCGCCCACCTCTTCACGTTCAACCAGGTGGAGCCCACGCGAGACTGGGTCGCCGGCCTGGACTGACTGCGTGGGCCGCCGGCCTGACCGGGCCGTGCGGGCCCCCGCCTCACCGGCTCAGGGCGCCGGCACCTCGGCCGCGAGCTCGTCCTCGCGCGGCTTCTCCTGATCTCGCTTGTCGCCGCCCGGCTCGCCTCCGCGCGTCCGCAGGGTGGCGAGCACCGACCCGACGAGGATCATCGGCATGCCGACGGCGATCCCGAGAGTGAAGGACTCGCCCAGCAACGCGACGCCGAGCAGCACCGCGACCAGGGGGTTCACGTAGGTGATCACGGTGGTGCGCGACGGGCCGACCTCCCGGATGAGGGCGAAGAACAGCAGGAAGGCGAACACGGTGCAGACGACGGAGAGCACGGCGACCGACACGATCGTCTCGCCCGAGAGCGACGCCGGCATGGTCAGCGTGCCGGCCGGCGCGTAGAGCACGGCGGTCACCGCGAGCGACGTCCAGATGACGCCGATGGCCGGCAGGTGCGAGAGCCGGCGGCTGATGACCACGGGGCCCATGGCGTAGCAGATCGCGACGAGGATCGTCTCGGCGATGCCCAGGGCGTCGCTGCTCGCGATGTCGAGTCCGACCAGGGCGGCGACGCCGGCGAACCCGACGAAGAGCCCGGTGAGCCGGCGCGCGTCGAAGTGGTCGGCCACGCCGAACGCGCGATACGCGACGGCGCCGATCAGCGGTACCGTGGCGATCAGCAGCCCGGCGAGCGAGCTCGAGATGCGCTCCTCGGCGTGCGCCAGCAGCAACCACGGGATGCACAGCTCGATGCCGGTGTAGAGCAGCACCCACGGCCAGCTGCGCAGCAGGCGCCGCAGCTCGCCGCCGCGCAGCGCGAACGGCAGGAGCAGGAGCGCCGCCGGGGCAGTGCGCAGAAAGACGAGCGCCGGCGGCGGCAGCTCGCGCACCGCGATGCGGATGAACAGGTACGGGATGCCCCAGATCACGCAGAGCGCGACGAACAGCAGCCAGCCTTTGCGTGACACCGGGTCGGTCCTTCCTTCGAGCGCACGCCGCCCTCCTGCCGGCGCGCACCGCCATCCTACCGCGCGGCATTGCCGCGACTTCTCCTACGCTGATAGTCTCGTGCGGCGAGGGTGGCTCCGTGTTCACTCTCGGCAAGGGGCCAACGGGGGATCGGAGGAGATGCATGAGGTCTCGTCTCGGGGTGGTGCCGGTCGTCGTCCTGCTCGCGCTGCTGGGGCTCGCGCCTTCGGCGCTCGCCCTCGCCTCGTCGTCCGCCTCCGTCCACTTGCGCTCACCGGCGCTCGACGCGCAGCGTTCGTTCTGGGGGGCGCCGCGAGCGACCGCGCAGAGGGTCGCTCCGATCGGCCCCTTCGCGCTCGAGGGGACCGTGCTCGATTATTCCGGGCAGCCCGCCGAGGCCGCCGACGTCTCCTGGGGCTGGTTCGACCCGAACGCGCCGGTCTGGTTCGGAGAGGACGTCCGCTATCACGACGGCGGCACGACGACGTCCGAGGCCGGGATCTTCTCCTTCCCTGCGGTCACGTCCGTTCCCGGCAGCGACAGCTTGCGCACGTTCATCTACGGCGACGACACCGTCACCGCCATCGACACCTGGGACAAGGACTTCTCCTCCGGGCTGGAGTACGTCATCCGCCCCGGACGAGCGCGCGTAGAGCTCGCCCACGCGCCAGCCGGCGCTTCCCTCTCGATCCAGGTGGGGGACGCGGCCCACTCGAGCGCGTGGTCCGAGGCACAGCCGAGCGGCACGACCCTTCTGGCGGCTGCCGCCGAGCCGGACTTCGTCACGGCGGTCGTCAGGGAGGAGTCGGGTAGAGGGACGGCTCCGGCGGCAGTCGGTTGGGTCAGCCCCGGCCACACGCCTGTGCCCGTGGTCGCCGGAGAGCAGGCGCCGGTCACCATCGCTCTGGACTGGGACGACGCGGTGCGTGGCCGTCTCTGGGGTCCGGTCGCACGGCACTCCGGCCCTCCCGGGAGCTCCGTGTGGTTCGTGCTCGAGGACTGGCCGGCCGGCCACCAGATCCGGTTCGCCGGGTACTCCTTCGGGAGCGCTGTCGCGGAGGAGTACACGCAGGTGGTGACGTCCGCCGGCCGTGACCAGACCTCCAAGGTACGGCTCGTCATCCCGGACGCCGCTCGCCCCGGCGCCATCTACTGCATCTACGCCTACCGTTCCGACGACCCTCAGGCGTTGCTCGACGTGTACGACTACTACCTCGTCTGTGACTTCCGCGCCTCCAGGACGACCGTCTCAGGAGGGGACGTGGTCAGCCTGCGGGGCCACGTGGAGGGGAACTCGGTGACGCTGTTCAAGCGCACCCGCGGGCCGGCGCCGCGCCCGGCGAAGCTCTCGGCGCCGGGCTGGACCAAGGTCCGCTCGGTCGAGACCTCCGAGAGCGGGCGCTTCCGGATAGGCGCGCTGCACCCGCGGAGGACGACCTGGTACGTGGCGCGATACAGTGGCGGCGACTTCCCGGCGTTCACCCAGGTCGTCAAGGTGACGGTCCGCGACCGGTAGAGGAGACCGCATGGACGTGTTCGAGGCCATCGAGAAGCGTTACAGCGTGCGCGGGTACACGCCCGACCCCGTCGAGGACGACAAGCTGCAGCGGGTGCTCGAGGCGGCGCGGCGCGCGCCGACCGCCGCCAACAAGCAGCCCTTCCGCATGCTCGTGGTGCACACCGCGGGCAGGGAGGAGGAGCTGGCGCGGGTCTACGGCCGCAGGTGGCTCACCCAGGCGCCGCTCGTGATCGCCTTCGTCGCCGTGCCGGGAGAGGCCTGGCGGCGCATGGACGACAAGCCCTACGACGAGGTCGACGCCACCATCGCCATGGACCACCTCGTGCTCGCGGCGACGGCGCTCGGGCTCGGCACCTGCTGGATCGCCGCGTTCGACCCGGACGCGGCGCGCGAGGTGTTCGGGCTCCCGGACGACGTCGAGCTGGTCGCCCTCACGCCGCTGGGCTACCCGGACAAGGCGTCGGCGAACACCGGCCGCCGGCCGCTCGAGGAGCTCGTGCGCCACGAGCGCTGGTGAGCGCGGCCGCAGGCGCCCCGGCAGCATTCCCGTCGCCCGGCCAGGCGACGAAAAGGGCCTGATCCGAGCCTGAGTCCCGGACCGCATGGGCAGCCGTCCCGGGACCCTGCGGGCACGGCGCTCCATCGACGTCCGGTCACGCGCCGACGACACTCATCCCAAGGAGCGCGCGAGGGGCGCGCGAGCGAGGAGGGGTGGCGTATGAGCCTGGTGACCTGTGAACGCAGCCCTGCGCGAGTGGACCGCCCGGACTGGCCCGGCCTCGGTCCCCTGCGCTGGCCGTACGTGACCTTCGACCGCGAACAGATCGCCCTGGCCGCCGACCACGCCGTCTGCCTCACGGACGACGGCGTGTTCTGGGAGTACGACGGCCGCCGCTTCCTCGTCACCGACGCCGACGGCGGCACGTGGCGCACGCCCGCGGGACCCGCGGAGGACGTCCCCCGCGGGCCCTGGCGCCACGTGCCGGCCTGCACCTGCGAGTCCTGCCGCCTCGGCAACACCTGACGCCTGAGGCGGCCACCTTGGGCCGGCCGCGGCCGCGGGGGCGCGCGGCCGGCCCCTCTCTTGTCCGCCTCGTCCACCGCGCACGCGTCTGCGACCCTTCGTCGCCGGGTAGGCTCACGGTGTCGGCCGTTCCTCGTCGGCCGGAAGCCCGGGAGGCGGATCATGGGATTCGTGGACGAGACCATCGTCGTCGGCTCTCGACGTCCCGGACGCCTACTCGCTCTGGCTCGACTACGAGAACTACCCCCGGTTCATGCGCGGGGTCGAGCAGTATCGAGGTGATCGGCTACCGCCGCCTGCGCTGGACCGGCACGCGTGTGCGGGTCCGTCGTGAGCTGGGAGGCCGAGGTCGTGGACCACATCCAGGACACGCGCCTGCGCTGGCGCGCGTGCGACGGCCGCGAGACCGGCGACGTCGACTTCCAGAAGGTGGACGCCGGCTCCACCCTCGTGCACTACCAGCTCGAGTACGAGCCCGAGCTCTGGGGCGTGGACGAGCATGCTCTCCGCGTCTGTCTCGAGCGCCGGGTGCACGACGACCTCAAGGAGTTCAAGGCTCTGGCCGAGTCTCTCGTCTGAGGGGCGACGAGAGGAGAGCGGTGGGAGTCCGGGATGGGGGGCGGTCGCGGCGCCGATGGCTCGTGGCGGCTATCGTGTCGTCGTGCTCGCGGCTGCCGCCTGGCGGCTGCGCTGGTTGCGGCGGTCGGCTCGATCGGCGCAGAGGTCCCCGGAGCACGCCGACCGGCGCACCCGGATCGTGCGCACCGGGAGCGGAGCTGTGCGCGGGGTCCTCACCGGAGACGTCGCCGCGTTCCTCGGCGTGCCCTACGCGGCGCCGCCGGTCGGCGATCTGCGCTGGCGACCGCCGCGGCCGGCCCTCTGCTGGCCGGGTACGCGCGACTGCGTCTCCTACGGTCCCTCGTGTCCGCAGGGTTCCACGCCGGTCGCGACGCTGCCGGACGTCGCAGAGCGAGGACTGTCTCTATCTCAACATCTGGTCGCCCGAGGCTGTCGCCGCGACGCACGGCGTCCGGTGATGGTGTGGATCCACGGGGGCGGGTTCGTCTCCGGCTCAGGCTCCCTGCCGGGCGCGGGAGGGGCCAGGCTCGCGGCGTCGCAGGGCGTCGTCGTGGTCAGCATCAACTACCGGCTCGGGTGTGTTCGGTTTCTTCGCCCACAAGGGGCTGTCGGCAGAGTCGCCCACGGGGTCTCCGGCAACTACGGTCTGCTGGACCAGATGGCGGCGCTCCGCTGGGTGCGCGGCAACATCGCCGCCTTCGGCGGCGACCCGGACCGCGTCACCATCTTCGGTCAGTCCGCCGGCGGCCAGAGCGTGATGGCGCATCTGGTCAGTCCGCTCAGCGCGGGGCTCTTCTCCGCGGCCATCGCAGAGAGCCCGCGCTACCAGGACCACGGCGTCGGTACGTGGAACACGCTCGACCTCGCGACTCAGGAGCAGGAGGGCGAGTGGCTCTCCGAGACGCTGGGCGCGCCCGACGGCTCCGGCGAGGTCGAGGCGCTGCGCCGGGTGAGCGCCGCAAGGCTGCTGCGCGCGGCGGCGCCCGGCTCCTCAGCCGTGGCCTCTGCTGTTCGTGCGAGCCGACGATGCCGTCGTATCAGCCGGTCGTGGACGGCTGGGTGCTGCCCGAGGAGGAGTGGGAACTGCTCCGGCAGGGACGCTTCAACCGGGTCCCGCTGGTCGTCGGCACCAACCTCGACGAGTGCAACATGTGGACCGCGAGCGTCAAGCCGTCTGATGCGGACGCCGTGGCGCGGGCGGCGCAGGCGCGCGTCAGTTGGTTCGCCGGGCCGGACTACCCGGCGCTCGCCCGGCAGTTCTCCGCGTCGACCTACGGCGGCGAACTGCCGGCCACAAGCCGCATGATGACCGAGCTGGAGTTCGCGGCGCCGGCTCGGTACGCTGCGCACTGCCTCGCCCGGGCCGGCGTGCCGGCGTACCTCTACCTGTTCGCGCGCACGCCGCCAGGGAGCCGCTGTGGGGCGCGACACGGCGCGGAGCTCGCGTACATCTTCGGCTCGATCGGCAGTGTCGCGGGAGCCGGCCGGGCCGGGAGTCAGAGCCCGCATGCGCCGGTCTCGCGCGTGCCGGCCTCCGCCGACCAGGACCTGTCCTCGCGCGTGATGCGCTACTGGGCGCGGTTCGCGGCGACCGGGGACCCCAACGCGGCCGGGCAGCCCGCCTGGCCGCGATACGACCCCGCGCGAGACCGGCTGCTCGTGCTCGACGCTCCCGTCCGCCGGGCGGAGGTCCCCTACGCCCGGGTCTGTGACGTCGTCGACCGCGTCGACCGGCGGCACTGAGCATCGCGGCGCGGCGCTGACTAGACGAACCTTCCGGATGACAAACGGCGCCGTTGGGCGTACAGTCCACAGCGGGACCAACCTCCCCTCTTAGCATTGACTCGCCAGGCTTTGCTTACCCCCGGTTGGTCCCTTTTCTCTGCTCCACGTGCCCGGCAGGAACGCCTCGGCCGGCGGCGAACCAGTCCCTGGGGTCGCCGGCCATACCAGTGCTCCTTGGCTCGCTCCGCTGGTCCTTCTCAGCTCAAACGGCGGCCCCGTTTCGTTGAGCGGGCGCGAACGGGAGTTGCGATCGTCACCAACGAGGACCAGGGGGTCGGGTTGAGCAGGTCAGGGCGAACCCTCATACTCGTTGCTTGGCCTTGACGGCTGACAAGGGAGAGTCTGTCCCATGATCGTCTTCGAAGACGTCACCAAGATCTACGACCCGGACGTGGTCGGCCTCCAGAACTTCACCTGCCACATCGGCAAGGGCGAGTTCGTGTTCCTCGTGGGAGCATCGGGGTCCGGCAAGTCCACGCTCATCAAGCTGGTGCTCAAGGAGCTCGTGCCCGACTCGGGACGCATCCTCGTGGCCGGCCGCAACCTCGGCACCCTGCGTCACAGCAAGGTGCCGCTCCTGCGGCGCAACATCGGCTGCGTGTTCCAGGACTTCAAGCTCCTGCCCAACAAGACCGTGTACGACAACGTGGCGTACGCGCTCGAGGTCGTGGGCGAGCCGCGGCGCAGCATCCGCCGCAAGGTGCCCGAGATCCTCAGTCTCGTGGGCCTCAACGACAAGACCAACAGCTACCCGCACGAGATCAGCGGCGGCGAGCAGCAGCGCGTCAGCGTGGCGCGTGCGTTCGTCAACCACCCACCGCTGCTCCTCGCCGACGAGCCGACCGGCAACATCGACCCCGAGACCGCCGTCGGCATCATGCAGCTGCTCGTGCGCATCAACCGCACCGGCACCACCGTCGTCGTGGCCACCCACGACCGCGACATGGTCAACCGCATGCGCCGGCGCGTGCTGCAGCTCGACGTCGGGCGGCTCGTGCGCGACGAGCGGCGCGGCGGCTACGACCAGGTGACCGACGCGGAGGAGCAGGAGGTGCTCACGTGAGACTGGGCTTCTTCCTCAAGGAGGCGTTCGGCTCCATGCGCCGCAACTGGGTCATGGCCATGGCCGCCGTGATCACCGTGTTCATCAGCACGGCCATCCTCGGCGCCGTGCTCGTCACGCGCGACAACCTCAACCAGGGCGCGACGAGCCTCAAGAACCGCGTCCTCATCGAGGTCTTCATCAAGGACGACGCGCCGGACGAGCAGAAGGCCGCTCTCGAGCAGAAGATCCAGCAGTTGCAGGAGCAGGGCGTCGTCAAGTCCTACACGTACATCAGCAAGGACGAGGCGCTCAAGCGCTTCGAAGACAGGTTCGGCCCGCGTATCGTGCAGAACCTGCCCATCAACCCGTTGCCGGCCAGCTACGAGATCCAGGTCAAGGACGCCAACCAGGTCGACGCGGTTGCGCGGAAGTTCTTCGACGAAGCGGCGGTGGACAACGACCCCGGTACGCACAACGGGGTCAAGTACGCGGCCGAGACGGTGCGCAAGATGCTCGGCACCATCAACCTCATCGGTATCGGCATGTGGATCGCCACCGGCATCTTCGCGCTCGCCGCCGTGCTGCTCATCAGCACGACGGTGCGCCTCAGCATCTTCGCCCGGCGCCGTGAGGTCGAGATCATGCGCCTCGTCGGCGCCACCAACTGGTTCATCCGCTGGCCGTTCGTGCTCGAGGGCTTCATCACCGGGCTCATCGGCGCCGTGGTCGCCGCCGGCTTCGTCTGGCTGTGCAACTGGGCGCTGGCCAACTGGCTCGAGAGCAGTGAGATCAACTTCCTGGACATCCGCGTGTTCAGCATGTGGTGGCAGAGCGGGTCCTGGCCCGCCGGCCTGCTGCCCACGCTCGCCATCCTCGGAGCTGTGCTCGGCGCGCTGGGCAGCATGGTGGCGCTGCGGCGCTACCTCAAGACCTGACGGTCTCCATCCGCGCGCGCCAGGGTCGCGGCCGGCGGCGGCGCGCTGAAGAAGGTACGCCGCCGCCGGCCGCCGAACTCTGGTTGTTGCCATGGTCACTCACCGCAGATCAGCCGGCGTAGCCGGACTGACGAGGGGGGCGCCGAAGGTGCACCGCTCACTCATCGCCATCGTCCTCCTCATCCTCGCCGCGCTGGCGCTGGGTGGCACAGTTGCGGCCGCCGCTCACGGCGCGACCGCCGAGGAGCTGCAGCAGAAGCTCGAGGCCGCGCGCAAGAAGATCGCCGCGGCCGAGGACAAGAAGGCGTCGCTGGGCGAGCAGATCAGCGACCTCGACGGGCGGCTCTCGGCGATCCAGAAGAAGCTCGACGGCCTGGGCGAGCAGATCGCGGGCGTCGAGGAGAAGCTCACCGTCACGCGCGACAAGCTCAAGGTGCTGCGTGACGAGCTGCGGCTCAAGAAGCTCGAGCTCGCGGAGGCGCAGGCCGAGCTCGAGCTCGAGCAGGACAACTTCGCCCAGCGCGCCGTGCTCACGTACAAGAGCGACGACCTGGACTACGTGGACGTGCTGCTGTCGTCGACCGACTTCGAGGACCTCATCAGCCGTGTGAACACCATCCACGACCTGCTCGGCGGCAACAACGCGCTGGTCGGTGACCTCGAGGGCGCCCGCGACGAGGTCGACGCCGAGAAGGACGCCATCGCCAAGCGCGAGAAGGCGGTGGCCGACGCGGCCCACGTGCTGCAGGTCAAGAGCGACGAGCTCGCCGCCCTCAAGGCGCAGCAGGCGGCGAGCCAGGCGGCCGCCTGGGCCGTGCGCCGGGAGAAGAAGGGCGCGCTCAAGGGGGTCAACAAGGACCTCGCCGAGCTGGAGCGCCAGGAGAGCCAGATCCTCTCCGAGAGCCAGGCGCTCACCGGGGTCGTCGGTGGCAGCGGCAGCACAGGCTCCGGCAACGGCAGCCTGAGCTGGCCGTGCGCCGGGACCGTGGTCTCGCCGTTCGGGTACCGCATCCACCCGATCCTCGGCTACCGCAAGATGCACACCGGTATCGACATCGCCGCGGGGTACGGGGTCCCCATCCACTCCTCGGCCGCCGGCACCGTCATCTACGCCTCGTGGATGGGCGGCTACGGCAACGTGATCATCGTCGACCACGGCGACGGGCTCTCCACGCTCTACGCGCACCAGTCGAGCCTCGCCGTGGGCAACGGCGCGCACGTGGCGCGCGGCCAGACCATCGGCTACGTGGGCTCGACGGGGTTCAGCACCGGCCCCCACCTCCACTACGAGGTGCGGGTGAACGGCAACCCCGTCGACCCGATGGGCTACCTCTGAGCCCGGCCGCCGCTGCGCCGGGCCGGGCCCTCCCGCGCTCCACCACCGGCGCTCGTTTGCCGCTCCCCCACCGACCGACTACCATCTACGAGTGATGCGCATCCTCCGCACCATCATCGTCGTCCTCCTGGTCTCCGTCGGGTTCCTCGGCGGCTACTTCGTCGGCTGGTACCTGCACGGTGAGAACACCGTACGCCTCAATCCCACGCAGCAGACATCCGCTCGCGAGGCCGGCAAGCTGCAGCAGAAGATCATCGAGGAGCTGCAGACGCGCTACTACCGGCCGGTCAACGTCGACAAGCTCTCAACCGCCGGCGTCAACGGCATGCTCAAGTCGCTCAAGGACCCCTACACGGTGTACCTCACGCCCAAGGAGGTCCAGGACTTCGAGGAGAAGGAGCGCGGCTCGTACTCGGGCGTCGGCGCCAGCCTGCAGAAGAACGACGACGGACTCGTCATCACCGCGGTGTTCGAGGGGTCGCCGGCCAAGGCCGCAGGCCTGGCTCCAGGCGACATCATCGTCACGGTGGACGGCAAGGACACCAAGGGCGTGGCCATCGAGACGAGCATCAGCCGCATCAAGGGCGAAGAGGGCAGTTCCGTCACGCTCGGGGTGCAGCCCAAGGACAAGAAGCAGCCGGTCAAGACGTACAAGATCGTGCGCAAGACCATCGAGATCCCCGAGACGAGCAGCAAGATCATCAACGACAAGGGGACCAGGGTCGGCTACGTGCAGCTCTACGAGTTCGGCGGCCTCGCCGGCCGCGACGTGCGCGAGGACGTCGGAGAGCTGACCAAGAAGGGCGCAGAGTGGTTCATCCTCGACCTGCGCTACAACGGCGGCGGTCTGCTCACCCAGGCGGTGGACGTCACCGGCGTCTTCCAGACCGGCCTCGTCACCTCAACGGCCGGTCTGCACTCCCCCAAGGAGGAGCTCACGGCCACCGGCCCCGTTGCGACGAAGAAGCCCATGGTCGTGCTGGTCAACGGCTACTCGGCGAGCGCTTCGGAGATCGTCACCGGCGCGCTCAAGGACCACGAGCGCGCCACCATCGTCGGCACCACGACGTTCGGCAAGGGCCTCGTCCAGAGCATCGTCGAACTCGGCAACGGCGCCGCGCTCAAGCTCACCACGGCCGTCTATCTCACGCCCGACGGCACCAACATCAACAAGAAGGGCATCACGCCGGACATCGTGGCTCCGGACAAGCCCAAGACCAAGCCTGACGACGCGCTGCAGCGCGCGCTCCAGTACATCGCCGCGCAAGAGAAGTAGCCGCATGAGCCCCTCGCGGCACCCGGGCGGACCGGGTGACAGTGCGAGACACGGAGGGGAGCGCCCGCCCCGGGGCGGCGGACGCCGTGGATCGGCACGATCCGCGCAGGCACGCGGCGCCGGCAAACACCAGGGGACGCCGGACGAACCGCAGGACCTCGGCCGCCCCCTCCCGTACCGCGTCACCCGCTGGGGCAAGTTCTGGTCGCTCGAGCCCCTCTTCGCGGACATGCGCTCGTATCTGGTGGCCAAGGGCGGCAAGCCGCCGAAGCTCGACGACCTCGTGCTCGCCGTGCCTTCGCACGGCGACAGGCGGAGGATCGTCGAGGTCCTCGGCGGCGCCGGCGACGTCACGGCCGTGCTCCGCGCCCTGCTCCACGCCAAAGGCGTGCGCCAGGGCTTCTCGAACGCCGTGCTCGACGAGGCGGCGGCGGTCAAGGGGCGCGCCACGCGCCCCGACTCCGGCCGCCGCGACCTCACGGCGCTGCCCACGTTCACCATCGACCCGGACACCGCGCGCGACTTCGACGACGCCATCTCGGTCGCACGCGAGGGCTCCGGCTATCGCGCCCATGTGCACATCGCCGACGTCTCGTACTTCGTCGACCCCGACGGCGAGATCGAGCGCGAGGCGCGCCGCCGCACGTCCAGCCTCTACCTGCCGCTGTTCGCCGAGCCCATGCTCCCGGCGGCGCTCAGCAGCGACCTCTGCAGCCTGGTGCCGCGGCAGCCGCGCAAGTGCCTCAGTGTGGAGTTCGCGTTCGACGCGGAGGGCCGGCGGACCAGCACGCAGTACTACCGCTCGCTCATCAGCAGCGACCACCGCCTCACCTACGGCTTCGCCGACACGGTGATCGGCCCGGCCGGCGTGGCCGCGACGGAGGCCGCCGGCCCCTCGACCGCCGATGACGGCGCCGTCGCTCCGCCGCCCGCCGACCCCAAGGCGGCCGTCGCCGCGCTGCCCGGCGCGCACCTGGTCGCGGACCGCGAGCCGCCGCGCGACGTGCCCGACGCGACCATGGAGGCCGACGACGAGCTCCGCGAGCAGCTCCTGCTCGCCGCCGAACTGGCCGGGGTCCTGCGCCGCCGCCGGATGGCCCGCGGCGCGCTCACCATCGGCTCGTTCGAGCCCGAGTACGCGTTCGACCACGCGGGCGCGCTCAGCGGCGCGGCCGCACGCCCTGAGACGCCCTCGCACGCGCTCGTCGAGGAGTTCATGCTCGCCGCCAACGAGGCCGTCGCCGAGTACCTGCTCCGCAAGAAGGCGCACGCGCTCTACCGCGTGCACGAACCCCCGGAGCCCGCGAGCACGCGCGAGCTGCTCGACCAGCTCGAGGAGCTCGGTATCCCGACGCCGCCGTTCCCGGCCGGCGCGGCCGTGCCGGCGGCGCAGCTCCAGGAGCTCTACGGCCGCCTCAGTGCCCTGGTCGCGCAGACGAGCGCGCGCGAGCAGCGCGGCCGGCTCGCGTGGTCCACGCTCATCCTGCGCTCGCTCAAGCAGGCGAGGTACGGGCCGGCCAACCTCGGCCACTTCGGGCTGGCCAGCCCGGCGTACCTGCACTTCACCTCGCCCATCCGGCGCTACCCGGACCTCGTCGTCCACCGCGCGCTCATCTACCACCTCGGTGAGGGCGGCTCCGAGCTCGGCGACGCCGAGCTGGCGGCCGCCGCCGACGACTGCTCTACTCGCGAGCGCGACTTCAGCCGCATCGAGCTCACCGGCGATGACGTCGCCCTGTGCTTCCTCCTCGACCGCCGCCTGGAGGCCGAGGGGTGGGACCAGGCGTTCGCCGGCGAGATCGTCGGCCTGGTCGGCGGCGGCCTGTTCATCCGCTTCGGCGACGTCTTCGAGGGGTTCCTCTCGTCGCGCCGGCTGGGCGGCGAGCGCATGGAGGTCAGCGAGCACGAGACCGCGCTCGTCGGCGAGGCCACCGGCACGCGCTACCGCCTCGGTGACCCGGTCGAGGTCAAGGTCGAGCGCGTCGACCGGCTGACCGGCAAGGTCGACCTGGCGCCGGTGCTCCCGGCCGGGGACCGGCCCGTCACCGGCCCCAACCGGCGCCCCGCGCGGGGGACCACGGGCTCCCGCCCGCCGCGCCGCCGCGGTCCCGGACGCGAGACGCAGCGCAAGAACCGCTGACGCGGCCCCCAGCGGCGCACCCCGGGCGCGTCCGCCGGCCTCGATGCGGTACCCTAGTCGGCATGCCACGAGAGACCGGGATCAAGCGCGTCGCCGAGAACCGCAAGGCGCGCCACGACTACTTCATCGACGACACCTTCGAGGCGGGCATCGCGCTCGTCGGCACGGAGGTCAAGTCGCTGCGCGAGGGCCGCATCAACCTGCGCGACAGCTACGTCGAGGTCCGCGGCAGCGCGCACGCGCCGGAGCTCTTCCTCGTCGGCGCCCACATCAGCCCCTACGACCAGGGCAACATCTGGAACCACGACCCGCTGCGGGTGCGCAAGCTGCTCATGCATCGCCACGAGATCGAGCGTCTCGCCGTCAAGGTCCGCGAGAAGGGCTACACGATCGTGCCGACCAAGGTGTACCTCAAGGACGGGCGCGCCAAGATCGAGATCGGTCTGGGCCGTGGCAAAAAGCTCTACGACAAGCGCCACGACATGGCCGACAAGGACGCCAAGCGGGACATGCAGCGTGCTCTCCGCGGCCGCGGGGAAGACAGGCGGTAGGGGCCGGCGCCGCCCCGTGCGCCGGCAAGGCGACACGGCGGGAGGCGCTCATGGACACGCTCAATCACGAGCAGATCGAGGCCGCGCTCGCGGAACTCGACGGCTGGGGGTTCGCGGACGAGGCGCTGGTGCGCACCTTCCGCTTCGCCGACTTCGTCCACGCCATCGGCTTCGTCGAGCACCTCGCCGAGGTGGCCGAGGAGCAGCGGCACCATCCGGACATCGACATCCGCTACAACAAGGTGACGCTTCGCCTGAGCAGTCACGACGCCGGCGGCGTGACCATGCGTGACGTCCGCCTGGCCGAGGCCGCCCAGCAGCTGGCCTGAGCCCGACCGGCAGGCCGGCGGGCGCGACCCAGGAGCGCCGCGCGCCCGCCGTGCTAGAATGCGCATCCGTGCCCTCGTAGCTCAGGGGATTAGAGCGCGCGCCTCCGGAGCGCGAGGTCGAAGGTTCGAATCCTTCCGGGGGCACCACCCACTCTCACCAGCGGCTCCCCGCACCTCCCGTGCGTCCCCGGCCGTGCGTCGCCTTTCGGCCGGCTCACCGGTACCGCTGCGGTAGTCTTGCCCGATGGACCAGCGCCCGCCGTCATCCGCCTACGCCGCCGCCGTCGGCATGACGGTGGCGTTCGCGCTCTCGTTCGTCGCCACCAAGACGGCGCTCAAGGGGTTCGAGCCGCTGCTCATCGCGCTGCTGCGGTTCGCGCTCGCCGGCGGGATCCTGTGGGTGGTCTGGCGCCTGCGGCCGGTGCGCGAGCCGCTGACGCGAGCGGAGCTCGGGCGGCTCGCGCTCATCGGCTTCGTCTCCCTGACGGTCTACTTCAGCTTCGAGAACCTGGGGATCGCGCGCACGAGCGCCTCGGAGGCCGCGATCCTCATCGCCACCATCCCGATCTTCGTGGCCGTCATCGGGGCGTTCGTGCCGGCCGAGCGGCCCTCGGGCCGCCAGTGGGCCGGCATCCTGCTCTCGTTCGCCGGCATCGTCGCGCTGGTGCTCGCCGCCGGCGGTGCCGGCGGCGGCTCGCTCACCGGCAACCTGCTCGTGCTGGCGGCCTCCGTCTCCGGCGCCGCCTACAGCATCCTGGCGCGGAGGCTGCTCGTGAGCCGCTCCGCGCTGTTCGTCACCACCTGGCAGAATCTGTTCGGCGCGCTCTTCATGGCGCCGCTGGCGCTGGTGGAGGCGCTCGTGATGGGGGTCCGCCGGCCCACGGTGCCAGCGGCCGGCGGCGTGCTGTTCCTCACGCTCGTCTGCTCGATCCTCGCGTACCTGCTGCTCAACTACGCGTTCCGGTTCCTGCCGGCGAGCCGCGTGAGCGTGTTCATCAACCTCACGCCGGTGGTGGCGGTGGCGAGCGCCTACGTGCTGCTGGGAGAGAGACTCACGATCGCACAGGGCGTCGCGGCCGCGGTGGTCGTGGCGGGGGTGTGGGTGACGAACAGCGGCAGGCGTGACGGATCGGGCGAGCCCGGCGGAGCGGGCGAGGGCGGGTCGGCGCTCAGAAGTCCATCGGGAGGATGAGGTCGCGCTCCAGCGCGGTCACGATCCTCTGCACCTCGTCCTCGAAGTTGCGGCGCATCATCTGGTCCGCCTCGCGGGCGAGCGCCTGGGCGCCGAAGTAGAGCTCGCGGTTGAACTGCTCGACGGAGGCGCGACCAAGCCTCACCTCGCGCCGGGTCTCGCACTCGGGGCAGCGGAGGATGAGCATCCAGCTGGCGGGGCCGCAGCGGTCCCAGTCGATGGGGTAGACGAGGTCGCTGCCGCACACGGGGCACACGTGCGCCTCGGGGTCCTCGGCGGGCGGCGGCGCGCAGCACGGCGAAGGAGCGGGCTTGGCGGGGAGCATGTCGGCGGTCGCCGTGGCCGGCCGGCCGGCGTGGCCTCCGCGCCCACGGTCGAACACCATCAGCTCGACCGACGTCCCGTCGGGGAAGATGAAGAGCTCGATCTTGAAGTTCTCGCCGCCCACGACTCGCCTCCGCGTCGTCGTCTCCCTCTCTCACTGCACCTATCGGACGCTCGCGGACCACGCTTGAGAGGTACATCTGTTGACGCGCGGCAGGCCGCCGGCTCCGGCGCCTGCGAGGCCGGCTCGTCGCGTCTGGACAGCCCTGCGCGCGGTGGGGAATACTACCGGGACGCCTTGAGGCGTCCCGACATGACCTCTCCTCCCACCGACAGCCTCACACAGCTCGCCGCCCTGCCTATCGGCATGTTCGACTCCGGCATGGGCGGTCTCACCGTGCTCCACGAGTGCCTGGTGCAGCTGCCGGGCGAGCACTTCGCCTACGTCGGCGACACCGCCAGGTTCCCGTACGGCGAGAAGAGCCGCGAGGACCTCGAGCTGTACTCGCGGCAGATCGCCGCGTTCCTCGAGACGGTCCCGTGCAAGCTCATCGTCGTGGCCTGCTACTCGGCCACCTCGGCCGCGCTGCCGGCGCTGCAGGAGCAGTTCGAGACGCCGATCATCGGCGTGGTCATGCCGGGGGCGCGAGCGGCGGTGGAGACCTCGCGCTACCGCAAGATCGGCGTGCTGGCCACGGAGGCGACGGTGGCCAGCGGGGCGTATCCGCGCGCCATCCACAGCCTGGACAGCGGCGCGCAGGTGTTGCAGCAGGCGTGCCCCGGCCTGGTCGACTTCATCGAGGCCGGGGACGTCACCAGCCAGGAGTTGGCCGACGCGGTTCGCGGGTTCACCGAGCCGCTCAAGGCCCAGCGTCCGGACGTCGTCATCCTGGGCTGCACGCACTACCCGCTCATCGCGCCCATGCTGCAGCGGTTCCTGGGGCGCGACATCACGCTCATCAACCCCGCGGCCGAGATCGCCCGGGAGGTCGAGGCCATGCTCCTGCGGCAGGGCCTCGAGCGCCCGGGGGGCGAGATGGGCTCGTACCGTTTCTACACCACCGGCGACGTCGAGCGGTTCCGCGAGACGGGCGCCCGGTTCCTCCAGATGCCGCTCACGCGCGTGCGTGCGCTCCCGCTCGAGCACCTGGCCGAGCTCGCCCGCCGTCCATGACCAGCCGGTTCCTGGTGCGGGCGGCGGTGTACGCCGCCCTCTACGCCGTGCTCACGCTGGCTCCCGGGCTCAACGCGCTCGCCTACGGGCCGGTCCAGTTCCGGGTCTCCGAGGCGCTCATGGTGTTCGCCTGCTTCGACCCGGCGGCCGTCGTCGGCCTCGCGGTGGGGTGCGCCATCGCCAACCTCGGCAGCCCGATGATGCCGGTAGACACCGTCGTCGGCGCGCTGCTGACGCTGGCCGCCGGCGGCATCATGTACGCCGTCGGGCCGCGCGTGGTCGCGCTGGCTGCGCCGGTGGTCATCAACGCCTTCGGCGTGGCGGCCATGCTCGCGCTCATCCTCGAGTTGCCGTACTGGGCGAGCGCCCTGTGGGTAGGTATCGGAGAGGCCGCGGTGCTGTTCACGCTCGGCCTGGCGCTGTTCTTCGCGGTGCGCCGTCACCGCGAGCTGTTCGGACTGACACGACCGGCCGGCTGACCGGCCGGGACCGACACGACCGGCCGCCTCGCGCGGCCGTCAGCCGCCTCGGCGGCGAGGAGGACGACGACCGTGAGAAAAGGACGCAAGCCCGACGAGCTCCGCCCGGTGACCATCACGCCGGCGGTGGCCAAGTTCGCCGCCGGCTCGGCGCGCATCGAGCTGGGCGACACGCACGTCTTCTGCACCGCCTCGCTCAGCGACGGCGTGCCCGGCTGGCTCCGCGGGTCCGGCCGCGGCTGGCTCACCGCCGAGTACAGCATGTTGCCGGGCGCCACGCCGTCGCGCACCGCGCGCGAGGCCGTGCGCGGCAAGCAGAGTGGGCGCACCATGGAGATCCAGCGCCTCATCGGCCGCAGCCTGCGCGGGGTCATGGACCTCGGCATCATCGGCGAGCGCACCATCGCCGTGGACTGCGACGTGCTGCAGGCCGACGGCGGGACGCGCACGGCGAGCATCACCGGCGCGTACGTCGCCGTGTACCAGGTCGCGCTCAAGATCAAGGACCTGCTCGGCCTGCACGAGCTGCCGCTGTTCGACTCCATCGCCGCCGTCTCCGCCGGCGTGGTCGACGGCGAGCTGCGCCTCGACCTGGACTACGAGGAGGATTCGGCCGCCGAGGTGGATCTCAACGCCGTGATCACCGGCGACGGCCGCCTCGTGGAGGTCCAGGCCACGGCCGAGGGCGAGCCGTACTCGCGCCAGTCGCTCGAGGCGATGCTCGACCTGGTCGCGGCCGGCGCCCGCACGCTCGCCGGCGCGCAGGCCGCCGCCTGTGCGGAGCTGGAGAAGGCGTGAGCACGCGCTTCGTCCTCGCCACCGGCAACCGGCACAAGGCCAAGGAGTTCGGGGCCATCCTGGCCCCGTGCCGCGTGGACGTCATGCCGGCCGGCGTGGAGCTGCCGCCCGAGGGCGTCGAGTCGTTCGCGGAGAACGCCCTCGGCAAGGCCGAGGGGCTGGCGCGGGCGCTCGCGGCCGACCCCGCGCTGCTCGAGCAGCTCGGCCTCGCCGCGGACGAGCAGGTGCTCTACCTCGCCGACGACTCCGGGCTCGAGGTCGAGGCGCTGGGCTGGGCGCCGGGAGTGACCAGCGCCCGCTACGCGGGCGTGGACGGGCCCGGCGCCGACAGGGCCAACTACGAGCGCCTGCTGGGCGAGCTCAGCGGCTTCGCCGGCCCGCTCGCCCGCCGCGCCCGCTTCGTCTGCTCCGTTGTCGCCGTCGCGCCCGATATGACACACTACGCCGCAACGGGATACTGGTGGGGCGCCATCGCAGAGGCGCCGCGCGGTGAGGGCGGGTTCGGGTACGACCCCGTCTTCGTTCCGGAAGGGTCAGACCTCTCCGTGGCCGAGTGGCCACAGGATGCCAAGGACCAGGCCAGCCACCGCGCACTGGCCGGGAGGGCCCTCGTCGATGTCTTGCGACGGGAGGGGTTACTGCATGACCAGGAAGGCAACACCGACTGACCCGAAGGTCGTGGTCGCCGACCACGACAACCACGCGCTCAAGTCGCGGGCGGCCGCCGTCTCGATCGCGTCCAACGCGATCCTCATCGTCTTCAAGCTCACCGTCGGCATCCTCTCCGGGTCCATCGCCATCATCTCCGAGGCGCTGCACTCCGGCTCCGACCTGGTGGCCGCGCTCATCGCCTTCTGGTCGGTGCGGCAGGCCGCGCATCCGCCGGACGAGCGCCACCACTATGGCCACGAGAAGGTCGAGAACCTCAGCGGCGTCATCGAGGCGCTGCTCATCATCGCCGCCGCGGCCGTGATCATCTTCGAGGGCGTGATGAAGATCATCGACGGCCCCGAGATCGACCACATCTGGCTCGGCATCGGCGTCATGATGGTCTCGGGTGTCGCCAACCTCATCGTCTCGAAGAAGGTGCTGTACCCGGTCGCGCGGCGCACCGAGTCCGCGGCCCTCGAGGCGGACGCCGCCCACCTGCTCACCGACGTGTACACCTCGTTCGGCGTGGCCTTCGGCCTGCTGCTCGTCAAGATCACCGGCTGGCCCTACCTCGACCCCATCGCCGCCATCGCCGTCGCGGTGCTCATCATCAAGACGGGCTACGACCTGGTGATGCAGTCCACGCGCGTGCTGCTGGACGAGACGCTGCCCGAGGAGGAACTGGAGGAGATCCGTCGCTGCGTGCGCGAGCACCGGGGGGACATCATCAGCGGCTACCACAAGCTCCGCGCCCGCCGCGCCGGCAGCCGCCGTCACGTGGACCTGCACGTGGTGGTCGACGCCGACCTCACGATCACCCAGGCGCACGACATCGCCGAGCACATCGAGGACGACATCCGCACCTGCATCCCCAACACCGACGTGCTGGTGCACGTCGAGCCGCGCGCGCCGGACAGGTTCGAGGGCGACTGACCCGCCCGGCCCCGCCCGCTCCGCCCGTCGGCCCGGCCCCGCCCGCCGGCGGGTAGTGCTCTCCAGGGGTCGGAGCCTTCGATGGCACCTTCGAGGCACCATCGAAGGCACCGCCGAGGCGCCATCGAAGGCACCGCCGAGGCGCCATCGAAGGCTCCTAGCCCCAAGCACACATACCCCCCGCGCCTCACCGAGGGGTTGCCCGCCCGCGGCAGGACAAGCCCGCGCTCGCTCCCGCCCTTGCGCCGCCTGTCGCGCATGCGCGCCGCGCGGCGCGGCCTCCAGTCAGCCGAACAGAGGCGAGAGGAGCAGCACGGCGCTCATGCCGATGAGCGCCACGGTGAACGTCCAGGCGATCGCGTTGCGGACCTTGCCGTTCGTGTGCTCGCCCATCACGCGCGGGTTGTTGATCATCAGCAGCGTGAAGATGAGGATCACCGGCAGCAGGATGCCGTTGAGCGACTGGGCGACGAGGATCACGCTGACCAGGGGCAGGCCGGGGATGATCGCCACCGCCGCCGGCACGAACATCAGGAACGTGATGATGCCGTTGAACACGGGGGCCTCGCGGAACGAGTTGTCCAGGCCGCTCTCGAAGCCGAAGGCCTCGCAGACCACGTAGGCGGTGGCCAGCGGCAGGACGCCGGCGGCGAGGATCGAGACGCTCAGCAGGCCGATGGCGAACAGGTACTGGGCGGCCGCGCCGAGGAACGGCACGAGCGCCATCGCCGCCTCCTCCGCCGACTGCACGACGATGCCGTCGTCGTAGAGCGTGGCGGCGCAGGCGATCACGATGAAGAAGTCGATCGTCGTCATGAACACGGAGCCGGCGTAGATCTCGTACTTGGTGTACTTGAACTGCCTCCACGGCACCTTCTTGTCCACCACGGCGGCCTGGATGAAGAACTGGCCCCAGGGCGTGAGCGTGGTGCCGATGGCGGCGATGACGGTGAAGATCCACAGGCTGTCCCACGAGACGTACGGGTGCGTCGCGCCGTGGAGGGCTGCGCTCCAGTCCGGCCCGGCAAGGATGCCGGAGACCACGTAGGTGAGGAGGACGAAGCCGAGCACGAGGAGGACGCGCTCGACCTTGCGGTACGAGCCGCGCGTCACCAGCAGCCACACGCCGACCGCCACGGCCGGGACGGCCACGTACGGCGGCACGTGGAACAGGCTGCTCGCGGCGGCCACGCCCGAGAACTCCGCCACGGTGGTGCCGAAGTTGGCGATCACCGTGGCGAGGATCGCGAGGGCGGTGATCTTGAGGCTGAAGTTCTCGCGGATGAGACCGGCCAGCCCGCGCCCCGTGACCACACCGACGCGGGCGTTCATCTCCTGCACGATGGCGAGGATCGGCGTGATCGCCACGAGCAGCCAGATCATGCTGTAGCCGTAGCGGGAGCCGATCACCGACCACGTGGTGATGCCGCCGGCGTCGTTACCGGCGTTGGCGGCGATGAAGCCCGGCCCCACCATCGCGAAGATGATGAGCAGGCGCGACCGGCCGATCCGGCCGGCGAGCGGGAGGCCTACCCTGCGCGGAGTCTCCGCCATCGTCGAGGCCTCCTCAATGGAAGATCCTCGGCAGGCGCTTCTTCCACGCGAGTGGGAGCACCAGGTCGATGGCGTCGTCGATGGTGATGATGCCGTGCAGCTCGCCCTCGGCGTCCACCACCGGCAGGGCGAGCAGGTTGTACTTGGCGATCACCTCGGTGATCTCTTCTTCGCTGGCCTCGGGACGCACGGAGACGGGGTTCTCCGTCATGAACTCGCGGACCTTCCTGTCCGGCGTGCTCATGACCAGCTCGCGCAGCGAGAACACGCCGCGCAGGTGCTCGGAGCGGTCCACCACGTAGATGTAGTAGACGGTCTCCGCCTCTTCTTCCTGCTCGCGCAGACGCTCGATCGCCCTGTAGGCGGTGTCGTCGAGGCGTGCCCAGGCGTAGTGGGTCGTCATGATGCCGCCGGCGGAGTGCTCGGGGTAGCTGAGCAGCTCGCAGATCTCCTCGGCGTCGTCCTTCTCCATCATGGCGATGAAGTGCCGGCGGCGGTCGTCCGGCAGGTCGGCGAGCAGGTCGGCGGCGTCGTCCGGCGACATCTCGTTGAGGATCTCGCTGGCCTTCTCGTCCGGCAGTTCGAGCAGCAGCGAGGCCTGGTAGGACGGGTGCAGCTCCTCGAACGTGTCGGCGGCCAGGTCGTCCTCGAGGGCGTCGAACACCACCGCGCGCTCCTCCGGCGAGAGCTCGTGGACCAGGTCCGCGATGTCGGCGGGGTGCAGCAGCTCGAGCTTGGTCTGCGGCACGGCGAGGCGCACCGCGGCCTCGTCCGTCTGCTCGATGTCGACGTCCTTCCAGTCGATCAGGTGCGGCCGCGGGCGCCGGCCGCGGGGCGTGATGCGCTCGCCGACCTTGGCGAGGCCGACGCGGCGGAGGATGGCGTTGCTGGAGACGTCCACCGCCGCGACCTGCACGAGGTCGCCGCTGCGGACCAGCTGGATGTCGTTGACGCGGATGACCTTGCGGCCCTCCGTGTCCACCAGCTGCTTGTCCAGGAACGTCGCGGAGAGGGGGAGCTCGTCGGCCATGAGTTCCCGCTCGACGAGCTCCGACGCCGCGACGTGCAGCAGCGTGCCGGACTCCTCGAAGCTGGTCACGGCATCCCACGTCGCGTACAGCACCCGGCCACGGCGCTTGACGCCCACGGCGGTCACGACGGGGTAGGCCTGTCTGGTGGTGACCACCAGGTCGTCGAGCGTCCCGGCGGGCTTGTTCTCGACATCCCTGACGGGGCTGCCGAGCAGCTTGCTCAGGTAGAACACAGGCCTCACCTCCTCCGCGTGACCTCCGGTCACCGGGCATACGAAAACCTCCCCCCGCGGGAGGCTCCGAGCGCGCACGTGGAGGAGCGATCCTCTCTCGTCCGAGCTTTGGCACAACACACCGTAGAGGTCAGGGCCTCAGCCGTTTCGGGCAAAACCTTGTGCCGGTAGTGCCTGTCCTACCCGTTGGCGTCTCTGGACGTTTCCGGGCAACGGCCTCTATGTGTGCAGGAGCCTCACCTAACGAGGAACTGCGTCTGGTAGACGCTTGTGAACGTACCGCCGCGCTCAGGCAGTGTCAAGGCGAGCGCGGTGGTATACTCGGCCTCGCTGAGGGCCGGCGCCACCCAGGGCGCCGGCTTCTGTGCGAAGGCTCACGGGAGGCCCCGCGTGATCATCACCGTCACGCCCAACGCCGCGGTCGACAAGACGCTCACCGTCCCCAACTTCCAGACCGGGTTCCGCCACCGCGCCAGCGAGAGTCTCACGCTCCCGGGCGGCAAGGGGGTCAACATCGCCCGGGCGCTCAAGTCGCTCGGCGAGCCCGGTGGTCGCGACCGGCCTGGTCGGCGGGCGCGCCGGCCAGCAGATCGTCGAGGGGCTCCAGCGCGAGAACATCCTCAGCGACTTCGTGCACATCGGCGGCGAGTCACGTACCTCCACCGCCGTCGTCGACCCCACGACCATGACGCAGACGGAGGTCGTCGAGTACGGCCCCGTGGTCACCGAGGCCGAGACGGCGGCGCTGCTCGACAAGATCGGAGTACCTGGCCAAGGGCGCCCGCTTCGTGGTGCTCGCCGGCTCACTCCCTCGCAAGGTGCCGGAGGACTTCTACGCCGCCGTGCTGCAGCGCATCCGCAAGCACCGGTGCTTCGTCGTGCTGGACAGCGCCGGCGAGCCGCTCCGCCGCGGCGTGCGCGCCCGTCCCAACCTCGTGGCCCCCAACCTGCGAGAGGCCGAGGACCTTGTGGGTCACGAGTTCCACGACGTCCAGGACCTCGTCGACGCCACCGGCATGGTGTGCGACATGGGCGCGCGCAACGTGATCATCAAGACCCAGCACGGCTGCGTGGCCCGGTTCCAGGTCGGGCGCAAGCAGCGCGTGTTCCGCGCGAACATCGTGGCCCTCGAGACCGTGGTGAGCACCGTCGGCTCGGGCGACGTGTTCCTGGCGGGGTTCATCAGCGCCCGTTTCCGCAAGCTCGACCTGGGGGACTGCCTGTGCCACGGGCTGGCCGCGGGCGCCGCCAGCACGCAGCGGTACGGCGCCGGCGTGCTCGACCCCAGCCTCGCCGCCCGGTTCCTCGACTCGACCGAGGTAGAAGAAGTCTCCGCGCGCCCCTGAGTCGGCCCTCGCGGGCGCGTGTCCGCGTCCGACGACGTTCGTAACCCGTTTCCTCGGGACATACTGCATCTCGAGGGGTGAGCCATGGGTATCGGAGGTCCGGGCATCGATCAGCTCGCGGGCACAGTGCTCCAGCACGTTCAGACTGCGGCCATCGCCGCCGACGGCGACGGCCGCGTCGGCGTGTTCAACCCCGCGGCCGCGCGCGTCCTCGGTGTAGACGGCGACGCGGTGCTCGGCCGTGACCTCGAGGATCTCACGCGCGGCGACCCTGCGGTGGCCGCGCTCGCCGGGGTGCTGCGAGAGACCGGCGCACCGGAGTCGCCGTCGCCCGCCGCCAGATCACGGTGGACGGGCGCCGCGGGCAGCAGACGCTGGGCTACAGCGCCTCGGTGCTCGAGGGGCGGAGCCACGGCGCGTGTTCTTCGCCGACCTCACCGACGCCCTCGCCGAGGAACGGCGCGCGGCCGAGGCCCAGCGGTTCGCGGAGGTCGGCCGCATCGCCAGCGCTATGGCGCACGAGCTCAAGTCGCCGCTCGCCACCGTGGAGCTCTACGCCAACCTGATGCGGCGGACGCTCGCCGAGGATCCGCCGCCGTCGAGCGGCTGGACGTCATCAAGGACCAGACGAGGCTCTGCCTCGACCGCATCGGGTGCGATCATGCACTCGATCAATCCGGACACCGCCAAGCGCCGGGGGCACGACGCTCACACCGGTCGTGCCCGCTGCTGCGCGACGTCGTGAGCGACCTCCGGCGCCGCCACGAGGGCGCCGCAGATCACACTGCGGGCGCCTGCGGCGACTCACGGGTCGCCCTCGCCGAGAACGACCTGCGCTCGGTGGTCACCAACCTCATCGTCAACGCCCTGGAGGCACCGGCGGCGGGGCGCGCGTCACCGTCACGGCGAGCGCCGACGAGGACACGCTCACGATCAACGTGGCCGACCGCGGCCCCGGGCTACCCGAGGGCAACGTGTTCGAGGCCTTCTACACGACCAAGTCGAGCGGCACGGGGCTAGGGCTCTGGCTCGTGCGCCGCCTGGTGGAGGACGCCGGCGGCAGCATCACCTCCGGCAACCGCCGGGGTGGCGGCGCCGTGTTCACCGTGCGCCTGCCACTGCCGCGCCACGAGCGTCTGCGAGGCGCGCGCGTCCTCGTCGTCGAGGACGACGCGCCGCTCCGCGACCTCGCGGCGGCGGCGCTCGAGGACTACGGCGCGCGCGTGACCGCCGCCGTCTCGGGGCAAGGAAGTAGCATTGGCGTCGGAGAGCTGGGACTGTGCAGTGCTCGACTATCACCTGCCCGGCATGACCGGTGTCGAGATCGCGGCTCGCCTGGCGCCCGGGACGCCGGTGCTCCTCGTGAGCAGCGACCCGGCCGCCGGAGCGCGCTGGCCGACGTGCGCGACAGGCGCGCGTGGTACCTGCCGAAACCCGTACGAGGTCGACCTTTTCGTCGACCTCGTCTCACTCCTGTTGGGGGCGAAATGACCGAAAAGGGAAGCGTGATCATCGCCGACGACCATGGGCTGTTCCGGCAGGGGCTGCGGCAGCTCCTCGAGACCGAGGGCTACACCGTGGAGGCGGAGGCGACGAGCGGCGACGAGGCGCTGACGGCCGTCGCCGAGCACCAGGGCTGCGTGCTGCTGCTCGACATCGCCATGCCGGGCATGAACGGCCTGGACGTGGCGCGGCGGCTCGACGAGCGCGGCGACGACGTCAAGGTCGTCATGCTCAGCGCGCGGGAGGACCGCGACGCGCTGTTCAGCGCCATCTCCGCGGGCGCGCGCGGCTACGTGGCCAAGGACGCCGAGCCCGACCAGCTGTTCGCCGCCATCGATCTCGTGCTGCGCGGCGGCACGGTGCTCAGCACCGGCGTCGCGCAGAACCTCGGCGAGGGCATCCGCCAGCTCGACTACGCCCCCGGCGCCTACGAGCAGCGCCGCCTCGCGCTCACCGACAGGGAGCTCGAGATCCTGCGCCTGCTCGCCACGCCCAAGTCGCCGGCGCAGATGGCCTCGCAGCTGTTCCTGAGCAAGAAGACGGTGCAGAACCACATCTCGGCGATCTACCGCAAGCTCGACGTGCGCAGCCGCTCCGAGGCCATCGTCAAGGGCATGGAGCTGCACCTCATCGACAGCAAGGGCTGAGACTCCGGCACTCGCGGGCCCGGCGAAGGCGCCGCGCCCGGCCGTCCCTCGCCACTCGGGAGCGATTCCCTATCGCGGTGGGGAAGACGTACGACGATGCTATCAGGGAAGGCAGAGATCCCGTCGGATCGCGCGAAGACGCATCGGGGGCGCGTGGTGCCCCCACTCCGGCCGGCGGGACTCCCAATCTCCTGACAAGGAGGCGCGACCGGTCACGTCCCACACGCTCATTGCCTTGCCTGGCCTCCAAGGGGCGAGCGACGGTCTGCCTGGACCGTCGCTCGCCCCGGCCACGTACGGGGTGCGCTGCTGCTGCGGTGGCGCCGGCGCGAAGGTCGGCACGACGGTGACGGGGGGTCGCGCCTGGGGTAGTGCGTCTGGGGGTCGGAGCCCCTTTCGGAGCCCTCCCCGGTGCCGGATGAGGCTCCGCATCCAGCTCCGACCCCCGGATCACACACTCCCCGAGTCGCTTCCCGGCGTCGTCGATCTCTCTGTGACTGCCCGGTTCGCCGGCCTCGGGCAACGCGTTTCCGTTGCGAGCCGTCGCCGAACGGGCAAGCGAGAGGCAGGGCTGCTGCGCGGCCCCCGGCGAGAGCCGGCACGATACGCGGAGGGTGCGCATGAGTGAGTTGCTGATCGGTGAGTCCTTCGTCGGCGACGGCGCCGACGCGGCCCACGTCAACGTCGTGCTCGGGCCGCGGGACGGCCCGGCCGGGACGGCGTGGGCCACGGCGCTCGCCACTCCGCGGGTCGGCCACGTGCCGTTCGTCGCCATCCTGCAGCCGGGGCTGGCCGTGCAGCCGCCCACGTTGTTCGTGAACAAGGCGGCTGTGGAGCCCGGTCGCCACGCCGAGCTCACGTGGGGCGCGGCGCAGGCCGGCGTCGCGGCCGGCGTGGCCGATGCGGTGGAGGAGGGGATCATCGACGGCGGCAGGGTCACCGAACTGGCGCTGATCGCCGCCGTGTGGGTCAATCCTGCGGCGAGTGACGAGGAGGCCGTGTTCGCCAACAACCGCGAGGCCACGGCGACCGCGCTGCGCAACGCGCGGGGCGGGGCGCCGTCCGTCGACGACGTGCTGGCGGCGCGCGCCGAGCCCTGGAACCCGTTCTTCCGCGCCCGGTGAGCGCGGGCGGGGCGCGGTGGTGATGGACGAGATGGACGAAGCCGAGCAGCCGCAAGTGGCGTTCATTGGGCTCGGCCACATGGGCGGGCCGATGAGCCGCAGACTGGCCGAGGCCGGCCTGGACCTCACCGTGTTCGACCTGGACCCGGGGCGGGCCTCAGCAGCGGTCGCCGCCGGGGCGCGTGTTGCCGGGTCTGCAGCCGAGGCGGCGTCGGACGCCGACGTTCTCATCACGATGCTGCCCACGCCGGCCGCCGTCGAGGAGGTCATGCTCGGCTCCGGCGAGGCCCTCGCGTCACTCCCGGACGGTGCGCTCTGGATCGACATGTCCACCTCGTCGCCGGAGGTGACCGAGCGCGTGCTCAGGCGCGGCGCGGTGCGCGGCATCCGGGTGGTGGACGCACCGGTGGCCGGCATGTCCGCCGGTGCGGAGGCCGGCACGCTGGAGATCTTCGCCGGCGGCGACGAGGCCGACGTGGACCAGGCGCGGCCCATCCTCGAGCGCCTCGGCGACCCGGAGCGCATCTTCCACGTCGGCGGTCACGGCGCCGGTCTCGTGGTCAAGCTCATGCTGAACCTGCTGTGGTTCGACCAGCTCGTGGCGATCGCGGAGGTGCTCACCATCGGCGCTCGGGCCGGCGTGGACCTGGGCGTGCTGCACAAGGCGCTGGTGGAGGGTCCGACCTCCAGCCGGCTGCTGGCGCGCGACCTGCTGCCGCTGCTCACGCGCGGCGAGTACGAGGAGGGATTCACGCTGGCGCTCGCCACCAAGGACCTGCGTCTCGCCGTGGACCTGGCGCGCGCCGCGGGCGTCCCGGCCGAGCTGAGCGCCGTGGTGGAGCAGCTCTTCACACGCGCTCGCGCGACGTTCGGTGACGACGCCGGTGAGATGACGCCGGTACGCCTCTACGAGGAGGTCGCCGGCGTCACGCTCCGGCTGCGAGAGGAGGATGAGGCGCCGGCGGACGGCGCGCATTCCGAGCAGGACGAGCTGGCGGCGTGACGCCTCGTCGGAGCCGGCGGCCGGAGTCCTTCCTGGCAGGCCCGCCGCGCGTTGATTCCCGGCGGGTCCGCTGGTAGAGTCGGGCCACGTTGCCACCGCAGACAGCTAGCTCCCAGAGAAGCACCGAACAGAGCTCAGAGACCCCGGTACGCCCGTGCCGCGGTCTTTTGTTTATAGTCGGCGAACCCGCGTCGCGCCGCCAGTTGACGCAGCTTCGCCGGTCAATCTCGCATCGCGCCCCTGTCAGGAGGACGGCATGGAAGTAGAGATCGGCCGCGGCAAGAAGGGCCGCAGGGCCTACGGCTTCGACGACATCGCCATCGTGCCCAGCCGGCGGACCCGCGACGCCGAGGACGTGGACATCACCTGGAAGCTCGGCGAGCACACGCTCGAGCTCCCGTGCCTCGCCTCCGCCATGGACGGCGTGGTCGACCCCGCGTTCGCCGTCACCATGGGCAAGCTGGGCGGCCTCGCCGTGCTCAACCTCGAGGGCGTGCAGACCCGCTACGAGAACGCCGACGAGCAGCTCGACCGCATCGCGTCGCTGCCCAACGACACGGCGACGCGCACCATGCAGGAGATCTACAAGGAGCCCATCAAGCCCGAGCTGGTCGCGAAGCGCGTCAAAGAGATCAAGGACGGCGGCGTGCTCGCCGCCGCGTCGCTCACGCCGCAGCGCGTGGAGGACTACTACCAGATCGCGCTCGAGGCCGGCCTTGACGTGCTCATCATCCAGGGCACCGTGGTCTCGGCCGAGCACGTGAGCACCAGGGTGGAGCCGCTCGACCTCAGGAAGTTCATCAGCGAGTGCGAGGTGCCGGTGATCGTGGGCGGCGTGGCCAGCTACGCCACCACGCTGCACCTCATGCGCACCGGCGCCGTGGGTGTGCTCGTCGGCGTCGGCCCCGGCCACGCCTGCACCACGCGCGGCGTGCTCGGCATCGGCGTGCCGCAGGCCACGGCCATCGCCGACGCCGCGGCGGCGCGCGTCCAGCACGTGCTGGAGACGGGCGAGTACTGCAACGTCATCGCCGACGGCGGCATGCGCACCGGCGGCGACGTCAGCAAGGCCATCGCGCTCGGCGCCGACGCCGTCATGGTCGGCTCGCCGCTGGCGACCGCCGCCGAGGCTCCGGGCCGCGGCTATCACTGGGGCATGGCGACGTTCCATCCCGAGCTCCCGCGCGGCACGCGCGTCAAGGCGGGCACCAAGGGCACGCTCGAGGAGATCCTCCTCGGCCCGGCGCACGAGAACGACGGCACGCGCAACCTGTTCGGCGCGCTGCGCACGAGCATGGCCACGTGCGGCTACGAGACGCTGAGCTCGTTCCAGAAGGCCGAGGTCATGGTCGCGCCGGCGCTCATGACCGAGGGCAAGAAGCTCCAGAAGGAACAAGACGTAGGGATGGGTTGACGGCACAGAGGGAGGCGCAGTGACTCAGGGTCCGCCGCAGGTCAAGGGGTTCGACACCGTCCTGGTCCTCGACTACGGGGCGCAGTACGGGCAGCTCATCGCGCGCCGCGTGCGCGAGTGCCGGGTCTACTCGGAGCTGATCCCGCACGACGCGTCCATGGAGCGCATCAGGAGCTACGAGCCCAAGGGCATCATCCTCTCCGGCGGCCCGGCCAGCGTGTACGTCGAGGACGCGCCCAGGGTGAACCCCGAGCTCTTCGAGCTCGGCATCCCGGTGCTCGGTATCTGCTACGGCGCGCAAGGTGTAGCGCTCGAGCTCGGCGGCACCGTCTCGCGCACCGACCTCAGCGAGTTCGGCAAGACCACGCTGAGCGTGCACCGGAAGGGCCTCGTGCTCGAGAGCATGCGCCCCGAAGAGCAGTGCTGGATGAGCCACCGTGACAGCATCACCGCGGCGCCCCCCGGCTTCGAGGTCCTCGCGTCCAGCCCCGGCGCTCCTGTGGCCGCCATGGAGGACAGGGAGCGCGGCTTCTACGCCGTGCAGTTCCACCCCGAGGTCGTGCACACGCCCAAGGGCATGGACGTGCTGCGCAGCTTCCTCTACAAGGCCTGCGGCTGCGAGCCCACGTTCACGCCCGAGGCGGTCGTGGAGGAGTCCATCCGCAAGATCCGCGAGCAGGTGGGCGAGTCCAAGGCGATCCTCGGTCTCTCCGGTGGCGTCGACTCTTCGGTCGCCGCTCTGCTCATGCACCGGGCCATCGGCGACCGGCTCACCTGCGTGTTCGTCGACCAGGGCATGATGCGCATGCGCGAGGCCGACCGCGTGGTCGAGACCTTTTCCGGCACGTTCGGCATCCCGCTGGTCTCGGTCGACGCCAGCGACAGGTTCCTGGACAAGCTGGCCGGCGTCACCGAGCCCGAGCGCAAGCGCAAGATCATCGGCGAGGAGTTCATCCGCTGCTTCGAGGAGGAGGCGCGCAAGCTCACCGACGCCAAGTTCCTCGTCCAGGGCACGCTCTACAGCGACGTCATCGAGAGCGGCACGCGGCAGGCGGCCAAGATCAAGAGCCACCACAACGTGGGCGGTCTCCCCGAGAAGATGGACTTCGAGCTGGTCGAACCGCTGCGCTGGCTGTTCAAGGACGAGGTCCGCGCCGTGGGCGAGGAGCTCGGGCTGCCCGAGCACATCGTCTGGCGGCAGCCGTTCCCCGGGCCGGGCCTCGCCATCCGCATCATCGGCGAGATCACGCGGGAGCGCGTGGACGTGCTGCAGCGCGCCGACGCGATCGTCCAGGAGGAGATCCGCAAGGCCGGGCTCTACCGCGAGCTCTGGCAGTGCTTCGCCATCCTGCCCGTCATCCGCAGCGTCGGCGTGCAGGGCGACGAGCGCACCTACGGCTACCCCATCGCCATCAGGGCCGTCACCAGCGACGACGCCATGACGGCCGACTGGGCGCGGCTCCCGTACGACCTGCTGGAGACGCTCGCCTCACGCATCATCAACGAGGTGCCCGAGGTCAACCGCGTCGTCTACGACGTCTCGAGCAAGCCGCCCAGCACCATCGAGTGGGAATAGCGCTCGTCGGCTCCGCCGCGAAGCGGCGGCCGTAGACTCGCTTTCGTCGGGTGCGCCGCAAGGCTCACCCGACCGTGACCGCCAGAACGAGACTCGCAGCCGGTAGAAGAGCATGATGAAGGGGCTCGACCCAGCACCACCAGGGTCGAGCCTCTCTCTCGTCGACCCTCCAGCCGTTACGCGGCCCCGCAGAGGGGAACGTCCCGCAGTACTGCGGCGAAACGACGGAGGATCCCGTGGAACACATCGACGTGGCGATCGTGGGCGCCGGTCAAGCCGGCCTCGCGGTGAGTCACGAGCTGACCGGGGCCGGCATCGAACACGTGCTGCTCGAGCACGGCCGGATCGGCGAGACCTGGCGCCGGCGCTGGGAGAGCTTCTGCCTCGTCACCCCCAACTGGACTGTGCGCCTGCCCGGGTTCGCCTACGACGGTGACCTGCCGGAGGGCTTCATGGCGCGCGACGAGGTGGTCGGCTATCTCGAGCGCTACGCCGCTTCGTTCGACGCTCCTGTGCGGACCGGCGTGCGCGTGGAGACGGTGCGAGACGACGGCGCGGGCGGGTTCGTGCTGGTCACGAGCGACGGCGCGCTTCACGCGGGCGCTCTGGTGATCGCGAGCGGCGCGTACCAGCGCGAGCACCGCATCCCCGGCGCTGACGGCCTTCCACTTGGCCTGCCCCGGTTGGGGCTCGCCGACTACCGCGACCCTGGGTCCCTGCCCGGAGGCGAGGTCCTTGTCATCGGCAGCGGCCAGTCGGGTGCGCAGATCGCCGAGGAGCTCCGCATGGCGGGGAGGGAGGTCACGCTCTCCTGCGGGCGCGCTCCCTGGGCGCCCCGCCGCTGGGCCGGCCACGACCTTGTCTGGTGGCTGGCCGAGTCGGGCTTCATGGACGCGCCGGCGAGCGCGCTCCCCGCGCCGGCCGCCCGGCTCATCTCCAATCCACTCGCTACCGGGCACGACGGCGGGCGCGACCTCAACCTCCGCACCCTGCACGCGATCGGCGTGCGACTCACGGGGCACTTCCTCGGCGCCGACGGGCGCGAGGCCCGATTCGCACCCGACCTCGCCGAGAGCATCGCTTGGGGTGACGCCCGCTATGGGGAGTTGATGGACCTCTTCGCCCGGACAGCCGCCGCTCGCGGCGTCGCGGCGGACCCCACGCCTGAGCCCGATCCGTTCGCCCCGGTCGCGCCGGAGCGCCTGGACCTCGCGCAGATCGGCTCCGTTCTCTTCACCGGCGGCTACCGTCCCGACTATCGCGCCTGGCTCCCCTGGCACGGGGCGTTCGACGATCTCGGGTTCCCGCTGCACGACGAGGGCGAGAGCCTGGTGATCCCCGGGCTGTTCTTCGTCGGTGTCCACTTCCTGCGCAGGCGCAAGTCGGCGCTGCTGATGGGGGTGGGGGAGGACGCGGCCGTGGTGGCCGGCCGCATCGCTGCGCGCGCCGGCATGCGCGACGCTGCGCGGGACGTGCCGCTGGCGAGTTGACTTCGCAAGCTCGTCGCGTAGCGAACCGGGCGGCGTCGTCCCGCGTCCCGGGTATCATGACCACAGTGATGCTGCCCCGCCGCGCCCTGATCTTCCTGTTCGTCGCCTGGATGCTCGTGATGCTCTATCCGGACCCAGGGGTGCTCACGCGCAGCGTGCGCAACACGCTGGAGCCGCAGGTCCAGCCCCAGGCGGTGGCGGCGCTCGCCGCCACGCTGCCGGACGACCCCGCTGCGATCGAGACCTACGTCCTCGAGCGGCAGGTTCCCTACGCCTACGACTGGCAGAGCGCCGGCGTGCCCTGGTACTTCCCGACCACCGAGGAGGCGCTGCACGCGGGAGCCGGCGACTGTGAGAGCCGCGCCGTGGTGCTGGCGAGCCTCCTCACCGCCAAGGGCATCCCCAACGAGCTGCGGCTGAGCCTCGACCACATCTGGGTCGACTACCCCGGCAAGCAGCCCAACGCGATCGAGAACGCCGGCGTGCAGTTCGCCGGCGTGGAGGACGGCCAGTTCTTCCTGCACTGGCCCGACGACTTCAAGCTGGGGCAGGAGATCTCGGACCAGCTGGCCATCTATTGGGGGCCCGCTCCGCCGGGGCGCGTCGCGCTGCTCCTCGGCGGCCTCGCGCTCATCATCTTGTGGAACGCGCTGGCCCGGCTGCTCGGCGCCGGCCGGCTGGCCGCGGACGGGCTCCTGCCCGTGGGGCGGGCGCGTCGCCGGCGCTGGTTCCGGTCGCCTCCGGCGCCGGTCCCGGCGCACGGCCGCCCCGGGCTCCCGCGGCCGCAGCGCGCCTGAGCGCGGAGAGGCAGGGTCCGCGCCCGCAACGCGTCTGATCGGCGTGGCGCCCGGTTCCGCTCCCGCCTCCGTCTGCGATACGCTCGCTCCGCACCGGCACGTCCCCTCAAGGAGGCTCCATGAAGACCGTCGACCTGCGCAGCGACACCGTCACTCGTCCGTCTGGCGAGATGCGCGCGGCGATGGCGGGCGCCGAGGTCGGCGACGACGTGCTGGGCGACGACCCCACCGTGCTGGAACTGCAGCGGTGCGCCGCCGAGCTGCTGGGCAAGGACGAGGCGCTGTACTTCCCGTCCGGCACGCAGTGCAACCAGGCGGCCGTGCGCGCCCTCACCGGTCGCGGCGACGAGGTGTTCCTGCACGCCCAGGCGCACATCGTCTTCTACGAGCAGGGCGCCGCGTCGGCGCTCAGCCAGGTGCAGCTACGCGTGTTCGACTCTCCCGACGGCACGCTCGACCTCGAGAAGATGGAGGAGTACGTCCACACGGACGCCGACGTGCACTGGGCGCCGACGCGGCTGGTGTGCCTCGAGCAGACCCACAACCACTGCGGCGGTGTGGTGGTGCCGCTGGAGCACATCCTGGCCGTGCGCGAGTTCTGCGACCGGCACGGCCTCAAGATGCACCTCGACGGCGCCCGGCTCTTCAACGCCGTCGCGGCCACCGGGGTGAGCGCCGCTGAGTACGCGTCGCCGTTCGACACCGTGAGCATCTGCCTCTCCAAGGGCCTCGGCGCGCCCGTCGGCTCGGTGCTGGTGATGGATGCCGCGACGCTGCCGGCGGCGGCGCGCGCCCGCAAGGTGCTCGGCGGCGGCATGCGCCAGGCGGGCATCATCGCCGCCGGCGGGCTGTACGCGCTGCGCAACAACGTGGAGCGCCTCGCCGACGATCACCGGCGGGCGTGGCGTCTGGCCGAGGAGCTGGCGGCCGTGCCCGGACTCGACGTGGACCTGGGCACGGTGCAGACCAACATGGTGTTCGCCGGCACCCGGGGCACGGGGGTGCCGGCCGCCGAGCTCGTCGAGCGCCTCGCCGCCGAGGGCGTCCTTTGCCTCGACGAGGCGCCGTGGAGCGTGCGCTTCGTCACGCACCTGGACGTGGACGACGAGGGCGTCGAGCTGGCGGTCGCCGGCATCAAGCAGGTGCTGTCGGCTCCCTGAGGCACGGCATCTGTTGGCGACGACGGCCAACCGGAGTACCCTTGTCGCATCCCACCCGGGTGGATTGGCTTGCGCGGGTGGCTGGGCTCTCGTGCTTCAGCACCGACCGTGAGGGGAGACCGTGACGACGTCGAAACAGAAGGCCAGGGGGCGACTCCAGTTCCCGTTCGAAGACCCGGTCGAGAGCCTGCCGGCGACGGCGCAGAAGATCCTCAAGGCGGCGTCGTCTCTCCTGGCCGAGAAGGGCTACGAGGCGGTCACCCTCGAGAACGTCGCCGCGGCGGCGGGCGTCAACAAGGCCTCCATCCGCTACAACTTCGGCAACAAGGCCGGCCTCATCATCGCCATCGCCGACGCGCTCATCCACGACGAGTGCCTGCGCCTCGCCGCCGACACGGAGAGCGTGCCCGAGGAGGAACGCCTGCACGCCGCCATGGTCGGCATCCGGCGCATGATCGTGGACGCGGACTCGTTCCGCGGCTTCTTCGACATCCTGCCGCACGCGTTCCGCGATCCCGAACTGCGCACGCGGCTCTTCGCGCTCTACGAGTGGTGGTACCGCCAGAACCTCACCTGGCTTGGGCTGGCGGCGCCCGGCGCTGAGGAGAACGAGATGCTCATGGGCCTGGCGGAGCTCATCGCCGCGATCCCCGACGGCCTGTCGGTGCAGGCGGGCCTCAACCCCGACGGGTTCGAGCTCAGCCGGCCGCTGGCGACGCTGGAGTTCCTCCTGCGCAACTCCATGGTCCAGTTGCTCGAGATCGCGGCGGAGGCCGAAGAGGCGGCGGCGCCGCCGGCCTGAGGGCGGCGGTGGCGGCCGGCCGGCGCCGCAGGCGCGGGCCGGCGCCCGGCGCCCGAAACCCGGCGCCGCCCGTATGGGCGGCCCGGCATCCTGGGCGTATCTGCCCAGGTGGACAGTGACCGTTGCGAACCCCTGCCGATCGTCAACGAGACCTCGTGCAACCACGGCCGTCCACTTGACAACCCCCGCTGTGCACCTATTCTCTTCCACCCAGGTGGGTACATTCGGTTGCTCGGGCGCAGGCCACGACCGGAAGCTCCCAGACGAGTGCGACCGTGAAAGGGGTGAGCGATGAGCCTTATCGTCACGCGCATGGGCGACGGCAGCACCGTCCAGATGACCCGGGACGAGATCCGCCGCGACATCGTCGAGGGCTCGGAGGCGGCGGCCGCCAAGGCCAAGATCCCGATGCTCGACGAGAACGAGGTCGACTACCTGGTCGACATGTTCTGCTGCCCGAGCCGCGTCTGGGGAGTCGAGCGCGGCCACGAGGCGGTCATGACCAAGGACGGCGGCACCAACACGCTCATCTCGTCGCGCCTCTCGTGCGGCATCGCGGCGCCTGTCGGTCGCGAGACGGCGGTGCGCCTCTTCGAGCGCGCCTTCGCGTTCGACTCGATGGAGGTCGGCCACATCGACTACTCGGTGAAGCCCAGCAAGTTCATCGTGAGCGTCGAGCAGGAGCACATGGAGCTGCTGCAGCACACCACGGTCTTTCCGCTGTTCTACGGCTTCATGCCCAACCTCGGCCTGTACTACAGGCCGGACGGCCAGTTCGAGAACCCGTCCGACCTCCTGCCGCTGCGGCAAGATCGACGAGGCGCGGCGTACGCAGGAGGAGGCGCTCGAGGCCTGCTACGACGACGTGGTCTGGCAGAGCAGGATGTTCACCGAGACCGGCTGCCGACGCCATCAACTTCGACACCGTCGCCTCCACCGGCGACGCCGAGTTCCTCGCGACGCTGCGCGCCACCGAGACGATCTCCTCGACCACCGACATGCCGGTCGAGGTCAGCATGGCGGCGGAGATGGTGCTCGGCTTCCACGGCCAGCTCGAGTACAAGGGCACACGGCTCGCCGGGCTGTGGCCGCACCAGCAGATGAAGCTGGTGGAGCAGGCCGGCGCGGCGATCTTCGGCCCCGTGGTCAACAACAACAGCAGCAAGTCGTGCGCCTGGAACGTCGCCCGCGCGGTGACGTTCGTCAAGGCCTGCACCGCCGAGGCGACGATCCCGATCCACGCCAACGTGGGCGGCGGCGTCGGCGGCGTGCCGATGTTCGAGGTCTCGCCGCTGGACATGGTCAGCCGCGCCAGCGCCGCGATGATCGAGGTCGGCAAGGCCGACGGGTTGTAGGTGGGCACCGGCGACCCGAACGGCATGGGCATGGCTCACGCGCTGGCCTCGTCGATGGGTGGCATCAAGACCGCTGGAGATCTGGTGGCCAGGATGCAGCTCAAGAAGATGAGGCTCGACGAGGCCAAGGAGTACGTCGCCGACAAGCTCGGCGTGAGCGTGCTCGACCTGTCCGACTCGACCGTCATGCGCACCGTCCGTGAGGAGCTCGACATCGGCGTGGTCACCGCCGTGCCGGGCCTCGCCAAGGGTCTGGAGGCCAAGGCGCGCATCGCCGACCTGCTCGGCATCCGCATCAACTCCGTCGAGCGCCTCAAGGCCAAGATGGGCTTCGGCGCCCGCGTGGACCAGGCAGGAGGGACCAGCATGAAAGACCAGCTCAAGCAGGCCATCATCGACGGCGACGAGGGCGTCGCCCTCGCCATGACCTACGCGCTGCGTCGCCACCGGCGCTTCAGCCGAGGGAGATCCTCGACGAGGCGCTGCTGCCCGGCATGGACGTGGTCGGCGCGCGCATGCGCGAGGGCGAGTGCTTCATCCCCGAGGTGCTGCTCTCCGCGCGGGTCATGCAGGCCTGCCTCGACCTCTTGCAGGCCGCACATGGCCGGCCGGCGACGTCGGCCGGCATGCGGCACCGTCGTCATCGGCACCGTCGAGGGCGACCTGCACGACATCGGCAAGAACCTCGTCGGCATGCTCCTCCAGGGCGCCGGCTTCACGGTCGTCAACCTGGGCACCGGGGTCGGCGCCGCCGACTTCGTCGCCGCCGTCAAGGAACACTCCCCGCAGATCGTCGGCATGAGCGCCCTGCTCACGACCACGCTGCCGCACATGAGCGAGACGATCGCCCTGCTGAAAGACGAGGGCCTGCGCGAGTCGGTCAAGGTGATGGTCGGCGGCGCCCCGGTCACCGAGGCCTACGCCGCCGAGATCGGCGCCGACGGCTACGGCGCCAACGCCGGCATGGCGGTGGAGCGGGCGAAGGAGCTGGTGGGGTAGGCTGAAGGACCGGCCGGGCGGGCAGTGGTGCTGCATCGCCGGCCGCCGGATTCCCGACTGAGGACGAGGAGTACCGATGACGGTGCGGGTCGAGTGGCTCACCGCGGGCGAGCGCGAGGCTGTGTATGCCGAGGCGCTGGACATCCTGCAGCGCGTCGGCATGAGGATGAAGGGCGCCGCCGTCCTGCCGCTGCTCCGCGAGGCGGGCGCGGAGGTCGACGAGGACGGCACGGTGACGGCTGCCGGCCGAGCTGGTGGAGCGCGCCGTCGCCGCCTGCCCGCGCGACGTGCTGATGGCCGGGCTGAGAGCCGCGCAACGACGTGCTGCTCGACGGCTCGCGGACGTTCTTCAACGTGAGCGGCTGCGCCGCCAAGACGCTGGACCGCACTACCGGCGCCGTGCGGCCCGTCCACGCTGGCCGACCTCCGCGACGGCACCGTCGTGCTCGACGCGACGCCCGAGCTCGACGTCGTCTGGACGTTCGTCACCGCCACCGACGTCCCTCTCGAGCGGCGCGAGCTCGTCGAGTACTACACGTACCTCACGGAGACCGCGAAGCCCATCGTCTTCGTCGACTGCCCGGACGCAGACCGAGCACGTGCGCCGCATCTTCGAGATCGTGTCGGGCGACCTCGAGAGGTTCCGGCAGCGGCCGCGCGTGTCGCTGCTGTGCGCGGCCCGTTCGCCGCTCGAGGTCAACGGCGAGCTGCTCGACGTGGCCTGCGAGTTCGCGTCGCTGGGCGCGCCGATCTGGGTGTACTCGATGCCGATCTCGGGGGCCACGGCGCCGGTCACGCCGGCCGGCACGCTGGCGCTGCTCTGGGCGGAGGTGCTCGGGCACCATCACGGCGATCCAGACGGCGGCGCCCGGCGCCCCCATCCTCGCCTGCTGCGGACCCGGGCATCCTCGACATGCGCTCACACCACCATGTCGCTCGGCAACCTCGAGAGCACGCTCATGGGCGCGGCGGCGGTCGAGATCGGCCACCACCTCGGCATCCCCGTCGCACAACTCCGGCCTCTCCACCGACGCCAAGCACTGGGCGTCCAGGCGGGCTACGAGAAGGGGCTCAAGGTGATGGCCGCCGTCGCGACCGGCGCCGACATCTGCAGCGGTGGCTTCGGCTTCCTCGACTCGTCGAGCACGTTCAGCCTGCGCATGATCCCCGTCGACGCGGAGATCGCCGCGATGGCCACGCGCATGGCCCGCGGCATCGAGATCACGCCGGAGACGCTGCTGGCCGACTCCATCGCGCGGGTCGGCATCGGCGGCGACTTCCTGCGCGAGAAGGAGACGCGCCGGCGCGTGCGCGCCGGCGAGCACTTCGTGCCGCGCATCGGCTCGCGGCTGCCGTTCGAGCAGTGGATCGCGGAGGGCCGCACCGAGGCCGACGCCGCCGACGACGCGGTGCGGGCCGCGCTCGCCGCCCGCGAGGAGCGCGGCCCGCACCTCTCGGACGACCAGCGTCGCGCGCTCGCGGAGGTCTGCGACGTCACGACCACCCAGTGAAGTCCACTTCGAGCGATCTCTGATCAGAAGGGAGGGACGCCCATGAAACGGAACCACCAGGCGGGGCGCGCGCGCCGGGAGGGCTGCGAGTTCCGCGTGCTGACCGAGGACGACCTCGCCGACATCCATCTCGGGACCTCGAGGTCCTCGAGCGGACCGGCGTGTTCGTCGAAGACGAGGAGGCTCGCGAGATCTTCGCCGCCGCCGGCGCCACGGTCGACGCCGAAAGAAGCGTCGTGCGCATCCCCGGCCACGTCGTCGAGCAGGCCGTCCGCACCGCGCCCAGCAAGTTCGTGCTCGCCGGCCGCAATCCCAAGAACGACATCGTGCTCGAGGCCGGGCGCGTCGGCTTCACCAACTTCGGCGAGGGCGTCGCGATCGTCGATCCCTACACCGGCGAGCTGCAAGGTGCCCACCAAGCAGGACGTGGCCGACACCGCCAAGGTCGTCGACGCGCTGCCCAACGTCGACGTGTACGAGCGCGCCGTGGTCGCTGAGGACGTCGACCAGCGGGTCGTGCACCTGCACCAGGCCGAGGCGTGGATGACCAACACCTCCAAGCACGGCTTCATGGGCTCGGGCAACGCCTAGCTCTCGAACAAGCTGCTCGAGATGGCGGGCGCCATCGCCGGCGGGCGCGAGAAGCTGCAAGGCGCGCCCGATCATCTCGTTCATCACCTGCCCGGTCAGCCCGCTCAAGCTGGTGCAGGACACCTGCGAGATCATCATGACCGCCGCCCGCGGGCACGTGGCCGTCAACATCCTCTCGATGGCCATGGCGGGCGGCTCGTCGCCGGTGACGCTCGCCGGCACGCTCGTGACGCACAACGCCGAGGTGCTGGCCGGCATCACGCTCAGCCAGCTGACACAGCCGGGAGCGAAGGTCGTCTACGGCAGTTCGACGACGGCCATGGACCTGCGGCTCGCCTCCGCGAGCGTCGGCTCGCCCGAGTGCGCGCTGATCAACGCCGCCGTCGCCCAGATCGCCCGCTTCTACCTGCTGCCCAGCTGGGTCGCCGGTGCGTAGGGCGACTCCAAGGTGGTCGATGCCCAAAGCGGCCACGAGAAGACCCTGACCGGCCTGATGCCGGCGTTGGCAGGCGCCAACCTGATCTACGGTCTGGGGATGATCGAGTCGGGCATGACCTTCGACTTCGGCCAGCTCGTCATGGACGACGAGTTCGCCGGCATGATCAAGCAGTGCGTCCGCGGCATCCGCGTGGACGACGAGGCGCTCGCCATCGACGTGATCGACGAGATCGGACCGTTCGGCGACTTCCTCAGCCACGACCACACCATGGCGCACATGCGCGAGCAGTCGCAGCCCGCGCTGATCGACCGTCGCGTCCGCGAGGACTGGACCGCGAGCGGGATCGACGACCCTCCAGGACCGCGCGCTCGCCAAGGCGCGCAAGATCCTCGAGACGCACGTTCCCGACCCGCTGCCGGACGGCGTCGCCGACGAGCTCGCGGCGATCATCCGCGGCGGCCGAGCGCGAGCTCGGCATCGGGTGATGCCGGCCGGCGCGCACAAGGAGGTGTGCCTGTGAAGATCCGAACACGCATGGGCGACGGCTACGTCGTCGAGCTCACGCCGCAGGAGCTGCGTGACGACCTCGTGGCCGGCAGCGCCGACGCCGTCAAGCGCGGCAAGGTGCCGCCGCTCGAGGAGAACGAGATCGACTGGCTGGTCGACCTGTTCACCAACCCCAGCCGCATCATGGGGGTCGAGGCGGGCCACGAGGTCATCCTGACCAAGGACGGCTCGGTCAACACGCTGTACTCGGCCCAGCTCTCCAGCGGCGTCGGGCTGCCGCTGGGCCGCGAGCAGGGCCTTCCGCGTCTTCGAGCGGGCGTTCTGCTTCGACACCATGGAGATCGGCCACCCGGACTACTCGTACAAGCCGGTCAAGCCGATCGTCGCCCTCGAGGCCACCGGCGTGGAGCAGGCGCTGCTCACGGCCGTCATCCCCGTGTTCTACGGGGCGATGCCCAACTTCGGGCTGTACGCGCAGCCGGACGGGCCGTTCCCCAACCCCGCCGACCTGTTGCCACGCGGAGAGATCGAGGCGGCCCGCGAGGCGCAGATGCAGATGGCGGAGGCGCTGCAAGGCCGACATGCTGTACGTCTCGCAGCATCATGGACATGGTCGGCGCCGACGGCATCAACTTCGACACCACGGCCTCCACGGGCGACGCCGAGTTCCTCGCCGTCCTCGAGACGGTGGAGGAGCTGGCCGCGACCACCGACCTCGCCATCGAGGTCGGCATGGCGGCCGAGTTCGTGCTGGGCTTCCACGGCCAGCTCGAGTACAAGGGCAAGCGGCTGGCCGGCATGTGGCCGCACCAGCAGGTCAAGGTGGTGGAGGAGGCGGGCGCCCACCTGTTCGGGCCGGTCGTGAACACCAACTCCCGCAGGTCGGTGCCGTGGAACGTGGCGCGAGCGGTGACCATCGTCAAGGAGTGCTCGCGCGTCGCCACGATCCCCATCCACGCCAACGTCGGCATGGGCGTCGGCGGCGTGCCGATGTTCGAGGTGCCGCCGGCGGACGTGCTCACCCGCGCGAGCGCGGCGATGGTCGAGATCGGCCGCGTGGACGGGTTGTAGGTGGGCACCGGCGATCCCTACGGGATGTCGATCAGCCACGCGCTCGCCTCGGGCATGGGGGGCATCAGGACCGCCGGAGATCTGGTGGCCAGGATGCAGATGACCCGCAAGATGCGTCTCCCCGAAGCGAAGAAGTACGTGGCCGACAAGCTCCACGTCGGCGTGGAAGACCTGGGCGACTCGACAGTCATGCGCGGCCTCCGCCAGGAGCTCGACATCGGCGTCATCACCGCCGTGCCGGGATGCCGCAGGGGCATCGAGGCCAAGCGCAACATCGCCGAGCTCCTGGGGGTGGACGTGCCCTGCCTCAAGCGCCTCTAGCCAGGCACGCGCCCCCAGCATCCAGGCGCCCGCGGCCGGCAGCAGCCGGCCGCGGGCGCTCTTGTCTGCACTGCTCGCGGCAGTGGGAGGGCGGTGACCGCCGGGCGCCACTGAAGAGGGCTGCCCGCTCATCCGATCCGGCGCCGGCGGGTCGCAAGGCTGGTTTAGATTCTGTACTGATTTTCCCGCGAGCATCACTAAGTGTCGTGATTGGGCACCATCTATTCACTAAGTGATTCGAAAAGGCCTCTCATGCTTGGAATCCGTCGCGGAGCGCTTGCCAGCCATCAGCGCCGGTGCTACTCTCGGAGCGAGGGGACTCCGCCCCGCGTGCGCCGGCCTGTGGCCGGCGCGAGGCGGCGTCACACAGCCGGGGTGTCGCACACCACCACACGATGAGGAGCAGCTAGATGAGCAAGATCGTCCCCCTCTGGTCCGTCCCGCGGTCCATCTCCACGGGCTTCGAGCGCATGATGTTCGAGCGCGGCGACTTCAAGGTCATCCACGAGCCCTACGGGTACTTCTTCTACCTCGAGGCCGCGCACAAGGAGCCTGTGGGCATGCAACCGCAGGAAGGCCATCCGAGGACCTTCGAGGGCACGACGGAGATGATCGAGGCCGCCGCCACCGACAAGCCGGTCTTCTTCAAGGACATGGCCTACTACGTGAGCGACGTCGCCGATGAGGACTTCATGAAGAAGTTCACCAACACGTTCATCATCCGCGACCCCGCCCTCACGCTCGTCTCGTACCACAAGCTCGACCCTACGGTGACGCTCCGTGAGATCGGCTTCGAGTCGCAGTACAAGCTGTTCGAGCTGGCCAAGAAGATCACCGGCGAGGTGCCGGCTGTGGTCGACGCCGAGGACCTGCTCATCGACGCGGCGTCGGTGGTCAAGCAGTACTGCGAGAAGGTCGACATCCCCTACCTGCCCGAGTCGCTCACCTGGGAGCCCGAGTTCAAGCAGGAGTGGAAGGACTGGGAGATGTGGCACCTGGACGCCGGCGACAGCACCGGTTTCCAGAAGGACATGGAGGACTTCGGCTACACCGTCGACGACGTGCCGGAGCTCAAGGAGATGTACGAGAAGTGCCAGCCGCTGTACGAGAAGATGTACGCGGAGCGTCTCAAGCCCTGACGGCTGCCGCGGGTCTGCCCGGGAGGGCCTCTCGACGAGGGGCCCTCCCGCGGACCCGTCTCGTCTGCCCGTCCCAGACCCGTCCCGTCCCGTCCCGTGAGAACGACCCGCCGAGAGTGCCGCAGTGAACCGTGACGCCGATCATGCTCCAGACCAGGCAGCCGACGCCGGCGACGGCGTCCTGATCACGCCGTTCGGCGGCCGGGGTCTCGTCGACCTCGTGGTCCACGACCCCGACGAGCGCGCAGCGCTGCTCGAGCGGGCGCAGAACCTCCCCGTGGTGCCGCTCTCGCTGCGCGTCCAGTACGACCTCGAGATGCTGGCCGTGGGCGCGTTCTCGCCGCTCGATCACTTCATGGCGCGCGACGAGTACGAGTCGGTCCTCTACGAGATGCGGCTCACGAGCGGCGAGCTCTTCCCGATCCCGCTCGCCGTGCCCTGCCGTGAGGAGGTCCTGCGCGGGCACCCGCGCGAGATCGCGCTGTCGGACGAGCAGGGCGTCATCCTGGCCCTGCTCGAGGTCGACGAGGTGTACCCGGCCGACATCCTGCGCGAGATGCGCGCGGTGCTCGGCGGCCGGGACAGCGCGCACCCGCTGGTCATCGAGGCCAAGAACTGGCCGAGCCACTACCTCGCCGGCCGGCCTCGCGTGCTCGACCTGCCGCGTCATCGGCTGCATGGCCCACTGTGCCTCACGCCCGTGGAGTTGCGCGCGCGCCTCACCGCCATGGGCAACTCCACGGTGGTCGCCTTCCAGACCCGCAACCCCATGCACCGCATCCACGAGGAGCTGACCAAGCGCGCGATGGCGGAGGTGGGCGGCACGCTGCTCATCCACCCCGCCGTGGGCGTCACCCGGCCGCAGGACGTCACGGCGGCGCTCCGCGTCGAGGCGTACGAGGTGCTGGTGAGCAACTACTACGACCCGGCGAGCACGCTGCTCTCGCTCATGCCGCTGGCCATGCGGTTCGCCGGCCCGCGCGAGGCGGTGTGGCACGCCATCATCCGCCGCAACTACGGGGCCACGCACCTCATCGTCGGCCGCGACCACGCCGGCCCCGGGCCGGACTCGCACGGCGTGCCGTTCTACGGTCCCTACGACGCGCAGGCCATGGCCGAGCACTACTCGCACGAGATCGGGGTGCGGACCGTCCTGGCCCGCGAGCTCGCGTACCTCACCGACGAGGACCGCTACGTGGAGCTGGGCCTGGTGCCGCACGGCGCCAGGGTCTCGTCCATCTCGGGCACCCAGGTGCGCCAGGAGTACCTGGCCAAGGGCAAGAAGCTGCCCGAGTGGTTCACGCGGCCCGAGGTGGCGGAGGTCCTGCAGCGGGCGTACGCGCAGGACGACGATGCGGCGCCCGGCGCGTGATCCCGGCGACGGGCTGAGTCTCCCCTCGCGCAAGGACGCGCTGCACGACGTGGTGGCGGGCCTCACCGTCGGCGCCTCGCAGGTCGGCAACGCGATGGCGTACACCATGCTGGCCGGCGTGCCGCCGGTCCACGGCCTGTACGCGGTGGCGGCGGGCACGCCGGCCGGAGCTCTCACGTCGGGGTCCCAGCGCATGCCGATCGTGCCGACGGCGGCGCTCTGCCTGGCGGCCGGCGGCGCCGTGGCGGCCCTGCCGGCGGAGCAGCGCACGGCCGGCCTCTTCACACTGGCCGTGCTCACCGGCGTCATCATGCTGGTCCTCGGGCTGCTGCGCGGCGGGGGCCTCGTCCGGTTCGTCTCCAACGCGGTGATGATCGGCCTCATGGGCGGCATCGGCGTCACCATCCTGCTCTCGCAGCTCGGGGCCCTGACGGGGTTCTCGAGCCGCTACGACAACAAGCTCCTGGGGGCCGCCGACCTGTTCATGCACCCGGGCGCCTCCGACGTCGAGACCACGGCCATCGGCCTCGGCACAGTGGCGCTCGTCCTGGTGCTCCGTCGCACGCGCCTCAAGTTGTTCGCCATGGCGCTGGCGCTCGTCCTCATGACCGTGCTGGTCGCCCTGCTCGACCTGCCGTCGGTCGCCGTGGTGGGCGACATCGCGCCCATCCCGCGCACGCTGCCCTGGCCGCAACTGCCCGACCTCTCGCTTGCTCCGCGGCTGGTGCTGCCGGCGGTGTCGCTGGTCATCATCGGGCTCGTGCAGGGAGCCGGCATCGGCCGCACGGTGCCCAACGCGGACGGCCGGTTCGGAGACACCAGCCGCGACTTCGTCGGGCATGGCGTCGCCAACGTGGTCTCCGGGTTCTTCACCGGCGGTGTCGTCGGCGGGTCGGTGCAGGCGACGGCTCTCAACGTCGGCGCCGGAGCGCGGTCACGCTGGTCGTCGGTCGTCACGGGGGCGTTCGTCGTCGTGGTCGTCGTGGCCGCCGCTCCGCTGGTGCAGCAGGTGCCGCTGGCGGTCACGGCCGGCATCCTCATCGTGGCCGCCACGAGCGCGCTGCAGCCGCGGGCCGCGCGCGACGTCTGGCGGGCCGACAGGATGTCGGCCGCCATCATGCTCCTCACCTTCGTCCTGGTGCTCGTCGTCCCGCTGCAGTGGGCCGTGCTCGCGGGGACGGCGATCTCGGTGGTCAAGTACATCTACCTGTCGTCGCTCGACGTGCACGTCCGGCAGGTGGTGCTCAACGGCGGCGGGTTGCCCCGGGAGACGGAGGTCCCCGCCGCGGCCGTGAGCGACGGCGTCACCGTGCTCGACATCTACGGCAGCCTGTTCTGGGCGGCCGCGCCACAGATCCGCGCGTCGCTGCCCTCCGTCGCCGAGGCGCACTGCCCCGTGGTGGTGCTGCGCCTGCGGGGTCGCGGCAGGCTGCACAGCGCCACCATCGCCATGCTCCGCGAGTACGCGGAGGAGTGCGCCGGCCGAGGCGGCCGCATGTACCTCGCCGGCGTCGGGCAGGAGATGCAGGACCAGCTCCGCCGCACGGGTCTGCTGGACGAACTGGGGCCCGACGCGGTGGTGGAGGCCACCGACGAGCTGTACGGGGCCTGCGCGGTGGCGCAGGAGCGGGGCCAGGTGTGGCTGGCCGGGAGGCCGGACGACGCGCCGGACGACGCGCCGGGAGCCTGAGCCCGGCCGGCCCGCGCCGGCGGCGTCAGTCGCCGGGGCGCCCCCGGCCGTGCCGGCGCGGCCGGGGTGCCTGCCGCACCAGTCGTCCGGGGCGGTGGTGGGGAACTCGCGCGGCGGCCTGGGCGGGTCCGCGCGGCACTCGCCCTTCTCGTTCGGCGTGCGGACCTCCACCTGCGTGTTGTCGCTGGACGACCAGCGGTACTCGACCCGCTCGGGGAACCGCGACCACCAGGGGCAGGTCGCGCACGTGGCCTCGCTCATGAGTGCACCCTCCCGCGCGGGACCGCCCGCGGGCGCCGCGCCGCCGCCGGGACCGGGCGCGGCGGCCGCGGTCCGTGGACACATGTTGCGGCGCGAGCGTACCCGTGCCGGCCCGCTCGCGCCAACTCCCTCGTCCGCCTCGGACCGTGGGCGCCGCCTCGCTCCACCGTCACCCCACCGCCAGGCATACGATGCCGGAGAAGACGAGGGCGGCCGCGAGCAGCTGCACCGGCCTGAGGCGCTCGTGCAGCACGAGCGCCGCCCACACCATGGTGACGGCGGGGTTCAGCCATCCCAGCACCCCGACGACGCTCAGATAGCCGTAGGTCGTCGAGGAGGCGAACAGGAGGTTGGCCGCGACGATGAGCAGGCCGACGACCAGCAGCCACGGAGCGGCCCGCCGGCTCAGGCGGATCGCCGGCCGGAGCACGGCGGCGACGACAAGGAGGGTGAGCAGCGCCGCCGTGCGGGCCACGGTGACCGTGTACAGCGGGCCGGCCTCGCCGCCGGAGTCCAGGGCGACGAGGAAGAGCCCCAGCGCCAGGGCGCAGCCGACCGCGGCGAGCAGGCCGGCGCGACGACGGTCGCTCCGCTCTTCAGCGCGCCGCGCACCGCCGCGCGAGATCAGGACGATCCCGAGGAGGGTGATCGCGATCCCGAGCGCCTGCACGGCGCCGGGCCGCTCGCCGGTCGCGATGCCCCACGTCACCGGCACGAGCGCGCCTCCCGCGATGATCGGCGAGACGACGCTCATGTCGGTCAGGGCCAGGGCCTTGTAGCCGAGGATCACGCCGAAGCCTCCGATCACGCCACCCAGGGCCGGCGCCGCCAGCGCGCTCGCGGCAGGCCGGTCCGGCGCCGTCAGCAGCAGGATGGTGATGAGGGACGCTGAGGCGACCGCCTGACCCGCCAGGGCCGCCGTCCAGGCGGTGGAGCGGCGCGACTCGAGGCCGGCGAGGAAATCGGAGGTGCCCCAAGAGAAGCTGGCGAGGAGGGCGAGGACGGCGGCGGTCATGAGGATGGACCCTGGCCTGCGCCGCCGCCGGCCGAGGGCGCCGCCGGCGCTCCGGCCGCGACCCGTGGCCCCGCCGCGGCGAGATCAGGCGTGCGCCGGGCGGTCGTCGCGGCCGGCCTCACCGGCGCCGTCCGTGCTGCCCAGCCCGACGTCCTCGCCCTCCCAGTTGTAGAAGAACTTCTCCGTGCGCAGCACGTTCCACGTCTGGGTGCCGGCGATGCCGTCGATCTTCTCGAGGTCCTCGTTGAGGAACTTGAACAGGCCCTCCATGTGCGGCAGGTAGGCCTGGATGATGATGTCGAAGTTGCCGGCCACGTAGGCCACGTAGGCCACATGCTCCATCGCCGCCAGCCTGCGGCCGACCTGCTGGACCTTGCCGCGCTGCACGTTGATGCCGATCATGGCGTCGATGGGGAAGCCGATGGGGGCCGGGTTGATGCGCGCGGCGTTGATGATCGCGCCGGCGTGCACGAGGCGGTCGATGCGCTTGCGCACGGTGGGCTCGGAGAGGCCGACCGTGCGCGCGATGTGCGCGTAGCTCAGGCGCGCGTCGTGCCGCAGCAGCTTCATGATGTGCCGGTCCACGTCGTCCAGTTCGATGGTGCCGTGCGGCAGGGAGCCCAGGCGAACGAATGGATGGCTTTCGCTTTGGCTATCGGTTTCGCGATTCATCAAGACGAAGTATAGCGATTAGGCGAAAGTCATTCAAGGAACTGCTCAGAATCATAGACTTCGCCTACGATTCCGTAGTCCCCCGACTTGTCAGCACCCCGCCCGGGTGCTACTGTCCCTACGTGGAGTCTTGACAGACCGGGGACGCGTTGTCCATAGTGGCGTATCGGTTCTACCCACCTGGGTGGATGGCCACGGGTCACCGGCCCTGGTGGGACGACACGGGCGTGCGAGCTGGGGGGCTTGCCGCGACGGATGGCCGGCCAGGGAGAATCCGCCGCATCGAGACCACATCCCGAGACGCCACAGGTTCGACTTGAGGCGCGACCTTCAGGAAACGACCAAGACAGGGGGACGGGTATCGTGACTGACAAGGATCAGCGGGACGAATCAGGGTTCGTGGAGATCGGGGAGCTCGTCAACGGCAAGCGCTTCTCGCGCCGCAGCCTGCTCAAGGGAGCGGCCGCCATGGGCGCCGCGGCCGCGATCGGTCCGATCGCCGCGGCGTGCGGCAGCGACGACACCACCACCGACGCGTCGCCTTCGGCCGCCGCCGGCCCCACCAAGGGCGGCGACCTCATGGTCGGCATCGTCGGCGGTTCGGCCAAGGACACGGCCGACCCGCACACCGGCTCGTTCGAGCCCGACATCGCCATCCAGTACATCATGTACGAGGGCCTCACGGCCTGGGACTTCGACCTGAACATCACCAATCAGCTGGCCGAGAGCATCGAGCCCAACGCCGATGCTTCGGTCTGGCAGGTCAAGCTGCGCGACGGGGTCATGTGGCACGACGGCAAGCCCGTCACCGCCGACGACGTCGTCTTCTCCATGGACCGCATCGTCGATCCGAAGGACCCGAAGGTCGGTGCTGCCGCTCTCACGGGCGTCACACCTGGTGGCACCAAGAAGATCGACGACAAGACGGTCGAGATCACCCTCGCCACGGCGAACGTGCTGCTGGCCGAGAACCTCGCCGAGCGCAGCTGCAAGATCATTCCGGTGGGCTTCGACCCCAAGGCTCCCATCGGCAGCGGCCCGTTCAAGATGCTCGAGATGAAGCCGGGCGAGCAGTTCAAGTGGGAGGCGTTCGCCGACTACTGGGACACGCCCCCGTACGTCGACACTCTCACCATGATCGAGTACGCCGACGACACGGCGCGCATCAATGCGCTGCAGAGCGGCCAGATCCAGGCCATGTCACAGCTGCCGAAGAGCCAGGCCAAGGTCATCGAGGCGACCGAGGGTCTCGCTCTCCTCAACGCTGAGACGGGCCAGTGGCGTCCCTTCACCATGCGCATCGACGTCAAGCCGTTCGACGACGTGCGCGTGCGGCAGGCGTTCCGGCTCATCGTCGACCGCCAGCAGATGATCGACCAGGCCTACAGCGGCCTCGGCGCGGTGGCCAACGACATGTACGGGCGGTACGACGCCGGCACCCCGGACCTGCCGCAGCGCGTGCAGGACATCGAGCAGGCCAAGTCCCTGCTCAAGGAGGCCGGCTACGACAACAACCTCACCGTCGAGCTCGTCACCTCCGAGGGCGCACTGGGCGGCGACGAGGTCGCGGCGGCGCAGGTGTTCGCCGAGCAGGCCAAGGCCGCGGGCGTCACCGTCAAGCTCAAGAAGACAGACGCGAGCGTCTTCTACGGCGACGACTACCTCTCCTGGCCGTTCGCGCAGGACTTCTGGGCGACCCGTGGCTTCCTCGCCCAGGCCAGTCAGGGCACCATGCCCGACGCGCCGTACAACGAGACGCACTGGGAGCATCCCGAGTGGCTGGCCCTGGTCCAGCAGGCGTTCCAGACGGTCGACAACGCCGAGCGTGCTGCGCTCATCTCTCAGGCGCAGGAGATCGAGTACAACGAGGGCGGCTACATCATCTGGTCGTTCCGCAACCAGGTAGACGCGCATTCCACCACGACCACCGGCTACAAGCTGGACAAGCTCGGCGGTCCGGTCGGCCGGATGTACTTCAAGGACGTCTACTTCGTGAAGGGCTGATCGCGACGACCGCAGCAGCCGTGGGCGCGAGGCTCGGCCCCGCGCCCACGGCTCTCTTCCCTCACGAGCGCCGCCGGTCCGCTGGATCGTGAGTTCGATCGCAAGGCTCGCGTGACCCGGCTTCCCTGTAGTCCCCCGCGAGAGGCAGCCATCATGATCAGTAGAACCAAGAGAGGAAGACGGCGCTCATGCCCCCGCTTCTGAAGCTGATCCTCATCCGGATCGGCCTGGGCGTGCTGACGCTGTTCCTGGTGTCGGTGGTCGTCTTCGTCGCGACCCAGGCTCTGCCCGGCGACACCGCCAAGGCGATCCTCGGCAGGGAGGCGGCGAACGTCGACCGCTACGAGGCGCTCAAGGAGCAGCTCGGGCTCAACAAGCCCATGGCGGAGCAGTACCTCAGCTGGCTCGGCGGCGTGCTCACCGGCGACCTCGGCGACTCGCTCGCCCAAGGGTCCCCGGTCACGGGACTGCTCGCCAACAAGGTGCTCAACTCGTTCATCCTGGTGTTCGTCGCCGCGCTGGTGAGCGTGCCCGTCTCGCTCCTCCTGGGCTCCATCACCGCCTTGCGACGAGACAGCAAGTTCGACGGCGGCGTCACGATCGGGAGCCTGGCGCTGGCCGCGCTGCCGGAGTTCGTGATCGGCATGATCCTCATCCTCCTGTTCGCCACCCAGGTGTTCAAGATCCTGCCGGCCACATCGCGTGTGGATTCGAGCGTGCCCATCTACCAGCAGATCGACCTGTTCATCCTGCCGGCGCTCACGCTCACGCTGGCGGTCGCGCCGTACATCACGCGCATCCTGCGCGCCAGCACCATCGAGGTGCTCGAGAGCGAGTACGTGATGATGGCGCGCCTCAAGGGACTGCCTGAGCGCCTGGTGCTCAACCGGCACGCGCTCCCCAACGCTCTGGCCCCGGCGCTCCAGGTCACGGCGCTCAACCTGGCCTGGCTGGCCGGCGGCGTCGTCGTGGTCGAGTATCTGTTCGCCTTCCCCGGCATCGGCTCGTTACTCGTCGACTCGGTCGCCAATCGCGACATGCCGATGGTGCAGGCGATCACCCTGATCATCGCGGCGGTGTACGTGGTCGCCAATCTGACCGCCGACATCCTCACGATCCTCGTCAGCCCACGACTCAGGACGGGCCTGCGATGAGTACTCCAGAGATGAGAGTCAACGACTCAGAGCTCGTCGAGCCGGTGGTGGTGCACGCCGACAGCCGGCCCTCCGAGTGGATCATGATGCTGCGCGAGGCGTGGAGCATGGGTCGCACCAAGGTCGGTGTCGGCATCTTCGCGGCCATCGTCCTCGTCGCCGTCATCGGGCCCTGGGTGGCGCCGTACTCGCCCACCGAGTTCGTCGCGCCGCCGTTCTCGCCGCCGGACATCCCCACGATGTGGCTGGGGAGCGACTACATCGGCCACGACGTTCTCACGCGCGTGCTCTACGGCGGCCGCACCGTCATCCTGCTCGCCCTCGCGGCCACCGTCATCGGCCTCGTCCTCGGCGTGACCCTCGGCCTCGTCACCGGCTACGCGCGGCGCTGGATCGACGAGAGCATCATGCGCATCCTGGACGTCGTGCTCGCGTTCCCGCAGATCGTGCTCGCGCTGCTCTTCGTCTCCATCCTCGGGCCGAGGCTGTGGCTCATCGTGGTCATCGTCGGCGTCTCGCACGCGCCGCGCATCGCGCGTGTGGCGCGCGCCGCCACGCTCGAGGTCTCCCAGCGCGACTTCGTGCGCGCCGCCGAGGCGCTGGGCATCGCGCGCTGGAAGATCCTCTTCAACGAGATCCTGCCGAGCATCACGAGCCCGCTGCTGGTCGAGTTCGGCCTGCGGCTGACCTACTCGATCGGCGTCATCGCCGCGCTGTCGTTCCTCGGGTTCGGCATGCAGCCGCCGGCGGCCGACTGGGGCCTCATGATCAACGAGAACCGCATCGGCATCATCATCCAGCCGTGGCCGGTGCTCGTGCCGGTGCTGCTCATCGGCATCCTCACCATCGGCACCAACCTCATCGCGGACGGCCTCGGCCGCGCGCTCATCGGCATCGAACGCGACACGGGGGTGGGGTGATGGAGACGACCGTGACGCAGGACGCTACACCGGCACGCGACAGTGAGGCCGTCCTCAAGGTCGAGGGCCTCCGGATCGTCCTCGACCCCTCGGGCGTCGACATCGACGACGACGTCTCGCTCGTCATCCGCAAGGGCGAGGTGCTCGGGCTGGTCGGCGAGTCGGCCTCGGGCAAGACCACGGTCGGCACCAGCCTGCTCGACTACCAGCGCCGCGGCGCCAAGATCGCCGAGGGGCACGTCGAGATCGACGGGCAGGACATCCTCGCAATGGACCCCAAGGCGTTGCGCGGGGTGCGCGGCGGGCGCATCAGCTACGTGCCGCAGGACTCGTCCGCGTCGCTCAATCCGGCGCTCCGCATCGGCACGCAGCTCATGGAGATCCTCGAGGTGCACGGCTTCGGCTCGTCGCAGGCGGACCGCGAGGCCCGTCTCACGCAGATGATGGAAGAGGTGCTGCTGCCCTCGGACAAGCAGTTCCTCCGCCGGTATCCTCACCAGCTCTCCGGCGGCCAGCAGCAGCGCGTGGCCATCGCGATGGCGTTCGCCAACCGTCCCAAGGTCATCGTGCTCGACGAGCCGACGACGGCGCTGGACGTGACGACGCAGGCGCACGTGCTGGACACCGTCCGCGAGCTCACCAAGTCCTACGGTGTGGCCGCTCTCTACATCACCCACGACCTCGCCGTGGTCTCCAACCTCGCCGACCGCATCGCCGTCATGTACGCCGGCAAAGTGGTCGAGACCGGTACGCGCGACGAGCTGTTCGACAAGGGGCACCACCCGTACACGCGCAAGCTGCTCGCCTCCATCCCCGACATCACCGGCGAGCGCGCCTTGCGCGGCATCCCCGGGTGGGCGCCTCGTCCGGGACAGCGGCCCCCAGGCTGTGCGTTCACCCCGCGCTGCGACTGGGCGGTCGACAAGTGCAGCGAGGCCTTCCCGCCCGTCGAGGATGTCAGTCCCGGCCACCACGTGCGCTGCTGGCGTCAGCGGGAGGTCGGCGCCCAGGGGCCGGTGCTCGAGGCACTGATGAGCGAGCGCACGGCGATCACGAGCGCCTCGGACGACACGATGGTCATCGAGGTGCGTGACGTGACGGCGTACTACCAGCACAAGGAGACGCTGCACGGCATCACCACGAGTGTGGCAGAGGGCCATTGCCTCTCGCTGGTCGGGGAGTCGGGGTCCGGCAAGACCACGCTGGCGCGCTGCATCGCCGGCCTGCACCCCCACAAGATCGTCGGCGACATCGACTTCATGGGCAAGGGGCTCGCGCGCGACGCGCGAGACCGGTCGCGCGCCACGCGACAGGGCATCCAGTACATCTTCCAGAGCCCCTACAGCTCTCTGAACCCGCGCAAGACCATCGCGCAGATCCTCTCGCAGCCGCTCAAGGTGTTCTTCAGCCTGTCGCGCGACGAGATGGAGGCCCGCATGGTCAAGGTCCTCGAGCAGGTGGCGCTCGACTCGTCGCTGCTGAGCCGCTATCCGGACCAGCTGTCCGGCGGCGAGCGCCAGCGTCTGGCGATCGCACGCAGCCTCGCGGCCGAGCCGACGATGCTCATCTGCGACGAGGTCACCTCGTGGCTGGACGTCTCGGTGCAGGCGGCGATCATCGAGCTGCTGGCCGCCCTGCAGCGCGACATGGGCCTTTCGATGCTGTTCGTCACCCACAACCTGGCGCTGGTGCGCAGCATCTCCCAGGAGGTCGCGGTGATGAACGACGGCCGCATCGTGGAGTACGGGCTGGTCGACGCCGTGCTCGAGGACCCGCAGGCCGACTACACCAGGAAGCTGCTGTCGGACACGCCGACGGTGTGAGTGGGCCCGGCGGCGGGCGGACGCAGCTCCGCCCGCCGCCGGATCGCCTTCCACGCCGCACCCGCCGCCGGCCTGCCCGGCTTCGCGGCGCCTCCAGGGCGCGGAGGCTCACGGCGGCCAGATCCACGGAATCGACCTGAGCAGAGAGATCGGAGGGGACGATGCGGGCGCACATGACCTGGCTGGACGAGGCCGAGAAGCTGAGCTTCGTCGACGAGGCGTTGGGGATCCTCGAGCGCGTGGGCGTGGAGCTCAAAGGGTCGGCGGCGCTGCCGGTGCTCGCCGACCTCGGCGCCGACGTCGACCAGCAGACCGGGGTCGTGCGCCTGCCCGCCGACCTCGTGCGGCGCTCCGTCGGGGCCTGCCCGCGCCGGGTGCTCTTCGCCGGCGCGGCGCCCGAGCACGACGTGGTGCTGGACGAGGGCGAGCCGGCGCACTTCTGCTCCTCCGGCTGCGCCGCGTTCGTGCTCGACCACGAGACCGGTGTGCGGCGTCCCTCCACGCTGACGGACCTGCAGGCGGCGACGATCCTGCTCGACGAGGTCCCCGAGGTCGACGTGCTGTGGACGACGATCACGGCCGGCGACGTGCCCGTGGAGGTCCGTGAGCTGGTGGTCTGCTACGTGGTGCTCACGCGAGGCCCGCAAGCACGTCACTCTCGTCGACAGCCCCTCGCAGGCCGAGCCGCTGCTGCGCATCATGGACATCGTCTCCGGCGGACCCGAGGCGTTCCGTGAGCGGCCGCGGTTCAGCACGCTGCTTACCGCGGCCTCTCCGCTGCGTATCGACGGGCCGCTCCTGGACTTCCACGCGGCCACCGCGCGGCGCGGCGCGCCGGTCGAGGTCTACACGGTGCCCATGGCGGGCGCCACTTCCCCGGTCACGCTCGCCGGGACGATCGTCCAGGGGCTTGCCGAGTTCCTCGCCGTCGCCACGGCGCTGCAGGCGCTGGCCCCCGGGGCGCGCGTCGTCATGGGCGTGTCGGGCTCCATCATGGACATGCGCTCTGCCGGCGTGTCCTACGCCGCCCCGGAGTGCGCTCTGATGAACGTCGCCTGCGTCGAGCTCGCCCATCACCTCGGCGTGCCCGCCGCGGTGCCCGGTCTCGCGACCGACGCCAAGTACGCCGGCCTGCAGGCGGGGTACGAGAAGGCGCTCAAGGGCCTCGCCACCGCCGGCGTGGGCGCCGACGTGCTGAGCGGCGGCGTGGGCATGATCGACTCGGTCAACACGCTGTTCCTGCCGCAGATCGTGCTGGACGCGGAGGTGGCCGGCATGATCCGCCGCATCCTCGGCGAGGTCCACACCGGGCGAGACGAGATGATGGCGGACATGATCGCGCGGGTCGGCATCGGAGGCGACTTCCTCAAGGAGAAGGAGACCGCGCGGCGGCTGCGGGCCGGCGAGCACTTCGCGCCCGCGATCTCGTCGCGGCAGGCCTACGACCAGTGGGTCGCGGACGGGCGTGACGAGGTGGCCCGGGCACGGGAGCGCATGGATGCGCTCTTCGCCGCCCGGGCCGAGCGTGGCCGCCCGCTGGCCGAGGACGTGCGGGCGGAGCTCGCCGCGGTCTGCGGCGTCACGCCGGAGATGGCGGCGGCCCTCGGCCACTGAGCCGGGGGCCGGAGAGCCGGCCGGGCAGGCCGCCGTCCGCGGGATCGGCGGCGGCAACGAGAGCCTTGTTGACACCCGGGCGGGGAGCCCTTAGGTTTCCACCTGGGTGGATATCAGAGGAGAGGAAGGACTGATGACAGACCAGGAACAGGCTGTGGCCGGCGGGGTCAAGGAGGAGTTCCTCGAGCAGCACCTCTGGCCGCCGTTCACGCAGATGCAGGGCATCAAGCCGGTCGTGATGGAGCGCGCCGAGGGCGCGCTCGTGTGGGACAGCGACGGCAACGAGTACATCGACGCCTTCGCCAGCCTGTGGACCGTCAACGTGGGGCACGGGCGCGCGGAGATCCACGACGCCATCAAGGCGCAGATGGAGAAGCTCTCCATCTACCACATCTTCCAGATCGCCAACGAGCCGGCGGTCAAGCTCGCCAACAAGGTCGCCCAGCTGGCGCCCGGCGACCTCGACCACGTGTTCCTCACGCTCGGAGGCGGGGAGTCGGTCGAGACCGCGGTCAAGATGGCCCGCCAGTACTGGCGCAACAAGGGCAAGGGCACCAAGTACATGGTCATGTTCCGCGAGCGCTCGTACCACGGCACCACGATGACGAGCACGAGCGCCCAGGGGCTCACAGTCAACCGCGCCAAGTTCGAACCGCTCCTGCCTGGGTTCATCAAGCTCGGCGCGCCGTACTGCTACCAGTGTGCGTGGAACAAGACCTACGGCGACGACTGCAAGATGGAGTGCGCCACGCAGGTGGAGCACGAGATCGACTTCTACGGGGCCGAGAACGTCGGCACGATGCTCGGCGAGACGATGATCGGCACCGGCGGCGTCATCCCGCCGCCGCCGGAGTACTGGCCGATGGTCAATGAGATCTGCAAGGCCAAGGACGTGCTCGTGATCAACGACGAGGTCATCACCGGGTTCGGCCGGACCGGCACCTGGTTCGGCTTCGAGCAGTTCGGCTCGAACCCCGACCTGGTCACGCTCGCCAAGGGCATGTCGTCGGGCTACCTGCCGCTCGGCGCGGTGCTCGCGCGCGACCACGTGTACGAGGCGTTCCTGGGCGGCCCCGGCGAGGCGTTCATGAGCGGGGCCACCTACATGGGCCACCCGCTCTGCTGTGCCGCCGGCGTCGCCAACCTCGAGATCGTCGAGCGCGAGAAGCTGGTGGAGCGTTGCGCCGAGCTCGGCCCGTACCTCCAGGACGGCCTCGCGACGCTGCTCTCGCATCCCATCGTCGGCGACGTGCGCGGTGTGGGCCTCGTGGCCGGCATCGAGTACGTCAAGGACAAGGAGACGCGCGAGTGGTTCGCGCCGGCGCAGGGCGTCGCGGCGAAGATCCGTGACGAGGCGTTCAAGCGCGGCGTCTTCGTGCGGCTGCTCGGCGGCGGCCACGTGCACGCGGTCGCGCCGCCGTTCATCATCAGCAAGGACCAGATCGACACCGTCGTGCGCGTGCTCGACGAGTCGATCGGCGTCGTCGAGAAGGACCTCGGATACTAGTCGCCGCCACGGCGGCATGAGACTTCAAGGAGCCAGGACCATGGGCAAGCCAAGAGTCGGAGTGGTGGGGTACGGCGTCATCGGCCAGCGTCTCGCCGACGGCGTGGCGCTGCAGGAGGACATGGAGCTGGTCGGCGTCGTCGACGTCGCGCCGACGCTCTCGACGCGGGCGCTGCATGAGTCGGGCATGCCCTACGACCTGTACGTGGTGGAGGCCGGCCAGAAGGCCGCCTTCGACGAGGTCGGCATCCCGGTCACCGGCACCATGGACGACCTGCTCGGCAAGGTCGACATCGTGCTCGACTCCTCGCCGGGCGGCGTCGGCCGCAAGAACAAGGAGCTCTACCAGGCGAGGGGCGTCAAGGCCGTCTTCCAGGGCGGCGAGAAGAACGACATCGTCGACGTCTTCTTCCACGGCTACGCCAACTACGAGAAGGGCGTCGGCAAGGACTACCTCAAGCTGACCAGCTGCAACACCACCGGCCTCATCCGCGCCGTGGACTGCCTCGACCGCGAGGTCGGCGTGGAGCGCGTCATCGTCACCATCGTGCGCCGCGTCGCCGACCCCGGCGACACGCACCGCGGGCTCGTGGACGTGGCCCAGGTCGAGCCCGTCCCCAACCACCAGGCCGTCGACCTCATGACGATCATGCCGCACATCGAGGCCACCGGCCTGCTCGTGCACGTGCCCACCACGCACGGCCACATCATCAACGTGATCGCCACCACCAAGGCGGACATCAGCAAGGAGCGGGCGCTCGAGCTCTTCGAGGCGCACCCGCGCATCCGGCCCGTCAAGATCGCCGACGGGTTCAACTCGAACTCGGCGCTCTTCCGCTACGCCCGCGACCTCGGCAACAAGCGCGCCGACATGTACGACATCGCCGTGTTCGACGAGACCATCGCCAAGAGCGGGCGCGAGTTCATGTTCGCGATCAACATCCCGCAGGAGTCGGTCGTGATCCCCGAGACCGTGGACGCGATCCGCGCGGCGCTCAGCCTGCAGACCGACCGGCTCGAGGCCGTGGGGCTCACCAACCAGTACCTCGGGCTCGCCTGACGCGGACGAGAGGGCACGCGCCATGAAGTACGGCATCAACACCCTCGATGACTTCGCCTGGGGCGGCCGCACCGTCTTGTGCCGCGTGGACATCAACGCGCCGCTCGACCAGGAGACCGGCGGGCTGCGCGACATCACGCGGCTCAAGGGGTGCGCGCCGACCGTGCGGGAGCTGGCGGAGGCGGGCGCCCGGGTCGTGCTCCTCGCCCACCAGGGCGGCGACCTCGAGTACCACAACTACGCCTCCACCGAGCCGCACGCGGCCGTCATGAGCGAGCTCACCGGCCGCGAGGTCGGGTTCATCGACGACGTCTGCGGGCCGGCCGCGCGCGAGGCGGTCGGCCGGCTCACGGACGGCGACGTGCTGCTGCTCGACAACGTGCGCTTCTGCGGCGAGGAGCTCACGCTCTTCGAGCGCAAGCTCGACCTCTCGCCCGAGGACCAGGCCAAGACGCTGGTGGTGCGCAAGCTCGCGCCGCTCGCCGACCTCTACGTCTGCGACGCCTTCGCCGCCGCGCACCGCTCGCAGCCCACGCTCGTGGGCTTCGAGCAACTGCTCCCGTCGGCGATGGGCCGTCTGTTCGAGCGCGAGTACGAGAACCTCGCGCGTCTGCGCGAGGAGCCGGCGCGGCCGTGCGTCTTCCTGCTCGGCGGCACCAAGATCCAGGAGGCGTTCCCGATGATGGCGGCCGCGCTGGCCGACGGCGTCGTGGACCGCGTGCTCACCGCCGGCCTCGTGGCCAACGTCATGCTGGCCGCGGGTGGAGCGGACATCGGCGCGGCCAGCATGGAGTTCATCCGCGCGAGCCAGCTCGAGAGCTACATCGAGGAATCCGAAGCGATACTCGCCGGGCACGGCGACAAGGTCGTGCTGCCGGCGGACGTCGCCGTCGTGCGCGGCGGCGAGCGCGTCGAGGTCGCCACCGCAGAGCTGCCCGTGGCCGAGCAGATCGTCGACCTCGGCCACGCCGCCGTGGACGCGTACCGCGAGGAGATCGCCGCGGCCGGCACCGTGTTCGTCAACGGCCCGGCCGGCGTGTTCGAGCGGCCCGAGACCGAGTACGGCACGCGCGCGCTGTGGGAGGCGATGGCCCAGACCGCCGGCTTCAGCGCCGTCGGCGGCGGCGACAGCGTCACCGCCATGAACCGGTTCGGGCTCGGCGACCGGTTCGACTACGTCTGTACGGCGGGCGGCGCCATGGTCCAGTTCCTCTCGGGCAAGCCCATGCCGGTGATCGAGGCGCTCAAGGCGTCCGCGGCCCGGTTCGGAAGCGGAGAACGGGCCGGGAGCGGCGCACAGGCCGACCGGTGAAGATCGCGATCCCCTACGGCGACGGAGCGCTGGAGGCCCACCTCCCGGACGGTCTCGACGTCACCGTCGTCGGCCCCGGCTGCGGCCTCGGCGAGGAGTCGGCGCCGCCGGCGGGGCCGAGCGCCGAGGACGAGCAGGCCGAGATCCGGCGCGCCCTGGCGGAGCCCATCGGCGCGCCGCGCCTCTCCAAGCTCGCGACGGGGGCGCACAAGGCGGCGATCGTCGTCAGTGACGTCACGCGGCCCTGCCCGTCGTACCGGTTCCTGCCGGCCCTGCTCGACGAGCTGGCGCCGCTGTGCCCCGGAGGACGTCAGCATCCTCTTCGCGCTCGGCGGTCACCGCGCGCACACGCCTGAGGAGCGGGCGCGGCTGGTGGGCGAGGAGGTCGTCGCACGCGGCGTGCGTCTCGCCGACCTGGACGCCTCCCGCTGCCGGCCGGTGGGTACGACCAGCCGGGGCACGCGCCTTGAGGTCTTCGAGGAGTACCTCGACGCCGACCTGCGCATCTGCACCGGCAACATCGAGTACCACTACTTCGCCGGGTTCAGCGGCGGCGCCAAGGCGGTCGTCCCCGGGCTCTGTTCCTACGCCGCCATCCGCGACAACCACAGCATGATGCTGGCGCCGACCGCACGGGCCGGCATCATCGACGGCAACCCGGTGCGCGAGGACATCGACGAGGCCGGCGAGCTCATCGGCGTCGACTTCATCTTCAACGTGCTGCTCGACGAGCAGAAGCGCATCTACCACGCAGTCGCCGGCCACTACCTCGAGGCGCACCGCGCCGGCTGCGAGGTCTACGACCGGCGCTGCGACTTGCGCGTCCCTGAGGCGGCCGACGTCGTCATCGCCTCGCCCGGCGGCCGGCCCAAGGACATCAACCTGTACCAGGCCCAGAAGACCCTGGACAACGTGGCCGGGGCCGTGCGCGACGGCGGGGTCATCGTGCTCGTCGCCAGGTGCGGCGAGGGGTTCGGGCAGCAGGTCTTCGAGGAGTGGATGACCGGCATGGGCACTCCGCAGGTGCTCATCGACCGCATCCAGCGCGAGTTCGTGCTCGGCGGCCACAAGGCGGCCGCCGTCGCCGGCCTGCTCGCGCGCGCCGACGTCCACCTCGTCTCGGACTTCCCCGACGAGACCGTGCGCAGCATGTGCATGACCCCCTACGCGGACGTGGACGCGGCGGTCGCGGCGGCGCTGGAGAAGACGGGCGCCGCCGCGAGCTGCCTCGTGGTGCCGCACGGAAGCCGTGTGACGGCCGGGGCCTGACCTCCGTCCGGGCGCGCCCCCCTCGCGCCCGGTGACCGGCCGGACGAAGGGCGCGGGGGTGGTCGTGAGACCGCCCCCGCGCCGCCGTCGCTTCTCAGATCACGCCGCTCCGAGGTCGACCACGCGGTTGCGGATGACCCCGATGCCCTCGACCTCGACCTCGACGACGTCGCCGTGCTGCATCGAGAGCCTGGGGTCGCGGAACACGCCCACGCCCTCCGGCGTGCCCGTCATGATGAGGTCGCCGGGCAGCAGCGTGAGGGCGTGCGAGATGAACTCCACCAGGGTGCGCACGTCGAAGATCAGATTGCGCGTGCGCGAGTCCTGCAGCGTCTCGCCGTTGAGCCGCTGCGTCACGCGCAGGTCGCCGGCGTCGCCGAGCTCGCTGACCGGCACGATGCCGGGGCCGACGGGGCAGAAGGTGTCCTGGCTCTTGCCGCGGAACCACTGCTTGTCGCCGAACTGCAGGTCGCGCGCGCTCACGTCGTTGCCGCAGAGGTAGCCGTGCACGACGTCCAGGGCGTCGTCGGCCGGGACGTCGTGCGCCTCCCGGCCGATCACCACGCAGAGCTCGGCCTCGGCGTCCACGTGGCCGATGCCGGCCGAGACCACGATGTCCTCGCCGTCGCCGACCAGCGCATTGGCGAACTTGGCGAAGAGCATGGGGTTCGCCGGGAGCTTGGCGCCCTGCTCGGCGGCGTGGTCGGTGTAGTTGAGGCCCACGCACACGATCTTGGGCTCGGTGCGCCCGAACCGCGTCTGCCAGTCGTCGCGCCAGTCGTACATCGGTCCTCCGTGGATGCGTGGGCAGGCTGCTTCGCGCTCATGGTACGAGAAGGGCGGGCGGGGCGCACGCGCCCCGCCCGCCCTGAGTGCGCCGGCCGTCGCCCCCCGACGACGCCGGCGCGGCCCTCCGGTCAGACTGCCAGGCCCCTAAGCCTCGCTGCCCGGACGGACGGCCATGTTGCGGTAGACCTGCTCCATGTCCTCCGGCGTGTACTTGCGCGGGTTGTTGTTCCACAGGCGAGCCTGCGTCTTGGCGCCCTCCACGAGGTCCGGGATGGCGGACTCGGGGATGTCGACGTCGCTGAGGTACTGCGGCACGCCCAGGTCGTCGGCCAGCAGGCGCAGGGCGGCGACGGTCTTGTCGGCCGCCTCGCGGTCGCTCAGGCCGGCCATGTTCTCGCCCATGGCCTCGCCGACCTGGCGCATCCAGCGCAGGCAGGCGAGCTTGTTGAAGTCCATGGCCCACGGCAGGACCATCGTGTTGGCGACGCCGTGAGGCACGTGGAACATGCCGCCGATGGGATACGAGAGCGCGTGCACGGCGCCGACGCCCGCGTTGCCGAAGGCGATGCCGCCCATCATGGAGCCCATGGCCATGGCGTCGCGGGCCCACATGTTGGTGCCGTCGAACACGGCGGTGCGGATGCTCTGGCTGATGAGCTTGATGCCCTCGTACGCCAGCGAGTCGGTGTGCATGGTCGCGTTGACCGAGATGTACGCCTCGATGTTGTGGATGAGCGCGTCCATGCCGGAGGCGGCGGTGACGTTGGGCGGGCAGCTGACGGTGAGCTCCGGGTCGATGAGCGCGACGTTGGGCATGAGGAACGGGCTCACGAGGCCCTGCTTCACGTTGAGCTTCTCGTTGGCGAAGATGGCGATGGCGGTGCACTCGGAGCCGGTGCCGGCGGTGGTGGGGATGGCGATGATCGGCAGGCCCTTCTTCTTGACCTGGTCGATGCCGACGTAGTCGTACACGGTGTCGCCGGTGTGCGGCAGCACGGCCGCTGCCTTGGCGACGTCGATCGGCGAGCCGCCGCCGAAGCCGACGATGAGGTCGTAGCCGCCCTTCTCGACGATGCGCACGATCTCCTCGATGGTGCTCATGGGAGGCTCGGGCACGGACCTGTCGTAGAAGTCGACCTCGAGGCCGGCGTCGACCAGAGGCTTCTCCACGTCGACGCACATGCCGCAGTCGCTGACGCCCTGGTCGGTGATCACGAGGATCTTGCTGCCGTTGAGCTTCTTGGCCTCGATGCCGAGCTGGCCGACGGCCCCGACGCCGGTGATGAGCGTCTTGGGCTGGCGGTGGATGCGCATCTTGCGCTCGACGCGGCGCAGCTCGGGCGGGGTGCCCGTGGCCGACGAAAGGACGCGCGGTTCAGGTTCGTTGTGGACGTGCTCCATGGCTACTCAGCTCTCCTTGGTGAGCGGTTGGCGGGGCAGGCGGCCGACCCCGTACACCTCGGCCGCCTCCTCCCTGATCTGGTCGCGGAACGCCGGGTCGGCGATCCCGATGAGCGCTTCGGCGCGCTCGCGCAGCCCGAGGCCGCGCAGGTGCGCGACCCCGTGCTCGGTGACGATGTAGTCGACGTCGGCGCGCATGGTGGTGACGGCGGTGCCGGGCGCCAGCGCTGCGGCGATGCGGCTCACGGTGCCCTTCTTCGCCGTCGACGGCAGCGCGATGATGGCTTTGCCGTCGCGGCTGCGGGCGGCGCCGCGGACGAAGTCGACCTGGCCGCCGATGCCGGTGAACTGGGCGGCGCCCATGGAGTCGGCCACGACCTGACCCATCAGGTCGACCTGGAGCGCCGAGTTGATGGCCACGACGCGGTCGTTCATCCCGATGACGTACGGGTCGTTGGTGATGTTGACCGGGAGCATGTTGACCAGGGGATTGTCGTCGACGAAGTCGTAGAGGCGCCTCGTGCCCATGAGGAACGTGGCGACCATCTTGCCGGGGAAGTACTTCTTGGCGCTGTTGGTGATGACGCCCTCGTTGTAGAGGTCGACGACGCCCTCGCTGAACATCTCGCTGTGGATGCCGAGGTCGTTCTTCTGGTGCAGGAACAGCAGCACGGCGTCGGGGATGCCGCCGATGCCGAGCTGCAGGCAGGAGCCGTCTTCGACGAGGCCGGCGATGTGCTTGCCTATGGCCTCCTCGACCGGGCCGATCCGCGGCGGCTGCAGCTCGATGATGTCCTGGTCGCTCTCGACCACGTGGTCGATCTCGGAGACGTGGATGAAGGCGTCGCCGTGGGTGCGCGGCATCTTCGGGTTCACCTGGGCGATGACCGTCTTCGCGACCTGGGCCGCCGGCTTGGTGTAGTCGACGGAGATGCCGAACGAGCAGAACCCGTGCTTGTCCGGCGGCGAGACCTGGATGAGCACCACGTCCGGCGTCAGATAGCCCTCGCAGAACAGCTTGGGGATCTCGCTGAAGAAGACGGGGATGTAGTCGCCGCGGCCGTCCTTGACGGCCTGCCGCGACGAGGCGCCGACGAACAGCGACTTGTGGTAGAAGGCGTCGGCGTACTCCGGCCGGCAGTATTCGCCCTTGCCCATCGCGACCATGTGGTTGATCTCGACGTGTTCGAGCTCGCCCGCGCGAGCCACGAGCGCGTCGACCAGGTCGAGTGGCTCGCCGCAGGCGTGGGCGAACACCACACGGTCGCCGGACTTGACGCACTTGATGGCCTCCGCCGCCGTGGTGCGTTTGGCGGCGTAGTCGGTCTTCCAGTCCATCCCCTTCACTCCTTGAGCTTGCGCGTCACGGCGGAGGCGAGCTGCTCCGACGGCGTAGGGACGCCGTCCACGAGCTCGCCCGCCACCACGACGACGGGTGGTCCTTGGGGGCCGGCGGGGGCGCCCTCCGCGCCCGCTCCGGCCTGCCAGTCGCCGTCCGCGACGAGCTGGTGGTCGGAGGCGCACGCGCGGGGACACCCGTTGAGATGCACGGTCGTCCCGGGGCGCACGTCCGGATCGTCGACGGGCAGGCCGGCGGCGACGGCGGCGCGGTCGATGTGGGGGTTGCAGCCCCCACAGTACGACGACCTTCACACGTGCCTCCGCCGGCGTCTGCTCGTCGGTCATGCTCAGTGCTGTCTGACGGCGGTCGGCGACTTGATGTCCTCGCTCTTCCATGGCTTGCCGACCTCGGCGATCGCCTTGGCCAGCTCCTTCTTGTGGTTCAGGTTGGACTGGCGGGCGATCATGATGCGCTGCGCCTGCGGCGAGCCCGCGCCGTGCATGGACTCGGTGCGGTAGCCCACGGCGCCGGCGCCGATGGTGAGGTTCTCGATGAGCCGCATGATGCGCATGCGGTCGATGGTCGGCGTGTCGCACTGGCGCGGCGAAGTACTTCTCGACGATGGGGCCGATCTTCTCGGAGGCGAGGTCCTGCGCCGACGGCATGGTGACCATGAGGCCGCCGGCGATGTCCTCGGCGAGGCGCGCGATCTCGTAAGGGAAGCGCGTGACGTTCTGCTTGCAGACGTTGGCGAGCAGCATGTCGATCTGGTAGTTGCCGGCCGGCATCTTGACGCCCTCGTAGGAGCATGCCAGGCCGCACGAGAACAGCGTCTCGTTGAGGTGCGTCATCTCGATGAGCTTGTCCTTGATGTGGCTGGCCTTGGCGGCGCCGTTGTAGTCGGCGGCCAGCGCGGCCGCGCCGATCAGCACGTCGCCGACGCCGACCTTGCAGCCGCCGTAGCTCTGGCGGTGGAAACCGGCGAACCGCTCGACGAGCGCGCCGGAGAACTCCAACTCGCCGCACATGTAGACGCGGTCCCAAGGGACGAAGACGTCGTCGAAGACCATCAGGGCCTCTTGGCCGCCGAAGCGCATGTTGCCGACGTCGAGGTCGGACTCCTCGAACTTGCGCGTGTCGCAGCTCTGGCGGCCGTAGATGTAGTAGATGCCCTCGGCGTTGGCCGGGCAGCTGAAGCTGACGGCGAAGTCCTCGTCGCCCTCGCGCATGGCCACCGTGGGCATGACGATGATCTCGTGCGAGTTGCAGGCGCCGGTCTGGTGCGCCTTGGCGCCGCGGACGACGATGCCGTCGTCGCGCTTCTCGACGATGTGCACGTACACGTCCGGGTCGGGCTGCTTGTGCGGCGGCAGGGAGCGGTCGCCCTTGGGGTCGGTCATGGCGCCGTCGGCGACGAGGTCGTTGTCCTGCAGGTACTGCACGTACTTCTTGAAGCGCTCGTGGTAGTCCGGTACCCTTGGCCTGGTCGGTCTCGTAGGTGACCGAGTACAGGGCGTTGATGGCGTCCATGCCGACGCAGCGCTGGAAGCACGAGCCGGTCTTCTGGCCCAGCAGGCGCTGCATCTTGACCTTCTTGGAGAGGTCCTCGGTGGACTGGTGGATGTGGGTGAAGCGGTTGACCTTCTTGCCGGTGAGGTGGCTCGTGGCCAGCATGAGGTCTTCGTACTCGGGCATGGCCGCCAGCTCGTAGGTCATGGCGATGCAGTTGATGCTGGGGCGGATGAGCGGGTGGTTGACGTAGTCGTCGATCTTCTCGCCGAACAGGTAGATCTGCAGGTGCAGGTCGGCGAGGCTCTGGACGAACTCCTCGGGCGTTCTGAGAGCCATGCGGTGCACTCCTTCCTGGCGCCCTCGGGCGCGGGCGCGGCGCTGGCTGCCGGGCGTGGGCGCGCGCACGTGCGGGAGCTCTCGCGCGTGTAAGTCGGTGCGGCGGGGCGGAAGGGCCGGGCGGGGGGTCCTGGCCGCCTCTCCTGACTGACTATAGGAAGCGGCCTGCTGAAGTCAAAGAAGTCGAACGGAACGCCCAATGGGGGGCGCTTCCTTGTACAATATGGAGTGTCCGACTGAGGCCGGGAGTGGCGGGTTCGGAAGGCCTCGCCCGCCACTCCCGGCCGACGCGGCAGCCGGCCATTCGACCAGTCGGACGATTGATTCGCCACGGTGTACCAACTGGCCCACCTCGAGGCCTAAGTTTGGCCCGGATGGCGACTGACTCGGCTCCGGGCAGGGCGTATACTCCGGGCGTCTTGCGCCCGTCGAGGCATCACCTGCGCGCGGGGGCACGCGAGCGGAGCCGATCCTCGCCACCAGCAAGCACTCATATGCCTACGTGGAGGGCACTACATGAGCGCATTCGTCGACGAATACATGGCCTGGCTCAAGGCCAGGAACCCGGCCGAGCCCGAGTTCCATCAGGCCGCGAGGAAGTGGCCGAGTCTCTCGAGGTCGTCCTCGACAAGAACCCCAAGTACCGCGAAGCGAAGATCCTCGAGCGCATCTCCGAGCCCGAGCGCGTGATCATGTTCCGCGTGCCGTGGGTCGACGACAAGGGCGAGGTCCAGGTCAACCGCGGCTTCCGCATCGAGATGAACAGCGCCATCGGCCCCTACAAGGGCGGCATGCGCTTCCACCCGACCGTCTACCTCGGCCTCCTCAAGTTCCTCGCCTTCGAGCAGGTCTTCAAGAACTCCCTCACCACGCTCCCCATGGGCGGCGGCAAGGGCGGCTCGGACTTCGACCCCAAGGGCAAGAGCGATCTCGAGGTCATGCGCTTCTGCCAGAGCCTCATGACCGAGCTGTGCCGCCACATCGGCCAGTTCACCGACGTGCCCGCCGGCGACATCGGCGTGGGCGGCCGTGAGATCGGCTTCATGTTCGGCCAGTACAAGCGCGTGCGCAACGAGTTCGTCGGCGTGCTCACCGGCAAGGGCCTCAACTGGGGCGGCTCGCTGATCCGTCCCGAGGCGACCGGCTACGGCGCCGTGTACTTCGCCGCCGAGATGCTCACCACGCGCGGCGAGACGCTCGAGGGCAAGACCTGCCTCGTCAGCGGCTCGGGCAACGTGGCCCAGTACGCCATCGAGAAGATCCTCGACCTCGGCGGCAAGCCCGTCACCTGCTCCGACTCCGGCGGCTACATCTACGACGAGGCCGGCTTCGATCGCGACAAGCTCGCCTTCCTCCTCGAGCTCAAGAACGTCAAGCGCGGCCGCATCAGCGAGTACGCCGACAAGTTCAAGAGCGCCGTCTACACGCCGTCGGACAAGGCCAAGGACTTCAACCCGCTGTGGGACCACAAGGCCGACTGCGCCTTCCCGAGCGCGACGCAGAACGAGATCAACGCCAAGGACGCCGCGAACCTCCTCAAGAACGGCGTGTACGTGGTCTCCGAGGGCGCCAACATGCCGACCGTCCCCGAGGGCGTCAACCTGTTCGTCGACAAGGGCATCCTCTACGGTCCCGGCAAGGCCGCCAACGCCGGCGGCGTGGCCACCTCCGGCCTCGAGATGTCGCAGAACAGCCTGCGCCTCTGCTGGACGCGCGAAGAAGTCGACGCCCGTCTGCACGGCATCATGAAGGCCATCCACAGGCAGTGCGTCGAGGCCTCGCCGCCTACGGCATGGAGGGCAACTACGTCGCGGGCGCCAACATCGCCGGCTTCCTCAAGGTCGCCGACTCCATGCTCGACCAGGGCGTCGTCTGAGCCGCGGTTTGCGGGTATCTACGACGCGAGCGGCACAAGTGTGGACCAGTGGGCACATCCCGTCGCGCAAGCGCGCAGCGGGCTGAAAGGAGCGGCAAGCATGAAGAAGATCGAGTGCTACATCCAGCCGTACAACCTCGACGCCGTGGCCGAGGCCCTGGCGGTCGAGGGCGTGGTCGGCATGTCGGTCGCCGAGGTCAAGGGCTTC
>CAVPXA010000037.1:0-27706 GCA_963709635.1 uncultured Thermoleophilia bacterium
CGTCTCGGTGCAGGCGTCGTCCTGATGACAGACCGGTCCGTGCTCGATGCACTCGATCACGTCGGCGCAGGGAGTCGCCGCAGTGTGCAGGCAGCGCGGGCAGCACGCGGTCATGAGCTCGCTGTGGTTCATGCTCATCTCACTTGATAGGTGGTCCATGGCTCTTCTCACGCGGCGTTCACTCGGCCGTCTCTCGGCCGTCAGGCCGCGGCCTCGTCCTTCTCGTCCTTCTCATCCGCCGCTTCCACATCGTCCAGGAGGGCATCGAGCCTCTCGGTGGTGAGGTGGCCGTAGAACTCACCGTCCAGCTTGATGACCGGGGCGATGGAGCAGGCGCCGAGACAGGCGACGCTGATGACGGTGTAGCGGCCGTCGGCCGAGTTGCCGCCGTCGCGCAGCTTCAGCCGCCGCTTCAGGTGCTGGGCGAGCGCGAGGCTCTGCTTGACGTGGCACGCAGTGCCCCGGCAGAGCTCGATCACGTGCTCGCCCAGCGGGGCGAAGCGGAACTGGTTGTAGAACGTGGCGACGCCGTAGATGCGGCTGACCGGCGTCTCCAGGGCCTCCGCCACCAGCACCATCGCCTCGGTGGAGATGAACCCATCGGCCGCCTGGATCTCCTGCAGGAGCGGGATCATCTGCTCGCGCGTGAGCTGCTCCTTGCGTCCGGCGATGATGGCTTCCGCGGTGGTCACTGTGATCACGCCTTCTCGGCGTCGGGAGCCTCTGCCTCGGCGAGCAGCTCGGCGATCGCGGCGGCGAGGTCGGCAAGCTTGACCGGCTTCTCGAAGAACTTGGCGGCCGGCCAGTCGCGGTACATCATCGGCTCGAACACGTGGGTCTTGGTGTCGAGCTCCTTGGTGAAGCCGCTCATGATGATGACGGGGATGTCCGCCGTCTCGGGGTCCTCATGCAGCTTGAAGGCCACGTTGAAGCCGTCGGTGTCGTAGTCCATCATGATGTCGAGCACGACGAGGTCGGGCCGCTGCGCCGCGAGCCGCTCGCGCCCCTCGATGCCGCTGTGAGCGGTGTCGACCTCGTAGCCGCGGGCCTCCAGGAACGCCTTGACGCCGGCGACCAGGTCGCGGTCGTCGTCCACCATCAGGATGCGCTTGGCCTTCATGACTCTCCTCCTCTGTTCCTCCGTGTACTCGGCTCTTGCCGGTACAGGCTGTCTAGTTACGTCATTCACAGTGAAACACTTCACAGTAGCCTCGAAAAAAACTCACGGTCCTCTCACATGCGCCTCGACTCACGCCGTCATCCCATCCGCCGCCGGCTCCCCCGGCGCGGGCGACGGCTCCTCGCCGGCCTCGGCGTCCGCGTCCTGAGCCTCGCTCCTGGAGAGGAACGAGAGCAGTTCGAGCTGCGAGGCGATGTCGCTCTCCTCCACGTGGCAGTCGTCCGGCACGGAGACCCGCTTGGGCACGAAGTTGAGGACGCCGGTCACGCCGGAGGCGCACACACGGTCCACCAGCGCCTGCAGCCCCTCGGGGCGGGTCGCCAGGATCGCCATGTGCACGTCGAACTCGCGGAGCACCTCCTCGAGGTGATCCACGTGGTAGCAGCGACGGCCGGCGAGCACACGCCCGACCTTGCCGCTGTCCACGTCGAAGGCCACGGTGATGTGGAAGCCTCTCTCCTCGAACCCGCGATAGGAGAGGAGCGCCCGGCCCAGGTCGCCGACGCCGAGCAGGGCGACGTTCTGGGTCTCGTTGGTGCCGAGGATGCGGCTGATCGTGCGGCTCATCTCGTAGACGTTGTAGCCACGGGAGATGTTGCCGAACGTGCCGAAGCTGGCGAGGTCGCGGCGGAGCTGGGCGGGCGTGACGCCGACCAGCGCGGCGAGCTCGTGGGAGTGCACGTACTCGGTGCCGTCGTGGTCGAGCTCCTCGAGCACCTTGCGGTACACGCTGAGCCGTTCGACGGTCTGTAGTGAGACGTGCTTCTGTTCTCTGACGCTCAAGGTTCCTCCCACGGTCCCTATGGCTGTGATTCTATTCACAGTAGCTCACACGTGTCAAGCTCCGGATGCCCGCCGTCACCTCCCGGAGCGCGAGGGGCCGTCGTTGCCGATGTCGCGCGGATGCGCTTTGTATATCTGAAGAGGACCGGGCGAGCCGGCTGAGGAAGCGCCGACCGGCGCCCTCGTGACCGAGTAAGGGGGATGCGCCGCGGCGGACGCGGGCCGCGCTAGCGGCCCAGCGCCGCGGCGAGCGCGGCGATGGAGGCGGGCGGCGTGCCGCAGCACCCGCCGACTATGCCCGCGCCCAGGGCCGGGTACGTGGCGACGACGGAGGCGAAGTGCTCCGGCGTCTCCGCGTACACGGTCTCTCCACCCTCCAGCCGCGGCTGGCCGGCGTTCGGCTGTGCATACGTCACACCGCCGGCGAGCGCGGCCATGATGGGCACCAGCCCGGCCATCGGCTCGCAGCTGATCTCGCAGTTGCAGCCCACAAGGTCCGCGCCGGCGCCTTGAAGCGCCGCGACGGCCTGCTCGGGCGTGACGCCCATCATCGTGCGGAAGCCCTTGGCGGCCGGCTTGAAGGCCATGCTGGCCAGCACCGGCCGCCCCTCCGCCGCCCTGACCGCCTCCTCCACGGCGACGGTCGCCTCGGTGAGGTCGAACATCGTCTCGATGTTGAGGAGGTCCACCCCGCCGGCGACCAGGGCGCGCGCCTGCTCGGCGAACGTAGTGCGCAGGTCGGCTGGGTCGGCGGTGCCCATGGGCGCGACCATGTGGCCGCACGGGCCGATGTCGCCGGCGACCCAGCGGCCGGGGAACTCGCGGTCGCGCACGCCGGTCGCCAGTCGCGCACCGGCCTCGCTGAGTTCCACGGCGCGCGCCGAGAGCCCGTGCGCCTCGAGGCGCATGGCGGTGCCGCCGAAGGTGTTGGTGTTCACGATGTCCGAGCCGGCGGCGAAGAAGCCGCGGTGGATGTCCTCCACCTCGGCCGGGTGCGACACGTTCCACTCCTCCGGGCACTCGCCCGGCTCGAAGCCACGCTCCATGAGCGCGCGGCCCATCCCGCCGTCGAGCAGCAGGGGGCGCTCCGCGATGAGGGCGTGCAGATCCATGGGCAGAGTCTACCAGAGCACTCGGCCCACCCGGTCAGCCGGCGCGCGCAGCCACCTCGCGAGCGAGTTGGTCGGCCTCGCGCCGCGGTATGCCGAGGCAGATGTGCAGCGCCGTAGCCGCGTCGCGGCGCGAGAGGCCGCGGGCGAGCAGGCGCTCGGCGGCCGCGGCCGCGCCCGGCCGCGCAGCAGCGGCGGCGTCGAGCGGCCGCCCGAGGTCCAGCACGACCGTGATCTCGCCACGCACAGCGCCCGTAGGGCCGGCGTCCGGACCGGGCACCGGGTACCGCTCGCTCAGCTCCAGCACGCTGCCGCGAACGACCTCCTCGTGGACCTTGGTGAGCTCGCGGCAGACGGCGGCCTTGGCCTCCGGCAGGTGCGCGGCCAGGCAGGCGAGGCTCCTCGGTAGTCGATGCCCGGTGTCAAAGGCGATGATGAGGCCGCCGCAGCGACGCCACTCGGTGAGCCTCGACTCCAGCTCCCGCGCCCGCCGCGGCAGGTAGCCGACGAACCGGAAGCCGTCGCCCGAGATGCCGGCGGCCACCAGCGCCGTGAGCACCGCGGACGGCCCTGGCAGCACGGTCATGTCCAACCCTTCGGCGACGACCTTCTGCACGAGCAGCATGCCGGGATCCTGCACCCCGGGCATCCCGGCATCGGTCACCAGCGCCACGGTGCGGCCGTCGCGCAGCAGCCGCAGCACCTCGTCGGTCTTCTGCAGTTCGTTGTGCTGGAAGAAGCTCGTGAGCGACGCGTGGATGTCGAAGTGACTGAGGAGCTTGCGCGTGCGGCGCGTGTCCTCGGCCGCCACCAGCTCCGCATCACGCAGAGCATCGAGGACGCGAGGCGACGCGTCTCCAAGGTTGCCGATCGGTGTGGCGCAGACGTACAGCACGGTCACCCCTCCTCAAGAAAACGTTCGATGAACAGGACATCGACGTCGCCGCCCGCCGTGCGTGCCTGGCGGCGGGCGGCGCCGGCCACCGTGAAGCCCAGCGCCAGGTGGTACGCGAGTGACGCCAGATTGTCGGCGCGCAGGTCGGTGTAGATCTTCTCGTAGCCGAGGTCGAGCGCGGCGGCGAAGCTCGCCCGCGCGAGCGCCGCCCCCACCCCCCGCCGCCGGTGGGCGGCGTCGACGTAGGTGCCCATGGTCGGCGACGTGGTCGTGGGCCGTGGTGGCGAAGTCGCTCCACGGGATCACGGCCTGGAAGCCGACCACACCGGCCGCCGGGATCTCGGCGACGTGGATGAAGCCGCGCGCCGGCAGGGCCTCGATGTAGTCGCGCTCGTCCTCGACGCGAGAACGGCGTATCGAGGATGGTGGGGCTGCCGCCGAGGATCGCGCCGTTGAGCACGGCGGCGACGGCCTCCGCGTCGTCCGCCGTCGCCGCCCGTACGCTCACAGCAGCCGCGGGGCTCACGCCGGCGGCCTCCGCATGACGACCATGATCTCCCACTCGTCGAGCTCCACCGCGCGGCGCCCCCAGTTGCCGGCGGTGCCGCCCCACACGTGCTCGACGGCGAAGCCCTCCGTGCGACAGAGGAGCGCGAGCTCACTCGGCGCATAGCCGCGCTCACGGAGCCGCAGGCTGCGCGGCCCGTCCTCGGCCTCCCACTTCATCTCGCTGGACTCGGTGAGCGTGGCAGGATCGAACGCGCCGCTCTCAACCTGCTCCGGCGTCGCAAGGCGGACCATCCGCAGTCCGTTGAGCGCCGTGAGGACGAAGAGCGCGCCCGGCCGCAGGGCGGCGAAGACGTGCCGCAGCACGGCGGCGTCGTGCTCGAACGCGTCGTCGCTGCCGACCAGGCCGAAGGAGCCCTCGCACAGGCACACGGCCGCGTCGAACTCGCGGCCGAGGTCGAACGAGGTGGCGTCGGCCTGCACCAGCTCCAGATCCACGCCGGCCCGCTCCGCCGCGGCGCGCGCCTCGCGCAGCATCCCGCTGGAGAGGTCGATCCCCGTCACCGCGTACCCCGCCCCGGCCAGCTCCACCGCGTGCCGGCCGGTGCCGCAGCCGATGTCGAGGATCGACGCCCCCTCCGGAAGCTCCAGGAGCTCGACCAGGAACGCCGCCTCGCGCACGCTGTCGGTGGTGAAGATCTCGTTCATGTACTGCGGCGCGTAGCTGTCGAAGAACTCGCGCCAGACGTCGTCGGTCATGGGGCCCCTCCACGTAGTGACGGAGCCTATTCTCTCAGGACTCGGGCCGCAGGGCGAGGCGCCGCGGTCCCGCCGGAGCGGCTCGCGATATGCTTCTCGCCATGGAGACGGCACCCGCGCACATCAGACCCGGGCGCACCGAGGACGCTCCCGCCCTGGCGCGCCTGTGCACCGAGCTCGGCTACCCGTCCGGCGAGGCGCAGGTGCGCGAGCGGTTGCGCCGCCTCGACGCCGCCGACCACGGCTTCTTCGTCGCCGAGGCCGGGGGCGGCGGTGACCTGTGCGGCGTCGTCGACGTCCACGAACGGGTGGTCCTGGAGGAGGACCCGTTCGCGGAGCTCATCGCCCTCGTCGTGGCCGGCGACGCGCGCGGCGAGGGCATCGGCTCCGCGCTCGTCGCGGAGGCCGTGCGCTGGGCGCGCGCCCGCGACCTCCCCAAGCTGTGGGTGCGGGTCAGCCTGTGGCGCGAGGGCACGCCCCGGTTCTACGAGAGCCTCGGGTTCCGGCTCTACAAAGAGCAGCGCGTCTTCGAGCTACGCGCTGTGAAGCGCATCGTCCTCGGCGACTGCCTCGACGTCCTCGGCAGCCTCGACGACGGCTGCGCGCGCCTGGTCTACCTCGACCCGCCGTTCAACACGGGCAAGGTACAGGAGCGCACGCGCACGCGCGCCGTGCGCGACGACGACGCCGAGCGCGTCGGGTTCAACGGCAAGCGCTACCGCACCGAGGTGCTGGGCTGCAGCGCCTGGAACGACGCCTACGACGACTACCTGGGGTTCCTCGCTCCGCGGCTCGAGCAGGCGCGGCGCATCCTCGCGGACGACGGCTCGCTCTTCTTCCACATCGACCCGCGAGAGTCCCACTACTGCAAGGTACTGCTGGACGAGCTCTTCGGGCGCGCGTCGTTCGTCAACGAGATCGTCTGGGCCTACGACTACGGCGCCCGCCCGCGCAAGCGCTGGCCGGCGAAGCACGACGTGATCCTCTGGTACGCGCGCGACCCCGCGCGCTACGTGTTCCGGTACGACGACATCGACCGGGTTCCCTACCTGGCGCCCGGCCTCGTCGGCCCGGAGAAGGCGGCGCGCGGCAAGACGCCCACGGACGTGTGGTGGCAGACCATCGTCAGCCCCACCGGCAGGGAGAAGACCGGCTACCCGACGCAGAAGCCGGTCAGGATCCTGGAGCGCATCGTGCGCGTGCACTCGGACCCGGGCGACCTCGTGGTCGACCCGTTCGCCGGCAGCGGGACCACGGGAGAGGCCGCCGCGCGGCTCGGCCGCGAGTACCTGCTGGTGGACGAGAACCCCGAGGCCGTACGCGTCATGCGTGAGCGCCTGGCGTGGGACGGGCCGGAGGTCGTGGACGGCGCCGGCCCGGCCGGCTGACGGCCCAGGGCCCCATCGCTCCCCGAGGCCGCGCGACGAGCCGGCGGGCAAAGCGACGGGGCCGGCTCCTTGAGGAGCCGGCCCCGGTGTGACTCAGACGTTCTCGAGTGGGTCACTCGGGGACGATGGCCTCGCTCGGGCAGGACTCGACGCAGGTCGCGCAGTCGTCGCACTTCTCGGCGTCGATGACGTAGATGTCGTCGCCCTCGGAGATGGCCTCGTTGGGGCACTCGTCGATGCAGGCGCCGCAGGCGAGGCACTCGTCAGTGATCTTGTACGCCATGTGGTGATGTCACCTCCTGTTGGCGCGCCGCAGACGCGAGGCGCGCGGGATTCCAGCGACCATTTACGGGCATGGAGGGCGTCGAAGTCAACCAGCAGAACATGCGCTCCGGGCGCCACGGCGTCAGGGTCGCACGTCCTGCGGGAAGAGCTCGGTGAGCGCGAGCGCCGCCGCGCCGATGAACCCGGCGTCGGGGCCGAGCGCCGCCGGCACGACGCGCACACGGTCGCGCGCCGGCGGGAGCGCGCGCGTGGCGAGGACGCGGCGGGCCGGCTCCAGGAGCAGCTCGCCCGCCGCCGCCGCGCCGCCGCCGATCACGAACAGCTCCGGGTCGAAGATGTTGCTCAGCGTGACGAGCCCGGCGCCCAGGTACTCGCCGGCGCGCTCGAGCACCGCGATGGAGCCCGCGTCGCCCTCGAGCGCCAGCCTCGTCAGCAGCTTGCTGTCGATGCTGCGGCCGGCCGCCAGCGCCCGCCCGAGCTCCGAGTCGGGCTCGAGCTCCGCCGCCACCCGCGCCGCGGCCCCCATGGCGGGACCCGCGGCGTACGCCTCGAGACAGCCCCAGTTGGGGCAGTTGGCCGGGCACTTGAGGCCGTCGTACTCGACGATGATGTGGCCGAGCTCGCCGGCCGCGCCGCTCGCTCCACGGAGGGGGCGGCCCCCGCTGATGATGCCGCCCCCCACCCCCGTGCCGAGCGTGAGCATGATCATGTCGCGCGCACCGGCGCCGGCGCCGTACACCCACTCGCCGATGGCCGCCGCCGTGGCGTCGTTGTCCACTACCACGGGCACCTCGAACCTGCCTCGCAGGAGGTCGCGGAGAGGCACGTCGGTGAGCGGGAGATTGACCGACTCGACGATGCGCCCGGCGGCGAAGTCGACCATGGATGCCACGCCGACGCCGATACCCTCCACGCGCCCCGAGCCGTGCTCGAGATCGGCGACGCAGGCCTCGATGCCGCGCACGGTGGCCTCGGGCGAGCTCACGTCGGTGAGCATGGTGAACCGGTCGACGACCTCCGGCGTCTCCAACTCGCCGGACGTGCGCGCGTCCGGACCGGGCAGGCGCCCGCGCACGAGCGCGGCGGCCACTTTGGTGCCGCCGATGTCGACTCCGATGACGAGGCGTTCCGGGGCCATGGCGCCCCCGAGCTTACCATGGTGTAGACTCGCGACTAGAGGAAACGCCCGCTCACGGGCGTAGTCTGGGAGAGCATCCGGCGCCCCGCCCCCACCACACGCACATCGACGTCGCGTGCGCGCGGGCAGGAGGCGCCACACATATGGCAGCGCAGAACGACGACAGAGGGGCCAAGCCCTACAAGACCTACAAGGCGAGCAGCAGGCCGCGCAGGAGCCAGCTCGACGACGAGCTGGCCGGGGCGCGGCCTCCGCGCCGGAGGCCGTCCGACAAGGACGGAGCGGCCGGCCCGACCTACCCCCCGCGCAGCGACAAGGCCTACCAGACGTACGGGCCGGCGCCCGACAGCAAGGCGGCCAAGAAGCGCAACAAGAAGGCCGGCGCCGCTCCCGGCCGCCGGCGCCGCTTCCGCTGGTGGCACATCCCGGTCGCCGTGTTCGCGCTGTTGACCATCGCCGCCGTGGTCGTCACCGTCCTGGCCTGGCCCGGGTACCAGAAGTTCGACCGGGCCGTGGACAAGGCCAACAAGCGCGTCGACAAGAAGACCAAGGCCCAGCTCACCGCGGACGAGGGCTGGATCTGGCGCAAGGGCACGACGGTCCTCCTCTTCGGCCTCGACGAGGCCGGGCTCCCGGCGCACTCGGACACCGTCATGCTCATGCGCTTCAACCCCGGCGACCACACCGTCAACACGCTCTCCATCCCGCGGGACACGCTGGTCAACGTCGACGGCTACGGGCAGCAGAAGCTCACCCAGGCGATGTGGTACGGCGGGCCCTCACTCGCCGTCAAGACCGTCAAGGAGCTCACCGGCATCCCCGTCAACCACGTCATGGTGGTCGGCTTCCAGGGGTTCCCGCGGCTCGTCAACAGCGTGGGCGGCATCGACATGTTCGTCCCGCAGACGGTCACCACCGGAGCGGGACCCGGCATCCCGGGCTCCACCCAGCGCGTCGTCACGTACACGAAGGGCATGCACCACTTCGACGGCAAGAACGCGATGCTGTACGTGCGCATCCGCAAGGCCTACGCGGAGGGCGACTACACGCGCGCCACACGGCAGCAGGCGTTCATCCAGGCGCTCCAGAAGAAGCTCATGCGGCCGGGCAACCTCACCAGGCTGCCGGACATCGGCAGGCACTTCATGAGCGGCGTCGCCACCGACCTCACCACCAACGAGATCCTGCAGCTCGCCTACCTCAAGTGGCGCGCGAGCGGCGGCAAGAAGCAGGTGATGAAGGGTGAGTTCGGCTGGTACGAGGGCCAGGCCGTCGTGCTGCCTCCGAGCGAGTCCGCTCGCGCCAAGATGACCGAGAGGTTCCTGGGAGACTGAGGCTCAGGCGTACGTGACCGCCACCAGCGCGAGGCCGCGGGCCGGCGCCGTCTGACCCATGCGGCGGCGCTCGCCGGAAGCCAGCGCCGCCTCGAACTCCTCCAGCGTCATCCGCCCCTGGGCGACGTCCACCATCGAGCCGACCGAGACGCGGACCATGTTGTGGAGGAAGCTCCCGGCGGTGATCTCGAAGCGCCAGCGGCGACCCTCACCGTCGGGCGTCGGCCCGTCGTCGGTCCACACAGCCGCCCGCACCTCGCGCACGCAGTGGTGATAGAGGTGGGCAGACGGTGTGAGGGCGGCGAAGTCGCGGCGGCCCGGCAGCAGCGCCGCCGCCGCCCGCAGCGCCGTCCCGTCCAGCGCTCCGCGCAGCACCCACACGTAGTCGCGCTCGCGCACGGGCTTCACCGCCGTCTCCCACACGTCGTACCGGTAGCTGCGCGAGGAGGCCTCGCGGGCGACGAAGCCGGCCGGCGCGGCGGTCACCCGCAGCACCGCGACGTCGGGCGGCAGCAGGGCGTTCAGGGAGAGGCGCAGCCGCTCGGGCGCAAGGTCCGTGCGCGCGCACACGAACGAGACCACCTGAGCCCATGCGTGCACGCCGGCATCGGTGCGCCCGGCGACGCTCAGGCGCACCGGCTCGCGCAGCACGGTCGCCAGGGCTCCCTCGAGCAGCCCTTCCACGCTCGCGTGCCCGGGCTGCCTGGCCCAGCCGCGGTACGCCGTGCCCTGGTAGGCCACGTCCAGGCGCCAGGTCATGCGGCGCTGGTCCCGCGGCTCTGGAGTCTGCTGCGTCCACGCCGGGCATCCTACACGAGCAGCCCGGCGGCGATGACGCCCGCCGTGACCACCAGCAGCAGGGCGTCCGCGACACCCGCCTTGAGCGGGTGCAGGCGCGTACGCACGATCCCGGGCCGGTAGCAGCGGGCCTCCATGGCGAGCGCCAGCTCGTCGGCGCGCCGGAAGCTCAGCACGAACAGCGGCGTCAGTACCGGCACGAGCGCTCTGGCGCGCTTGATGGGCCCGCCGCTGCCGAAGTCGGCGCCGCGGGCCCGCTGCGCGCGCATGATCTGGTCCACCTCCACGAGCAGCGTCGGGATGAACCGCAGCGCGATGGTCACCATCAGCGCGAGCTCGTCGGTCGGCACGTGCAGGCGGCGCAGCGGCCGGCCGAGCCAGGCGAGGCCGTCGGTGAGCGCCATCGGCTGCGTGGTGAGCGTCAGCACCGACCCGATCAGCACCAGCACCAGCAGGCGGAGGCTGAGGAACGCGGCGAACGCCAGTCCCTCCCAGGAGAAGTGGAAGATCCAGAAGCTGTAGAAGGCCTCGCCCGGCGCGAACAACACCTGGGCGAGGAACGTGAGCGCGACGAGCCACAGCAGGGGCCGGAACGCGCGCCAGAACCACGAGGCCGGCACCCCGCTCAAGACGTAGGCCACCGCGCCGGCCACCGCGAACACAGCCAGGCCGGCGAACGAGTCGCGCAGGAACAGGGAGACGGCGAGCGCCGTCACCGCGACGAACTTGGCGCGCGCGTCCAGACGGTGGACGACAGAATCGCCGGGGTAGTACTGAGCCACGGCGGGCCTCACGCGAGCGCCTCCGCGGCCTGGGCGTAGGTGCGCGGCGCCTCGCGGGGGTCGCGCCCGAGGCGCCGCCAGAGCTGCACGAGAAAGGGCTCCCGCAAGCGCTCCGCCCCCAGCAGTCCGGCGCCCTGCTCCCCGAACTCCCAGCCGCCGGCGGCCATGACCCGGCCGGCGTCCAGCAGGAGCAGTTCGTCGCACAGGGCCCACGCGAGGTCCACGTCGTGCGTGGCCAGCACCAGCGTCACGCCGGAGCCGCGCAGCCGCGAGAGGATCGCCGAGAGCTCGCGCCGCGTCGCCGGGTCCAGGCTCACGAACGGCTCGTCGAGCAGCAACAGCCGTGGGCGCATGGCGAGCACGCCGGCGAGCGCCAGGCGCCGCTGCTCGCCGCCGGAGAGCGCGTAGGGGTGGCGCTCGCCGAAGCGCTCCGGCGGCAGCCCCACCAGCTCGAGCGCCTCGTCGACGGCGGCCGTGACCTCCTCCTCGGCCCACCCGAGGCGGCGCGGGCCGAACGCCACGTCCTCCCGCGCGGAGGAGGCGAACAACTGCAGCTCCGGCGTCTGGAACACCAGACCGACCTGCCGCTGCAGGCCGGCGTAGCCACTGTCGCCGGCGCCGGCGCCTTCCAGGAGGACGGCCCCCGACTGCGGCGCATCGAGCCCCTTGACCACCTGGAGCAGCGTCGACTTGCCGGACCCGGACGCGCCGAGCAGCGCGAGCGACCGGCCGGCCGCGAGCGAGAACGATACGTCCCGGAGCGCCGGGATCTGGGCCCGGGCCTCGGTGTAGCTGAAGCCGAGGTCGCGACACTCCAGAGCCATGCCCGCGGCGCAGAGCGGTGACCCTTCGGCGCCACGCTCGGCGGCGTGCCCAGGGCGGTCGCTCACGTCGTCTCTCTCAGGGCGACCAGCAGGTCGTCCGCGGTCAGGGGAAGCGGCGTGACCGTGCGGCCGCGGGCGGCGAGCGCCAACGCGAGTTCTCCAGCGGCCGGCAGGCCGAGGCCGAGCCTCCGGACCAGGTCGCCATCGCCGAACAGCCCCTCCACGCGACCCTCGTAGACCACCACGCCGGCCTCCAGCGCGAGTACCCGGTCGGCGCCCACGACCTCGTCCATCTCCTGGGTCACGTACACCACAGCGAGCCCCTCGGAGCGCAGGTCGCGAGCCGCCGCCAGCACCTCCTCGCGCCCCGCCGGGTCCAGCATCGCCGTGGGCTCATCGAGCACGAGCACACGGCGCGGCACGGCGAGCACTCCGGCGAGCGCCGTGCGCTGCTTCTGGCCCCCAGAGAGCAGGTGGGGCTCGCGCCGGCGGAGCTCGGCGAGCCCGAAACGCGCGAGCATCTCGTCGACGCGCGCCTGCATCTCCGCGGGCGGCCAGGCGAGGTTCTCGAGGCCGAAGGCGACGTCGTCCTCGACACACTCGGCCACCAGCTGGTTCTCGGGGTTCTGGAAGAGCACGCCGATGTCGCGGCGCGCGCTCATGCGCCCCTCGTGCGTGAGCAGATCGTGGCCGCAGACGGTGGCGACCTCGGCCCCGGTCGGCTTCTCGAGGCCGCCCAGCAGGCGCGCGAGCGTCGACTTGCCGGAGCCGTTGGCGCCGACCACGGCGACGAACTCGCCCGCCTCTACGGCGAGGCTGAGCCCGGCCAGAGCATCGACGGACGCGCCCGGATACACATACCGGAGCCCGCGCACGTCGAGGAGCGGCGCGGGAGCGCCCTGCGGTGAGCCGGATCGATCGGGAGGGGTCGTCATGACCATCGAAGCCTACCCCATGCCCCCGGCGCGAGCGGGCAGGCGAGAGCGCGAGAGCGGGAGGCCAAAGCGCGGGGCGGCGCCGGGATGCGGGGTCGCCGGCCGAGCCCGAAACGCAGAAGGGCGGGAGGCCCTGCGGCCGCCCGCCCTTCGGACTCGTCATCTGCGCCGGCCGTCAGACCAGCTCGATGTACGCCTGCTCGCTGCCGTCGCCGGGACGCGGCCCGATCTTGATGATGCGCGTGTAGCCGCCGTTACGGTCGGCGTAGCGCGGCGCGACGTCGTTGAACAGCTTGTAGACGATCTTCTTGTTGCGCAGCATGGCGATAGCCTGCCGGCGCGCGTGGATGTCACCGCGCTTGCCGAGCGTGATGGCCTCTTCGACCATGGGCCGGACTTCCTTGGCCCGCTTGACGCCGGTCTTGATCTTCTCGTGCTCGAGCACCTGGCAGGCCAGACCCGACAGCAGCGAGCGCCGCTGGCTCGGGGCCATGTTGAACTTGCGGCCTGAGTTCTGATGGCGCATTACTCGTCACCCCGGAGAGAGAGCCCGCGCTCGGTGAGCTTGTCCTTGACCTCGTCGATGCTCTTCTTGCCGAAGTTGGGGATGTTGAGCAGCTCGGCCTCTGTCTTCGAGACCAGGTCGCCGACGGTCTGGATACCCTCGCGCTTGAGGCAGTTGTACGAACGGACGCCGAGCTCGAGCTCCTCGATGAGCACGTCGTCCATGCCGCCGCCCGCAGGCACAGTCGAGAGCCCCTCGATGGGGAACTCCTCGGTGCTGCGCGTGCGGTCGGGGTCGGTGAAGATCGACATCCGGTCGACGAGGATCTCGGCGGCCTCGCGCAGGGCCTCCTCGGGCATGAGAGCGCCGTTCGTCGTGACGTCGAGGATGAGCTTGTCGTAGTCGGTACGCTGGCCGACGCGCGCGCTCTCCACATGGTAGGAGACGCGCTTGATGGGGCTGAAGATGGAGTCGATCGGGATGACGCCGATGACCGTCTCCGGGGTCTTGTTGCCCTCGGCCTGCACGTAGCCGGTGCCGCGCCGGATGGTGAGCATCATCTCGATGGCCCCGCCGTCCGACAGCGTCGCGATGTGGTGGTCCGGATTGAGGATCTCGAGCTCGGCCGGGATGTCGATATCGGCCGCCACGACCTTGCCGGGCTTGTCCTTGTACAGACGCACCTGGACCTCGTCGAGCTCACCGTGAAGACGGCAGACGAGCTCCTTGAGATTGAGGATGATGTCGGTGACGTCTTCCTTCACGCCCTTGATGGTCGTGAACTCGTGCGCCACACCCTCGATCTTCACGGAGCTGACGGCTGCGCCCTCGAGCGACGAGAGCAGGACCCGGCGCAGCGCGTTGCCGAACGTGTGACCGAAACCGCGGTCGAGTGGTTCTACCTCGAAGCGCGCCCGGTTGCCCGCGAGCTGCTCGCGCGTGATGTTAGGCATCTGAAACTGTAGCAACTGGCCTCCTGTAGAGTCTTCGCCGCGGGTACGTTGCTGCAGCGGATTACTTGGAGTACAGCTCGACGATGAGCTGCTCCTGCACCGGGGCGTCGATCTCGTCGCGCTCGGGAGCGCGGAGTACCTTGCCGGTGAGATTGTCGTGGTCGACCAGGAGCCAGGGCGACACCGACGACGTGAGGTCAGTCGCTGCGCGCACGGCCTCAGTGGCCTTGCTGTTGCCGCGGATCGCGATCACGTCGTCAGGGCGGACCTGGTACGACGGGATGTCGACCTTCTTGCCGTTCACGGTGAAGTGCGCGTGACGCACGAGCTGGCGGGCCTGACGGCGCGAAGCGCCGAAGCCGAGGCGGTACACGACGTTGTCGAGCCGCATCTCGAGGAGCTTGAGCAGGTTCTCGCCGGTGATGCCGTCCTTGCGGCTGGCCATCACGTAGTAGTGGCGGAACTGCTTCTCCAGGACCTGGTAGTACCGGCGCGCCTTCTGCTTCTCGCGCAACTGAAGCAGGTACTCGCTCTGCTTGATCCGGCCACGGCCGTGCTCGCCGGGCGGGTAGCTGCGCCGCTCGACGGCGCACTTGTCGGTGAGACAACGCTCGCCCTTGAGAAAGAGCTTCTCCGTCTCACGGCGGCACTGCTTACACTGCGGTGATGTATCTTTCGCCACGTGGACCTTCCTAGACCCGGCGACGCTTACGCGGGCGGCAGCCGTTGTGCGGCACCGGCGTCACGTCTTTGACACTGATGATCTCGAGGCCGGCGGCCTGGAGGGAGCGGACCGCGGTCTCGCGACCGGACCCGGGACCACGCACGAAGACCTCCACCTTCTGGAGGCCGTGCTCCATGCCCTTCTTGGCACAGGACTCAGCCGTCACCTGAGCGGCGAACGGCGTGCTCTTGCGTGAACCCTTGAACCCGACGGACCCGGCGCTCTCCCACGCGATGACGTTGCCCTCTTTGTCGGTGAGGGTGACGAGCGTGTTGTTGAACGACGTCTTGATGTGCGCCTGGCCGACGGCGATGTTCTTGCGGACCTTGCGGCGCTGACGACCTTTGGCTCTCTGAGGCTTAGCCACTCTGCTCTACTCCTCCGCTACTGGTGCGGTCACTTCTTGCGCTTGCCGCTGATGGTCCGCTTCGGACCCTTGCGGGAGCGTGCGTTGGTACGCGTGCGCTGCCCGTTGACCGGCATGCCACGACGGTGGCGGATGCCCCGGTAGCAGCCGATGTCCATGAGACGCTTGATGTTCTGAGAGCGCTCCCGGCGCAGGTCGCCCTCGACCGTCACTTCGCGGTCGATGGCGTCGCGCAGCCGGATGATCTCCTCTTCCGTGAGGTCACGGACCTTCGTGTTCGGGTCGATCCCGACGATGCCGAGGACCTTCTGGGAGGTCGAGCGGCCGATGCCGTAGATGTACGTGAGCCCGATCTCGACCCGCTTCTGTGGCGGGATGTTGACGCCTGCGATACGTGCCATGCGGACTTACCCCTGCCTCTGACGATGCCGCGGATTCGAGCAGATCACCTGCACCGTACCGTGACGGCGGATGATCTTGCACTTCTCACACATCGGCTTGACTGATGCTCTTACCTTCATCGGTGATCCTCGCTGGACGGGCGCGGCAGGCCTTGCGGCCCTGGCACACCGCCTCCGGGCGACCTGTGCTGGCCGCTACTTGAACCGGTACGTGATCCTGCCTCTGCTGAGGTCGTACGGCGACAGTTCGACCTTGACCCTGTCGCCGGGAAGGATGCGGATGTAGTTCATGCGCATCTTGCCCGAGATGTGGGCGAGCACTTCGTGGTTGTTGTCGAGGTGAACACGGAACATCGTGTTCGGCAGAGCTTCGACAACCTCGCCTTCGATCTCAATGGCTTCTTCTTTGTTCGCCATACTCCCCACTCGTCGACAGACAGCGGCCTGACATACTACCACAAACGATAAGGCTGACAAACCTCGTCGCCGGTGGAGAGCGCGGCGGCCATGGCCCGCGCCCTGGTGTCGCCCCTACGCCCCCGCGCCGCTCCTCTCCGAGCGGCGGCGCGTGAGCACGCGCGGCCCCTTCTTGCCCACCGCCACGGTGTGCTCGAAGTGCGCCGACAGTGACCCGTCTGCCGTGTGGATGGCCCACCCGTCGTCGGCGACGACGACTTCGTAGGCCCCGGCGTCCACCATCGGCTCGATGGCGAACACCATACCCTCTTCCAGCCGCGGACCACGGCCGGGGTCACCGTAATTGGGGATCTGTGGATCTTCGTGCATCTCCCTGCCGACACCGTGGCCGACGAGGGAGCGTACCACGCTGAAGCCGGCGGCCTCGACGACCTCCTGCACGGCGTGCGAGATGTCGCCCAGACGCCGGCCCTCCCGGCATTCGGCCAGGCCGGCCTCGAGGGACTCGGCCGTGACGTCCAGGAGCCGCTGAGCCTCGGGCTCGACGGCGCCCATCGGCAGCGTCACGGCCGAGTCGGCCACGTAGCCGTCCAGGGTGACGCCGACGTCGAGACTGAGCAGGTCACCCTCGGCGGCCCGGTACTTGCCGGGGATGCCGTGGACGACCATGTCGTTGGGCGAGGCGCAGATCGACGCCGGAAAACCGCGGTAGCCGAGGAACGTCGGCACGCCCTTGTGCTGCCGGATGAACTTCTCCGCGAGGCGGTCGAGCTCGGCGGTGGAGACGCCGGGCGCCGCCGCCTCAGTGAGCGCGTCGATGCAGTCCGCGAGGATCGCTCCGGCGGAGGAGATCTTGGCGATCTCTGCTGCGGACTTACGGACGATCACTCAGCGTCAACTCGCGAGGATCTGCCCGACCTGCTCGTAGACCTCGTCCGGCCGCTTACCGCCGCCGAACGCGCTCTGGAGCACGCCCTTGTCTGTGTAGTAGCCGATGAGCGGGGCCGTCTGGGCCTCGTACACGGCGATGCGGTTGCGCACCGTCTCCTCGTTGTCGTCGGCGCGCTGGGTGAGCTCGCCGCCGTCCACGTCGCAGACGCCGTCCGTCTTGGGCGGGTCGAACGCGACGTTGTAGATCTTGCCGCAGACCGCGCACGAGCGGCGGCCGGCGATGCGCTGGACGAGCTCGTCGGCGGGGACGTCGATGGCCACCACGTGGGTGATGGCCCTGCCTCCCTCGGTGAGCATGGCGTCGAGCGCCTCGGCCTGGGGCACCGTGCGCGGGAAGCCGTCGAGGAGGAACCCCTCGGCGGCGTCCGGCTCGGCGAGCCGCTCCCGGACGACGCCGATGACGACCTCGTCCGGGACCAGCTGGCCGCTCTCCATGTACTTCTGCGCCTCGCGGCCCATCTCGGTGCCCTTGGCGACGGCGGCGCGCAGCATCTCACCCGTGGAGATGTGCGGCAGCTCGTGGTCGGCCACGATGCGTTCGGCCTGGGTGCCCTTGCCCGCACCGGGGCCGCCGAGAAGGATCACGTTGCGCTGGGTCATCTGCATCTCCTACTTGAGGAAGCCTTCGTAGTGCCGCATGAGGAGCTGCGCCTCCATCTGGCGCATCGTGTCGAGCGCGACGCCGACCACGATGAGCAGTGAGGTGCCGCCGAAGTAGAACGGGACGCTGATCGGCGGCCGGGAGAGCAGCCACGGCAGCACGGCGAGGGCGGCCAGGAACAGGGCGCCCGGGAACGTCAGCCGCGTGAGGATGCGGTCGAGGTACTCGGCGGTGGGCCGTCCGGGACGCACGCCGGGGATGAACCCGCCGTACTTCTTGAGGTTGTCGGCCTGGTCGATGGGGTTGAACGTCACCGCCGTGTAGAAGTACGTGAAGATGACGATCAGGATGGCCTCGAAGATGATGAAGACGAACGTGCTCGGCCCGAGGGTCTTCTGCAGCCAGCCACCGAACCCCTCCGTGCCCAGGAACTGGGCGAACGTCGGGACGATCATCATCACCGACGAGGCGAAGATGACCGGGATGACGCCGGCCATGTTGACCTTGAGCGGGATGAACGTGCTCTGCCCGCCCATCATGCGCCGGCCCACCACACGCTTGGCGTACTGGACCGGGATGCGGCGCTCGCCGGAGGTGATCCAGATCACGCCCACGATGACGGCGAGCGCGATGATCATGAACGCCGCGATCTTGTAGATCTCCAGCGTGAACAGCTGAGCTGCCCCTCCCGGGACGCTCGAGACGATGCTGATGAAGATGATGATGGACATACCGTTGCCGATGCCGCGCGCGGTGATGAGCTCGCCGAGCCACATGACGATGACGGCGCCGGTGGTGAGGCTCAGCACGATGAGGGCGGCGCGCCACCAGTTGAGGTCCGGCAGGGCGTCGTACTGGCGGAAGAGCACGATGTAACCGGCCGACTGCACCAGCGAAAGGGCCACAGTGAGCCAGCGGGTGTACTTGGTGATCTGCTTCTGGCCCTGCTCGCCCTCCTTGGCCAGCTCCTCGAGCTTGGGGATGACCACGGTGAGGAGCTGCATGATGATCGATGCCGTGATGTACGGCATGATGCCGAGCGCGAACACGGCGACACGCCGGAGCGCGCCGCCGGAGAAGAGATCGAGGAAGCCGGCCACACCGGCCGCCCCCGACTCGAAGAACCTCTGAAGGGCCTCGAGGTCGATGCCCGGCACCGGCACGTAAGCGCCGAACCGGTAGATGGCGACCATCGCCGCCGTGAAGAGGAGCTTCGTGCGAAGGTCCGGGATCTTCCAGGCGTTCGCCAGCGACTGCCAGAGCTTGTTGTTCACGCGTACCCCCCCGCGCCGGTCAGAGGAGCTCGGCCTTGCCGCCGGCCGCCTCGATCTTCTCGACGGCACTGCGGGAGTACAGGTGCACGCGCACGGTGAGCGCCACCGTGAGCTCGCCGCCGCCGAGCACCTTGATCGGCGTGCGGGTGTTCTTGACGATGCCCTTGGCGACGAGGGCCTCCGGGGTGACCTCTTCGCCGGCCGAGAAAGCGCCGGCGAGACGGCCCACGTTGACCGGCACCGCGTAGGTGCGGAACGGCCCGATGGGCATGCTCTTCTTCATGTGCGGGCCGCGCAGCTTGCCGAGGCGCATGTAGAGCGGCATCTGGCCGCCCTCATAGCCCGGGCGCACGCCGCCGCCGGAACGGGCGTTGTAGCCCTTGTGGCCCTTGCCGGCCGTCTTGCCCTGGCCGGTGCCCTTGCCGCGACCGAGGCGCTTGGTGGCCTTGGTCGAGCCCGGGTTGGGGCGCAGGTTGTGGAGTCCCAGTTCCTCAGTCATGTCACGACTTCTTCGCTGCAGGGCGGACCTCGACGAGGAACGCCACATGGTTGACCATGCCACGGATCACGGGGGTGTCCTCGTGGACCACGGTGTGACGGATACGCTTGAGGCCGAGCGCGCGGAGCGTGCCGCGATGCTCGGGCTTGCGCCCGATCGCGCTCTTGACCTGCGTGATCTCTATCTGGCTCATGCCGGTCAAGCCTCCTTCGCGGCCTCAGCGGCCTCGGGCTCGCGCTGGTCGAGGCCGAGCACCTGGGCGACCGAGATGCCGCGCAGGCGCGCCTGACCCTCGGGCGTCTTGAGGGACTGCAGGCCCGCGACGGTCGCGCGCACCAGGTTGATCGGGTTGGTGGTGCCCAGCGACTTGGTGAGGATGTCGCGGACGCCGGCCAGCTCGAGCACGGCGCGGACACCGCCGGCGGCGATGACGCCGGTACCGGGAGCGGCCGGCTTGAGCAGCACCCGGGCGGCGCCGAAGCGACCGATGACCTGGTGCGTGGTGGTCGTGCCGTTGTAGCGCGGCACGGTGAACAGGTTCTTCTTCGCGTCCTCGATCGCCTTCTGGATCGCCAGCGGCACTTCGCGCGCCTTGCCGTAGCCGGCGCCCACGTGCCCGTTCTCGTCGCCGACGACGACCAGAGCCGTGAAGGAGAACCGCCGGCCGCCCTTGACGACCTTGGCGACGCGGTTGATATCGACGACGCGCTCTTTGAGCTCGTTGCCTTCGCTGAATGATCCTCTAGCCACGGGGTCCTATTCTCCTTGTCAGAAAGCCAGGCCGCCCTCGCGGGCGCCCTCGGCGAGAGCCTTGACTCGGCCGTGATACAGATAGCCCGAGCGGTCGAACACGACGCTCTCGATGCCTTTGTCCTTGGCGCGCTGCGCCAGCAGTTCGCCGACCTTCTTCGCGACCTCGGCCTTCTTGAGGCCGGACGTGTCGACCTCGCCGGAGCGGGCCGACGCGACGGTGGTCGCGGCGGAGTCGTCGACGAGCTGGGCGTAGATGGCCCGGTTGGAGCGGAACACCGAGACGCGCGGGCGCTCGGCAGTACCGCTGATGCGGCCGCGGATGCGGCGCTTGCGCCGGGCCCGGGCCTCTCTGATGGTGGTTGCGCTCATCTTGTGGTCGTTCCTCTTCTCTCAGGCAGCGCTCTAGGCGCGCTTGCCGACCTTGCGCTGGACGTACTCGCCGGCGTACCGGATACCCTTGCCCTTGTAGGGCTCGGGCGGCCGGATGGAGCGCACCTTGGCAGCGACCTCGCCGACGACCTGCTTGTCGATGCCCCGCACGATGACCACTGTCTGCTGCGGGCACTCGAACGTGATGTGCTCCGGCGGCGCGATGACCACCGGATGGCTGTACCCGACCAGGAGTTCCAGGTCGTCGCCCTTGACGCTGGCGCGGTAGCCGACGCCGACGATCTCGAGGCGCTTCTCGAAGCCGTCGGTGACGCCGGTCACCATGTTGGCGATGAGCGTCCGGGTCAGCCCGTGGAGCGAGCGGTGCTGACCGCTGTCCGTGGGCCGCTTGACCTGGATGAGGCCGTCGCCGACCTCCACCATCATCTCGCGAGGTACCCGCTGGGTGAGTTCACCCTTGGGGCCCTTCACGGTGACGACGGCGTTGTCGTAGTTGAAGTCCACGCTGTCGGGCAGCGGGATTGGGGCTTTTCCGATCCTCGACATGTCCCGTCCTTACCAGATGAAGCAGATGACCTCGCCGCCGAGGCCGAGTTTCCGCGCCTCAGCGCTGGTCACAAGGCCTCGCGACGTCGAGATGATCGCCGTGCCGAGCCCGCCGAGCACCTTGGGCAGCGTCTCCTTGTTGGCATAGACACGACGCCCAGGCTTGGAGACCCGCTTGATGCCGGAGATGACGCGCTCCCGGTTCTTGCCGTACTTGAGCTCGACGATGATGACGTCGCCTTGCTCCCCACTCTTCTTGTCGTAGCCGGCGATGTAGCCCTGCTCCAGCATGAGCCGCGCGATCTCGGCCTTCATCTTGCTCGCCGGGATCTCGACCGTGCTGTGCCGCGCGGTGCTGCCGTTGCGGATGCGCGTGAGCATATCGGCGATGGGGTCAGTCATTGACATGGTCCTCGCCTCCTCACCAGCTCGACTTGGTCAGACCGGGGATGACGCCCTGGTGCGCGACTTCGCGCAGGCAGATGCGGCAGAGCCCGAACTTACGGTAGTAGGCGCGCGGGCGTCCGCAGCGCTGGCAGCGGTTGTACTCCCGCGTCTTGTAGCGCTGCTTGCGTCCCGCCTTCACCACGAGGGATGTCTTGGCCATGCTTCAGATGCTCCTAGTTGGAACGGAACGGCATGCCGAGCTTGCTCAGCAGGGCGCGCCCTTCCTCGTCCGTCTTGGCGGTCGTCGTGATGACGACGTTGAGACCGCGGAACGTCTCCACCGAGTCGTAGTCGATCTCGGGGAAGATGGTCTGCTCGCGCACGCCCATGGCGAAGTTGCCGCGCCCGTCGAACTGGGCAGGGTCGATGCCGCGGAAGTCGCGGATGCGTGGCAGGGCGATCGACACGAGCCTGTCGATCATCTCGTACATGCGCTCACCACGAAGGGTGACGCGGCAGCCGATGGACATCCCCTCGCGCAGCTTGAAGCTGGCGATGGACTTGCGCGCCTTGGTGATCGCCGGCCGCTGGCCGCTGATCAGCGCCATCTCCTCGACGGCTTCGTCGAGCAGCTTCGCGTTCGTCTTCGCCTCACCGACGCCCATGTTGAGCGTGACCTTGGTGACGCGCGGGACTTCCATCACGTTGCGGTAGCCGAACTCCTCTTTGAGCTCGGGCACGATCTCTTTGAAATACTTGTCCTTGAGCCTGGCCATCGTCACGCCTTGTCGATGTCTTTGCCGCAGTTGGCGCGGCGGCACGTGCGGACCTTGCCGCCACCCTCGATCAGCCGGTACCCGACACGGGTGGGCTGACCGCAGGAGGGGCAGACGAGCATCACGTTGGACGCGTCCATGGGGGCCTCGCGCTCGATGACGCCGCCCTGCGGGTTGGTCTTGGGGTTCGGCTTGGTGTGCTTCTTCACCATATTGAGCCGCTCGAGGACGACGCGGTGCTTCTCGGTCTCGACGCGGGTCACCTTGGCGGTCTTGCCCGCCTCCTTGCCACTGATGACACGCACCTGGTCGCCCTTCTTGATCTTCATGTTGCTCATCACAGCACCTCGGGAGCGAGCGAGACGATCTTCATGAAGTTCTTCTCGCGCAGCTCGCGGGCGACAGGACCGAAGATGCGGGTCCCGCGCGGGTTGTTCTGGTTGTCGATGATGACGGCGGCGTTCTCGTCGAACGCGATGTACGTGCCGTCCTTACGACCGTATTCCTTCTTGGTACGCACGATGACCGCGCGCACCACGTCGCCCTTCTTCACGCTGCCGCCGGGCGTGGCGACCTTGACGGTACCGACGATGATGTCGCCGACCGTACCGTAGCGCCGCTTGGAGCCTCCGCGGATCCGGATGCAGAGGATCTCGCGTGCGCCCGTGTTGTCGGCGACTCGTAGTCTGGACTCAACCTGGATCATGTGCTTCCTCTGACCGGATTCTTACTTGGCTTTCTCGAGGACCTCGAGCAGGCGCCAGTGCTTGGTGGCGCTCAGCGGACGCGTCTCGACGACACGCACGAGGTCGCCGACGCCGGCCGCGTTCTGCTCGTCGTGCGCGTGCAGCTTGCTCGAGCGGCGGACGACTTTGCCGTACCGCTCGTGCTTCTGCGCCACGTCGATGCGCACGACGATGGTCTTGTCCATGGCGTCGCTCACGACGATGCCACGACGCTCCTTGCGGCCCGGCACCTTCTCAGGAGCCTTGCGCTCGGCCTTGGCCTTGCTGCGCGCGGCCGAGACCTTCTTGACGGCCTTGACCTCGGGAGCGACGGCCTTCTTGGCGGCCGACTTCTTGGCGGGAGCGGCCTTCTTGGCCGCTGCCTTCTTTGCCGCCGGCTTGCGGGCCGCGGACTGCTTGGGAGCGGGCTTGCCGCTGTCTGTCTTCTTCGTCGTCGCCATCAGGCTTCACCACCGGTCGCCGTGCGCTCGTGCTCCCGCTCGGCCTGCAGGGTGAGCAGGCGAGCGATCTCACGGCGCGTCGCGTTCAACTTTTGCGGGTTGTCGAGCTGCCCGGTGGCGTGCTGGAAGCGCAGGTTGAAGAGCTCCTTGCGCGTGTCCTTGAGGCGCACGGTGAGCTCGTCCTCGGAGAACTCGCGAAGCTTGTTAGCCTTCAAATGGACTGCCCTCCCTCGTCACGAACTTGCACTTGATGGGCAGTTTGTGGGCTGCCAGGCGCATCGCCTCGCGGGCCACGGGTTCACTCACGCCGGCAAGCTCGAACATGACCCTGCCGGGCTTGACCACGGCGACCCAACCCTCGGGCGAGCCCTTGCCGCCGCCCATGCGGGTCTCCGCGGCCTTACGCGTCACCGGCTTGTGCGGGAACACGTTGATCCACACCTTGCCGCCACGCTTGATGTACCGCGTCATGGCGATACGGGCGGCCTCGATCTGGCGGTTGGTGATCCAGCCGCGTTCCATCGCCTTCAGGCCGTACTGGCCGAACTCGACGGTGGTACCGCCCTGGGCGGTGCCGGCCATGCGGCCGCGGTGTTGTTTCCTGTGCTTGACTCTCTTTGGCAGGAGCATCGTCTACGTCCTCTCCCGTCAGCTCTGCTCGGTCTTGGGCGCGTCGGGCTTGGTCTCAGGCTTGGGCGCGTCGGCCGGCTTGGCCGAGCGGTTGGGAGCCTGCCGGCCCATGGGGGCCTTGGGGCCCACAGAGGGCCTCTGACCGCCGGGTCCGCCACGGCCGGGGCCGCCGGGCCGCCACGGCCGGGGCCGCCGGGACCGCGTCCGGGACCACCAGGGCCACGACCGGGTCCGCCTGGACCGCGTCCGGGACCACCGGGACCGCCGGGGCCACGACCCGGACCACCGGGACCGCGTCCGCCGGGGGCGCCGTCACGGCGCGGGCGGCGGTCGCGACCACCACGGTCGTCGCGGCGCTGTTCGTCGCGCTCCAGGCGCGCCTTGGTCTCGTCCATCGGGTAGCCCTCGGGCAGGATCTCGCCCTTGTTGATCCAGACCTTCACGCCGATGCGCCCGAACGTGGTGCGAGCCTCACGGAAGCCGTAGTCGATGTCCGCTCGCAGGGTGTGCAGCGGGACGCGACCTTCGCTGTAGTGCTCGTTGCGCGCCATCTCGGCGCCACCCAGGCGGCCGCCGCAGCGCACACGCATGCCGGCCGCGCCGGAGCGCATAGCACTCGTGAGCGCGCGCTTCATGGCGCGGCGGAAGCTGACACGGTTCTCGAGCTGCTCGGCGATGGACTGTGCCACCAGCACGGCGTCGAGCTCCGGACGCTTGACCTCGATGATGTTGACCTGCACGTTCTTGTGGGTCATCGCGTGGATCTCCTTGCGGAGCGCGTCGACCTCAGAGCCGCTCTTGCCGATCACGATGCCGGGGCGAGCGGTGTGGATGTCGATGGTGATGTTGTTCTGGTCCTTGCGGATGATGATGCGAGAGAGACCGGCGTGTGAGAGCTTGCGCAAGATGTGCAGGCGGATCCGCTCGTCCTCGGCCAGGAACTGCTTGAATTCCTTCTCCGTGTACCAGTGCGACTTCCAGTCGTGGATCACGCCGACGCGGAAGCCGCCGGGATGCACTTTCTGGCCCATTAGGAACGGCCCTCCCTTTGCTCTACCGCGACGGTGATGTGGCTGCTGCGCTTGCGGATGCGGTTCACGCGGCCCATGGCCCGGAACTTCCACCGCTTGAGCGTCGGACCCTCGTCGACCCTGGCTTCCTGGACGTACAGGTCGTCGGCGGAGAGGGCGTTGTTGTGCTCTGCGTTGGCGACCGCGGAGTTGAGCACCGCGGCGACGACGCGAGCCGAATTACGATTGGCGAAGAACAGCACGCTGCGCGCCTCGGTCACGGACTTGCCGCGGATGAGGTCGGCCGCTTCGCGCGCCTTGCGCGGAGCGACACGCACGTACTTTGCCGTTGCTTTGACTGCCATCCCTGCTTACCTTCTCGCCGAGCGGTCACCCTTGATGTGACCGCGGAACGTGCGGGTGAGAGCGAACTCACCCAGCTTGTGACCGACCATGGACTCGCTGACGAAGATGGGCACGTGCTTGCGCCCGTCATGCACCGCGATGGTGTGACCGACCATGTCGGGGAAGACCGTCGAGGCCCGCGACCAGGTCTTGATCATCTTCTTCTGGCCGGCGGCGTTCATCTGCTCGATGCGCTTCATGAGGCGCTCTTCGACGAACGGACCCTTCTTTGCTGACCTGCTCAAAAGGTGCCTCCTGCCTTATCCACGCTTGCCGCGCTTGCGGCCGCGGATGATGAACTTGTCTGAAGACTTGTGGTTGGCGCGCGTGCGGTACCCGAGCGTCGGGACACCCCACGGCGTGACCGGATGACGGCCGGCGGTCGTCTTGCCCTCGCCGCCGCCATGCGGGTGGTCGACGGGGTTCATGGCCGTGCCGCGCACGGTCGGGCGCACGCCGCGCCAGCGGGTACGACCGGCCTTGCCGCCGGAGAGGTTCGAATGATCGGAATTGCTGAGCTCGCCCACCGTCGCGCGGCAGGTGAGGCGGATGCGACGCAGCTCTCCGGAGGGGAGACGGACGACGCCGTACCCCTTCTCCTTGGCCTGCAGCTGGGCGCTCGTGCCCGCGCTGCGGACCAGCTGGCCGCCGCGGCCGGGCTGGAGCTCGATGTTGTGGATGGTGGTACCGGATGGGATGTTCTCCAGCGGCAGCGCGTTGCCGGGCTTGATGTCGGCGGCCGCGCCGGACTCGACGACGTCCCCGACCTTGAGGCCCTGCGGCGCGAGGATGTAGCGCTTCTCGCCGTCCGCGTAGTGGAGCAGGGCGATGCGCGCCGAGCGGTTCGGGTCGTACTCGATCTGCGCGACCTTGGCCGGCACGGCGTCCTTGTCCCGCTTGAAGTCGATGATGCGGTAGCGCCGCTTGTGGCCGCCGCCCTTGTGACGCGTGGTGATGCGCCCGTAGCTGTTGCGGCCGCCGTTCTTCTTGAGCGGCGCCACGAGCGAGCGCTCCGGCTCGCTGCGGGTGATGTCCTCGAACGTGTCGACCGTCATGAACCGGCGGCCGGGCGAGGTCGGCTTGAATCGCTTGATGCCCATTACCTGCCCTCGAAGAATTCGATCTTGTCGCCGGGCGCGAGCTGCACGACGGCCTTCTTCCAGGCCGAGGTGCGGCCGCGCGTGAACCCGCGGCGCTTCGGCTTGGGACGCACGTTCGCGGTGCTGACGCCGACGACGGTCACGTTGAACAACTGCTGGACCGCCTGGGCGATCATGGTCTTGTGCGCGTCGGGATGCACCTCGAAGGTGTACCTGCTGTGGTCGATCTGCGCGTAGCTCTTCTCGCTGATGATCGGCCGGAGGATGATCTTCTCTGCTTCAACCATAGGTCAGGCCTCGTTCAGGGCGGCGAACGCCTTCTCGGTGAGCACCAGCGAGCGGGCACGCAGTACCTGCTCGGTGGACAGGGCGGCCACCTCCGACGCCTCGGCGTACGGAAGGTTGCTGACTGACTTCGTGACGACCGGCTCGTCGCTCGTGACGATGAGCACGGGGGCGGCGCAGTCGAGGTTCACCAGGAACTGCTCGACGGTGCGCGTGCTGGGCTCGGCCAGTTCGAGACCGGCGGCCACGAACACGCGGCCGTGAGCCGCCCGCTCGCTCAGCGCCATGGAGAGCGCCTTGCGGATGACCTTCTTGTTGATCTTGATGTCGAAGCTGCGCGGATGCGGGCCGAAGGTGATGCCGCCGCCGGTGCGGATGGGCGACTTGACGCTGCCCGCGCGGGCGCGGCCGGTGCCCTTCTGCCGGTAGAGCTTGGCGGTGGACCCGCTGACCTCGCCGCGTGTCTTGGTGGACGCGGTGCCGGAGCGGCGCGCGGCCTGCTCGGCGCGCACGACCAGGTGCAGCGTGTTGACGTCGGCGGCCACGCCGAAGCGGTCATCGGCGAGCTTGCGCGTCTCGACTTCCTTGCCTGCGGCGTCGACGAAGGTCGCGACGCCTGCGGCGCCCTTGCGGACCTCGGCCACATCCTTGGCGGCATGCACGGGCTTCGGCGGACGCTCGGCCTTGGGCTCTTCGGCCTTGACCTTGGCGGCGGCCTTCTTGGCGGCCGGCTTGGCGGCCTTGGCGGCCTTGGCCGGCGCGGCCTTCTTGGCGGCCGGCTTCTTGGCGGCCGGCTTCTTCTCGGCGGCCTTCTTCGCGGCCTTGGCCG